>JAYKHV010000185.1:0-18564 GCA_035285085.1 Lyngbya sp. | reverse complement strand
GTACAATCATAGTAGCTATATCCTAACACAGTGCGGATATACACAGCAGATTAAAATCTGCCGTGTCGCCTTTCTACCATGCCTTCAAAGGCATGGCTATCATGCTCCCGCGTCCTTCCCAGGTATGAAGACTTAAACCAAGACTGTGTGAAGACTTAGTTGGAGACTGTGTGAAGACTTGTGTGAAGACTAAAACTCCCTCTAAATAAAGAGTGTGAAGACTATGTAGACTTTATCCAATTTATAAAAAATTTGAGAAAAAAGAAGTAGTTTGCTGATTGAGTAGATAGACTTACCCTATCTATGTTGATGGTGAAATCAAAGGTTAACCTCTGGGTCTAGGACACCTCAGAAGAAGGTTTTCATAGAGGCGGTCAAAACCCGTCTTTGGTGAACGGATTGGTGAACTGTGTCTCGTGACAATTAACAGAAGTTGCTAGAAGTATTACTGCGAGGACACTTTAAAGCCAAACTGAAAAAAAAAATGATGCGCTAATCTATTTTACAAAGTGTTTACGGTAAACAGTGATCAGTTAACAGTGACCAGTGACCAGTGACCAGTTTTCAGTGAACAGTTTTCAGTGAACAGTTTCTCCCCATCTCCCCACCTCCCCACCTCCCCATCTCCCCATCTCCCTATCTCCCTATCTCCCCATCTCCCCTGCTTCCCCATCTCCCCACCTCCCCACCTCCCCACCTCCCCCTCTTCACTGATAACTGGTCACTGAAAACTGAAAACTGCCTTTTACCTGTTCTTTGTTTCTTTATGTCGTATGAGAAGATAAACTCAACATCGGGGGTGCTAACATCACGCACGGGAGGGAACGCGAGACGACTGAACAACCCAACCCTTCCGTAATCTTGATAAAATGCGTTGTTCAAACCCTGTTGATACCTTTGAGGTTGTCATCCATGTCAAATGGTTCATTGAAAAAAAACCTACGCAAGTTAGCAAAATCTCGACATATTCTCGGTTGGTCGAGTAGTCATTCTCCCCGTCTGGTGCGACAGTGGTTTAAATGGTTGGCGCCCGGACTGTTGGTCAAACGTTGGTTACTCATCAGTGTGGGGGGAATACTGCTGACGAGTTTGGGGTTGGCGGTGTGGACGGGAATGACTCCCATTTTCTACCTGCTGCAACTCCTCAAAGATATTTTAGGATTTATTACCACCGTTGTTCCGAACTCGGTGTCGGGGCCGATCGCTATTATTGTTGGTTTGCTATTAATTTTCTGGGGTCAAACTCGCACTTTAAATTCTATTACTCAGGTGTTGATGCCGGAAGGCGACGATCATTTAGTAGATCGGTTGCTGGCCCATCGGCGTTTACATCGCGGCCCGAAAATTGTCGCCGTCGGGGGCGGAACGGGTTTATCAACGCTGTTGCGGGGTTTAAAACAATACAGCGCCAATATTACCGCCATTGTTACCGTAGCCGATGATGGCGGGTCTTCTGGGCGTTTGCGCCGGGAAATTGGGGTTTTACCGCCTGGGGATATTCGCAACTGTTTGGCGGCTTTGGCTGATGAAGAACAGCTTTTAACGGAACTGTTTCAATACCGTTTTAAGGCGGGAGATGGCTTAAGCGGTCACAGTTTTGGGAATTTATTTTTAACCGCAATGAGCGATATTACCGGGGATTTAGAACGGGCAATTGCGGCAAGTTCTAAGGTTTTAGCCATTCGAGGTCAAGTGTTACCGGCAACGTTAAGTGATGTGCATTTGTGGGCAAAAATGGCCGATGGTCGGCGAATTTATGGGGAATCAAGTATTACCGAAGCTAAGGGTAAAATTGTTAAAATTGGCTGTATTCCTTCCGATCCTCCCGCGTTACCAAAAGCCATTCAAGCGATTCTAGAAGCGGATTTAATTATTATCGGTCCGGGGAGTTTATATACCAGTATTATTCCCAATTTATTAGTCCCTGAAATAGCCCAGGCGATCGCTTCTGCAAATGTTCCTCGGATTTATGTTTGTAATGCCATGACGCAACCGGGAGAAACGGATGGTTATACGGTGGCGGATCATATTTTGGCGATTGATAATGCTTGCGGTTGTCGTTTGTTTGATGCGGTTTTGGTACAGGGTAAAGTTCCCTTGGCGCAATCGTTAATTAAATATGCTCAAGAAGGGTCTTATCCTGTGGTTGTAGATCGGGATGTGGTGAAACAGTTGGGGCGAAGAATTGTATTAACAAACGTGATCGAAGTCGATGAAACAACGGGTTATATTCGTCATAATTCCGAACGGTTAGCCCAAGTGTTGTTACGTTGGTATTCTCACGCTTAAACTGAAGATTGACAACAAATTACGGTTAATAAATGTCTGCCAAGCTAACGGTTTCTCTCGCTGATTCTCAAGCGACTTATCATTTGGGTAAGCGTTTGGGAGAGTTGCTTTTTCCGGGTTGCATTCTCTTACTTGAAGGCGATTTGGGTGCCGGAAAAACCACGCTGGTTCAAGGTTTGGGTGCCGGATTAGAAATTCCTGAAAATATTGAAAGTCCCACGTTTACCCTAATTAATGAATATCATTCTGGGCGTATTCCCCTCTATCATCTGGATTTATATCGTTTGGAACCCTCGGAAGTTGAACAGTTAAATATTGAATTGTATTGGGAAGGAATCGAAGTTTCCCCCGGAATTACGGCGATAGAATGGGCGGAACGTTTACCCTATCAACCCGATGATTTTATTCAAATTGGTTTAAAACATCAAGATGATGGGAGTCGTTTGGCGGAGATTATTTATCCAGAATCCTTAAATTTGAAATGGTAATTTAAAATCTAACCATTAATTCTAACGTCGGGGCGCAAGCGTTGCGTCCAAAATGCAATAATACTAATATCAAATACGGAAGCACCGATGCGATCGCATCTTTCTCTCCACCTCCCCCATCTCCCCACCTCCCCCATCTCCCCATCTTCGGTTTGCAAAGTGTAACTGGAGTTTTGGCCAAAACTTGAAAAATAAGTCAATAAAAAAAGTACATTCAAGCTGAAAGCCGTATCGCCTTTTGTTAGGACTACTAAAAGTTGCCAAGACCTACTTCCGGCAAACTACTCTTTTTGTCCAAAGTTGTCCCCAGTAAAATCTGAATAAATTCTGAATTTTTTTTAATTAACTCTTTTTAATGTGTTATGACAAATAACAAGAGTAGGGTGCATATATTTTTGAGTTTTCCGCAATAAATAAACGATCGTACACATCTGCGGTATTGGGTGTTTTAGCCATTGTTCATTAGGCATGATGCCCAACATAGCAAATGGTCAGGGCAGCATTTTAAAAGATTGATTGGGACTACTGTAGTCAAATAACAAAGGCAACTAGGCATGATTAAAAAATTGTGGTTGTATCCCCCTATGGCCTTTGCTCGCCTGGGGTCGTCTGATACGCCTTGTGATAATTTCCACTGGGGTGCAAACGATATGCTACCGCGTGGGACAGGAAAAACTACAATTGAGCCGGCCGAAACTTTGAACCTGGCAATAGATGGAACAGTGACATCCAGCATTCCATCGGAAATCAGTTTCAAAGACGCTCAAGGGTTTAAACCTGTATGCCCCTTCTTTGAGTTGCATGGAGAATGGAGTACACAAACAGGAGTTAAGACCGGACCAATTACGCCACAGGTATTAGCAAAATTTGGGCTAACAACAAAAGACTTGCAGTGGAAAGTTGAAGTAGCAAATCTCAAACCCCATCACTATACATTGGAAGAAGGCGATCGCGTTGCTGCAACTGTTGAAATTACAGGGGATATAACCCAACGTCAGTTCCTCCAAGGTGTTTCTCCCCAAGATGCTGAACAACCTCTAGCTTCCCCGGATAAACCGGTTCCATTGGGTCGTATCCAGTTAACACGCCCAACAGATGAATTTCCGGAAATTCGCCTGCGTTTCACTCCAGCCAAAGGAAAGGTATACGGACCAACCAACCTCAAAGAACGTATAGAAAATCTGAACGAACGCTTGGGAGAGGATTCTTCATGGAAAGACTTGAAGTTTCCAACAGAAAACCAAATTCTCAATCCTGAGGCGGCTTGGTGCAAGTTCGTTGCTACAAATGACGATCCACGTACAAACCCGGGTGGACTGTACGCAACAGAAGATGATACAGGAGTTAGTTTGGGACTGGTTGATGATGTTTGTGACGGAGTGATTACCTGTTCTTTACCAGGAGTTTCCCCCGCCAAAGCACGAATTGTTGTAGGACCGCCAGACTACGCACCTGACCGCCGTCCTGTCACATCCTTAGCGGATGGGTTGAGCGATCGGGTTAAGCGTGATGATGTTCTCGAAGCTGGCTACGTTGATGATTTAGAACTGACTGCAACGGAAGTACGGGACTTGTTAGAACGGGTTTTGGAAACCATGGAAGCGATGAATTTAGATTACCAAAACAATCGCGCTCGTGGTGAGAATCGCAACATCGCTAGAGAGGAAAGCCTACCGCCAGAAGCAGCAGCAAATAAGGCTTTTCCAGAAATGGAACCGGTTTTGGGAAGACCATTACCGTTAACAGAATTTGGTCGTCAGCGACATCGCCGTTTTATTTCTGTAGAAGTTTTTGAAGATATGTTGCGGGAACGTCCGGAATTGATTGATAAATGGATTCGTCAGCCAATGACGGAAGAAAAGTATTATGACCGCAAAATGCCAGCATTAATGCGGGGTTCTGACCGTTATCCGATGCATATTACTCGGCGACAGTATCAATTATTAAAAGCATGGGCAAACCGCCTGCGTCAAGATGCGGAGTCAGGAACATGAAATCCTACAATCTTGACGAACTAGATGCAGAGTTACACTTTTTCCAAACGACAGAGGGTTCTCATTTGTTGGTCGTCGATGGTAGCCGAATTTACGATTTACCAGAAGAAGCTACTGTCGGTATTCATCAATCTTTATCCGAGAAATTACTGACAGACAATTGGGATGAAAACCCTCTGTGGACTGCTCTCGGTTTATTTTCCCAAAACTCACAGCCCCGATATATCGGCACTCAACCCCTAAAACCACCACCCCTGGCTTCGATTTCCTTGAATGTTGCCCAAGCCTGCAATATGTCCTGTTCTTACTGCTATGCCGATACTGGCAAGTTTGGCGGATATGCGCGGATGATGAGTTTAGAGGTTGCGAAGGCAAGTGTTGACAGATTGATAGCTGAATCTGACCCCAATGTGGGAATAGTGGTAGGGTACATGGGAGGGGAACCTTTACTCAATCGTGCTGTAGTACAGGAAACGACTAAGTATGCAGCCAAAGTCGCTGAAAAAGCAGGTCGTAAGATTCGCTTTTCCTTGACTACTAATGCCACAATGCTACGACCTGAAGATGCACAAATGTTTGCAGAGTTTCCGTTCACCGTTGCCGTAAGCATTGATGGGAACCAACAGCAGCATGATGCAATTCGCAAAATGAATGATGGTAGCAGTAGTTATCAAAAGATGTTAGCGGGTTTAAATTTGCTCAATCGTTATGGACGACCCCAACATCTTGCTGCTCGCGTTACCGTTACCCCAAAAACAGGCGAACTGTTGCCCATTCTTGACCATATCTTGGGCTTGGGCTTTGATGAAGTCGGTTTTGCATCTGTTGTTGTATCTCCCGATCCTAACCTGACATTTTCGCAGACAGACTTTCCGGTGTTTCTCGAACGCATGATTGCTTGTGGAGAAAAGGCATTGGGAGAAATAGCTGCGGGTAGGTCTTATCCTTTTGGTAACTTAGAAACGGCACTTCAGGAAATCCATCGCGGTAGCCATCGTCCCTATCCCTGTGGCGCAGGTGCGGCCTATCTTAGTGCCAATGCAGAGGGTAAGTTATTTGCTTGTCATCGACTAATTGACGACCCACAGTTTGCTATGGGGAGTGTGGAAACGGGTTCCGATTTTAAGGCGCGTTCGGCTCATTTAGCACGGAATCATGTGGATTTAATGGAGCCTTGTCAGAAATGCTGGGCTAGATATTTATGTGGTGGCGGTTGCTACCATGAAGTATCCCGCCGAGGAAGGATTGGATGTGACTACATCCGTGGCTGGCTAGACTTTTGCCTGCGTGCTTATGTAAAACTCTCCACAGTATGTCCAGAATATTTTGTGACATTACCACAAATGGAGAGTATCAGTAGCTCTACAACATTATCTTAAATAAAACGATGAGTAACCGTGATTCTGAAAATTCGATGCAATGGAAGATATTTCCACGCAATTTGACAGCCAAAGCTGACTATATCGTACAAGGAAATCCAGCCAATACGCGACTAGAAAGCGGAGTCGATAATTGTTACCCCGGCTTGGAGTTCGATCAGCGCAATCTTGATAAGGCTTTCTTCCCCGGTTTGATTTTTGAATTTCATCGTGATGATGGAGCCATCCTGCGGGAAATAATACCTGACGGAGTACCAGCAGAAGCGGGATTAACTCAGGCCGATTTAGAATCACATCTGTATCTGGGCATATTAATTGGTAAAACCACTGCGGAGCAGAACGAACAACCCCCAGTTTTCTTTTTAGATAAGCTCGATGGATTGGAAGTTTGGCGGCGCGTTCACGACCTATTACCAGGGAAAATAGGGATTGTACTTGGTTCCCAACCCGATGTAGACTTGGAATTATTGGTAGAGTTGTTACAAGAGTTGGGAGTTTGGGACCCAAACCTAAATCTAATTGCAAACTTGTCGCTCTTTTCAGCTTCTGGGAACAACGGTGTCAAGCGTAAAGACGGCAAAATTGTAGCAGTATTCTCTGGCGATCGCGAACAATATTTAGATGAGGATGGGGTAATTAATGTAGATGTCTACGAACCGGGTGACATGACTCGCAGTTTATGTGCGCCTTGGCAGTATGACTTCCGTGATTGTGGATGTTTTTACTGGGCTGCAAGTAAGCCTGATATTGTGAGCAGCGCAGATGGAAACCAACCTTATTTGAATTTCCAGCGTAAAGACAGAAATAAGGTGTTTGAGCCGTCAGAAGTTAATGAACAATGGCAACGCAACCAAGAAATAGACTACGCTGAATTAATTAACGGTGCTTGGAACGAGCTACCCGTTGTCCTTAACGACCAAGAAAGTGAAATCTTCGCACCACTTGTCAACAATTTGATGAGCCGCCAGCAGGTAATTGATGAATTAAATTATCTGGCGACCGTAGAACACGCACTATGTATTGAATATCTCTACGCTCACTATTCCCTGAACGCACCGATGCGTTTACCTGATACTGGTGCTTCCGAACAGACCAAACACATTTTTGCTGCTGCAAATGAAGTATTTATGATTGCAGTAGATGAAATGCGTCATTTGCGCTGGGTAAACGAAGCCCTTGACTTGCTAGGACAACCACCGTCATTGGGAAGAGCAGAGTCTCTGGGACGAATTTTTAATCGCCCCTTTCAACTCAAGCCGCTGACACCAGAACAACTGCAATGGTTTATTGATGTAGAAAAGCCCAGCCAATCGGTTAACGAAGGTCTGGACGGTATGTACGTTCAACTGCTGATCAGTATTGACCGACAACCAGATATATTTCCAGAACGAGAGAGGCTGCTTTATCTAATTAAGTTGATTATTGACGAAGGAGGAGACCATTACCAGCGCTTCAAGTCAGTACAGCAGCATCTGTCAGATATGATTCCGGAGATTTATCTTCGACCCTTGGAAAATCCTCAGCCCGGGTCGCAGTTGGCTTCTTTACAACAACTGAGCGACCAAAACTATGCTGTACTTCTGGGGTCGTTAGAAATTAGCTTCTCTTTAGGTGATCGCGCTGGTGGACTTGTACTGGAACAATCTCGCCGTGCAATGTTCAACCTTCACGAAGCCAATCACTACTTAGCGAGTCAAGGAGTACAAGCACAATTTAAGCTACCTCCTGCACCACCAAGGTTACCTTTTACCGCCCCACTTGCTCACGCTCATGTAAATACTCTTTCATCCGGAATGCGCGATGCCATCTCTAGCATGAGGGATGTGGGTAATAATACGGAAAAGGCTATGGCTGAACGTCAACTGCAAATCAACGATGAGTTGTTTGCCGTGATGCACAATTTAATTACCGAAGATTTAGGTGAGTAATGCCAAAAGCATTAGTAATTGGTCGTGGTGTCGCAGGTTTAACCTGCGCTCGCCTACTAGCACAACAGGGGTGGGAAATAGAGATTTGCAAAATCAGCAGCAGCAGCAGCGGTTCGCCTATTTCTCCCACTGTAGTTCTCAACGACATAACTTGCTATCTATTGCAAGATATTTGGCAGCTAGAAGACAAGTTCTGGCAAAACTTTTATGTTCTCAATCAGCGTCGGGTTCGTTGGGGAATGGAAGCAAGTGTACTCAATATCCCGCAATTGAGTATGGTTATCAATGGTAATTGCTTAGTAAAACTTCTAGAAGAGCGTTTGCTTCAAGCATACAACCAGCAAGTTTATCTAAATGAATCACCATTGATAGATAAACCTACTACATTTGAAGGGTATGATTGGGTGATTGATGCTGGTGGTCGAAAATCTGCGATCGCCGAAAATTTAGGAAAGGGTAAGCGTCACAGATTTGGGTGTAGATGCATTCTCAGCAGTGAAGTGACGCTGACACAAACAAGCGAACAAAATGCTTGTTGGATGGAAACTGTTGCAGACGGCTGGATATTTTTGGCTCCTTTGGGTGAACATCGAGCGCTGCTACAATGTATGGTTCCCATCGTCAGAGAAGAACCTTCCCAAATGTTGATAGATTTACTGGAAAAAAGCCACTCGATCAAAAGCTTAGTGGATAGCTTTTTGGGTTCTATCACAGTATTTCAAGCGTTCCCGCAAATTTTGACCTCTCTATGCGAACCCAAATGGATTGCAGTTGGTGATGCGGCGATTTCTTTCGATCCGATCAGTGGAGACGGAACTGGATATGCCATCCGAGGGGCAATTCTTGCCACTAGCGTTATCAATGGTATCACATCTCAAAGTTTACTTAACAATCAATATCTACATCACTATACCCAAAGGCTGCATAAGACGTTTCTGTCCCACCTCCAAGAATGTTTAAAGTATTACTCTGCTGCTTTTTCATCCTCGGCCTGGAAAGCTGAAATAAAGCTGATACAGGATTTTTTGTACGGTAATAAACACGGGTTGATAACCGCCGATCATTTTGCATACAGACTTAACAAATTGAATCTTGTCCCAATTACCGATTAAATAGGTGGGTGTAAGATGGGCATTGCCCATCCCACAATTTAATGTAAAAAGTGACGCATTCCGGTTAATACCATAATCACGCCTAACTCATTGGCGGCTTTAATAGAATCTTCATCTCTCACACTTCCCCCCGGTTGAACAATAGCGGTAATTCCGGCGTCTGCTGCGGTTCTCACTGAGTCATCAAAGGGGAAAAATCCATCACTGGCTAAATATCCCCCCTGTGCTTTTTCTCCGGCTTGTTCAAGGGCAATTTTCACCGAACCAACCCGGTTCATTTGTCCGGCACCAACGCCCAACGTTGTCCGGTTTTTTGTAACAACAATCGCGTTAGATTTAACGTGTTTAACGACTTTCCACGCTAACAACAATTCTGCCAATTGTTCGGGGGTGGGCTGTTTTTCTGTTACCACTTTCCAGTCTTGGGGATTTTCCACCGCATCGTCGGAAGTTTGCACCAAAAATCCCCCCGCAATCACTTTAACGGTTTCCGATGGCCCCTGCATTAAATCGGGTAAAATTAACACTCTCAGTTTGGATTTTTTCTGAAGAATTTCTTCGGCTTCGGGCGTACAACCGGGGGCGACAATACATTCTAAAAAGGTTGTTGTTAATGCGGTGGCGGTATCGGCATCAATAGGACGATTTAACGCTACAATTCCCCCAAAAGCGGACACAGAATCGGCTGCAAAGGCCTTTTTATAGGCTTCGGATAGACTATTTCCCATCGCCACACCGCAGGGGTTTGTATGTTTTAAAACGGCTGCTGCGGGTTCGTCTGGAAACTCGGAAATAATCCGCCTAGCTGCTTCTAAATCAACCAAATTATTGTAACTTAACGGTTTACCTTGCAGGATTTTTCCAGCCGCCCATCCCGTCGCAACAGTTCCGGTTTGATACCAGGTTGCGGGTTGATGGGGATTTTCACCGTAACGCAGGCTTTGTAATTCGGTACCGCTGAGGGTATAAAGTGCGGGAAGGGGCGTATCTTTCGGGGTTTCTTGTTGTTGTAAATAGGCGGAAATTGCCTGGTCGTAAGTGGCGGTATGACGAAAGGCTTTTAACGCACAATTTTGACGAAATTCTAAAGAAATATCGCCTTGATTTTGACGGAATTGTTCTAAATATTGGGGATATTGTTCGGGATTACATAATACCGTTAAATGGGCGTAATTTTTTGCCGATGCCCTCAACAAAGTCGGCCCGCCAATATCAATATTTTCAATCGCTTCTGCTAAGGTTACGCCTTCTTTTGCGACGGTTTGTTCAAAGGGATAAAGATTCACAACAACTAAATCAATGGGTCGAATTTCGTGGGTTTCTAACTGTTGTAAATCTTCGGGAATATCCCGACGGGCTAAAATTCCCCCGTGAATGCGGGGATGTAAGGTTTTAACCCGTCCGCCCAAAATTTCGGGAAATCCCGTATAATCCGAGACTTTGGTAACAGGTAAACCCGCTTCTTGCAACGCTTTCGCCGTCCCCCCGCTACTGATTAAATCAAATTCAAATTCTTTAACTAATATTTGGGCAAATTCAATCAATCCCGTTTTATCGGATGTACTCAACAGCGCCAAACGTGCCATGATGCAATCTCCAAACTCGCAGACAACTTCACTATTTTGCCATTGATTCGGCCTGATACCTCATCTATTTCCCAAGTTGGATTCAAACCTCGCTAATATAGGAAATAATTTGAGTTAACTTGCTGCGGTTTTCGCGCCTTCTGTTATGCCTGTATCTCGCTTTTTGCTTCTGATTTTCGGCTTCTGTCTGATTTTGGGGTTGATGATTTGGCTAATCACGTCCATTTCTGGATTATACAGTCAAATCGCCTGGTCCGCTCACCCCATCTTGGCAAATTTACTTTTGCTGCTGATTATTGTGATGTTGGGGCTGTTAATTTTTGCCTTCTTTTATTATACCGGATTATTCAAAAAAAATCGAAAATCTCGCAAAAAACGCGCCTCAAAGTTGCGGGTTCCGGTTGATAAAACCGAAGCGGCGGAAGAATCTTTAAAAAGTGTTCGCCAACAAGTTCATCAAATTCAAGATGAAGTCGCCCGTCAAGCGATTATTAATCGTTCTGAAGAAATCGAAGAATTTCTATCTCGGGGTAATATTAAAGTTGTGATTTTTGGGACGGGTTCTGCTGGAAAAACTTCTGTGGTTAATGCGTTGATGGGGCGGATGGTTGGAAAGGTAAATGCGCCGATGGGAACGACGGAAGTTGGCGAAACTTATCGCTTGCAATTGCAGGGGTTAGAACGGGAGATTTTGATTACCGATACGCCGGGAATTTTAGAAGCGGGAATGGCGGGTTCTGAGCGGGGAAAATTGGCGCGAAGTTTGGCAACCGAAGCGGATTTATTGTTGTTTGTGGTCGATAACGATTTGCGACAATCGGAATACCAACCTCTTTATAGTTTAGCAGAAATTGGCAAGCGATCGCTGTTAATTTTTAATAAAACTGATTTGTATACCGAAGACGATCAAAATATTATTCTTTCTCGTCTAAAAGAACGGGTACAGGCGTTTATTTCGCCGGAAGATATTGTTGCTGTTGCTGCCAATCCCCAAGGCGTTCTTTTGGATACGGGAGAACGCTTTCAACCCGAACCGGATATCATGCCGTTAATTCGTCGGATGGCGAAGATTTTGCGCGAAGAAGGGGAAGATTTAATTGCCGATAATATTTTACTTCAATCCCAACGTTTGGGTGAAGAAGCGCGAAGTTTGTTGGATACTCAACGCCGCCGCCAAGCAAATAAAGTGGTCGAACGGTTTCAATGGATAGGCGCCGGAGTAATTGCGGTAACGCCTTTACCTGTGGTTGATTTGTTAGCAACTGCTGCGGTTAATGCTCAAATGGTCGTTGAAATTGGGAAGATTTATGGTTGCGAATTAAATTTAGAAAGGGGGCGGGAATTGGCGTTATCTTTGGCGAAAACGTTGGCGAGTTTGGGAGTGGTTCAAGGGGCGACTCAATTGGTGGCAACTGCCCTACAATTTCATTTTGGAACGATAGTAATCGGAAAGGGTATTCAAGCGGTAACTGCGGCTTATTTAACGCGCATTGCGGGAAGAAGTTTTATTGAATATTTTCGTCAAGATCAAGATTGGGGAGATGGGGGAATGGCGGAAGTGGTACAGCGACAGTTTAAACTCACTCGAAAGGATGAATTTGTGAAAAGTTTTATTCAAGATGCCATTGCGAGAGTGATCGAACCGTTGAACTTGAATCAATCCGAAGATGAGGAAGAAGAAGAAGATTATGACGAAGAACCGCAACCGGAATTTAAACCCCCCGTTAACATCCAAAAACGGGCTGTTAATCCCTTTGAAAATGATTGGAATAGGGATTATAAACGAGAGGATTGGTAAATCTTGTGTGGGTTTTGAGAAGGGTTGCTGTCGAGAGACTTTACCTCTATCTCAGCCTAAAGTTGTAGAATTACCATCTATATTAATACGCATCTAGCTCAGTTTATTGCCCTTTAGAGTGAGGTTTAAGATCGGCTGTTCTCGTTAAGATCTATCCTAAGAATGGCTTGTGGCTGGGTTGTTACCCCGTCAGCTATTTTCTGTTGATACAGGGTGTAGCTTATGAAACTCATCGACTATTTTGAACGGGCTTATGTGATCAATCTACCAGAGAGAACAGATCGACGCCAGTTGATTACTCAAGAGTTAGAAAAAGCGGAGATTCCTCTAACTCCTAATCAAGTCGAAATTTTTCCCGCAATTCGTCCAGATGATGCCGGAGAATTTCCGAGTATTGGTGCAAGAGGCTGTTTTTTAAGTCATTTATCTATTCTTAAAAAAGCCAAACTGGAGGGTGTTAAAAATCTGTTAGTTATGGAAGATGACCTGACCCTTTCACCCCAGTTTAACACTCACCAGGAAACACTCATTAATCAGTTGTCTCAAAAAAATTGGGGATTTGTTTATTTCGGTCATAAATTAAATTTGAATTCCAGTGATGAGGTGAAATTGGTTCCTCATATTAGTTCAGTTGTAACCGCTCATTTTTATGCGGTAAATGGACACATCTTTGAGTCTTTGATTCAGTTTTTAGAAACATTATTACAACGACCGGGCGGACATCTTGAAGGTGGCCCAATGCACGTAGATGGGGCATTTTCCACCTTCCGACGAAAAAATCCAACGATTCCCACCTGGGTTGCTTCTCCCAGTTTAGGAGGACAACGAAGTTCCCGCAGCGATATTACCCCGAACAAATTTGACGATTTTCCGGTTCTTCGTCCCTTCATAGACATAGCCAGAAATACCAAAAATCAGTTAGCAAGAATGCAATTATTTTCTTGAACTTTATTTGGCTATTAAGGGGGTACTTACTCAACTCAAAAAAGCTGTGGTTAATCCCTTTGAAAAAACTGGAAGAATTGGGATTATAAATGAGAGGATTGGTAAATGACAACGGAGACATCACAAACCGTTAGTCAACTGTAGCGGTGCAAGGCTTGCACCCTTCTGTTTGGGCTTCAGCAAATCAGAAATGTTGTGATATAATTCGGGTTAAAAATATAGTTTACTAAGCCCATTGTCAAACGATCAAACGGCAGTTACAAGAGAATAAAAGTTAAATTTTTTGATTCTACAGATTGGGAAAAATCGGAACAAAATCATAACCCGTCCCCGATGTTGAAGAATTAACCGGTTGAATTTGAATTAAAATAGAACTCCCATTGCGATCGCCTGACGGTAAAAACTGCACCTCTCCAGAAGCGCCTTCTACAGAAAATCCCCAACTCGATAAAACCGCTTGTAATCCCGCTCTTGTAGTAGACTCTTTTAAGCCTTCTGCGATCGCTAACGTCGCATCATAAGCCATCGCAGTTCGCCAATTCACTGGTCCCCCCCAGAGTTCTAAAGCTTGATTGACAAACTCAGTTTTGATGTTAGAATTAGGATGCCAAGCCACCGCCAAAACCATCCCCTGAACCGCTTCTTTTCCCTGTTCTAAAGTCTGAAAAGTATAAAGAGTAGAACTTCCTAATAAAGCCAATTTTCCCCGATTCGCCCTCGCCAGATCCATCGCCAGACTTAAGCGATCTACGAAGGGAATTAATAACAACGCTTGCGCTCCCATTTTCCCCGATTCCGAGACAATAATTTCCGGGTTAAAATTGGGATCTGAAAAATCACAATCAATCGCTAAAATTCTCCCGCCAGTGGTAGAAAAAGCGAGGGTAAATTCTTGTTGCAAAGATAAACTATAAGCCGCTTTCGAGTCAACACAAATCACAATTTTTTGCAGATTAGCAACTTTTAACGCATAACGTCTTAACAAGTCAGATTGAAACCATAAACCCGGAATGGTGCGAAAAATAAAATTACCCACACTCGATAACTCCTTGGCGTCACTGGTGGGTGAAATCATCACCAATCCTTGCGGTTGATACACCGAACTCGCCGCCAAAGACGCATCGCTGCTATTATGTCCAACAACAGCTAAAATACTCCCATCTTTTACAAAAGTTTTGGCGATTTTTTCAGCCCATTTTGGATTATTATTATCGTTGGCGATCGCTACTTGTAATAAAGCCCCATTAATCCCCCCTTTTGTGTTAACTTTTTCTTGGGCTTGAGCGACACCCCGTAACATTTCTTGGGCGACATTGAGATTTTCCCCGATGGGAACACTCACCGCAATTTTTAGAGGGGTTTTTGTAGCTGCTTTCGCATTATGCCAATAAATTCGAGTTTCGGGATCATTGGGTTGACTCTGGAGAGAGGTTTGAAAGTGGACAATTGCGGTGGCGAAGTCGCCTTGAGAAAACGCTTGAACTCCCGCTTGTTTACTCGGGTTAGTTTGTGGACTCAAAATTTTTTCGCCCACACTAATGCGATGGTGGGTGTTATCCCTCAAAAATTTCTTGAAGAATTCGTAACCCAACCATGATAAAACGAGAAACAGCAAAATAGAAGCAATTACAGGAGGGATTTTTTGCGTAAACACTCGAGTGAATATGATCGGTTCAATAGCAGTATAGATCAAACCATTATGAAGCCTATTGTTTTCTGTGATTTTGACGGCACCATTACCGCAGAAGAAACGTTTGTAGCGATGCTTAAACAGTTTACCCCGCAAATATCGGCGGAAATTATGCCAAAATTGTACAATCGGGAGTTAACCTTACGTCAAGGGGTGCGACAGATGCTAGAGTCGATTCCTTCGGTACGATATCGGGAAGTGATTGAATTTTCTCGTCCCAAGCAGATGCGCCCGGGATTGGTGGAATTGATTGATTTTCTCGATACTCAAGGGGTTCCTTTTGTTGTGGTTTCCGGGGGAATTCGGATTATGGTTGAAACCGTATTAGGAGACTTAGTTAATCGTGTCGCGGCGATTTATGCGGTTGATATTGATACTCAAGGTGAGTATTGGCGCGTACATTCTGAGTTTGAAGGCGGCACCGAATTAGTGGCAAAAGTTAACGTGATGGACTTGTATGAAAGTGATGAAAAAATTGCCATTGGAGATTCGGTAACAGACTTAAATATGGCTTTGAGTGCGCCGCTTGTTTTTGCTCGCGATCGCCTGGCTCAATACCTGGATGAACAGCAAAAACCTTATCTATTTTGGAATGATTTTTTTGACGTTCGTGATGATTTGGCTCAACGTTGGAGTCGCTAATTTTTTGTTCTTTTATCCGAGTGGAGGCTGAAACTCTATGGCTAGATTTACTCGAATTTTATCTCTAGATGGTGGCGGAGTTCGGGGGTTAATTCCGGCTAAGATTTTAATTTATGTTGAACGAAAGTTACAGGAAAAAACCGGAAATCCTCAGGCGAGACTTGCCGAATATTTTGATTTGATTGCCGGGACAAGTGCCGGGGGGATTTTAACCAGTTTGTATTTATGTCCCGACCCAAACTCACCCAATAAACCCTTATTCTCAGCGGAAGAAGTTTTTCAGTTTTATTATGAAAAGTCCGATCAAATTTTTGCCAAAACTTTTTTACACACTTTGCTTAATTTTGGAGGATTTTTAAATGAAAAGTATTCCCACCACAGTTTTGAAATACTCCTAAAAACTTTCTTTGGGGATTTAAGATTGAGCCAACTTTTAAAACCCTGTTTGATTACGGCTTATGACATTGAACGCCGCCAAACTCATTTCTTTACCCAACATGATGCTGTGGTTAATTCTCAATGTGATTTCTTGGTTCGAGAAGTCATTCGTTCGACAACGGCGGCGCCAACTTTCTTTGAAGTTGCTCAAATAAAATCCCTCAAAAATGAAATTTATAGTTTCGTAGATGGGGGCGTTTTTGCAAATAATCCCGCTCTTTGTGCCTATGCAGAAGTCCGTCATGTCTTCAATCGCTACTTTAATTTAGATGAACGTTATGAAACCGGTCCAACTGCCAAAGAAATGATTATTCTTTCCTTAGGAACTGGCGATGTTAAACGAAACTATCCCTACAATAGAGCTAAAAATTGGGGGCAAATTGAATGGTTAATTCCGTTGTTTGATATCATTATGACCAGCGTATCAGAAACCGTAGATTATCAGATGAAGCAAATTTTTGATGCCATAGAAAAGCACGATCAATATTTGCGGATCAGTCCGATTTTGAAAAATCAACAGCTATTTCCCATTGATAATACGACCGAAGTCAATCTGCGGGGGATTGTTAAATTGGGTCAGGAACAAACGGAAAAATATCAAAATCGTCTGGATGACTTTATCGATTTATTATTGATGTAATGTCAGCAACTTCTGAAAAGTTCAGGAACAATTAAAAGCCTGACAACAGTCAAAGATTAGCAGACAGCACACCGCAGGAGCGACAATGTTTAAAGATGCTCGTAATGCTCAAATTTTGTTTCTTTCCGTCTTTTTAGGTTTGGGTGTCTTTACCCGAGACTGGACGATTAAACCTGAGTTAATGATAGCGGTTATTTGTACTTGTTTGTTAACTCAAGGCTTGATGATTGGGTTACAACAATTAAATTCTCAATCGATTTCATTTGGGGATTTTAATCAACCCAGTCTATCTTCATGGAAAAGCGCTTTAATTACCGCTTTGGGATTGTGCTTATTACTGCGATCCAATAGCGTCACAACAATGGTACTCGCCGGCGTTTTTGCGATCGCCAGTAAGTTCATTTTTCATCATCAAGGGAAACATTTCTTCAACCCCGCTAACTTTGGAATTATCACCGCTTTAACCCTCACCTCCGATGCTTGGGTTTCACCGGGACAATGGGGAACCGAAAGCTGGTATTTTCTATTATTCTTAGGACTGGGTGGACTCATCTTAAAAAAAGTCGGACGTTGGGAAACTTCCGCCACCTTTTTAGCCACCTACGCCGGACTAGAAGCCCTTCGTTATGTGTATTTAGGATGGAGTTTTGATGTCTATACTCATCAATTAATGAGCGGGAGTTTGCTTTTATTTGCCCTGTTTATGTTAACCGATCCTCGCTCAATTCCCAATGCTTCTACCGGCCGGATTTTTTGGGCGATAACTCTTGCCATTATCACCTTTATTTTACAGCATTTATTCTTTTTGTCAACCGCCCTCTTTTGGGCGTTATTTCTCCTCTCTCCCCTCACGCTTGTTTTCGATGAAATTTGGTCAGCCCCTCGGTTTATTTGGCTGAATTCTCGCTCAACTCGGGTTTCTATCTAACTTCAAGTTCTCAATCTTCCTTTTGACTTTTTGATTATGAAAAAAATTCCTAAACTTTTAACTTTATTTCTGTTAATTGTAGCCGTTTTTGCTGTATTTTCTCCCTCGGCTTGGGCATTTTGTGGATTTTATGTCGCCAAAGCCGATAGCCGTTTATACAACCAAGCTTCCCAAGTGATTATTGCTAGAGACGGATATCGCACCGTTTTAACGATGGCGAATGACTACAAAGGAGAAGTCAAAGATTTTGCTTTAGTGGTTCCGGTTCCTGTTGTTTTAAGTGAAGATCAAGTGCGAGTTGCTGAACCGAAAATTATTGAACGAATTGATGGGTTTAGTGCGCCTCGACTCGTCGAATATTTTGATGATAATCCTTGTATATTTTCTCCCAGAGGAGGAACCAGAGGAGGCGGAGATGTCTTTCTACAATCGGCACCCGAAGCCGAAGCCCGAAGCGATAAAACCTTGGGCGTAACGGTTGAATCTCGCTTTACCGTCGGCGAATATGATATTATTATTTTGAGCGCAAAAGAATCGGACGGATTGGAAACTTGGCTGGTTCAAAACGGTTATAAAATCCCCGAGGGGGCGGGCCAACTTTTGCAGCCTTACATTCGCCAAAATTTAAAATTCTTTGTCGCCAAAGTCAATTTGAGCGAATTTGATCGGGGCGGTTTTCAATCCTTGCGCCCGCTGATGATCGCCTA
>JAYKHV010000184.1:0-45034 GCA_035285085.1 Lyngbya sp. | reverse complement strand
GACTTGAACCAGTTTACCTGCGGCTAACAGTGCTTGAGTTGCGGGACTAAAGATATATTCTATCATTGTTAACTTTTGTATTGGAGAATGACCCTGCTTTCTAGCCGAATGATATACTATCTTCGTGTAGAAGCATTACTCTCATTCTACTCCAACTCGAATTGGATTGAATCAAGAAAAATTGATTGGTTAGTTAGTTTTCGCGAGAGAATTTTCATCTCCGTATTTTTACGGAAGTTTTCAATAAAAACCTATCAATCACTAAAATATAGGAGATTGACGACTCATGGATTTATCATTAATTAACACCGACACCGTAGATTTACTATCTCGCATCACCGGACACGAACTTGAAGAAGAAGATCTCAGCCCTCCCGTTGTGTTTCTCGCCGCTTTAGTCTGTGTATTGTTGGGTGTGATAGCTGCTGATAATCAAGTTGATCAAGAGGAAACACAACGGCTTATAATTACTCTCCGTCGCTTTATTCCAGAAACCGGAAATGTTCGCGAGTTAGTAAAATTAATGAAACAGGGAGTTCGTCTCCAAAAAACATATCAGAATATTAATGATTTGCTGTTGCTGACCGCATCTTTTTCGGAATCGGAAAAACTGTTACTGATTGGTTTTGGTTATGAAGTGTCAGCAGCAGATGGAGATATGGATGAACGAGAGAAAAAATATTTAGAAATTGTGGCGAACCGCTTGGGACTTGAACCGCAATATTTACAGGTATTAGAATCGGCGTTTAGTAATCCCGCTTCTGTAGATAAGAAATATTTAGAAAAAGTCAGATTTTTACTCGATCCGGTTTGGTTTCACGATTTAGATAGCGTGTTTGTGAATGCGGCGAGTCAAATGTTGGCGGTTCTTCCGGTTGTTTCCGAAAAGAAAAAAAGCCAACAGCATCGCACCATTTCCTATGAGGCGTTACAAGCGTTTCAAGAATACAAACGCCAGCTTGATCGAAAATGCGTTGATATTTATCAAATTGTACAGGATTGTACGGAGAGAGGGTTTCTTCGTGCGCCTTTAATAGATAAAATTAGCAAAGTTTCTCAAAAGCTACAGTCTCAGCGTTTTCGAGTTGCGGTTGTGGGTGAATTTAGTCAAGGAAAGTCAACGATTTTAAATGCTTTACTGGGTGAAGAAATCCAACCCGTTCGAGATATTCCCTGTAGCGGAACGGTAACGGTTTTGAGATATGGAGAACAAAAACGGGTGATTTGTTGTTACAAAGATAAACGACAAGAAGAAATCCCGTTAGAACAGTATCAAGAAAAAGCGGCGATTTCTGAAGAAGCCGCATTGGGAGATATAACCGAAGGATTGGCGAATTCTGAAGTTATTCAAATTAGCGAAATTATTTTTGAGCATCCCAACTTAGAGTTGTGTCGGTATGGGGTTGAAATTGTTGATTCTCCGGGGTTGAACGAACATCCAGAACGAACCGAAATCACTGAAAAACTGCTACAAGATACGGATGTTGTGATTTTTGTAACGAATGCTTCCCGTCCTCTCACACAGGGAGAACGAGAGTTGCTTGAAAGTCTGAAAAATCAACTCAATGGCAATGAACAGGAACCCGCCAATAATTTATTTATGTTGGTGAATTTCTGGGATTTACTTCGCAGCGAAAACAGTCGTCAGCAGGTACAAAAACGGATTGAAAATTTGGTGATGTTGCAAAATCCCATCATTAGCGGAGAAAACCGAATTCATTTTATTTCTGCACAAGCAACCCTCGATGCAATTTTAGCGGGAACGGAGAATGAGTATCTGCAAAGTTTTTCTCATTTTACCCAATCTCTAGAACAGTTTCTGACTGAAGAACGAGGAATTATCGAGGTTAAGAAAGCAACGACAGAAGTTAATCAATTAATTCAGTCTGGGTTAGAAGGTTTGCATCAAGCCGAGAATCTTTTAGAAGGAAAACTACAACTCAATGAGGCGGGAAAGTCAGAAATTATTGAAAAAATTGGAGAAGCTAGTGGACGGGATGTAAAAATTAAAATCTTTGCAGATCAAGAAGTAGAAGATGTGATTGATGAAGTTCTTGAATCTTGGAATAAATGGCTTGCTCAATTGGATGAGCGCATTATTCAATCAAGCGAACAATGGACTTCAACCTATTCTCCATTCAAAGATAAAAAAAAGTTAATTAAAGACTATGGAGATCAATTTATGGCTTCTCTTTTAAAAGAAATTAAAGAGTGGGAATCAACATTAAAAGATGACCTGTTGCTTGACAGGCTTAAAAATATGAATGAATTCATTCAATATGAACTTGAAGAAATCAAAAATGATTTAACCCGATTAGATAGCAAACTCGATACATATATCGGCAATCAATTTACCTCTACTCTAATTGGAAATGTGAATGCTTGTCGAGAATTAGGGATTAATCCTACACTTAAGTCTCAGAAGAATGAAGAAGAAGATTTTCATGTATTTGCTGGTCTGGGAACCGCAGGTGGATTAGCAATAGGCGCAGCGTTAGCATTTACAGGAATAGGGTTGATTCCATTATTGATAGGTGGTGTAGGTGGAGCGGTCACTGGAGTAGTCAGTTCTGCATTATTTGGCAAGAATAAGGAGAGCATTAGTGCTAAAGTTAAGAAAGAAGTTTGTGAGGCAGGTTTGAAAAACTTTTATGAATCTCAACAAGAACTTTTCGACAATATTTGTGAGCAGATTGAAGCCATGTATAATACCCGAGTTTAATTGGCGAGTGATTTAATTAACGAGGGGATTTCACTCTGCGAAAATCTACTAGAACAGCAAGAAAAAGATTATCACAAATCTCTTGAACAGCGCCAACAAGATCAAGCTTGGATAGAACAACAGCGTCAACGACTGGAACAAGTTCGACAGGAAATAGAAGCCATTGTTCGAGAAGTTAACCCGTGAGAGATTTAAAAACCCTAGTAAGTCCTGTAGGGGCGGGTTCAGAACAAATTTAGATTTCCCACCAACCACTTATATAAACCCGCCCCGTCTGAGGTTTCGCGGTTAGTTACCGGGTTTTTCTAGTAGAATTCTGTAGGGGCGGGTTCAGAACAAATTTAGATTTCCCACCAACCACTTATATAAACCCGCCCCGTCTGAGGTTTCGCATTATTTTTTCGATGTCATATTATATTATATCTGGTTGATTAATCTGTGTTATGGGGCGGGGCGGGTTTATCTCAATCTCGGAGTAGTCATCAACATCAATGCAGAACCCGCCCCTACGTTTAAGATTATTAATTAGTCGGACATGATATTATATCCGGTTGATTAATCTGTGTTATGGGGCGGGGCGGGTTTATCTTAATCTTTAAGTAGTCGGTGTTTGATGGGTGTTTGATGGGCGTTTGATGGGCGTTTGATGGGCGCAAGCCTTGCGCCCCTACGGGGAACGTTTTACTTCGAGTTGTAATGCTGCTTTTACCCATCCCAACTCTGCCGTTATTTTATCAAAAAGTGTGGTAATATCTTCTGATAAAGGAACACCTTTTTCTAGGGTTTGACGGGCTTTCAGTTCTAATTTTTCGCAGAGTTTAAATAACGTTAAAGCCCCCAAGGTTCCGCTAATTGATTTTAGGGAATGGGCTGCGGGTTTGAGTTGTTCTGCATCTAAACGGATAATTGCCGATTCGATTTTTTCTAACAATTCCGGCGTCGTTTCTAAATACATTTCGACGGCTTCCTCTAACGCTTCTATCTCCCGCAAACTCTCTATCACATTGGCATCGAGAACCAAAGATTTTTGACTGATAACGGGTGTCATCTCGACGAATGAAGTTTGATTCAATTCAACTTCATTGATTAACAAAGCCTCGTCAGAAACCGCGACACCCACATTATTTAAAATGCCGGGATTAATCGGTTGACACTGTTGCAAAACCGCAACTAACTGTTCCATTCTAATCGGTTTACTGATATAATCATCCATACCTGCGGCAATACAATCGTTGCGATCGCTTTCCATCGCATTGGCAGTTACGGCAATAATTCGGGGACGTTCAGAAGTTTCTGTTTTGCGATCGCCATAGAGTTTTTTAATCTGTCGCGCCGCTTCTAAACCATCCATTTCTGGCATTTGCATATCCATCAAAATCACATCATAAGATTGACGTCGCAAAGCTTCTAATACTTCTAAACCATTCCCCGCCACATCGGCGCGATAACCCATCCGTTGTAAGATTTGTAGGGCAACTTTTTGATTGACTAAATGATCTTCAGCGAGTAAAATTCGCAAAGGTAAAGTTTTGGCAAGTAAGGGAATATCTTTACCAGATTTTAAGCGAGTTTGATCGGTCAAACGAACCTCTAACGGATCTCCGCCCAAAATATTCATCAATACATTATAAAGCTGAGATTGTTTAATCGGCTTATTCAAACAGGCGGAAAAATCGGACAGTTGAATGCGATCAATACTCTGCTGTCCCATCGACGTTAACAACACCAAAGGCAATCTTTTATACTGAGACAGTTCCCGAATTTCCTTCGCCAATAACAACCCACTAAAATCAGACATTTGCATTTCTAATAACGCCATATCAAAGGGTTCACCCTGATGCAAAATCTTCAAGGCTTCTAATCCATTTGCTGCGGTTTTTGCGACCATTCCCCAAGATTGAGTTTGTAAGGTCAAAACTTGGCGATTTGTGGCATTATCATCAACAATTAACAGCCGTTTTCCGGTTAATTCGGGTGTTTGACCCCAATCGGTTTTCAGATGAGAACAAGATTCAACAACTATGGTAAAATAAAAGGTTGAACCGATGGATTTATTGGGAATAAAAGATTTTGGTGTTTGCGGAACTTGATCGATTTTTACCGGATCGGGTAGAGGGCGATCGCTTGCAGAATTTGTCATTAAAGGAATAAAATCAGAAGGCGGTTCACCTGCAATGGTCTTGTGACTTTCCACCCACATTTGACCGCCCATCATTTCAGCAAGTCGCTTGCTAATCACTAATCCTAACCCCGTCCCGCCATATTGACGACTGGTGGAAGAATCCACCTGACTGAAGGATTTAAACAAACGATTCATCCGTCCGGGTGGAATGCCAATTCCCGTATCTCGGACTGCAAATTGAATCTCATAACTATGGGGTGGAGTTGCAGATTCTCCTAATTTTTCGGTTTGATTCGCTTCTGTATTTTCTTCGGAGTCTACAGGTTTTAAAGGAGTTGCTTTCAGAGAAATCACCACTTCTCCGGCTTCGGTAAATTTAACCGCATTGCTAAGAAGATTAACTAAAATTTGTCGGAGTCGCGCCCCATCTCCAATCACCTGAGACGGCGTAGAAGGATCGATTAAATAGGCGAGTTCAATATTTTTACTGGTGGCTTTTGTTGCCAACAAATCTAAAGATTCTTCGATACAAGTTCGCAAATCAAATGGATGTTGTTCTAACTCCAATTTACCGGATTCTATTTTAGAAAAATCCAGAATATCATTAATCAATGAAAGTAACGCATCGCTACTACTACGAATGGTTTCTACATAGTCTTGCTGTGTGGAAGTCAATTGAGTATCCAGCAACAATCCCGTCATCCCAATGACCGCATTCATAGGCGTGCGAATTTCGTGACTCATGGTGGCTAAAAACTCACTTTTGGCTTTAGTTGCGGCTAGGGCTTCATCTCGCGCCTTGGCTAAATCTTCGGCGGTTTTTTGACGTTCCAGTTCACCGCCTATCCACTGCGCCATTAATTTTAACAGTTCCCGATCAACCGCTTTAAACGGTTCGGTTTTGGTTTGTTTACTCCAAAAACATAAAATCCCATAAACTTTATTTTCAACAATGACGGGAATTCCCATATAAGCTTCAATTTTAAATTTATTAGAAAGGGGATAAGGTAAACCCGAAAGTTGCAGAGATTCAAAATAAAGCGGTTTTTTAGCTTTGGCTTTCATCAAACAGAAACTATCCGTCAGTTCAAAAATTTTTCCTTTTTGAATTTCCGGATAGGGAGAAACCGCTGCGATCATTTCCAGTTTATATTGACTTTCATCGGGATTAGCTTCTTTCAGGTGAGACAGTAATCCCACTTCCAAACCAAACTTACAACAACCTACTTTTAAAATCCGACGCAGACGTTCTTCAAAGTTCAATTCTCGCGCCGATGTTACCTGATATAATGCTCGAATTGAAGCTTCACTTTCTTGTAATTGTTGTTCTCGTTGTTTGCGATCGCTAATATCTCTGGAAACGCCAATTATTTCTTGTATTTCTTGATTTTCCGAAGTCCGAATGGCGCTGCTGGTGGTTTCAAACCAAACATAATCTCCATTTTTGTTGCGAATGCGATAGGTAATTGTGTAGGTTACATTTTGTCGCAAGACGAAAAAATGTGCTTTAACTAAAGCATTAATATCATGGGGATGAAGAAACTCCGCCGGGGTGCGATCAACTAATTCTTCCGGTTCATATCCGAGTAAAATTCGACAAGCAGGGGAAGCATAAAGAATGGTTCCGTCAACCGCATGGCGAGTAATCATATCCGTTGAATGTTCCGCCAATAAACGATAGCGTTCTTCTTGTTCTTGACGATGAGAATCTGCATCTTCGAGGGCGTGAAGCATTTGGTTAATAGTTTCGGCTAAATTCGCCAGTTCATCTTCTCCCGATATGGAAATTTGCAGAGATAAATCCCCACTATTGTTAATATTGCTGACTTGATTGTTTAAATCGGATAAACGAGATAACACCAATTTTTCCAGAACAAATAGGGTAATTCCACCAAAAATTGCCCCGATCAATAAAACCGCAAGAATCAAGTGATATTGACTATCTTCAGCCGCTTTAGAAAAAATCCGATTAACTTTGACTTCGAGTTCTAGAGCATTTTTCCCGTTAATATCTCGCAGGATTGTATAGCCGCCCAAGGTCGAAGAATTGATCGGTTTAACAACAATTTCTTCCGGCTTTTCTGTGGAAAATGTTTCCGGGTTCAGAGGTTTAATCAGCAGAGATAATTGACTCTTTTCGGAAAGAGTTGTCAGTAAGTGGTTGAAGTTGCGTCCAAAGACCACCACTCCCTGAGGATCTGTAGAATTGGCCGTAAAAATCGGTTGGGCTGCAATTAACCAATTACTCTCGGGTAAGATCAAAAGACCCCCAACTCCCGAAGTAGAAATTAAGGAATCAGCAGCGTCTTTTTCTGTTAAACTGGTCAACAGTGAAAAGTTAGACTGGGGGACTGCCTGAGTTTTTTCAGTCAAAAGTTTGCTGAGTAACCCATCCTCTGCGGTGAGGGCCGGTTGAAAACCTTCAGGAATTGGGATTTCTCTCTGGCTAGTGTGATCGAACCCTAAGCTGGCGACAATTTCCCCTTCCCGATTCAGCAACAGGAATAGATCGACGGGGATTCGTTCCCAGTCTACCTCAAAGTCATGGGAAGGAGGCGATTGCAGGTCTGAGGGATTGGCGATGATCGCACCCCTGTTCTTGGACTGGGCTTGATGTCCGGCGAGCTTTTCGAGGTCTACCAATTCTTGATGTAAGCCATTCACCGCCCGCATGACCTCTTGATGTACAGACTCCACTTCTAACTGATGGAAGTTGTTGTCCAAGACAATTGATGCTGTGACATAGAGTGCCACAAGGAGACTTGATAAAGCTGCACCGATAATCAACAGGGTCTTCTTACGCAATTTCATGGGATGTTCCTTCGGGGTGCGACTGAGTGACTCGCATCAATACACCTGCACCTCACTGATGGTGGGGGATTTCCAACCACGCCATCTCAATAAACCGTAATCGTTTGCTGGTGGCATTACCTCATCTTTTTGAGAGGTTAGTTGATGTCTCTTCTCGATTTTAACTTGAATATTACAAACCCTCCCCATCTCTGGGGCCGGCTGAAAACAGAATGTCAGAAAAATAGTGCTTGAAAAGCATAGATCCGCTCTTGTATAATATTAGATTGATTTGAATCCCATTCAAATCACAGGGGATCGGATCGCTGTTGTTGCGATCAAATATAATGGAGTTTATGGGAATTAAAGTTACCGTTTTTCCGCTCTAACTTTTCCGGCTTTAAGACTGAATAACCTAACATTAAACTTCAGTTGAGAAAAACACCACAAAACGCGAGAGGTGCCTTGCCGAGGATGACCGCAGATGTTTTCGGCAATCTCCGATGGAGTTGCGCTGTAACTGAGAACCACAGACCCCACTCTGGGGAGAAATATTAGCAACCTTTTGTGGATCTTAACTCAGATATAGGTTTTTCAATAAAACTTTATAGTTGATTCATGTAACAATAGAACACAAGTTGAAGTCATAATGAGTTACTGAAGCGAGGTCAAATATGGTAGCCCTTACCGATAAAGTACAATCTAGTCGCCTGACGATTGAAGTCAGCGAGACGGTGACAGAGACAACCGCCATTCGTTCCCTAGACTGGGATCGCGATCGCTTTGATATCGAGTTTGGACTGCAAAACGGAACAACCTACAATTCATTTTTGATCCGAGGCGAAAAAACCGCTTTAGTTGATACCTCCCACGCCAAGTTTCGTCAGCTTTACCTCGATACTCTCAAAGGATTGATCGATCCCCGCGAAATTGATTATCTGATTATCAGCCACACCGAACCCGATCACAGTGGCTTAGTCAAAGATATTTTAGAACTGGCTCCTGATATTACCATTGTCGGCGCAAAAGTCGCCATTCAATTCCTGGAAAACCTCACCCATGTTCAGTTTGAACGGATTCAAGTTAAAAACGGTGATACCTTAGATTTGGGAAATGGTCATCTGTTAGAATTTGTCTTCGCTCCCAATTTACACTGGCCGGACACGATCTTTACCTTCGATCACAAAACCCAAACTCTGTTTACCTGCGATGCGTTTGGGATGCACTATTGTTCCGATCGCACTTATGATGAAAATTTAGCCGAAATTGAGCCGGATTTTCGCTTCTATTACGAATGCTTAATGGCACCCAACGCCCGTTCGGTGATCAGTGCGATCAAACGCATGGAAAAATTTGGAGAAATTAACACCATCGCCACCGGACACGGGCCATTACTCCGCCATAACGTTGGGGAACTGGTCGGGCGTTACTATGAGTGGAGTCAAGCCCAAACCAAAGGCGAAACCACAGTCGCCGTATTCTACTACTCCGACTATGCCTATAGCGATCGCCTGTCTCAAGCCATTGCTCATGGGATTACCAAAACCGGAATTGCGGTGGAAATGCTGGATTTGCGATCGGCCGATCAGCAAGAAATTCGCGAACTCGCTTCTTCTGCCCAAGGCTTAATCGTCGGTACTCCGCCCGTATCTGGTCCGGATGCGGAAATCGCCTCTGAAGCGATCAGCACGATTTTAGCTTCAACCCACGCCAAACAAGCCTTTGGTTTGTACGAAAGCGGTGAAAGTAGTTTATCGGTTTATCTTTTAGAAGTCAAGTTTAAACAAACCGGAATTAAACAAGCCTTTCCGTCTATTCGCGTTACCGAAACTCCGACAGAAAACACCTATAAACTCTGCGAAGAAGCGGGAACTGACATGGGACAATTGTTGGGCTTGAAAAAAGCCGTTCAGCAAATGAAATCCCTCGATAATGACCTCGATAAAGCGCTCGGTCGCCTCAGTGGAGGATTATATATTATCACAGCAACCAAAGGAGAAGTTCGCAGTGCGATGCTGGCTTCTTGGATCGCTCAAGCCAGTTTTCAACCCTTGGGATTGAGTATTGCCGTTGCCAAAGATCGGGCAATTGAAGCGTTAATGCAGGTTAATGATACCTTTGTTTTAAACGTATTGGCAGAAAATAACTATCAAAAACTCATGCGTCATTTTCTCAAACGGTTTGCGCCCGGTGCGGATCGGTTTGAAGGGGTTGACACTCAAAATGCTAGCAATGGCAGTCCGATTTTAACCGATGCTTTGGCGTATTTAGAATGTCAAGTCGCCAGTCGTATGGAGTTAAGCGATCACTGGATTATTTACGCAACCGTACAAGCGGGACGGGTAAGTAATCCTGATACTTTACCTGCGGTTCACCATCGCAAAGTCGGTAATCATTATTAAACAGTCACCAGTCTTTACAGTGAACAGTGAACAGTGAACAGTGACCAGCGCTTTCCTTGCGACCCGGCGGTTTCCGCCAGAAGCACAGTTCGCGATCTTCCGCAAAGTTTGTAAGAGAGTGAATAAGTGTCAGGTTTCAGTTTACAGTAAAGAGTTATCAGTGTTTACTCTTGTCTGTTTACTGTTAACTGAAAAAAACTGGTCACTGATAACTGTAAACTGATAACTGTAAAATGCGAGGTGCAATTCCATGTCTACCGATTTGTTGAAAAACCGCAGTTACACGATTATTATCGCTCGCAGTGGTATCAGCAGGGAACGAAATCATCCTTGGTTCAACGAATGGGTAGACGCTCAGGCTTCTTTAATTGATTTGGCAAAGAAATGTCAGGAATTTGATCCGGATGGCTTAACGATTTATGAGGCTTCTAGTTATTTAATTAGATATGAGAAAGCTACAGTAAGTCGATTGGCTGAGGTGTTACAAGAAAATAACCGTTCTTGTATTACCAATGTCATTGAAATTAATCTTTTTGAAGCCATTGCCGATGTTCTCAATGATTATTTTGAACGCAAAGCAAATCATCAAACCCAAGCCAAGGGAGAGATTATTATTGTCGTTCTCGATCGGCATAGTATTGATGGCATTGGAGATCTTCAACAATTAATTATCAAGTCAAGCCAACAAATGGACTATGCTGAAGAATTGGGAATCACGTTTATTCAAATTGGAGATGATAGCACAACTCGACGGTTTATGACGGGACTCGATGATGATTTAACTCAAGTCGGTGCAAAATTTGATATCGTGGATACCAAATATTGGCATGAAGTCAAACGCACATCCATTAATCAGTTTTTAATTGATGCAATTTTGGATTAAAACCCTTTACAACTCATTCAAAAGAATCTAACATGGTAGCTACACTTTTAAAACCCCGGGACGTACAAACGCTCTTAATTGCAGATGACACAAAAGTTCTGCGGTCGCGCACTTGGGACCGTCTTAAATTTGAAGTCGAATATTCCCTCAAAAAAGGCACCAGCGCCAATAGTTATTTAATTCAAGCCGAACAAACCGCCATCATCGATCCCCCCGGAGAATCTTTTACTCGCAACTATATCGATGCCCTACAAATGCGGTTGAATTGGTCGAAATTGAATTACGTTATTTTAGGACATTTTAACGCCAATCGGGGAACAACAATTAAAGCTTTACTCACTTTAGCCCCTCAAATTACTTTTGTTTGTTCTAACCCCGCAGCCTTAGCGTTAAAAGAATATCTCAGCGACTACGAAAACATTAACCTGCGGGTAGTTAAAGGAGAAGAAACCCTCGATCTCGGCAACGGACATCAACTGCAATTTATTACCGCCCCCACACCCCGCTGGCCGGATGGCTTATTAACCTACGATCCCAAAACCGAAATATTATACACCGATAAATTCTTTGGGGCGCACGTTTGTGGCGATCAAATCTTTGACGAAGGATGGTCAGTTTATAGCGAAGATCGGCGGTTTTATTATGATTGTCTTCATGCCGCCCAAGCCCGTCAAGTGCTTTCAACTCTTGATAAAATTGCCGATTTACCGCCGATTAAATTCTATGCAACCGGTCACGGGCCGTTAGTTCGCTATGGCATGAGTGAGTTAACTCATCTGTATCGAGAATGGAGTAATAAACAAAAAACTCAAGATTTCAATGTGGCTTTATTATACGCCTCGGCTTACGGAAATACCGCCAGCATTGCCCAAGCGATCGCCAGAGGTTTAACCAAAGCCGGCGTTGCGGTAGAATCAATTAATTGCGAATATGCCAAAGCCTCAGAAATTCAAACTGCAATTGAAAAATGTGATGGCTTTATTATCGGTTCACCCACGTTGGGAGGACACACCCCAACCCAAATTCAAACCGCTTTGGGGATTATTTTAAACACCGCTTCTACAACTAAATTAGCGGGAGTATTTGGGTCTTTTGGCTGGAGTGGAGAAGCAATTGATATCCTAGAAGGTAAGTTAAAAGATGCGGGGTATAAGTTTGGGTTTGAACCCATTCGCGTTAAATTTAAACCCACCGATGTCACCCTACAAACTTGTGAAGAAGCCGCCGTTGACTTCGCCCAAACCCTGCGACGCACTCAAAAACTGCGTAGCGCCCGATCTTCTGTTACGGACTCGGGGGCCGATCGCACCGCCCAAGCTGTCGGGCGTTTGGTGGGTTCGCTGTGTGTGATGTCTTGTCGGCGAGAAGATGTTCAAAGTGCGATGTTGGCGTCGTGGGTGTCTCAAGCGACATTTAACCCCCCCGGTTTAACCATTTCGGTGGCAAAAGATCGGGCGTTAGAGTCTTTAACCCATAGCGGCGATCAATTTGTGTTGAATATTTTAGAAGAAGGGAAACAACTGCGAAAGCATTTTACGAAGCGGTTTGAACCGGGAGAAGATCGGTTTGTCGGGTTGGATATTGCCGAAGCGTCTAACGGTTGTGTGGTGCTAAAAGATGCCTTGGCTTATCTTGAATGTCAGGTACAACAACGGATGGAATGTGGCGATCATTGGTTAATTTATGCCACCGTTACTAATGGTCAGGTGTTAAGTTCTCAAGGGGTAACGGCCGTTCATTATCGCAAGATTGGTACCTATTATTAAGGGTCAAAAATACACCCTCAAAACCCGGTTTCGCGGTTAGTTACCGGGTTTCTCTACTTCGGTGAGTTTGATGATTTACTGTTATAATAGTGGCGGGTAGGAGCGTCGATCTAAATTTGTGCTGGTAGACAGACTTCTTTGCTAAACCCACCCCGACAGAATTTTGATTAATTAATCGGACATCAGAAAAAAGAATAACTAGAGATATTCGTTATGAGTCAAGAATTAATTGATTTAAGACAAAGTATCATGGAGGGTCGATATGATGATGCCTTAGCGATCGTGGATGAATGGGAATGGATGAGTAAAGAACAAATTTTACAAAAGATTGAAAGTTTTTTAGTCAGGTTGTTAGTCCATTTAATTAAAAACCAAGTCGAACAGCGTCTAACGAACTCTTGGGCGGCATCCATTCGAGATTCAGTTTTAAAGATTCAACGCTTAAATATGAAGGCGAATAAAACCTCTTATTACATTAATCCCGATGGGTGGGAACAAGATTTAGAAAATGCTTTTAAAGATGCTATTTTTGAAGCCAGTGTAGAAGTCAAATCGGGAGTTTATAAGCCCAGTCAACTCTCAGAAATTGTCGATAAAGTTGGGGTAATTAATCGGGCGAAAAGATTGATATATTTGACCTACAATTATTCAAAAGAGGGTTTGCGAGATGTTATTGATGATGAATTTTGTCAGTTGCCGGGTGGGGAAGATTGGAATTTAAAATAGAGCGCTACTGTTGTAGGTTGGGTTGAGGCAACGAAACCCAACGAGAGATTTTATTCATTCTTTCTGTGTATTTGTTGGGTTGCACTTCGTTTAACCCAACCTACTTTTTTTCACCCAAGCACGAAAGGCTTTAATCGTCTTATTTCTTCCCTCGATTTTGCTTTGTTCTAAAGACTGGGGAATCACCTCAAGCAACGCTAACCCAGGAAAATGAGGACTTTCCCTAACTTGTGTATATCGCCCCCCTTGCAACACGTTGATTTCTAAGTTTGTCCCATTAAACCGCCACAATTCTTTGACTCCCAATGCTTCATAATTATTCAACCGGGTGCGGGAAGTAATATCAATCTCAATTGCTAAATCTGGCGGCGGGTCTAAGGTTAAATCAAGGCGCTTTTTCCCCCGAACTGCTGCTTCATTTTCGATATAAAAACAGTCATCGGCTTCGAGTCCCTGTGACATCTGTTGACTTTTAAATGTAGTCGAACCCAGACTCCGAAATTCTATTTCCCATTCTTCTAATATCACTTTTATAAAGTCAGCAATCATTACCTTATCATCTTCATGTTCTGGTAATGGGACTATAATTTCTAACACTCCCCGACTGTAATTAATTCGCGCACCCCGTTTTTCTCCATACTCTTCTAACAGTTGTTCGTACATTTCCCAACTGATATCGGTCATCAAAAGTTGCTGACCGGGGGAGATGATAATTTGTTTAAGTTGAACTTGCATATTTTTTTCCGCTAGGGTTAAGAATATCGCCCAAAATAATTTCGGATAATCAACAGAGTTGGAGTTTCAGATTTCAAGTTTTGCCAGTCCCAAATATTGAATTCCCAAAGGCGTCACCTCAAACCGACAGGGTAACACTTCAACACCCATTTTTATCGCGTCTTCTAACAACTTTGCATAAACCGGATCGGCATCTTTCCCCGGAGAAAAGCGATCGCAATCTCCCCGATTAATAAAATATAACATCACCGCTCGGCCGCCCTGTTGTACAATAGTAGTTAACTCTTTTAAATGTTTCTGTCCCCGTGTCGTAACAGTATCGGGAAATAAAGCAACTTTCTCTTTTGCCCAAGTTGTATTTTTAACTTCTAAAAAAATTTCTTGGTTCTCCCCTCGCAACCAAAAATCAACCCGACTTTTGCGATCGCAACCGTAAACCACTTCTTTTTTAATCTCGCTATAATTTCCCAATTCTGGAAACAAATGTTGTTTTAAAGCCAATTCTATCACCCGATTAGGTAAACCCGTATTCACCCCCACCCAAGTTGGTTGATTATCGGTAACTTGAATCAATTCCCAAGTATAAGCTAACTTGCGCTTGGGGTTATTACTCGGCGAAACTTGAACCGCATTTCCCAACACACAAACCCCCGTCATCGGACCCGTATTCGGACAGTGGGCGGTAACGGTTTCTCCGGATGTTAACATGATATCGGCGAAGAACCGTTTGTAACGTTGAACTAAAACCCCCGCTTGCAATGGCGGATATTGATAGAGGAAATCAGTCATCAGGGCGTTAAAATTATCAGCAACCTTCCTATTTTGCCTGATCGACGCATCTACACCAAATTCTTCCTCTACCCTATTTTCTAAATGTCCATTCCCCGATAAACTAGGGGTTGCCACTAACCTTTTGTAAACATTTGTGTCTGGATCGCAAAAAACGACTCGTTCCCTGGTCAGTATTGCTACGGTTGTAGCAGCCGCAACCCTGATCAGCAAAGTATTTGGCCTGGTTCGACAACAGGTAATGGCCGCACTTTTTGGCGTCGGGGCGGCGATCGACGCCTATAACTACGCTTACGTCATTCCCGGTTTTCTGTTGATTTTGTTGGGTGGAATTAATGGCCCGTTTCATAGCGCCATTGTCAGCGCCCTCGCCAAACGCGATCGCAGTGAAGCGGCACCTTTGATCGAAACCATCACCACGCTAGTCAGCGCCGTATTATTGCTAATTACGGTTTTTTTAATTGCATTTGCCAGTTCATTAATTGATGTAGTCGCCCCCGGACTCAGCCAAACTCCCGAAGGTTTAGAAATTCGGGCGATCGCCATCCAACAACTGCAAATTATGGCACCGATGGCGTTATTTGCGGGGTTAATTGGCATCGGTTTTGGAACCTTAAATGCGGCCGATATGTATTGGTTGCCGTCTATTAGTCCGTTATTTTCCAGTGTCGCTTTAATTGGTAGTTTGGGAATATTGGCGGTTTATCTCGGCCCCAAAATTACTACTCCCGAATATGCTTTACTGGGCGGAATTGTATTAGCAGTTGGAACGTTAGTCGGGGCGGTTTTGCAGTGGTTGGTACAACTTCCGGCGATGTGGAAATCACAACTCGGAAAATTGCGGTTTAGATTTAACCTCAAACAACCGGGAGTTAAAGATGTAATGCGCGTCATGCTTCCGGCGACGTTTTCATCGGGAATGCTGCAAATAAACGTTTATACCGACTTATTTTTTGCCTCTTATATTCCTCAAGCTGCTGCTGCGCTGGCTTATTCCGGGTTATTAGTTCAAACGCCGTTAGGAATTATTTCTAACGTGATTTTGGTGCCGTTTTTACCGATATTTTCTCGACTGCGAGATCCCGCAGACTGGCCGGAATTAAAGAATAGAATTCGACAGGCGTTAATGTTAACCGCTTTAACCATGTTGCCATTAAGTGCGGTTATGGTTTCTTTGGCATTACCCATTGTTCGAGTTGTTTATGAACGGTTTGCTTTTGATTTAGCCGCGTCTCAATTTGTTGCTTCGGTTTTGATGGCTTATGGCGTGGGAATGTTTGTCTATTTGGGGCGAGATGTTTTAGTTCGAGTTTTTTATGGGTTGGGAGACGGAGAAACGCCTTTTCGGGTGAGTATATTCAATATTTTCTTGAATGGGGTGTTAGATTTTCTGTTCGTTAATGCCTTTGGCGCACCGGGTTTGGTGTTGGCAACGGTGGGGGTGAATTTAATTTCAATGTTGATGTTTTTAGTCTTATTAGATCGTAAATTAAACGGACTTCCCTGGGGAGAATGGGGGTTTCCGTTACTCGGTTTAACGGTGGGGAGTGTATTTGCAGGTTTAGCCTGTTGGGGAACGGTTTGGGGAATTCAACAGCTTTTCGGAAGCGAGGGTTTCTTGATTTTATTAATCGAACTTTGTTTGGCAACAACCGTAGGATTTGCTATATTTGCAACTTTTGCAATGCAGATGAAATTACCCGAAGTTGATTTGTTAATGAGTAAGGTTAGACAGCGTATAACTCGATAAATGAAATGGTCTATTCGTTGATGGATCGTTGCAGTTTTTCGACATCAAGAGAAGTGAAAAACTGTTTTGCTCCTAATGAGCAGTCAGCTTATAGCCGTTCTCATATTGGTGAGGTACAAAACTTTATGAAGCACGGCAAGAGGCAAAAGGGAAGAGGCAAAAGGGAAGAGGCAATCGCAGCGCTCTTGGAAGAGAAAAGATCATAAATATGTACCTCATTACTCTGAGAAACGCCATATTCTCCAGTTAATGGAGCAGCTGCTGCATTTATTAGTGTTTAATCAATTTTCAAGTGTTGGCAAACTCAATCAATTCTAGACCGTGAAATTTCATAAATTTTCGGCAATTTTCTGCACTAAATCGGAGTTTTAGCAGAAGAAATTTCGGTGGAGTCACCCAGAATGTGATAGAGTCGATGTAGCTTTTCTAAGGCTCTTTGTTTTCGCTTGCGTAAAGTCGCTAAACTGCAATGTTGGTACTCGCTCAAATCTTGAATTTGTTTCCAGGAAAATCCATTAATAATCTTGAGATGCAATAATTGTTGTTCGGACAAAGGCAATTGTTTAAAAGCCTGACGGATTAAGGTTTGTTCTAATTTAAGTTCCTCCCTTTTGATCAAGTTCATTAGGTAATGTTCTGTTTCCTCGACTTCTGGGGAAAATCGGTGATAATTTTGATAGTTTTCACAATGAACTAACTTGTGCCAATCTCGATTGAGTTCTCGGATATAGTTATAGGCAGTTGCTCGAATCCAAGCGTTAGGAATAGCAATGGTTTCTCCCTGTTGAATTTTGTTCATTGCACGCAGGTAGACTTCGTTGAGTATGCAAGCTTCCGAATAGGCTTGCTGTATGTTAAACTGCTTCAGACGCGCTCTAATAAAGGCAAAAATCAAACGACCATCAGAACTCTTTGGATTCAACAATTCGAGAAACTCGGCTTCAAAATCCAATTGAGATTGTTGATGTTTTCGCGCCTCAAATTGTGGCATTTCAGACCCAGATGTACCTTTATTATTGGGGGAGATTTCGTGCATTGGCATTGACTCCTATTGGATTTGCCGGGATATTGTTAGGCATGACCTAAACATTAGTGACGGTTCTCTGGTGGGTGTGACTTTGATGTTTTCGTCTAGAGGTTTATCAATGATTCTTCCCCTTGTAGTCACATTTTACCTCTGGGTTTCACTTCCTTTCTGTAGAGAAGAACGAGTAAGCCGTGTCACATGATGATGGGTTCGTTCACATTCTCTATGGGGTGCTTCTAAATTCCACTTCTCACACTTCTGCATCCAAAAACAGAGGGTTGCAGACCTTTGACCCTGACGCCCAAAAATTTGATTTGCAAGTCGTAAACTACCCCGATTCTTGCCAATGAATCCCCCTGAGAAACAGTTCGTGAACTTGAACCCCATTTATTCAAGTACGAATGAGGGAAACTGCATGGAAATTTTCCATGCAAGTCCGATAAAAATTACTGTAGGGAATTTCACAAGCCTATGATGATTACGAATTCTTTAGAAAATGTTCTGCCCGATTCTAGTCCTCACCTTCAAAAGGTTGTCTTACAGTATTGGGAACTCGCCTGTTTACCGTATCTTTCGGACAAACAACAAGAACAATTAGCCGAGATTTTAGAACAGGCAACGGAGAGCGAAGTCTTGACGTTTTGGATTGCTGAAATCGATCATATTATTGCACATAAGTTAGGACTATTAAACCCTGAAGAGCGGACATCCTATCAAAATCAGCAAGCTTTGTTAAGGGAATATTTGGCGATTAACTCCGAGTTCAAATCGGAAATTTCCTCCACTCAAAACTTCCCAAAACAAGCAGGTCAAAATCAAGCGTCTTCTTTCTTGTATCCACCCAATTGCCGTTATTAAGGCTTGTAGCCGGATTGGAGTTGATTGTGTCTTAATTTAAAATAAAGTGAAGTGCAAAAACCCGGTAACTCCTACGAAACCGGGTTTTTATATCAAATACGGAAGCACCGATGCTACATATCTTTCTCCCCATATCCCCACCTCCCCACCTCCCCACCTCCCCAACAATAATAGTCACGCAAATATTTAAGTAATTCATATTAGGAGAGTAGAGGAGATTTATCTTCAGTCACAAAAGCAGAATCCTTTCACTAATAGATGAAAGCATCGAGTTCAATTTAAAACTTACAAGAACTCAAAGTCCTTCCTTTGTTAAAATTGTGATTAGGAGAATGCTTATGTCTTGTCCGCGCAACGATTTCGGTCAACCAACTTGCTACATCACCTCCCATCCCGAACGTCCCGATGAAAAGTTTTGTGCGACTTGTAAAAAACAATTTTTTGAACGCAATTCCTTTGAATTTGGAGAGATAGTAATCATTGTGATGGTGGGAATCGCCATGTTGTTTCTACTGTAGTTTAGCCCGAACTAACAGGGAAGATTGTCATCAACAACAGAGTTAAATCAGAACAGGTTGTCATCTTCCTGTTAGTCGGAAATCCTTTAACTTGGAAAAAACTTGAACTCTTGCTGAAAAAACTCTAACCTCAGAGAGAGCTTTTTTCCTGCACAAATCACAATCTTACGCTATTTTAAAGAATGACGCACCTCACCAACCCATATTATGACCTCAACAGTTGCAACTAACCCTTATCTGGAAGGGAATTTTGCCCCAGTTCGCGATGAAATTACCGTTGATCATTTAAAAGTCATCGGTGAACTTCCTGCGGGGTTGTCGGGGATGTTTTTAAGAAACGGCCCGAATCCTCAATTTTCGCCGATTGGACAGTATCATTGGTTTGATGGGGATGGTATGATTCATGCAGTTCGCATCCAAGACGGTAAAGCATCCTATCGCAACCGTTACGTTCGGACTCAAGGCTATAAAATCGAACATGAAGCCGGAACCGCCATCTGGAGTGGTATCTTTGAACCGCCCCAACAAAATCTTCCGGGTGGGCCTAGCAAAAACACCGGAAACACGGCTTTAGTATGGCACGCCGAGAAATTTTTAGCGCTTTGGGAAGGCGGAAAACCCCATGCGTTAACGCTTCCAGAAGTCGATACCGTTGGGGCTTATGACTTCGACGGTCAACTCACCTGTCCGTTTACCGCCCATCCGAAAGTTGACCCCCAAACGGGTGAAATGAGGTTTATCGGCTATTCGATGTCTACTCCGCCTTACCTCCAATACGGTTGGGTTGGCGCCGATGGAAAACTGAAGCAAATTAACCCGATAGAACTTCCCGTTGGGGTGATGATGCACGATTTTGCCATCACCGAAAACTATACAATATTTATGGATTTACCCCTAACATTCCGGCCTGAACGGATGCAACGGGGCGAACCTATTATCCTATTTGAACGCGAAACACCGAGTCGCTTTGGTATTGTTCCCCGTCATGGCGATAATAGCCAAGTGAAATGGTTTGAATGTCCGTCTTGTTTTATTTTCCACACGTTAAACGCCTACGAACAGGGTTCGGAAGTGGTTTTAATTGCTTGTCGGATGGAGTCTACTTCTATATTAGGAATGACCGGTGATGATGCTTCTGATATTCCCTTGTTATATCGGTGGCGGTTTAACTTAGAAACTGGCGAAGTTAAACAAGAACAATTAGATGATATACCGGGGGAATTTCCGACGATTAATAATCACTTCACCGGACAACAAAACCGTTACGGTTACGCCGGTAAAATGGCAATGACTGAACTCCCCAAATTTGACGGAATTAATAAGTACGATTTTGATAAAAATAGTTGTCAGGTTCACCATTTTGGAGAGGGACGTTTTGGCGGTGAAGCGGTGTTTGTTCCCCGTCCAGACGATAGCGCCGAAGATGCGGGTTGGTTGGTGACGTTTGTTCACGATGAGAATCAAAATCAGTCAGAATTAGTGATTGTTGATGCTCAAAATATCACGTCTGAACCGATGGCGCGAGTGATTATTCCTCAACGGGTTCCCTATGGTTTTCATGGAACTTGGGTGTCTCAAGAACAGTTTCAATAATTGTTGAGTAGGGTGGGTTTAAACAGTTTACAGTTATCAGTTACCAGTGATAACAGTAGTCAGTAAACAGTTTCTCCCCACCTCCCCATCACCCCATCACCCCACCTCCCCATCTTTGGGTTATGATAAACTGGCAGGAGCCAAACTCCAATCCGGTCTTAAATCTTTCGCCCCCCGCAGATAGGGATGATGAACTTCGGTTTGACTGGCGGGTAAGTTGACATGAACCAAAAACCGGATACACCGTTCTAAACTCCCCGGAACGTGCATCTGTTGAACATCGAGTAAGGGAACATTTTCCCAGTGGGGACGCCGACGAGCAATAGCAGCCGGAAATGTTGCATCCAGATCGCGAGTGACCGTAAAGGTTGTACTAATGATCTGTTCTGGATTAAGATTATTTCGGGTTTCGAGTTCATCTAGCAGTTCGATCACCGCTTCAGTCATCGCTTCGATGGTATTTTCCGAAACCGTTGTTGCTCCACGTATTGCTCGTACACGCCACTCCACGAAAAGTCCTCCAGTTTTCCTTATTGTGAACAAATATCGCTATTTGACCCCAGTGTACTGCAATTTTAGGGTCGATATAACCATAAGGGTAAACCACTGGTAGACAGTTCAAATTCTAGCCAATTTTGGGCGGCCGCCAATCCCGACGGGTTTAAATTATTATTACTCAAGACTCGACTAACCAAAGATTTTGGCTTTTCTAAAGTATCACATTCGGTTTTGTCGGGGTCAAGGTTGACCAATTCGGCCGCCCAACGACGGGCTTCTTCTTCGCTACCCAAACGGTCGATCACGCCCAATGCTAAAGCCTGTTCTCCGGTAAAGATCCGACCATCAGCAAAGCTTCTGACTGCCGTTTCTTCTAAATTGCGAGACTGGGCGACTGTGGTAACAAATTGATGATAACTGGTATCGATCAATTCCTGCAAGATGTGCTTTTCGGGGTCAGTCAATTCTCGATCAAATGCCAAAATATCTTTATAAGGACCGGACTTGATCACTTTGAACGAGACGCCAACTTTATCCAACAGACGTTCGATGTTGTTTCCCCGTAAAATTACCCCAATACTTCCGGTAATGGTGCCTGGGTTCGCCATGATGTGTTGGGCGCCCATGCCAATATAAACCCCCCCAGAGGCGGATATATTCCCAAAACTGGCGACAATTTTAAGTTTATCCTGTAATTTCTTGAGGGCGCTATAAATTTCTTGAGAATCAGCAACGGTTCCGCCGGGGCTATCTATCCGCAATAACAAAGCCGGATATTTCCGTTCTTCAACGGTTTTCAGGGCTTCAAGAACCCGTTTTCTTGTGTCACTGGCGATCACACCAGTAATTTCAATGCGAGCAATTTGTTTGCGGTATCGAGGTTTAAATGGCCAGATCATGTGCGGTGCAGAAGGGGCTTTGTCTATATAAATAGAACTTACTATGCTATCACATTTTAGCAGACCGGATAAGCCAAATGTAGGGGCGCATGGCAATGCGCCCGAGGCAATAGTCGGGAGGAACGGAGTTGGGAGTTCAAACGTAGGGGCGCATGGCAATGCGCCCGAGGCCAAAGGCAGTTATCAGTTATCAGTTATCAGTTATCAGTAACCAGTTATCAGTAACCAGTTATCAGTGTTTACTCTTGACTGTTCACTGTCAGGGCGCAAGCCTTGCGCCCCTACAAACGGGTTTACTGTTCCCTAGACATCCTCTCCCTAACTCGTTATGATTGTAAAGATAATTTAAGAAAAAAATATAGTAAGTTTAAAGTTGAATGCAGATTAAACAGACCGATTTGAAATTACCGTTTCAATCTCTATTCTTAATCGCCCCGTTTTTCCTTTGGGGAACGGCAATGGTAGCGATGAAGGGCGTTTTACCTCACACAACCCCTTTTTTTGTAGCCGGTTGGCGCTTAGTTCCCGCAGGTCTACTAATTTTACTGTTTACCACCTTGCAAGGCATACCCCAACCCAAAACTTGGAAAGCCTGGTTTTGGATTAGTATATTTGCTTTAGTCGATGGGGCGCTCTTTCAAGGCTTCCTCGCCGAAGGACTCGAAAGAACCGGGGCGGGGTTAGGTTCGGTGATGATCGACTCTCAACCCTTGGCTGTGGCGATTTTATCCCTGTGGCTGTTTCAAGATAAAATCGGCTTTTGGGGTTGGTTGGGTCTTGTGATCGGAGTGGGCGGAATTAGTTTAATTGGCTTACCCGATGAACTGATTTTAAACGGATTTAACCTCGAAACCGCAGGCATGGCTTGGGGACTGGATCATTTATTCCAAAGCGGCGAATGGTTAATGCTGTTGGCGTCGCTATCAATGGCGGTCGGTACCGTGTTGGTGCGTTGGGTCTGTCGATATTGCGATCCGGTTGTGGCGACCGGCTGGCATATGATTATCGGAGGTTTACCCCTATTTGCCCTTTCTGGCGGCTTCGAGTCCGAACAATGGACGCATCTAGCAACTTCTGACTGGCTCGCCCTGGCTTATTCTACCGTGTTTGGCAGCGCGATCGCCTACGGTTTGTTCTTCTATTTTGCCTCTAGCGGTTCCCTGACGAGTCTGAGTTCCCTAACCTTCTTGACTCCGGTATTTGCGTTGTTATTCGGAAATCTCTTTTTAGGAGAAGTCCTCAGTCCGCTACAATCATTAGGGGTAGGTTTAACGTTGGTCAGTATTTACCTGGTCAACCAGCGCGACACCTTGGCAGAAAAGCTGAAGTTCAACCGTTCTGAGGCTCAATCCAATCCCCCGAACGAACAACAGCTAAACTCATCGGAAGACAAACCCGTTGAAATTCCTGTTGAGGTGCGCCTGAGGGAACCAGAAGCCAAGCTTTAAAAGGAGAGGTAACGGAACCTATGAGAGTTGGTGCAAATTATCTGGGTGATGGTCGCTGTGAATTTATTGTTTGGGCGCCGTTACGACAACAAGTTTCTGTTCAGATTTTAACTCCAGAAGAACGACTTCTGCCGATGGAAAAGGACGATCAAGGCTATTGGCGTTTGAGCGCTACAGAGGTTTCCCCCGGCAGTCGTTATCAGTTTCAACTCGATGGGGAGATAACTCGCCCCGATCCGGCGTCTCACTATCAACCGGATGACGTTCATAAACCTTCTGCGGTTGTCGATCATCAGGGGTTTCAGTGGACTGATAGCAACTGGAAAGTTATCCCGTTAGATGATTTAATTATCTACGAATTACACGTCGGAACGTTCACCCCAGAAGGAACGTTTGAGGCAATTATTGATCGGGTTCCAGACCTGTTAGAAATGGGCGTGAACACCATTGAAATTATGCCTGTGGCGCAGTTTCCTGGCAGTCGTAACTGGGGGTACGATGGCGTTTATCCCTACGGTGTACAGGCGTCCTACGGCGGCCCTGAGGGGTTAAAACGGTTGGTGGATGCTTGCCATCAACGGGGAATGATGGTGGTTCTCGATGTGGTTTACAATCACTTGGGGCCGGAAGGGAATTATACGTCAGATTTCGGCCCGTATTTTACTGGAAAGTATAACACGCCTTGGGGACGGGCGATTAATTTTGATGATGCTTATAGTCCGGGCGTGCGAAATTTCTTTATTGAAAATGTCCTGTATTGGTTCCGGGATTATCATATTGATGGGTTGCGTTTGGATGCGGTTCACGCGATTTATGATTTCGGTGCCAAGCACATTTTAGAAGAAATTGCCGATGAAACGAGGGCGTTATCGGAACAGCTTGGGCGTCCGTTTTATTTGATTGCTGAAAGTGACTTGAATGATGTCAGAATTATTAAACCCAAAGACGTGGGTGGATATGGGTTAGATGGGCAATGGAGCGATGATTTTCATCACTGCGTTCATACGTTGTTAACTGGAGAAACAACGGGGTATTATTTGGATTTTGGCAAGTGTGAACTGTTAGAAAGAACCTTGCGAGAAGGGTTTGCTTATTCCTGGCATTATTCGGCGAACCGTCAGCGTTATCATGGGAATTTTGCAGGCGATCGCCCCGCTTCTCAGTTTGTGGTTTGTATTCAAAATCACGACCAAGTGGGAAACCGAATGTTGGGGGAAAGAATTAGTCAACTGGCGTCTTTTGAAGCGTTAAAATTGGGGGCGGCGACGTTGCTTTTATCGCCCTTTGTGCCGATGTTATTTATGGGGGAAGAATACGGAGAAGAATCACCCTTTGCTTATTTTATTAGTCACTCCGATCCGGGTTTAGTAGAAGCGGTGAGAAAGGGGCGAAAAGAAGAGTTTGAAGCCTTTCACGCCGAAGGAGATCCGCCGGACGCCCAAAGCCCGGAAACGTTTAAAGAATGCGTGTTAAAGTGGCATTTGCGAGGGGAAGGAAAGCATAAAGTTTTGCTGGATTTTTACAAAGAATTGATTCAACTGCGGCGAGAAATTCCGGCGTTAAAAAATCTCAGTTTCCAAGATCAAGAAGTCCAGAGTTGGGAGACGGAAAAAATACTCTCTATCCGCAGATGGAGTCAGAACAGCCAAGTTCTTTGTATACTGAACTTCAATCAGGAAACCGTTACTACGGATGCCATCAGTTTAGAAGGAAATTGGCAGAAACGGTTAGATTCTACCGACAACCAATGGATGGGGAATGGATCGAGTTTACCCGATACGCTTACCTCGTCTCAGACGTTAACACTGGCTCCTGAAAGTTTTGTGCTTTACCAAAGTAAGTAAAGTCAATAACCTATAATTGGATAACTCTAAACTCCTCTAGACTTGAAAGAAAAATATGCGGATTCCAGTTGCAACGTATCGGATTCAGTTTACCCCAACTTTCGGGTTTGAATCGGCCCGAAAGATTGTTTCCTATCTCCATGAACTGGGGATATCTGATTTATATGCGTCTCCCATTTTTAAAGCCAGAACTGGGAGTACCCACGGCTATGATGTGGTTGACCCCAATCAATTAAATCCCCAGTTGGGAACCCAAGAAAACTTTGACAAGTTAATTGAAGAATTGCAAGATCGGGATATGGGTTGGGTGCAGGATATTGTTCCCAACCACATGGCTTATGACAGTCAAAATAAGCTGTTGATGGATGTTTTAGAATATGGTCCTGATTCGGAATATTTTGACTTTTTCGAGATCGATTGGAAACACCCTTATGAAAACATCCGGGGGCGAGTTTTAACGCCTTTGTTGGGTGATTTTTATGGAAAGTGTCTGGAAAATGGAGAACTGAAACTTTCTTACGATGAAGAAGGTTTAAGCATTAACTATTATGAATTAAAAATTCCCCTCAATATTGAATCTTATGCTCAGTTTGTCAGTCACGAACTGGGGGAACTCTCGAAGAAACTGGGACGGCGACACCCGGATGTGGTGAAACTGTTGGGCGTTTTGTATATGCTCAAAAATATTCCCGCAGAAACCTCAAACCAACAGCGTCGAGATCAGGCGTTATTTGTGAAGGGTTTATTGTGGGAGTTGTATCGAGATAATCCAGAAATTACGGCATTTATTGACCAAAACGTTGCATATTTTAACGGAGAAGTCGGTCAACCGGAAAGCTTTAATTTGCTGGATAATTTGTTATTAAATCAGTTTTTCCGGCTCTCGTTTTGGAAGGTGGGAGCGGAAGAACTGAATTATCGCCGCTTTTTTACCATTAACGAGTTAATTTGTGTGCGGGTGGAAGACTTTAAAGTGTTCCAAAAAACCCATGATTTGATTGGAAAAATGGTAGAATCCGGTCAATTTACCGGACTGCGAATCGATCACATTGATGGTCTGTATAACCCGGTTCAATACTTGCGTTGGCTGCGGGATAAAGTCGGAGATATCTATATTACCGTTGAAAAAATCCTAGAACTGGATGAAAAATTACCCTCAAAATGGTTGGTTCAGGGAACATCTGGCTATGAATATTTGAACTATGTTAACGGGCTATTTTGTGATAGTTCAAACGAGAAACGTTTCAGCCAAATGTATCGCGATCTGACCAGTTGTAACACCCCTTATAACCAACTTTTAGTCGATAATAAGCGGTTAATTGCGGATAAAAACTTGGCTGGAGACGCGGATAATTTGGCGCATTTGTTGAAGCGAATTTCCGGACAATACCGTTACGGTCGCGATTTTACCCTGTTGGGGTTGAAAACCGCAATTATGGAAGTATTGGTTCGTTTTCCAGTTTACCGAACTTATATTACCGAAGAAGGAGTCAGCGAAGACGATCGCAAATATGTTAAAAAAGCGGTTCAAGCAGCCAAAGGAAAACTTCCCGAACTGTTGAATGAATTGAATTTAATTGAGAAGTTTTTACTACTCGATTATGATGATTATCTATCGGAAGAAAATCAACAGTTGTGGTTGCGGTTCGTGATGAAGTTTCAACAGTTCTCCAGTCCGTTAACGGCGAAGGGAATTGAAGATACATTATTCTACGTTTACTTCCGATTCTTATCTTTAAACGAAGTGGGCGGTTCACCCCAATATTTTGGAATTAATTTACCCAAATTCCACGAATTTAATAAACAACGGCTAAAAAATTGGCCCCATGCGATGAGCGCGTCTTCTACTCACGATACCAAACGCAGCGAAGATTTGCGAGCGAGATTGAATGTAATTTCAGAAATTCCCGACGAGTGGGAAACTCAAGTGCGAAATTGGATGCAACTTAATCGCGATAAAAAGACAGAAAGCGACGGAATGTTGATTCCCGATAGTAATGATGAATATTTCCTGTATCAAACGATAATTGGGGCGTTTCCCTGGTACGAAGAAGAATATCCCCAGTTCGTTCAACGGGTAAAAGATTATGCGATCAAAGCGGTACGGGAAGCGAAAGTTCATACCGCTTGGTTGCGTCCCGATACGGTTTATGAAGAAGGATTTATTTCCTTTATTGAACAAGTGCTTGATCCTTCTGAAGAGAATAGTTTTTTACAGGAATTTGGACCTTTACAAGAAAAGATTGCGTTTTATGGAATGTTTAATTCCTTGTCTCAAACCCTGTTAAAAATGACAACTCCGGGGATACCTGACTTTTATCAAGGTACGGAACTTTGGGATTTAAGTTTAGTTGATCCCGATAATCGCCGTCCGGTTAATTTTGAACAACGACTGTCTTTTTTACAAGAAATCAAACGCCGTTGTAAAACCGGGATGATGAGTTTGTTAGAAGACTTGATCGCAACCTGTGAAGACGGACGCTTGAAGTTATTTTGTATCGCTCGGGTTTTAGAAGTTCGTCAGCAGTATGTGGAATTATTCCAGTATGGAAGTTATGTTCCCTTGAAAGTCATGGGTAAACATCAAGATCGAATTATCGCATTTGCTCGGATTCACGAACAAGAAATAGCGATTAGTGTGATTCCTCGATTTTTAACCCGTGTTGTGGAACTGGGAACATTCCCCACCGGTGATGAGGTTTGGGGAGATACGGTGATTGAAGTTCCTCACGGTTCTGAATCGGATTGGCGGGAAGCAATTACAGATACTAAAATTCCGGCTAGTAATCTGATTCCAGTCGGTAAGATTTTACAACATTTTCCCGTTGGTTTGTTGGTGAAATTAGATCCGGAATTATCCAACGAATAAACCTTTTGTGCGGAGAAACCCGGTTTTTTTGAAAAACCGGGTTTCTATCTTCAAGAGATTAAGCGGGGGCTAAATCAATCAAAAGCTGAATAGAAATATCCAACATATCGTTAGGTTCTTGCAGATAAATGCCCAAATCTTGAATCGCATTTTCTAGCAAATAACACTCTAACAACACCTCTAACTCAGCCACACTTTTCGGAAGGAACGAGTCTTCAGCAGCAGTTTGCAGATAACTCTTGAGGAAAGCCGTCCTCACCCAAACTGACCAAAACTGCGCCCATTGTTGCATTTGTTCGAGATTATCTTCGCGAATCATGCCATTTTCAACTTCATTGCGTAAAGCAACCCGAGTGGCATAATCAAACGAAAGTAACATTCCCGCCACATCCCGCAAAGGCGATCGCTTCATGCGACGTTCATTTAACGTGCGGTAGGCTTCTCCCTCAAAATCAAGGATAACAAAATCCTTCCCGGTAAATAAAACCTCATCGAGACAATAATTACCGTGACAGCGAGTTCGCATGGCGGTAATTTTGAGGTTGAGAACCTGTCGCAGTCGCGCTAACAAATAGTCTTTGCGAGTGAGTAACTGACGCCCGAGAGTTTGAGTTTCCACAGCTTGAGTCGGAAGCAGTTTTTTCAAGCGTAAGAAAACCTGTCCGGTGAGGTTGCGAGAATATTGATAAATCGAACGTTGGTACAGAGAGGTAAACGGTGCGGGTGAAAAGTCAGGATTATCATAATCTCCTGACAGTGCAACGTGCATTTCCGCAGTCCGTTGACCCAAAAGTTCGGCATTACTGAGATAGGAACCAATGGTCAACGCCGCCAACTCCGGTACGGGTTGTTCAACCAAATGAACCAATTCTTCCGTCGGAACGGGAACTTCTTCCAAATTGGCCTGTTCAACCCCAACCCGATCAAAATAATCCCGCAGAAGATCGAGGGTAAAATTCCAAGCATTGGTGGCATCGGGAATATAAGGCTGTAACACCCCAATGGTCATCGCTTCCGATCGTTTCCGACGGTATTCTAACCCGCCAATGACCGGGGCAATATGGGCCAGAGGAGCGCGAGAACCGAGGAAATTACGCACTTCCAATTCCGGGTTAATTCCTTCTTCGACCCGTCGGAACAGTTTAAAGACAAACCGCCCACCGTAGACGACTAAAGTATTAATGCGATTGCCTTTTTCGAGAGAGGTTTCAAACTGTCCTTGTAGCGTATCCCGTTCTTGTTCGATCGCATCGGTTGTGGTAGCCACTAAACGGCCCAGCTTGCCGGGGTAAGTGCCTCGCTGAACGATCATCTCCCGCAAGATGCCCATAAAGTTCTCCGAGGCGATCGCATCAAACAAAATCCCGGTTTCATCATCGACTTTCAAAGAAGCGATAACCGCCTGGGGCATAGACTCCTGAATTTCTTCGGCTTGTTCTTCAGTTGCGTAACTCAGGGGGAGTACATAAGTATCGGGAAAACCTTCGGTGTATTCGACCTGAACCAAGGAAATCACCGCTTCGGTTTCCTTGTGTTGAACGGGAATAATATCACTAATATGAACCGACTGGATCACTTGAGACTTACCCATAAACCAGCGACAACTGAGCAAATACTCGGTGAGAATCGGTTCTAAGGTACTCTTGTACTCAAAATTTAGCACCTGTTTCCAACTTTGAGCGACAGCCATTGCCGGGAGTTTTTTCTGGGGTAACGCTTCTTTGGGAATACTCGGATCGAGTTGCAGCATGAACCAGAAAAAGCCGTAGGGGCTGACACTGAGGAAATAGGACGACTTTTCAATTTTGGGGAACTGAGTCCGACCAAAAATTTCGACAGGAACCATTCCGACAAAGGCAGAGAGATCCAACTCCACCGTTTGGACAAACCGGGACAGGTTGGCAACGACCAAAATATGTTCGCCGCTGTAAGTCCGAATAAACGCGAACACCTTGCGGTTTTCCGGGTGCAGTAACTCAAACGTTCCCCGACCAAAGGCTTGGAAGCGCTTCCGCATCGCAATCAAACGCTTCATCCAGGATAGCAGCGAGTTGGGGTTGGCGCTTTGGGCTTCTACGTTGATCGCTTCAAAGTGGTATTCTGAATCTACGACAACGGGTTGATACAGCTTTTGCGGGTTGGCGCGACTAAATCCGGCATTGCGATCGGGACTCCACTGCATCGGTGTTCTTACCCCATTGCGATCGCCAATATAGATATTATCTCCCATGCCAATTTCATCGCCGTAATACAATACGGGCGTTCCCGGCAGAGACAGCAGCAAACTGTTCAATAATTCAATTTGACGGCGATCGTTGCCCAGCAGCGGCGCCAACCGTCGGCGAATGCCCAAATTAATCCGGGCTTGATGATCTTGGGCGTAGACTTTGTACATATAGTCGCGATCTTCATCTGTGACCATTTCCAAAGTCAATTCATCGTGATTTCGCAAAAATAGCGCCCACTGACAGTTAGAAGGAATCGCGGGAGTTTGGTTAAGAATATCAATAATGGGAAAACTGTCTTCCATCCGCAACGACATAAACAGTCGCGGCATTAACGGAAAATGGAAGTTCATGTGACATTCGTCTCCCTCCCCATAATAGGCTGCCGCATCTTCCGGCCATTGGTTGGCTTCTGCCAGCATCATCCGGTTGGCAAATTTGGAGTCGAGATGGCCCCGCAACTTTTTGAGGAACATATGGGTTTCTGGCAAGTTCTCGCAGTTGGTGCCTTCGCGAACAAATAGATAGGGTACGGCGTCTAAGCGAATGCCATCGACTCCCATTCCCATCCAAAAATCAAGAACGTCTAAGACTGCTTTCTGGAGTTCGGGGTTATCGTAGTTGAGATCCGGTTGGTGGGAGTAAAACCGATGCCAGTAATAGGCTTTGGCTACTGGGTCCCACGCCCAGTTGGAGGTTTCAAAGTCTTGGAAAATAATCCGAACTTCCGAATATTTGTCCGGGGTATCATTCCAAACGTAGAAATCCCGCTCTTTGCTGCCTTTGGGCGCTCGTCTGGCCCGTTGAAACCAGGGATGCTGATCGGAAGTGTGGTTAACAACAAGTTCGGCAATGACCCGAATTCCCCGTTCGTGGGCGGCATCGAGAAGGGTTTGAAAGTCTTCTAAGTTGCCATAAATGGGGTTAACGTTCATGTAGTCGGAGATGTCGTAGCCATCATCCCGCAACGGTGAAGGGAAAAACGGCAGTATCCAGATGGCCGTTACGCCCAAATCCTGTAGATAATCTAACTTTTCGGTTAAACCCAGAAAATCACCAATACCATCCTCGTTACTATCAGCATAGGCGCGAACCGGCACCTCATAGATAATCGCATCCTTAAACCACAGGGGATCGTTGCTAAGTTTGGAATGTTGCATATTCTCGATTCTCTCGTCTGAGTTACAAATTACACAATCATCGAAAAGCTATCCAGCGATCGCGAAGCCACAACTGTTTATATGCCTCTGCGGATCATTTGCTGGACTTGACTGCACTTACCTGAAGTTATACACCCATAGGGCGCGGGTGTGTTTTGAGTTAATTTGCCCTAACTTTCCTCTAACTTAAGATAGATTTTGAGAAAAGCCATTGTTGATTACAATCGACATCAAATTCAAGTCCTGAGTCTGGATTGAATTTTTCGGCTCGATTTTCCCCTGCTAATTCCGGATGACCTTTGGAGTTGTTGGGATTTTCGGAGAAAGTAGGGAAAAGGATAAGGATTTATCCCAAATTTTTTATTGAGGATATACCGATCAAACGAGCTTAGTAGATATGATGTTGAAATAATCCAAACTCAGTATTTCGTTATGACGTTTAAACGTGCAAGTGGGATTTTATTGCACCCGACCTGCTTACCCAGTCCTTATGGGATCGGCGATTTAGGACAATCTGCCTATGAGTTTATCGACTTCTTGGATAGAAGCGGTCAAACGCTCTGGCAAATTTTGCCGCTCGGCCCAACAGGGTATGAGCATTCCCCCTATATTATGAACTTTAGCACCTTTGCTGGAAATCCATTACTAATTAGTTTGGATCAATTAGCCGAAGAAGGGCTACTCAATACGGATGAATTAACCCCTTTACCGCCCAGCGAAGATGTTAAGCCCAATCGGGTGAATTTCGATCGTGTCATCCCCCATAAGACAGAGTTTCTTCAACGCGCTTTTGAACGCTTTCGGGAGTCTTTGTCAGGAAATACTAATCCGGCTTTTGAATCCTTCTGTAAAGAAAAATCAGCCTGGTTAGAAGATTATGCCCTATTTATGGCTCTGTTTGAAGCCTATGATGGCTTACCCTGGAATAAGTGGGACTCCGCGATCGCCCGTCGGGAACCGGAGGCGATGAAAGCCAAAGCCACAGAACTTGCCGATCGCATTCTCTATCATAAATTCCTCCAGTTCAAGTTTTTTGAACAGTGGACGAACCTGCGGCGTTACGCCAATGATAAAGGGATTTCGATTATCGGCGATATTTCGATCTACGTTTGTCATAATAGTTCCGATGTTTGGGGACAGCCGAATATTTTCCAACTCGATCCCGAAACCTTAGAATCGGCTTATATTGCTGGTGTTCCCCCGGATTATTTTAGCGCCACCGGACAACTTTGGGGCAATCCGGTTTATGATTGGGATGAGTTAAAACGCACGGGTTATTCTTGGTGGATCGAACGCTTTAAAGCAACGCTTGCCTATGCCGATTTGGTGCGGATCGATCATTTCCGAGGGTTTGAAGCCTATTGGCGGGTGCCAGCAGGCGAAGAAACCGCGATGAATGGCGAATGGATCAAAGGTCCTGACAAGGAGTTTTTTGAAGCGGTTCGCGATAGTCTTGGGAGTTTACCCGTTTTGGCGGAAGATTTGGGAATTATTACCCCCGAAGTCGAAGAATTACGGGATATGTTTGAGTTTCCGGGGATGAAAATTTTGTTATTTGCGTTTGCAGATGATGACAAAAATCCCTATCTTCCTCACAATTTTGTCGAAAATTGTCTGGTTTATACCGGAACTCACGATAATGATACCACTGTCGGTTGGTGGCATCGTGCAGAACAACCCGAAAAACAACACGTTGCTAAATATCTGGGCTATTCTCATCCCGATGAGATTAAAGAAATCAATTGGGAGTTAATTCGTTTGGCCTTAAAATCTGTGGCGAATCAAGCGATCATTCCCCTACAAGATTTGTTCGGTTTGGATAATAATGGGCGCATGAACGATCCGAGTATTAATGCGGGGAATTGGCGTTGGCGTTATGAAAGTTCGGATCAACTGACTTCGGAAATTAGCGATCGCTTACTTGAATTGACGAAGTTGTATAATCGATAATTCAGGCTGCAATTTTTCATTCAGGCTGCATTCAATTCTCCCCCTTTTTTCAAACTACATCACCCCCCTTTTTGAAGCAGGGCTGTTTCATTCTCAGTTAAAAATTGCCGGGGGGGATGGGGTGATGGGGTGATGGGGCGGTGGGGAGAAGATTTTTTTCCGATGAAAAATAGCTTTTTGTTAATAAAAATTCCCCCCATCTCCCTACCTCCCTACCTCCCCACCCCTCACCAATCAAATTTTCGGGCTAGAACGCGCACAGCCCTGCCTTTTTGAAGGGGGGAAGGGGGGATAAAAACACCAAGACTATTAACCGATCATGTCTGAAAATAACCTCGAAGCCCTCAGAAATAAAGTTGTTTCTCTCGCCAGTGAATCTCTAAAAAATAACGATGCGACGGGATGGTTTGAAACGGTGTATACTGACGCCAAAGGCGATAGTTCTCAAGTTCCTTGGGCGAAATCAACAACTCATCCTTATCTACAAGATTGGTTAGAAAAATATCCCCCAAACACCGAAGGAAAAACGGCGATTGTGATTGGCTGCGGGTTGGGCGATGACGCGGAAGCTTTGGCAAAATTAGGCTTTAAAGTGACTGCGTTTGATATCTCTCCGACTGCGATTTCTTGGTGTCAAGAACGTTTTCCTGATTCTTCGGTTAATTATTTTGTTGGGGATTTATTTAATCTTGATTCTAGTTTACAACATAGTTTTGATTTTGTGTTTGAATGTCGCACAATTCAAGCTTTACCGTTGAATATGCGTTCGGATAGTATTAAAGCGGTTTCTTCGTTAGTTGGGGAGAAGGGTACATTAATTGTAATTACTCGTTATCGAGATAGTGAAACCGAACCCGATGGCCCGCCCTGGCCGTTATCTGAAGGTGAATTATCCCTGTTTAAACAGTTGGGTTTGCAAGAAGTTCGTCGGGATATTTTCATCGAAGAAGATAAGCCGGGAGTTGTACAATTTCGTCTCGAATATCAACGGCTTTAATAAAAACCCGGTTTCTTTGAGAAACCGGGTTTTTGGGACACAACAAGGAGAGAGGACGCAAGAGGGCGCAAGCAAGAGGGCGCAAGAGGGCGCAATGCTTGCGCCCCTACGGTTTATGATTCTAGGTTTTGTTTTCTAAGTTCATCTAAAGATTTATCGATGTCTGATAGGGGCGGTTCGTCTGGTGCAAATTCGAGTTTAATTTCCTCACGTCCATTACTACCTAGTTTGACATCAATAAATATTTTGAGTTTACCCGTTTTCCATTGTTTGGTATTAAAATCTAAGAGTTGACATTCCATTCCCTCGGTTGGAAAGGTAATTTGAAAATCACTCATACTAATTCTCACATTTTGTTCTTCAATAATAACAAGACCTTGACCAAAGTATGATTGAAGAGTAAACCCAGTATTTTCTATTCTGTGAGAGAATTTTCGGCTAAATTTTTGCTCAATTAATTGTTTCAACCTAGCAACAGTAAACGTATCCCGATTAATCATCAAGATAGCCGTGTCATCATTCAATAATTCAAACTGACTCATATTAAACCCAATAAATCTAAAATTATCCGTAGGGGCGCAATGCTTGCGCCCTAAACTTATTAACCCACCCTATTGAACAGCTTTGATAATTTCGTCGTCTAAACTAAAATCAACCTCACCTTTATCTGACGTCTGATAATCATTTTGAAACGAATCTTTCAACCCGGAAATCAAATCATATTCCGGTTGCCAATTTAACTCATTCATCGCTTTGTGAACGTCAGCAAAAAAGTGTTGAACTCGCAACGGAAAAGGCTTTTTCTTGCCAAAATCAAACTGTTTGGGGTCATAATGAACGATGTTTAAATCTTCTGCCGATTTCCCCGCAGCCACCGCACAGGCGCCCGCCAAACCGTCGAAAGTAACATAACGTTCGCCAGAGATATTATACACCTGACCGATGGCGTTTTCGTTCCCTAAAACGGCAACCATTGCGTTGGCTAAATCTTTCACATGACCCAACTGAGTAATATGGAGTCCGTTACCGGGAATGGGAATAGGACGGTTGTTAACAATGCGATCAAAAAACCAGGATTCTAAGGGGTTATAATTTTGAGGACCGTAAATATAAGTTGGGCGAATAGAGGTCCAGGGTAGTTGCTGTTCTTGTAGGTAAGTTTCGGTTTCGTATTTGCCAGAATGACGGCTTTTCGGGTCAATTTTATCGCCTTCAACATGAGGCATTTCCGGGGATTTTAAATAGACTCCAGCCGAACTCATGTAAACAAAATGTTTGACTTTTCCTTTGAATAAATCCGCCAGGGGTTTGGTATCGCTGAGTTCCCGTCCGTTGTTGTCAAAAATGGCATCAAAGCTTTCATTGGCGAGTTTTTCTTTGATTTGGTTTGCGTCGGTTCTATCGCCGTGTATTTGTTGAATTCCCTCCACAGGGGCGGGTTTATTTCCTCGGTTAAATAAAACGACTTCGTGTCCTTGTTCGACTAAGATTTTAGTTAAGTAAACCCCGATAAAACGGGTTCCGCCCATGATTAAAATTCGCATTTTGATGTCCTATTTTTTGTGGATACTATTACAATTGTACCTGAGAATTGCTTCATTACTGCTGAAAGGTAAAAAAAACACAAATACACAATCAGATTAGGGATCTGTTTATAACAATGATCAATTAATGATTTTTGCTAACAAAAAGACTTGTTACCATTTCTGTACGAGATGAAACCTGAAGCTTCCGAAAGATTCGCTTTAAAGCTTGTTTAACCGAATTTTCAGTAATCCAAAGTTCAGCCCCAATTTCTGCATTAGTTTTTCCTTGGGCAACCAACTCAGCAATTTGAATTTCACGAGATGTTAGACAATTAATTTTAGGAAGTTTAGAGGGCGATCGCACTGTTGCAACCCAAGTCGATAAATGTAAACAAAGAGCGCTTAAATCGATTAAATTTTGTCGATCAAATTCGGGCATTCCTTGTTCACGAGTAAAACCAACTGCACCAATTAATTGTCCGTTACTGACAATCGGACCAACCATAACGTGCCAATGATCGGGGCGTGGACAAATCAATCTCCAGGTTTTAGGGGATACAACTAAAGCTTCGTGAATGGGAGCATGACGTTCAATTAAATAGCGTACAACAGGATTGTGTTCAGGAGATAAGGCAATTTGGAATAGGTTTTGAAGTTTGGTATCGACTTGAGGAAGTTGATCAAAGAAAAAGATTCCGCCTCGTGTCGCTGAAAAATATTGACTGATGGTTGTTGACAGTTCTAATCTCAACTCTTGCTCATTTTTGGCTTGAGCGATAGTTTGAAATAAACATTGTAAGACATTTACCATGATTAATAAAGTGTACCCGATTGAGGACTAGGCATTGGGATGAGATCAATTTTATCTTAGCTTTAGTGCAATCAAAGGAGAAAATCGATGTCTGAATATGCTCATCCTGAATTTCTTGTAGATACACAATGGCTTGCAGAAAATCTAAATAATCCTAATGTTCGTATCGTTGAAGTTGATCAAAATTCAGAAGTTTACAAAGACGCTCATCTTCCCGGTGCGGTTTTTTGGAATATTTTCACGGATTTATTACAACCGAATTTGCGAGTAAATTTTGAGCTAACCGCTTGGGAAAAATTACTTTCAAATTCTGGCATTACTCCAGAAACCACCGTTGTTGCTTACGGGAGTTATCCCGGCGTTGGAGCTTGGATTTTCTGGTTATTAAACGTATTTGGACATAAAAATGTACGGGTATTAAACGGAGGTTATCAGAAGTGGAAAGCAGAAGGTTATCCCATCGCCAAAGCGTTATCAACTTATCCTAAAACTCAATACAATCTGCGGAATTTTGATAACAGTTTACGAGCGTTTACGGAAGATGTTCAAGCATTTATGGGTAAAAAATATTGTGTTTTATTAGATGTTCGTTCAGTTGAAGAATATCGGGGCGAATGGTTTTTGAACCGGCCACCAGAAGGAACAGAACGAGCCGGACATATTCCCGGTGCGGTGCATCTTGAACATTTACTCGTCTTTCAAGAAGATGGTACTTTTAAATCGATGGATGAATTGCAAACCCTTTATGAGAGTCACGGTATTACTGCCGATCAAAATATTATTCCTTATTGTGCAATTGGTGGGCGTTCTGGATGTATTTGGTTTGTTTTGAAGTATTTACTGGGATATCCAAATGTGCGGAATTATGATGGTTCTTGGAATGAATGGAGCCGCATTCCTAAGAGCGCGATCGAGAAATAATATGAAATACTTAACAGTTATCAGTGACCGATGTCAGAAACCGGGTTTGTGGTGACTATTTTCAGCTTGCCGATATTTTTATAGCGGTTTTCAATTTTTAGAGGCACTGTTTGATTAAAAACCCGGTAACTCATAAGAAACCGGGTTTTTAATCCTCTATTCTTTACAACAATCCTCGGTGATGAATAAAAACTAAAATAACCGCCCAAGACCCCAACGCCACTTTAATCGCAACCAGGATGTTAAGTAAGGGAATTACCCCGCCACTGACGAGCGCCCCCAACTGTCCGTGCGGTAATTCTCCGCCGCCGAGGGTGATCGCGGACAGAACAATAAAAATCAGAACCGAAACCTTTTCCCAGGTTGCAGCATTCCAGCGCTTGTAGATCGCCTGCATCCACTCCGTTGATGAAGTAATCGCCACCAGACCGATCGCAGTTCCCCCCGCCACCCCTGCGGCAAATCCCCCACCGGGACTGAGATGACCGCGAATCGCCAATTCAATCCCCACCAATGCCGCAATTGTTGCACCCAAACGGGCTAAAATAATTGAAGGTTCATCTGTAAACTGATAGATGGCACAAAACGGCTGTTCATTGGCCAGCAAAAATTTAGCACCCATAACGGCGATCGTAAAGACCACCACTTCAAAGATCGTGTCGTAGAGTCGATTTCTGAGAATAACCGCCGTCACCGCATTGGGAACCCCACTTTCTGCGACAAGGGTTTCGACGATCGACACCGGAAAGTCCGGTTCGGGATTGGCTATAACGAGGAATTTGACGTAAAGGGCGATTCCTGCGGCAATGTAGACCCATTTCATTAATGTTTCTCCTGTAAGTCTGGTGTTTTGACGTAGCTCAAAAGGGTTGCGGGTGAGGACAGTTCGCTTTGCATGATCTCATAAATGCGTCGAACCCGAATTTCGGTCTGATAGAGTTGCTTTTCGTCGGCTTCTTCTCCTAATTTTTGGGTACAGGTGGCGTGTACTTCCTTATCCATCAAAGCTCGGTGCAAAGCTTGCTCGTTGGTGTAGGGGACTAACTCCAAACGCATATAATGTTTGCGAACAATGGTTCGCAAATCATCGATCAGTTGCTCAAAATCGGAATCGGTGGCTGTTTTGATTAACCCCTCTTCGAGTATGCCCAGACGCAGAACTAACGACGAACGCACGGCGATCGCATAGAGGGTAATTGCCAGCAAGGTCCCCATCAAAGCTTGGGTTAAAGCCACATCAGCCGCCCCCAAAACGGCATAAACTAATGCGGCGACGGCTCCCAAAATCCCCTGAACAACCAGAGCGTGATAGGGATTGACCTGAACAACCAGCATAACCGCCGACAAGGGAAGCAGAGCGGTGAGAACATAAAGATAAATGTCGTTATTCATCGTAATCCTCCCGAGGGGTGGAACAGTAAGCTAAGACATACCCCAAGACAGTATTCCAAATGGCTAAGGTGAGGATGGCGAGGATGAGTAACGGCCATTCACTGGGGATCTGGAGGAGCAACCCGACGACGATGATCATCGAGCCGAGGGTATCGGCAACGGAAAGGGTATGGAGCTTGAATAAAACGGAGCGATGGCCCACCAGGGGAAAGGTTCCCCAAAACCAGAAGACGATGCCGATCGTGATACAGATATAACTTAAGATGTCAATCATCGTTCACCCAACCGTTTGAGAATATGTGCTAACAACATTAATCCGGCATTACCCACACTGAGGATAATCACGCCGACAACGCCGAGCATCCAATCATCCCGCAAAATCGAAACCACCAAAAGGATGATCGAAGTCTTGGAGGCGACGCTGGAAAAAGCGAGCATTTTTTGCCAAGTATTATCATCTTGCCAAGCTTCGTAGATGGGGATGAGCAGGGCTAAAATCATTGCAATCAGTAAACTGTTGAGCATTGAAATCGGTGATTAGGGGTATCAAGTTAAAAAAAGTTTTTCAAGGGAATTACAAAGCCAACAAGGGCTGATTTGATTAAAAAATGACACAGTTAAGGTTTTCGCCTCGGTCGCAGCCAGTGGACTTCGTACAAGCCTCTTTGGTGATATTTCAATACTATGCTTTTGGGGGTAAAGGTGATGAGAAAGATATCGAGAAAAATCAGTCCGGGTGTGCGTCCGGCTTTGACTTTTTCCATCGTCATCTCTTCGTGATTGTGGGGGCGAACAAGCATTTCAAAGGCTTCTAGATAGGCTTGGGGAATGGCAACCAGGATTTCACCGAGCGCCCGCAACCAATCTTTTAAGGCTCCGGGTGCTTTCGGACGTCCGCCCGGTAACAGCAGAGCGATACTCACACCGATGATGATATTTGCCACAGTAAAATTAGCGGTGAGCAGAAACCAGATCGTCAGTCGCAGTATTAGATTTAGATAGCTAATCATGCCAATACCATCCAAAATAGTGCAATTAACATCAGACTCATTACCCCGATCAGATGCTCAAATTGTTCGAGTAAACGGGGTAGTTTGGTTGTAATTTGTTGAAAAATTAGAAAATAGACTAACCATCCAAAGCTGATTGTGGTCAGGGCTTTTGCCAGATTTTCGAGGGTATAAACTTCTAGAGATTGGGCATCTGCTACGATCAATCCGGCGATTAATACGATTAGCCCGGGCCACAAACTCCCTTGAAGATTTTCTTGGTTTTTATGGGGGAGAAAGATGAATTTAGCAAATACAATAACGGTGCCGATCGCGGCCAGGTTCATCAGGGTGGCTTGCCAGGGGACTAGAGTTTTTAGGGCTAAGGTTTTGGCGGTATAGCCGGATATCAATGGAAAGCCGGAGATGGAAAGAGCGGCAACCGTCATCGCGATCCAGATGGGGGTATTGAGGGGCTGGTGTTGCAGTTCTCTGAGGTTGCGACTGGGTAAGTTTCCGGCGATTAAAAATAGGGTTGATTTGGCCAAGCCGTGAGTGAGGGCATAGTAGCCGCCCAAAGCGGGATTGATCAGGACAAAGCCCAACTGAGAAACGGTACTTAAGGCCAGTACCCGTTTTGTATCTTCTTCAAAGACGGCATAGGTAACACCCAAAATCGCGGTGGCGACGGCAAAAATGGCGATAACCGGGGCAACTTCTTCTACCAGCAGCGCACAACGCATCAGGGGAAAGACTCCGGCTTTGATCGCGATTCCCGACAGCAAGGCGGAGACTGGGGTTTCTGCTTCTGAGTGGGTCATCGGAAGCCACAGTCCCGAAACAAACACTCCGCCTTTGCTTAACAGTCCCAGGAAGATTAGGGCGATGGCTTCGGGGGGGGCATTTCCTAATCCGGCAAAGGCAAAGGAATGATTGGCTTGATAGACTAACACCGCACCGATTAAGTAAAACAGCATGGCGGTGTTGCTGACAAACATATAGCGCAAACCCACCCATATGGAGCGATCGCTGCGGCTATAGGTGATCAGCAGAAAGGCGGCGATACCGCTGACTTCTAAGGCGACGTATAAACTGATGAAATCGGCGCAGGCAAATGCGGCGTTGAGACTCCCATGCAGAATGATGGCTTGTGTATAAAAAAAGGCTGATTTATTCCGACCCCAACAGTACAGAATGACGGCGGCGGTGACTTGTGCGTTGGTGAGGATAAAGTACCCGCTGAGTTGGTCTGCAACTAAGGTGACACCAAAACTATCCAGTAAGTTCAGGGTGACGGGTGAGCCTTGAACAAACAGCCAGGTGGCATAGGCCGCCGAAATGAAGGTAGCGCACAGGGCAAAGTATCGGTCAAATTTGGGGAGCAGATAAATGGTGAACCCTAAAAAAAAGGGGAGCGCGATCCAGGCGATCGTGATATTGTTCATGGGTGTGTCGTTTACGAGTAGGTCGTTTACGGCGTGTTGTTCTTTTCGATTTCGTCGGTTTCTAAGGTGGGATTATCCCGTGCCAGCTTCATTACACCAACCAGCATTAAGGATTGAATCGAGAAGCCAATCACAATCCCGGTCAAGATGACCGCCTGGGGAACCGGATCGGCGTAAGCATCATTGGCCTTCTCGGAAATAATGGGAGTGAACAAGCCATTTCTTGAGGCAACCAGCACGTAATAGGCGATTACCCCCGTACTCATCACATCCATAGAGATGATTTTCATCACCAGGTTCTTTTTCAGGATTATACCGAAAAAGCCACATAAGACTGTGGCGAATACGAATGCTTCTAAGGGTTCTAACACGGGAGTTGTCTATGGGGTAAGGGTTGGTTGTAATCAGCTTTAAGATAATATATTAATACATTATTAAATGTTATTTAATGATCTTAAAAAAAAAATACATAATATTTTCTGATTCCGAGTATAGCTCAACGCTAATCCCGAAGATCGGCGCAGCGAACGCTGTTTCCCAGACTGTACCCCCGGTTGCTTAGAGATTTAGATTTGAGATTGTAATCGAGTTATGATAGAATCACAAATTGTATTTTTTTAACAAGTTTTTTTGCTGAACAGAAAAGCTCAAACCAACTTCTAGATCAAGGTCTAAGGTTTACGCTCTAAAACCGTTTCCATCACACTCACCAGGTTCAGATGATGGCCGCCCAGAATCCCGCTAGAGTAATAATATCGGTTAGCATCGATCTGGCGTAATGTATCAAAGCCACTGCGTCGCAGGCGTTCATCTCCCAACACCCAATAGCGCTGCACAATCGATTCGGGGCCAATCAAACCTTCACCCTCAACATTGCCCAATTCGCTATGTTGCAAAACAAAAGTATATTGCCGTTCGTTTGCATCAAGTCGTCCCCGATACTGTAGGATAATATCATCGCGATCGCTACCGGGAAAAACCAGTTTTGTAACCATACTAAACCATTCCGTTTGATTCCAAGCGACTAGGGTTTTTCCTTTAACCGTAATGGGAAGTTGATGGCGATCAATCCAATTGCCTTCGAGCATCCACTGACCCGGTTGGAGGAGAAATGTGTGAACCACGATGCTATCCTCTACTGCACGCGAGGGTTCTAAGCAATTGAACCCTGGCAAGACACACCAAGCCGATGTGCTTAATGTTCGGCTATGCTTGCGCCTCTATCCTATCATGGGAGCTACCCCGGTTGTATGTGTATCTCACCCAACATCACGGCAGTTTTCGCACCTGTGACTTCGGGTAAATTTCCCACTTGACCAAGAGATCGCCAATAAGCTAAAACCGCAAAGGCAATCGCTTCTTTGAAGTCCGCATCCAAACCGACTTGGGAAGTCGTCATCACCGCAATCGGATCTAATCGTTTTTGCAAACTCTGTTTGAGGTACAGATTATGACTTCCTCCGCCACAGAGTAAAACTTGATCCGGCATTTGAGGTAAAAATTGGCGATAACTGTGTTCAATCGATGCAGTGGTCAATTCTGTGAACGTGGCTAACAGATCGGCCTGACTTAAATTGTAGGGTTGAGCTTCTGTTAAACACTGTTGGAGATAAGCCTGACCAAAGAGTTCTCGTCCGGTAGACTTGGGGGGCGGTTGCTGAAAAAAGTCTTGTTTGAGCCAGTTTTCCACTAAACTCATGCAAGCTGTTCCCTCCTTGGCCCAAGCTCCATCTCGATCGTAAGTCTTTGTGCCGTTAGAAAAATATTGTACCGCCAAATCGAGCAACGTATTTGCAGGCCCGGTATCCCAACCGATGATTTTTTCCGGGGAATTTAACCCCTGAGGCGGTAGATAGGTGACATTGCCAATCCCACCGAGATTTTGAACACAACGGCGATGGATGGGATGACTGAGGAGATAAGCATCAACCCGAGAAACCAGAGGCGCTCCTTGACCTCCTGTTGCCAGATCTGCAACTCTAAAATTACTGACTGTTGTAATTTTCGTCAGTTCTCTAATCACTGCCCCTCGACCCAACTGAAGACTATACCCCAACTTCACACCCGGAAGTTGTGAAGGATCATTGTTTTGGGGAGGGCGATGATAGACCGTCTGACCGTGAGACCCAATTAATGTAGCCGGTTCGAGTCCATTTTGAATCGCCCGTGCTGCGGTGGCAAATTCCACAGCGATCGCATCATCGAGTTGAGCCAGTTCGGCCAGAGAAATCGACTCACCCCCACAGAGGCGGAGAATTTGCGATCGCAATGAAGGCCGATAGGAATAAGTTTGGGCGGCGAGCAGTTCCACCTGCAACCCACTTGAGGATTCCTCAATTTCTACAAACGCGGCATCAATCCCATCAACCGAGGTCCCACTAATCAGACCAATTACACGCACCATTATCTGTTCTTAATCATCCTAATCACTAACTCCCGATGAATGGGGTTCAACGGAAATGACTATCACCGTAATGTTATCTCGTCCTTCCCGTTGTTTGGCTTCCTTGACCAAAATATTGGCGATTTGTTCACAATTTTGAGCCAATTTCAATTGGTTTGTAATCCGATCGTCAGCGAGTTCTTCAGTTAAGCCGTCACTACACAACAGTAAGCGATCGCCTGCTTTGATCTCAATGGGTTGGATCTCCACAAAAGATAAATCTTCTCGTCCCAAACACTGGGACAGTACATGACGCCAAGGATGAATACGAGCTTCATCGGAAGTCAGCACTTGACGCTTAACCGCTTGAGCGACCCAAGTTTGATCTTCTGTAATTTGTATCAATTCTTCTCCGCGCAGTTGATAAACCCGAGAGTCACCGACATTGGCACACCAAGTTTGACCCGCCTCTCGAAACAAAGCCACAACTGCGGTTGTTCCCATATCTGAGCGTTCTGGATGAGCGTGCTGATCGCGCAAAATTGCCTCATTCGCTGCAAGATAGGCTTCCTTCAATAAAGCAGAGGCATCTGGATCATCCCAATGAGCATTGAGATAGTCTTTAATGGTTTGAGCTGCAATCTGACTGGCTTCCTGCCCTCCTGCGTGTCCTCCCATGCCATCAGCCACGATAAAAAATCGTCCCTGAGGATCGATATAAAACGCATCCTGGTTAACGGCACGAACATTTCCTATATCCGTCAGACCCGCAAAATCGAGTTTCATAAACGAACAGCTTAAGTGCTTCAGCTCCCTATTATGTATTAATTTTAACCTAAATTCAGGATCATTGAGATGCTGATTCCTGACTGAAGATCCTCACGTGGGTTAGGCAACCGAGAGAAAACCCTTGGTGTTTACCCCAAACAGCGCGTTTATTTTGTTCTTCTGGTACCACTTTTCCAGGCCTTTTCACTGCTCGGAACACATTGTTGG
>JAYKHV010000183.1:0-16803 GCA_035285085.1 Lyngbya sp. | reverse complement strand
GTCGGTGGTGAAGGTAGAAAACGGCAAACCGATTTTGTTGCAGGACGTGGCGGAAGTTCAAACGGGTGCAGCCCTCAAACGTGGCGATGCCAGCTTTAATGGTCAGCCTGCGGTTGTCTTGATGATTAATAAACAACCCGATGTGGATACGCCCACCGTGACTAAAGCCGTAGAAGCGGTGATGGCATCGTTGCAGCCAACTTTTCCAACTGATGTGCAAATCGTTCGCACTTTTCGCCAGTCTAATTTTATTGATTCTGCCATTGGTAATGTTAGCGGTTCTCTGATTCAAGGCATCATTATCGTTTCGGTTATTATGTTGCTATTTTTGATGAATTGGCGGACTGCTGTGATTACTCTGAGCGCCATTCCCCTTTCTTTATTAATCGGGTTAATGTTTATGAAAGCCTTGGGCTTGGGCATTAATACGATGACTTTGGGCGGTTTAGTTGTTGCCATTGGATCGGTGGTCGATGACTCAATTGTAGACATGGAAAATTGTTATCGCGGACTGAGAACTAATCAAGCCCAGGGCAATCCTAAACATCCCTTTCAGGTGGTTTATGATACCTCTGTAGAAGTGCGTTTGGCGGTGATTTTTTCGACGGTAATTATTGTTGTGGTTTTTGCGCCTATTTTTAGTTTAACGGGTGTGGAAGGACGGATTTTTGCGCCGATGGGGTTGGCTTATTTGCTGTCGATCTGCGCGTCTACTTTGGTGGCGATGACGCTTTCCCCTGCGCTTTGTGCGATTTTATTGGCTAACCAAACTTTGCCCCAAGAAGGTACGTTTATTTCCCGTTGGGCGGAACGTTTGTATCGTCCCCTGTTGAATGTGTCGCTAAGATCGCCTCAAATTCTATTAGCAATGGCGTTGGCTGCGTTGGTTGGAACTTGTGCAATTGTTCCGTCTTTGGGGCGGGTATTTTTGCCCGAATTTCAAGAGAAATCTTTAGTAAATTCAATGGTATTATATCCGGGGGTTTCTCTGGATATGACGAACCGGGCGGGGATAACGTTATCGAATTTACTCAAGGATAATCCCCTTTACGAATGGGTGCAGGTGCGGGCGGGTCGAACTCCCGGCGATGCGGATGGGGCGGGGGTAAATATGGCTCACGTCGATGTCGAACTCAGCGATATTGCGCTCAAAAATCGCGAAGAAAGCGTTAAGAAACTGCGGGAAACGTTTTTAAAATTGCCGGGGGTTGCCCCCAATATTGGCGGGTTTATTTCTCACCGGATGGACGAGGTTTTATCGGGGGTTAGAAGCGCGATTGCGGTGAAAATTTTTGGGCCTGATTTGGCAGAACTTCGCGCTATTGGCGAACAGGTTCGAGATGCGATCAAGCCAATTTCTGGGGTTGTAGATTTGCAGCTAGAACCGCAATTACCGATTCGCCAGGTGCAGATTAAATACAATCGTAGATCGGCAGCAATTTATGGGTTGAGTATGCAAGAATTATCGGAGATTGTGGAAACGGCGCTTAACGGTCGGGTGGTTTCGCAAGTTCCAGAAAACCAGCAACTTGTCGATATTTCTGTTTCTTTAAATCAGGATGCTCGTAATAGTTTGGATGCTATTCGTGGGGTTCCGATTTCGACTCCGACGGGTGAATTTATTCCTCTGAGTGAGGTTGCTGAGGTTGAATATGGCATGGGAGCAAATGTTGTCAATCGCGAGGATGTTTCTCGGTTAATTGTGGTTTCTGCTAATGTTTCTGAGCGGGATTTGGGGAGTGTGGTTGGCGATATTCAAGCCGCAATTAAACAGAATGTTCAACTGCCAAAGGGTTATTTTATTCAGTACGGCGGTCAGTTTGAAGCCGAACAAAATGCGACCAATAACTTGCTGATTTATAGCATTTTGGCGGCGTTTGTGATTGCGGTGTTGATGTTTTTTTCTGTTAAATCGCTTCCCGCAACTCTGGCGATTATGGTTAATTTACCGTTGGCGTTGGTTGGCGGTATTGTCTCGATTTTAGTGACGGGGGGCGTGATTTCTGTCGCTTCTCTGATCGGTTTTATTACGCTGTTTGGGGTGGCGGTTCGCAACGGTTTGTTATTGGTGGATAATTACAACAATAAATTCGCTAAAGGAATGCACCTCAAAGATGTGATTGTTAGCGGTTCTTTGGAACGGGTGAACGCCATCTTGATGACGGCTTTAACTTCGGCTTTGGGAATGTTACCTTTAGCGATCGCTAGTGGTGCTGGAAATGAGATTTTACAACCGTTGGCGATTGTAGTTTTGGGCGGTTTATTCACGTCTACGGCGTTAACGTTGTTGGTTATTCCCGCGCTTTATAGTCAGTTTGGTAAGTGGTTAATCCCCATACAAAAAAGCAACACCGTTCGCACAAACTTTACCGTAAATACCGCCAAAAAATCATCTGTTTGATAACCTATAATGTAGGGGCGGGTTCATTACAGTTTACAGTTTACAGTTTACAGTAATCAATTATCAGTGTTCACTCTTGAGAGTTGACTGATAACTGAAAACACTGGTAACAGTTAACTGTTGACTGTTCACTGTTTAAACCCGCCCCGTCCCCACAACACGCATTAATCAACCGGACGTAATATTAGAACTAGAAACAATAACCCATAGGAAACTATTAAAAATTTCTCTATTTGCTAGAACTGTTCAAGTTCAGATTGTTTTGAATAAATAATCGTAAATTTCCATAAATTAGCAGCCCTTAAATCCGATGTCGCTTTCAAGTTCGTGGGTTTTTCTTTCCTGCTGTTTTGCTTCTCGCGAACGTTTTTTATGCACTCCAATTTGACTAATTGCAATTCCAATTAAAACAATTGTTCCCCCGATAAATTGGGCGGTTGAGGGAACTTCCCCCAAGATTAAAAATGCAGCCAACACGCCGGCGACGGGAGTAAATGAACTTGCAATAGAAATTTGTATCCCGGAAGCCGAGTTAATTCCCGTGTACCAAGCCGACTGTCCGAGGGCGACAATAATCGCCCCATAAATTAGCATCCATCCCCACAAAAAGGGCGAAAACAAATCGGAAAACTGATTTCCCCTGTAAAGAATAGAAGCCGCAAAAAAGAAAACAATTGTTCCGATAACCGTTCGCATGATTGTATACAAACCCGTTTGAATATCGGGCAAAGTTTGTTTGCTGATAATTCGAGAAACTGCCAAAGCAAAAGCGGCAGAAGCGGCGAGAATTTCCCCAACTCCCAAACTGAAAAACTGTCCGGTTGTTTGCTGACTCCACAGCGTTTCCAGAACAAAAATACTCACCACTCCCCCAACAGAAAGAATTCCGCCCAAAACTTGCAAAGTATTAACTTTTTCGGATAACAGCCACACGGAAAAAGCCAAAACCAAAGGCGGTTCCAAGCGACTCAGTAAGACAACGTTTGTAACATTGGTTCGGGATAACGCTTCAAAAATAAATCCCGGACCAACCGCCCCCGCTAACACTCCAACCGCCAACAAACACAGCCAATTTTTTCGGGAAAGATGACGAAAATTTCGGAATTTTAATTGGTGTTGATAGATAAATGTTAAAATGAGTAAGGCACACAAATTTCCGACAAACAGAACATTACAAAATGAGATCGGGTTTTCGCCATCGGTAAAGTTTTCTCGACCCAGTTGAACTAACCGGCGTGTTACGGCGTTGGCGGAACCAAATATAACCACAGCCAACCACAAATAAAACCAGCTTGGGAGTCGCCTGAGATGCTTAATTCCTTTATTCCACAGATGTGACATGGATGGCTAATTTTTACAGAAAGTTTCCAAAAATAATCGATTCCTGAGTTAATTTATCTTAATTTTTGTAATTTTGGTAACTTTCTTTTGGCAGACTTTATGTTAAAAATTATTAGAGGAAATTGTTAAATATTTCCGTGCATATGACTGATAGAGACTAAAAAAAACCCTGTTGATTCTACGGCTTCCTAAAATCGGCGATTTGTATTATTAAAGAAACGGGGTTTTTGACTGGTATCTCATCAATTAGGGGGGCGGATTTATATAAATTATTGCTTGGAAATATAGATTTTTTCAGAACCCGCCCCTACAAAAGTTTTGATTGTATCGGGTTTTAATTGTTTCTATTTAATCTCTATTTCAAACGTCCCGATCGCAATATACTAATAATTAACCACAGCCCAAAGAAACTGGCAACCCCAAACAAAGCATTCGTTAAAATGGTGACTTGGGGAGTTTGGGCGCCGGTGGTGACAATAGCCGCCCCGATAATTAAAGCCGCAACCACAATACTAAAAGAAAGTCGGTTGGCGGAATCATCCAAACTGCGACGCAGGGGATCTAAATCCCGCAGGGTGATATTCCATTTTAACGTTTCGGAGGTAATTCGATCCAATAATTGTTCAACTTGGCGGGGAGACTGCAAGGATAAACTTTTCATATCTAAAGCCGTCCTTAACAGCGTTTCTAACGGATTATCTCCGAACAATTGACGCTGAAATAAATCCGTCATCAAGGGCTTAATTTCTTCCAACAAATTCAACTGCGGATCGAACGTTCGGGCGACTCCTTCTAAATTGGCTAAAGTTTTAGAATATAATCCTAAATTACTGGGAAGTTTAATTCTATTTTGGCGAGCCAGGGCTAAAATCTCATAAAACACTTCGGAAAATTTAATTTCAGACAAGCTTAAATTATAATATTTCCGCAGCATTATGGCGTATTGATTCTCCACCTCTGCTAAACTCGGAGGACGAGCAGACTCGGCAATTTTTAGGGTTAATTGAGTACAGCGTTGAGCATCGAGATCGACAATAGCAAGCAGAAGTTCTGTTAAAATGCGTTGGCTGCGGGGGTCCAGACGACCAACCATTCCACAGTCGAGTAAAGCAACTCGACCATCATCAAGATAAAACAAATTACCGGGATGAGGATCGGCATGAAAGAAGCCATCAATATAAAATTGTTTAAAGAATGCTCGACAAACTAAGGTACTAATCTCTCGGCGTTCAGCATCGACATCTCCGTTATAATTTTTGCCTAGTATTTTCGCGGTTAAAATCGGTTTTCCCTCCAACCATTCTAAGACTAATAGCTTCGGGGTTGTCATCTCCCAATAGACTTTGGGAACCATAATTTTCTCCGAATCAAACCAACGACTTTGAGATAAATTTTGTCGTAAGGTTTCGGTATGATGAGCTTCTTTGGTAAAGTCTAATTCGGCTCGGAGTGCATTGCCAAATTCTTCGGCTAAGGCGACAATATCATAATCTTCGCCAAAGTCTGTTAATGCCACTAATTCTCCCAAGCCTTTGAGAACGGCAATATCTTTCTCAATCACTTGGTCAATACCCGGACGTTGAACTTTGAGGGCAACTTCTTGACCACTTTTAAGGGTAGCACGATAGGTTTGAGCAATCGAACCGGCGGCGACGGCTTGCGTGTTAATTTGAGCAAATACATCCCCTACAGGCTGTTGCAACTCCTGTCGCAGTAAGACTTCCATTTCCAACCAGGGTACGGGCGGAACTTGCGCTTGTAAGGTCGATAGGGTATCAATGTAGTCTGCGGGTAAAATGTCGGGGCGAGTGCTGAGTAACTGTCCTAACTTGACGTAAACCGGGCCTAATTCGATTAAAATATTGCGAAGGACCGCAGGTGTTGGTAAATTGGGTTCATCGGGTTTGCCGCCCGTCAGCAGGCGTCGCATATAATCCCAACCGTTGCGGAACACAACTTCAGCGATTTGGGCTTGGCGAGAACTGGTTTGAGCGAGGTTAGAGATCACGATGCCTTCTTTGTGGTAGTGGTCTATTCTTTTGTATTGTAATCGTTTGTAAAGAAGATAGACAGAAGCTCATTTTTTGTGTTATCTCCTCCTAAAGGGGGATTGTTGCATTGACCGGAATAAAAGCGGGATACAAGCCCCGTCATGCGCGGACGGTTAACCTAAAATGATACACACAAATCGCTCTGTGCCTGATACACTTGTTACTATACGCAAGCTTGTACAGCGTCAATGATTGTCTACGAATTCAAAGCAAAGGGCAAGCCGTACCAATATAAAGCAATTGATGAAGCCATCCGAACAGCTCAGTTTGTTCGGAATTCATGTTTGCGATATTGGATGGATAACCCTTCACAAGTTCAGGGTGGACTCGACAGAAAAGAATTGTATCGATACAACACTGAACTTCGGGCTATGTACCCTTTTGTTAAGGATTTGAATTCACACGCTTGTCAAGCATCTGTAGAACGGTGTTGGTCAGCTATTGCCAGATTCTTTGAGAATTGTAAGAAGAAAGTACCTGGCAAGAAGGGTTATCCCAAGTTCAAGAAAAACAGTCGTTCTGTTGAATACAAGCAGAGCGGTTGGAGACTTTTAGACCCCAAACATATCGAGTTCATCGATAAAAAGGGGATTGGAAAACTCAAGCTTATTGGAACTTGGGATTTAGCGTTCTATCCGGTCGAACAAATTAAACGGGTAAGACTGGTTAGAAAGGCAGATGGGTATTATGTTCAGTTTTGCATCCAGGTCGATGTGAAGATAGAAACACAACCGACAGGGAAAACAGTTGGATTGGATGTAGGACTGAAAGAGTTTTACACTGATAGCAACAATAATACTGAACACAATCCTCGCTTCTACAGAAAAAGTGAGAAACGATTAAAGTTCTATCAAAGACGAGTTTCTCGAAAGAAAAAAGGCAGTGCCAACCGATTAAAAGCCATTAAACAACTGGGCAAAGTACACCTCAAAATAAGTAGGCAACGTGAAGAACACGCCAAACGAGTGGCGCGTTGCGTAATCCAATTCTTAGATTTGGTCGCCTACGAAGATTTGAGGGTTAAGAATTTGGTAAAAAACCATTGTCTAGCTAAGTCAATTAATGATGCAGGTTGGTATCAATTCAGAAAATGGTTGGAGTATTTTGGGAATAAATTTGGACGGATAACGGTTGCAGTCAATCCGGCTTATACTTCTCAAAAATGTTCAAATTGCGGAACTACAGTCAAGAAATCATTGTCCACGCGAACCCACGTTTGTCAATGTGGATGTGAACTTGATCGCGACCATAATGCCGGAATCAATATTCTGAATTCTGCTTTGAGTACGGTAGGGATACGGTCACTTGGATCAAAGATCCTCACGCTTCGGGAGATTCAACCTCTGCTTTGGTAGGAGAAATCCTGTCTCAGTAAGTCGAGTCCTAGAACGAAGAATCCCCGTCGTTTACGGCGTGGGAGTGTCAATTGATCTGCTTTCTCGACCAAACTTGGTGATTTTTGAACTCAACGGACTTGTATGAACTGGCGATACCTAATTCCTTTTTTTGACTCCACTGTTGAACAATGGTCTATGGAAGCCCGCCTGTTGCGGTGGTTAACTTTTCTGTGGCTGAGTGTGGGGTTGGTGGTGGTTTTTTCGGCCTCCTATCCCATTGCCAATGTAGAACAGGGAGATGGACTGTATTATTTCAAAAGACAGGTGCTTTGGATGCTGGTGGGAATGGTAGGATTTAATGTGATTGTTAGAACTCCAATTCATTCAATCTTACGAACGGCAGAAATCGGTTTGTTTTCGGTTTTGGGGCTACTGATTCTCACCCAAATTCCGGGTTTAGGAACTACAATTAATGGGGCAACCCGTTGGATTGCTATTGGGCCTGCGTTGTTGCAACCTTCGGAGTTGATGAAGCCTTTTTTGGTTCTCCAAGGCGCTCGCTTTTTTTCTCAATGGAATCGTCTCACTTGGAAAACGCGACTGGTCTGGTTAGGGATTTTTTCATTGATTTTGTTAACGATTTTGACTCAACCTAATCTGAGTACAACGGCGTTGTGTGGAATGACGCTGTGGTTGATTGCGTTGGCTGCTGGATTACCTTTAATTTATCTCGGTGGAACGGCGATCGCCGGCGTACTTTTAGCTACAATTAGTATTAGTATTAATGAGTATCAAAAACTGCGGGTTTTGTCTTTTCTGAATCCTTGGTCTGACCCGATGAATAATGGCTATCAACTGATTCAAAGTTTGTTGGCGGTGGGTTCGGGTGGAATTTGGGGTACCGGGTTAGGATTGTCTCAACAAAAGCTGTTTTATTTACCGATTCAATATAGTGATTTTATCTTTGCAGTTTATGCTGAGGAATTCGGTTTTTTGGGCAGTCTTCTGTTACTTCTGTTGTTAGCGGCTTATGGTACAATTGCCTTGAGAGTTGCTTTAAATGGTCGTCAAATTGAACATCAATTAGTGGCAATTGGGGTAATGGTTGTCATGGTGGGTCAATCGATTTTAAATATTGGGGTGGCGACCGGTGCGTTACCGACTACGGGTTTACCTTTACCCTTATTTAGTTATGGTGGAAGTTCGATGATTGCCAGTTTAGCTTTGACGGCTTTATTGATTCGAGTCGCCCGAGAAAGTAACACAGCGGAAGTAATTTCCCTCGAACAATCCCCTTCTGAACCTCGGCGACAAAGAACGGTTTCTCGCAGAGGTTAAAATCGAGATTTGTACTTTAATTGAGAAAAAATTAACTCGATACAAGTTCCCGGATTGGAGTTTAATTGAACGGTTGCTCTCAATTGTTTAGATAAAATATGCACCAGCTTCAGTCCTAAAGAGGTTAAATTTTCCCAGTCTATATCCGGTGAAATGCCCACACCATTATCCCTAATTTTTAGGTGGAGTTTTTGTTCTGAATCTTGATAAAATTCCACATAAATTTCTCCGGTACGACCATCAGGAAAAGCGTGTTTTAAAGCGTTGGTGATCAGTTCATTAATTAACAAACCACAAGGAATGGCAGTTTCTAAGTTAATTTGAATGGGTTCTACATCAACCACAGATTTAACTAAACCTTGAGTATCACCCAATGAAAAAAAGAGATTCTCCACTAACCGATGAATATAATCTCCAAAGTTGACTTGTCCTAAATCCGCTGACTGATAGAGTTGTTCGTGTATTAATGCCATACTTTGAATGCGGGTTTGACTATCTGCAAACAGAGCGAGTAATCTTTCATCTTGAATGACATCTGATTGCAAATCGAGTAAATTGGAAATAATATAAAGATTGTTTTTGACGCGGTGATGAATTTCCCGTAATAACACTTCTTTTTCTTTTAATGAAGCTTGCATTTGTTCTTCGGCTTGTTTGCGTTCGCTAATATCTCGCACAAAGCAAAAGTTAAACTCTTGGCTTCCAAATATGAGGTAATTGGCAGTAATTTCAACCGGAAAAATCCGACCACTCGCTGTGCGATGACGACTTTCAAATGTCATCGAACCTTGCGATTGAAGCTGCTGCCAATGTTCTGGCCAAACTTCTGGCGGCAAGTTCAAATCAATATCGTGAACTGTCATTTTTAGCAGTTCTTTTCGGGAAAATCCTAAAGACTGACAAGCGGCTTCATTGACATAGAAAAAGCCGGCATTATTCCGAATCCAAAATACACCATCAATCGCTCGATCTACTCCAAATTGGGTCAGTCGTAATGTTTCTTCTACTCGTTGACGTTCTAATGCACTGACAAAAATTTCTCCGATTAATTTGAGAATGTTAATACTGGCTTCAGTCCAAGTTTTAGCCTGACGAATTCCATCAAATTGTACAAACCCAAAGAGTTGACTGCGAGATCCCATTGGCACACAGAGAATTGACTGAATTGATTGTTTCATCCAAATCTGTTTTTCCTGAATAGCTGCCTCGGGAAGCTCGGCAATATTCTCAATATTTAGCACTTCAAATTTTTTCAATTTTTCCAGTACATAGGGAAAAGATTCAACCTCAAAATTTGGCAAGTAATCACATTTTACTTCAATTCCAGTCGCACAGCATTTATGAGTATTGCGGATTTGCTTCCCGTCTTCTGAAAGTAAAAACAGATCACCCCGATCCACCTGCATAAACTTGACAATTCGCCGTAAAGCCACTTGAATTCCGCTGTCAATTTCATCAGCATTAAGGTTAATAAATTGGGTGGAAATACTGGTAACAAGTTGTTCGAGTTCCACTCGATGCTGAAGTATACTTTCAGCTTGTTTGCGTGAGGTAATGTCTTCGGCAATTCCGGCGACGCGATAAATTTCTCCCCCTTCGTTCCGAATGGGAAAAGACCGATCGCGTATCCAGCGAATATTACCATCAGGTTGAATAATTCGATATTCTAAATCTTGATTAGATTGAAACTTTTGAGTCATTTTTGTTAAAGCTGACTCCCGATCTTCAGGATGAATTCCTTCTGCTAGATAAGATAGGGGTTGATGATAGAGTTCTTGGCGGGAACGACCCCAGATTTTTTCATAGGCAGGTGAAACATAAATGACTTGCTGTTTTTGAGGATCGATCATCCAAAAAATGCTTTCGATATTTTCCGCAAGTTGACGGAATCTTTCTTCACTTTGTCTCAATGCGGTTTCAGCTTTAACGCGATCGCGGGTTTCTAGCGCCAGAGATGTTATATAGGCTAAATAAGCCGCAAAATTTTGTTCTTCTAACTGCCAAGTTCGCGGAGAACCGATATGTTCAAGACAGATAATTCCGACTGTTTTACCTCCCGAACAAATGGAAACATCCAACATTGATGTGATTCCATTGGGGATGAGATAACCATCACGCAACTCTTGAGTTCGGGGATCGGTTTGAGTATTTTCTACCGCAATGATTTGTTCATCTTCAATTGTTTTAAAGTAAATTGGATAGTCGGAAATAGAAATTTTCTGACCTTTATAATGCTTGCGAAGTAAGAGTTCGTACAAGTTAGCACAACAAATTTTAGAGCCTTTTTGATTATAAAACCAAATTCCAACTCGGTTAATATTTAAGGTATGAGCAGCAATTTGAGTGATGGTTTGCAGTGCCGCTTGTAGATTTCCATTGTGAATATCTGGACATTGAAATAATTCCATCATCACCACTTGTTGAAATTGTAAATGCACTTTTCGCAGTTCTCGCTCTTTCAAGGCTTGCTTACGTTGGGTAATATCTGAAGCCACCAGTAAAATTCGAGTTTGTCCGCCAAAGTCAATTCGTTCTCCAAAGACTTCAACATCAATAACGTTGCCACATTTTGTTCGCCATTGTAGTTCTTGATTTCCAATTCTCTGCTCTTGTTTTAATTGTTGAACAATCTGCCTTCGTTCCTCAAGATTATTCCACAAATTTAGATCGAGAATCTTCCGACCAATCAGTTCTGATTTTGAATAACCCGTTAGTCGAATAAAACTTTCATTGATATCAATAATTTTACCATCTTTCGGAGAGCTGAGTTTAATCGCTAACGGTAAATTTTGAAAGGCTTTTTTGAATTTTTCTTCAGAGAGTTGCAGTTCGGCTGTTCTTTGTTTGATTCGCAGTTCTAAATCTTGATTCGTTTGTTCTAGCTGTTCAAATGAAGCTTTTAACTGGTTTGCCATTTGAATGAAAGCATCTGCTAACAGTTGAATTTCTTTAATTCTAAATTTTTTTAAACCTTCAATAGAACTCTCTAATTTTCCCTCCGCGATCGCCGAGGTCGCTTGACTGATTTCATGTAAAGGTTTAGCAATAAACTTCGAGAGTAAAAATGCGTAGATTATGGCAATGTTGACAACAATCAAACTAATAATTAGTTCTTCAAACCCATTGATTATTCCGGTAAATTTGGGAATTTTTTCACAGCTAATTACCAGGGTTAATGTGATCAATGTATGGATAATAAAAAACCCTAAAAATATTGTTTTAACTGACATATGAGGATTGGGTAAGTTAATTTTAGGGAAAAGAATTATAAAGATCATAATTCATCGAATAAAAACTAGCAGAACGTTAGAATTTAGTTAAATTTTTTTGAAAACATTCAGTGATGAGGATGTTCTACGTTCTGCCGAGTCTAACAAACTGACTAAATTATGAATGTAGAATTATAAATAATGAAAGGGAAATTACATCAATTATGAAGGGTTAAAAATATTGGTCTTCACCGAATTCACTTCCCATTTATAATTGCTCATTTATCATTCATAATTCAGTTTATTTTTAAGCATCAACAGCATGAGCTTTTAGTTCTTCTAAGCTGACATATTCTAATGCGAGTGCGTGAGTTGATTTCAAGCGTACAGGCGGCGCAACCCCCGCATCTAAAGCTTCTTTCCAACGTAGAGCGCACAAACACCAGCAATCCCCCGGTTTTAAACCCGGAAAATTAAATAAAGGATTGGGAGTCATCAAATCATTTCCTCGGGAGCGGGAAAACTCCAAAAATTCCGAGGTGACTTGAGCGCAAACAATATGAGCGCCAACATCACCCGAACCTGTATTACACATTCCATCCCGATAAAATCCCGTCATTGGAGAAGTACAGCAGACTTCTAGTTCATTCCCGACTACATTCTTTGCAGACATAACCTCATGTTTAAAATTGAATTACTCTTAGCAGTTTAACAGAGTTAGCTATCGATTTTGAACGGGTCGGTTGTGCTGATCGTCAAGTTTGTATAAGAGCAAATTTTAAGGACTTACACATCCGGAAATTTTCGAGAATTCCTGGCGCATAAGTCCTGATGATCTGATCTCTTTAATTTTAGGAAATTTAGGAACTCGGAGTCAGTTGAGGAAGGGATTCGCGCCAAGCTATGTATTGCGGTGTCACGTCAGTTTCCTGCATGAGTTCCTGTTGACCATAGGCTTCAATTAGAGCTTGATGAGCCAGTTGAGCCATGGCTTGAAATTCCTCAATCGCTTGAGAATAGGCGTTTTCGGTTTGTTTGACAGCCTGAGCTAATGATTCTAATCGTTTTAAGGCGGTGCTGGCTTCGAGTTTGCGTTGGTTAAGTTGAGGTTCGAGTTTTTCGAGTTCCTCTTGTTTTAAAGCTAAAGTTTCCTTTGCTTTGGTCAATTGTTTGACTCGTTCTTTTTCATCTTTAATAGATTGAAAATGGAGTTGCAAACGCTCCTCTAATGGCATTAGTCGATGAGGAGGTTGAAACACTGAAGGAGTCTCCAATTGAGAGATTGTATCCGTTAATTGTTGGATTTCAATCTGGAGTTGGGAGAACTGCTCCGCAAGATTGAATTGCATAGTTTTAGATGTTGAATGCACATCAGAGGGAACAAGAGTAGATGAATTTTGGTTCAGGGGTTGGGACTCGACAGCCATAATAAAAGTTTGTTCGTCTTTTGATCGGTTTTCAACGATGCCCCCTAACATTCAGGATAATTATTCTCGTCAAATGTCTAGTTCTATTTTGACGTAATGCACCCTTGGAAATATCCTGAATAATCAGGAACGATTCCTATTCAAAATTAAAACGTCTATAAACCTAGTACCAGAACGAAAACTGTCACAATTCTGGAACAGAGAAAAGCTTTTACCTAGTCTTTGTTAGTGGTTGAACACTATAACAAACTATATCAATTATATGATCCTCTTTGAGTAAAATCAAGCTTTTCCCCTACGGATGTTTGATTTATTCTCAGGACTTATGGTGTCATGTCAATCTAGAATTATACTTAGGACACCATTTGGCAGTTGGTGCTTCGGGAACGGGGAAAAGAGAATTAAATGGGATGGCTAGCGGGATTAGACCCGATGGAACTGGGACAAATTTTAGATCAAATACTTATCGCGATGTGCGATGGCGTCAGGTACATCCAAAAACCCGGTTTCTATTGATAAACCGGGTTTTTATTCAAACTGTGCCTCTAAAAATTGAAAACAGATTATTTCCAACTTTTGTTAGATAATAATAAAGTCATCGGGTAACAGTTCAGTTACTTCTGTTACCCCTGAAAGTTGAGCAAGAATCAGGGAATTATCACCTGTGAGATTATTACCATCCCCGTCATAAATCAGATAAGTATTTGTGCCATTATCAAAGGCAAATATTCCCGCTTCACCTTCAGTGAGGATATTTGCTGAAACATCAGTTTGAACCGTTGTCACGATATTATCCAGCGAAACAATTACATTGGTACCCAAGTTAATTTGATCGCCATTTGTTGAACCGAGTCCTTCAAAATCAGTAATAATATCAAACTGAGCCAAACCAATTTGAGTATTAATAGCATCGGTCGAACTGGCGTTAAATGCTAATCCTCCGCCATCTTCAGGACTCACATATCGGAATAAATCCGTACCGCTATTTCCGGTGAGGTTATCTACTCCTAAACCTCCCGTAATACTATCATTTCCAAGACCTCCAATCAGGCTATCGTTATCGTTATCTCCGCTTAAAGTATCGTTTCCTTCTAGACCCTCTAAAGTGTCATTTCCACCTAAACCATTGAGGTTATCGCTGAGAGTTCCTCCTGTGAAATTTTCAGGGTTATCACTAGAAAAGTTTACTACTGCCACTCCGACCTGAGCGGTATCTATTCCACCCCGACCATCACTAACAGTGTATGTAAACTGACCGAATCCACGAGTACCGATCCGAATATATTGTATCAGGGTACCATCGCTAGTTACCTCGTTAGTACCGACGCCGGTTATAGAAGTAATTGTTAACGGATCAGCATCAGGATCGCTATCATTTGCGAGAACATCAATGATGAATGGATTGGTATTATTTGTGAAGAAAGTATCCTCATTATTAGCAACAGGAGGACGGTTAATTTCCACCAGGGTTGTTGCAGTATTGCTGTTGAGTTCGCCATCATTCAAAACAAATTGAATAGTGCGATCGCTTAAATCTGGATCGGAATCTTGATTATTGTAAATAACCTGTCCTAGAATTGTTTCATACTGTGCTAAAGTCGCACTTCCAGTAATATTGAGGATACCTGTTGAAGTATCGTAATTTTGAGTCGCGCCAGAAGGTAATCCACTAACAGAAAGACTTTCACTCGTTCCGTCTAAAGGATTAACTAACGTCACAGTTGCGGACTCAATATTTGTATTATCGGGGTCAACAATACTGGTACTTCCAACATTAACAACGGCTGTACCTGTTCCGCCAGTGGTAAAAATGGTAGCGAAGTTTGTACCGTCTGTAGTCGTATCTACATCCAAGAAAGGCGGGTCATTAACTGCCACAATATTAATGCTTGAAGTTGCAATATTGCTGTTAATTTCACCATCATTCAAAGACACTTCAATAGTCCGGGTTGTTGTGTTGGGATTTTGAGAGAGGTTATTATAAACGACTTGACCGAGAGCGGTTTGATACTCCTCTAACGTTCCAACTCCGGTTAAGTCTAAAACACCCGTTTCACTGTTGTAATTTGAAGTAATTTCACCCGGTAACGTCTCATTAACGGATAAACTCTCATCCGTATCATCTAAAGGATTAGTCAAAGTAATGGTCGCTGATTCTATTTGAGTATCATCCGGATCGACAATACCAACATTCCCCGAATTTGCAATATTAACTCCGCCTTCATCTTCGGTAAATGTATTTGTAAAGTCGGTATTGGTTGCGGTGGTATCGAGGTCAAGTTCCGGCGGATCGTTAACAGGAATAATCTCCAGACTTGTCACCGCAATATCGCTATTACTCAAACCATCATTAACTGTTACCTCAATTAGACGAATTGCATCACTTGGATTTTCGGAGGTATTTTGGTAAACAATTTGTTCAATGGCGGTTTGATAATCTTCTAGCGGTGCGCTACCTGTTAGCGAAAGAATACCTGTAGACGTATTATAGTCCGAAATAATTTGTTCGGGTAAACTTCCACTAATTGATAAACTTTCAGATTCCCCATCTTGCAAGTTTGTAATCGCAATAGTCGCCGATTCTAGACTGGGATTATTCAAGTCAGTAATACTCACCGAATTCGCAATATTAACCGCAGCATCTCCCTCGGTAAAACTGGTGTTAAAATCTGTTCCTTCTGCGGTTGTATCCAAGTCTAACTCCGGTGCAAAGTTCACTTGAATGGTTGTATTTGCAGCCTCACTTTCTTCGATACCATCATTAACAACGACCTCAATAATACGGTCTGTTCTATCAGGAACCTCCGCAGTATTATTGTAGACAATTTGGCTAATTGCGCCTTCATAAGTGGCGATGGGTGCAGTTCCCGTTAACGTAATTTGTCCGGTTTCAGGATTAAAATCACCGACTGTAATTGCATTAGGTGAAGTCCCCGTAAAAGATAGCGTTTCACTGTCATCTTCAGGATTGGTCAGTGTCACCGTTGCCGAGACTAAATTCGTATTATCTGGATCGGTAATATCAACTTGATTGCCAATTGGTACGGCAGTTCTTCCAACGGTAAATGTAGTGGTTAAATTGTTTCCGTCTGCTGTTCCATCGAGGTCTAAATTGGGCGGTTCATTATTGATTTCAACGTTAATAAAAACGGTTGCAGTTCCCGTTTGACCCGTACTATCAACGGCTGTATAAGTAAACGAATCAACCCCCGAAAAACCCTCTGGGGGCGTATAAATTAACGACTGACCATTAATTGTAACGGTTCCGCCATTTTCTGTGGTGTTATCGGCCTGAGTAATTGTCAAAACATCAATCAGTCCACCTGCTGCTGAATCATTCTCTAACAGTTGAGTTGTACTGATAGTCAACGGATCATTTTGTGTTCCGGGTAAGGTATCATCGCTTAGTTCTGGAGGGTTTGTATTCGGTGTAGGACTCGGGGCCGGAGGAGGTGTCGGACCCGGCGAAGGGGCGGGCGTCGGACCCGGCGAAGGGGCGGGCGTTGGACCTGGTGAAGGGGCGGGCGTTGGACCTGGGTCTGGATCGGTTCCCGGATCGGGGTCAGTTCCCGGATCGGGGTCTGGGTCAGTTCCGGGGTCTGGGTCAGTTCCGGGGTCTGGGTCAGTTCCGGGGTCTGGGTCAGTTCCGGGGTCTGGGTCAGTTCCGGGGTCTGGGTCAGTTCCGGGGTCTGGGTCAGT
>JAYKHV010000182.1:0-3179 GCA_035285085.1 Lyngbya sp. | reverse complement strand
TTGAGATTTTTTTAACTTGTTTCCCTGGCTGTTTGTTAGGGCTTCTAATGTTCTGAGGTTCGTTTCTATCCGCAGTTGGTCCGGATTTTCTTCATCCAACCAACAGTATTTTAGATCGAAGCGATCGGGATTCGGGTAAATGGCTTCTGGAGATGGACAGCCATCAATTCGTGATTCTCCCGACTGGCATAGATACCTACGGGGGGTTCTGTTACGCCCGATGCGTTGATTGTCCCGATATTGGAATTCAAATGTTCTGGCTCATACCATTTCTTTGTAAAGCTGCGCTTAATATTAAACCAAGCCGATCTAATCGACCCAACCGAACTTCAATTTGGAGTATGCTATACAATAGAGGTGGGTAAGTATAAATACTTCTCGTTTCCCAAAATTAGGCGATCGCTTTGCAAGCCCAATTTGGGAAAACTTAAGTAGAAAGACTTGAATTTTGAGAGTATTGTTCAGAGGGTTGGTGATCGACCTGATGGCATCAATCACGCGAATACAAATTGGTGCGTCAATATATGACATTCTGAAGTTAGATCGCGCCGGAGGTATAATAGTCTCAAGAAAGTTGAACAGTAAGCTGAGGTTTTGAGAAATGGCTCGTCCCTTAAAAATAAAAGGAGGGGTCAAGCAACTATTAGAAATTAAAATCGCGCCCGGGAAACCTGCAAAAATTACCGGACAAGTGCTAGAGAATTTAAAGAAAGAATTACAAAAAACGACAGGTTTTAGAAGTTAGGTCGAAGTCAAAAACTGGTTGGAAGAAGAAAAAGGGGTAAAAGCTGCCAACCATACCGTCCATCAAACGGTCAGATACAAATTAGAAGCCAAGCTGAAAACGCCTCGTCCATCCAGTACAAATAAAAACAAACAAGGGGAAGAATCTTTTAAAAAAACTTAAAGCCCACTTTAGATTTTTTCTTATGGGTTTGAAAACCATTTCGGGGAAAGTCCTGACATTAAAAGGGATAAAACCTTTGGGAAAGGTTCAATGGAAAAGAGATAATTTCTATTTGTCTGGAGCGATAGAACCGACAACAGGAGAAAGTTATTTTTATGAATTTTCCCATTTAGATAGTTATTGTTTTCAACTGTTTATTAACCGACTATCTGACCAGTTTCCTGATACACTCAATTTTCTGCAACTAGATCATGCCAAATTTCATAAAAATATAGACTGGCCGGAAAATATCATTCCTATTTTTCAACCTTCTTATAGTCCAGAACTTAACCCCATAGAAAGGTTTTGGCTGGAATTAAAGCGAAGCTTGCAATAGGAAAATTGCAAAAACCTTGCTGAAGCTCCGCCAAAAAGTCTCAACCTTCCTCCTTCATTTTGACCAGATAGCGATCGCTTCTTTAACCGGATGGGATTATCTGACCCAGGCAATATTAAGTGCAACTTCATAAAGAATTGGTATCAGTTCGCTGTGGGCTTCGGGTCTGATGGCAACCGACGTTCTGGGATTCTCGCTCAAACCTTGCCTGTTGCTGAGTGATGACCCGAAAGTGAGAGCGGCCGCAAGGCAGAAGACCGCAGGCGAACAACTGGCCGAACAGGGTGAATATCTCGAAGGAGGTCTGGAGTAATGAACACCTCAATCATCGATAAAGCCTCCGAACTTCGAGAGACCCTAATTCTCTCCAACGTGGTTGAAAGCTATGGGGTTAGCTTATCCGGCATCGGCTCAGAATTAAAAGGTTTGTGTCCGTTTCACTCCGGAATCCACCCCCAGTTTTAGCGTCAACGACTCAAAAGGCGTTTACCACTGCTTTGGGTGCGGTGCCGGAGGGGATATCGTCAAATTCGTTCGGGAAATTAACGGGGGTATCGGTTTTGCAGAAGCCGTCCGCCAACTCTCGGGTGAATCTGAATCACTGCGGAAATCCTCCGCCAAACGGGAGCGGGTTAAGCAAGAATCCCCCAAGTGCAACTCCTTACCTGTAGAAGCACGGCACGACTCACACAAGAAATTAATAAAAGCTTTCGGTCTGGCTTCGTGGCGATCGCATCACCTGATAAAAGATCGGGGGTTAACTTCTGACGAGGTGAGATGGTGCCAGGAGCAAGGGTTTATTTTTGATTGGGAGCCGGGAACGGCAATCACCCGAGTAAGTCGGCAGTTGGCAGGGGTAAACCCTTGGGATGGTCAACTTGTGGGTGAGGTTGGGATGGCGATCGCCGCAATGAATCCCACAGGCCAAGCGACCGGATATCAAATCAAACCAGATAAGCCCAAGAAGGTCGCCAAGTATGTTTGGGCGAGTTCAAGTTGGTTAGGAAATTCGATTCTCAAAAATCAGCTTTTACCCGACTGGGTTTCACCCTTGCTCAAAGTGATTTGTGGAGATAGAAAACACAGTTTAAGGCTTGATGGTCGGCATCTTACAATTACATCGCCCAACCCCCACCACGAACAAACCGTTAAGGGGTTTCAAGCGACTTTTTATCTCGATGCCACCGCTTCATCCGAAGACTTGGCAATAGCTATCAATCTCAAACCCAAAGATATTTCTCGGGAGTTGGAAGGGCTTAATTCCGAGTTGGCGATCGCCAAACAACTTCTAAACTTTGCCTCGCAGTTTGACTCGCTTCCCGAGTCAAACTGCGAGGCAAAAAATTGTTAACGAGATTGAGGCGAAAATCGATTCTTTACGCCGAACCCACGCCCAACAGCATATTTTCAAGGTAATTGGCGAGGATACTTCTTATAAGAACCTCAAAATAACCGTTGTCAGCGGTGTTGGCAAGTGCGGCCATCAAAGGTTCAGTAAGGGTAAGAAAGGCAAGCTCAACACCGATAGTGAGTTCGCCCTTGGCAACCGGATCGTTAACCTCGTAAAAGCGATCGCCGAACAAAACTCCGGGAAAAAGATCGCAGTTTTTGACCATAAGGCCTTCGCCGATAATGACAGCAAAACCGTTAACCCAGTTGATCTAGAACTCGAAAAACAAGGGTTAATTCATCAAACCGCAGCGCATTTCCGCGACTCAAGAAGAATCAACAGACTCACCGGAACAGAAGTGCTGATTCGCGTCGGACGTGCGATCGCAAACCTCGGAGAATTGGCCGCAACTTGGCAGGCGATGACGGGTGAGATTGTTAACCCGACCGATCTTTTTGGCGAGTATGGGGCTTGGGTAAAACGGAAAATTGTCAGTGAGGACATTC
>JAYKHV010000181.1:0-8049 GCA_035285085.1 Lyngbya sp. | reverse complement strand
TGGGGAGAGGACTTTTTTCCGATGAAAAATAGCTTTTTGTTAATAAAAATTCCCCCCATCTCCCTACCTCCCTACCTCCGGTCCTCCCCACCAATCAAGTTTTAGGGCTAGAATGAAACGGCCCTGGAGTTGTAAAGGGGTTTAGAACGTCTTTAGAATGGGCGATACTGGATTTGAACCAGTGGCATCCTGCTTGTAAGGCAGGCGCTCTACCACTGAGCTAATCGCCCGTTTTTTTGTGTCTTTCACTATCATAGCACAAAAATGTAAAATGGGAACAATTTTATTGGCTCGAATCGGAAATTTTTTTAGCTGTTGCCTATGCCTTCTGGCCGAACTCACGATCGCATTACCCTGTGGTGCTTACCTGCCGTCACAGGTTTAACCTACGGGCAAACTCGCAGCAGCCATCTGACTTTAATTGTGGCCGGTTGTTTTCTGTTTAGCGGCCTGATGTTTGGCCCCGACCTGGATATTCACCGCTCCTACCATTTTCAACGGTGGGGGTGGTTGCGTTGGTTGTGGCTACCCTATCAAAAAAGTGTCCGCCACCGCTCGTTTCTCTCTCACGGCCCGATCATTGGGACGGCGGTGAGAATCTTGTATCTGACGGTTTGGGCGGCTATTTTGGCGGTGCCGGTGGTTTTGGTGGCGCCATCGGTGTGGGAGGTTCAATGGAGTCTGTCTGAAGTGGCTCGGATGATTTTGCGATCGCTATCTCTACATTCTAAAGAATGGTTGGCGATTTTTCTCGGTTTAGAATTGGGTGCGATGGGTCATTATCTCAGCGACTGGACGGGATCGGCTTACAAACGCATTCAAACTCAAGGCTTGGGGAAACTTTTATCAAACTCGGGAAATAAACGCCCAAAAACCCCCAAAATCTTCGGATTCTTTTCCTCTAAATCTACCCCAAAAAGACGCAGGTCTTCGTCAACCCGTCGCCCAACTTCTGCTTCTAATTCCAAACGAAACACCGCAAAAAAAACTAAAAATTAATGACTTGATTTTTGACTTTTCCGTTCCTGCAATCTTAATAAAATCCCTTGATGAACCGCTTCGGTAATCGGATAAAAATAGGTTAAAATCATCCCACAAATTAACACAATCGCCGGAATGGGAGCGATCGCGAACCGAATCGCAAAAATAGCAGAATCCGGCTGTTGGGGGAGAGGTTGTCCGGGAACTCTTTCGAGGAATCCGGCTATTTCTAAAGCTTGTCCGACCAGAAACAAACCCACAGCCAATCCCAATTTTTGTAAAAAGACCATAAAAGAATAAAAAATCCCTTCCCGTCGTTTTCCGGTATTCAATTCATCAAGATCGACCACATCAGGAATCATAGACCAAGGAACGAGATAAGCCGTAGACACTCCAAAACCCGCCATCACCGCCAAAATATACATAAAAACTACTTGACCCGGTTGGAGAAACCACAACCCAATTTGGGCAATTAACCACAAACTCACCCCCATAAAATAAACCACTTTTTTCCCATATTTTTTACTCACATAACTCCAAACAAACAACATAATAATTGCCGTCCCCTGCACCGCTATCGCCGCCAAATAAAAATCAATTGTAGACAGCTTCATCCGATTTTGGACAAAATAGGGAAGAATCGCCGCAGTCAGTTGAACGCCCAACCAAGAACACAAATAAATTCCGGTAACATATAAAAACGGACGGTTTTTAAAGACAATTTTAACCTGTTCAATAAAGGAGATATCCGGGGAAGAATCGGTTGTTGATTCTTCAGAATATTCTGAGTTTCGAGGTTTGAGAATGCGATGACGAGTTCCCAACACACACCAAAAAATCGGTAAAACCGAAATCAGCGCACAAATTAAACCTAAAACCAGATATTGGGTTTGCAGATCCTCGGGAAAAATAGAAGCAATGACTAGGGCTAAAATCAAAGAAAAAATACTGCCCCCGATAGAAAAAGCAAAGCGAAAACTATTCAAACTGGTGCGTTCGTGATAGTCCGAAGTCAGTTCGGGCGTCAGGGCAGCATAGGGCAAATTAACAACGGTATAAGTGAGATTAAAAATAATAGAAATAATCACATAGTACCAAAATAAAACCCAAATATTGGTACTGGGAACAATCCACTGTAAAAAGAAGAAAATCCCAAAGGGAATCGCCCCAAAAACCATCCAAGGATAACGCCGCCCCCAAGGGTGAACCGTGCGATCGCTGAGTACCCCAATAATGGGATCGTTAATGGCATCAGAAATTTTTCCGATCATGTAAACACTTCCGGCGAGTCCAGCCGGTAAACCCGCGACATTTGTTAAGAAAATTAATAAGACAAACGCCAGAAGATTGGCCGTAATTGCCGTACCCAGATCGCCGGCACCGTAGGCGAGTTTGGTTGAAAAACTGAGCTTTTCAGCAGTGGGTAATGGAGAAGGAGAACGGGAGGGGGACTCGTGAGTCATGGAATTGTTCCAAAAAATAATCGTTCTATTGAAATGCCAACAAAGGTGAAAGAGTTTGAGGGGTTCTCAAGGGAATCTCTAGGGGGATTGTATCAAGAAATAAACGCGATATCCTAGAACTATAACTCAATTCACTCCAATATCCGTCAGGAGTAATTTAATTATGGCTTCTCTGGGCAGTCGTTTTAATCAATTTTTAGGCAAAACTCGCTTTGTGGTTTCTCGGGTGTTGCTTCATTTGGGAGGAACCGAGGTTTCTCCTTTACTGGGTATTCTCAACAAAGTTGCTCGTGACGCGGTTGAAGCTGAAGGGGATCTCGAAGTGTTGGGAGAGGGTTTGGTGGAAATTTGTCAAAACCTCCTGCAATACGATATCTATTGGCAATCAGCCAGTAATGAAGGTGATGTTCTCTGGGATGAAGGAGAAGCAGCAGATTATGTTGATGAACTGTTCACCGACTCGGCGCAACGCTATCTTTCCCAACCGTTAGAAGATTTCGCCGATAGCGACGATGTACCGCTATCGTTAAGCCCCACTGCCAATTTAGTGGTAATGATTACAATAGCCTGTGAAGGGGAAGTTCCGGATCTTGAAACCGATTTGGCGAGCATGGAGGCGATGCACCAAGGCTTAAAAGCGATCATCAACCTCCATTATCAAAACCGTCTGCGGGCGATTCAAATTCACTACTCTCCGGCTCGTTTTGGCGATGAACTCACCGACGATCAACTGTTGCAGAATTTCCCGGAATTGATTCCACTTTAAAATTGAGATCGCCAAACGGTAAACCGATAATGAATTGATTCCATCTTAACAAAACCCAAATTTGATTTATGTTGCGTAAATTGATTATTGTTTTAATGTCGTTGTCGTTGTGTTGGACAACGCTCGCCTGTGGTTCCTCGTCGAACACAACCTCATCTAATAACCGTCCGACCCAAACCGTTAGCCAAAATCGAACCCAAACCAACCAAGGGGAATATCCTGTACAACAGGCACAATATAACGATGCTAACGGTGAATATAGTTTAATGCTGTTGAATACGCCGCCGGGAACCCCGCCCGTTTATCGGACAACGAACCTGCAAATGGCGCGTTTGACCGACGAACAAATTCAAGCCGGAAAAGGCACTTACGCTCAAATCCAAGGCGATCAAGCTACATTGTATCTGACGGAAGACTTTAAGATCGAGTACGTTCACAACGTTACCGAAACTCGCACCGATCCCGCTACTGGTCAACAGCAAGTGGTGGTTGTCCGTCAACAGTCGAGTTTTTGGCAACCTTTTGCGGGTGCTTTTGTTGGAAGTGCGATCGCCAATACTCTGTTTGCGCCCCGCTATTACGTTCCGCCCGTTTATCAACCCGGTGGCACTTTAGTCGGTTATGGCGGTTATGGTAACACCTACGATAGCGCCGTTCAAGATTATCGCTCTCGTTATAATTCGCCCCCTCCTGCGGTGAGAAACCGCCAAGTGTTGCGAACCACCGGAAATATTGCTTCGCCTTCCTACAACCGGACCACGCCTTCTCCGTCGAGAAATACCACCCCTTCGACGGGATCGGGAACGGCGTCTTCCCCTTCTACCCCTTCTACCCCTCGTTCGACTTCTAAAGATGCGAGTCGTTCCACCGGATCGGGTGTCGGTTCGAGTAACTTACAACGCTCAAACTCAACCCGTCGTTCCTCTCCCACCCAACAACGAACCCCTAGCTTTGGAAGTGGTGGTTCCCGGAATCGATCGTTTGGGGGATCGAGTAAACGGCGCCGTTAAATTTTCAAGAAGGTTTAACTAATATGGACAGAGGGTAGAAGGTATTTGCACTTAATAAATCCTCTCTAACCTCTGACCAACATCGACAGAAAAAAATGTCAAGGATAATCCTCGCGAAAAATTGAGAGTCGAAATATAATAAAAGAAACCCATAACTGTATAAAAACTCGATCCGAAATTAATCACTTCCAGATGATGAATCTGACCGAAAGTTTTCCGAGCTTTCCAGGCTGGAAAACCTCAAAACGTAAAAGAATGAAACTGAGTTCTGAGTATGTTTAATGCAACAGCGATTCTAATCGATGCCTTTGTAGAACGACTGCAAGCCGGATACCATCGTACCTATGGTGGTTTCAAGCCGGCTTACCCCGAAATTATTGCTTGGGTCGGAACAATGGCATTAGAAAATATTGCCAACTGTGATGCCCTATACCACAACGTCGAACATACGATGTTGGTCACATTAGTCGGACAGGAAATCATGCGGGGTAAACACATCCGAGAAGGGGGTGTGACTCCTGAGGATTGGTTACACTTCATTATTTCGTTATTATGTCACGATATTGGTTATGTTAAAGGCGTCTGTCGCAACGATCAAGAAGCCAACGGACTCTATGCCACCGGAATTGGTGATGGTATGGTTTCGATCCCTGCGGGGGCGACCTCTGCGAGTTTAACTCCCTATCATGTAGACCGAGGAAAATTGGTGATTGATGAACGATTTGGCGGACATTACTTGATTGATGCCGAACAAGTTAAACGCAATATCGAACTGACCCGTTTTCCGGTTCCTGCTGATGAAACCTATCAAGATCGCAATAATTATTCCGGTTTAGCAAGGGCGGCAGATTTGATTGGTCAACTCAGCGATCCCCGCTATTTAAAGAAAATTAGTGCTTTGTTCTACGAGTTTGAAGAAGTCGGAACAAATAAAGTTCTCGGTTACAAAACGCCCGGAGATTTACGCAAAAATTACGCTAAATTTTACTGGAATGGAGTCTTTCCTTATATCCCGGCAGCGTTAAAATATTTGGGACTCACCCAAGAAGGGAAACAAGTCATTGCTAATTTGTACGCGAATGTGTTCCAAGTTGAAAACGAATCTCGGATTATTGAGGAACTCAATAACAGTCGTTTGAGTTTAGACTCGAATGGTGGTGTTTCTTTAGCACAAGGGGATGGAGAAGTTAAAGAACTGCCCAAATTTAGCGAATTAACTGAACTCAATCTATAATGATTAACGGGAGTTTGAACAGAAAATCCTGTGGAACAGCCAACAGTAGAAACTCAACAGCGCGTACAGAAGCTTAGGCAACAGCTACAGCAAGCCAGCTATGCCTATTATGTTCTCGATGCACCGATTATGGAAGATGCTGTCTACGATCGTTTGTATCGAGAACTGCAACAATTAGAAACAGACTACCCTCAACTCATTACTCCCGACAGTCCGACGCAACGAGTCGGTGAAAAACCCGCCACTCAATTTACATCGGTTCGACACAATATCCCCCTTTACAGTTTAGAAAACGCCTTTAACACCAAAGAACTCAAAGCTTGGGATGAACGCTGGAAAAAAGTTTTAAAAGCCGAAGAAAAAGACGTAAATTATTCCGAATATCTCTATGTTTGTGAACTGAAAATCGATGGTTCCGCCCTGGCTTTAACCTACGAAAACGGAATTTTGGTTCGGGGTGCAACTCGCGGAGATGGGGTAACAGGCGAAGAGATTACCCAAAATGTTAAAACCATTCGTTCAATTCCATTAAAATTAAAAATAGAAAATCCTCCCTCTATTGTAGAAGTTAGAGGCGAAGCTTTTTTATCCCTAGATACTTTTGCAAAAATCAACCAAGAACGTCAACAAAAAGGTGAATCTTTATTTGCCAACCCCCGCAACGCCGCAGCCGGAACGTTAAGGCAATTAGACTCCCGCATTGTCGCCGATCGCCAGTTAGATTTTTTCGCCTATACTTTGCATTTACCCAACGAAGAAACCGAACTGAAAACCCAATGGGATTGTTTAGAATTGCTGCAAGAAATGGGGTTTAAAGTTAATCCCAACCGTCTAGAATGTACCTCGTTAACCGAAGTTCAAAACTATTTTGACTCTTGGGATAGCCGCCGCCACAATTTACCCTACATGACCGATGGCGTAGTTGTTAAAATTAACCCTTTACAACTGCAAAAACAACTCGGTTTTACTCAAAAATTCCCCCGTTGGGCGATCGCTTTAAAATATCCCGCAGAAGAAGCCCCCACAACCGTTAAAGCCGTTACCGTCCAAGTCGGACGCACAGGGGCCTTAACTCCCGTCGCCGAGTTAGAACCCCTACAACTGGCGGGAACAACGGTACAACGGGCGAGTCTGCACAATAGCGATCGCGTGGCGGAATTAGATCTGCATATTGGCGACACCGTTATTGTCAGAAAAGCCGGAGAAATTATCCCGGAAGTGGTGCGTAACCTCCCCGAATTGCGCCCTAAAACCGCCCAACCCTTCAAAATGCCTTCTCGCTGCCCCGAGTGCGGTCAACCCGTCGTCAAGCCCGAAACTGAGGCGGTAACACGCTGTATTAATACTTCCTGTCCGGCTATTTTGCGGGGGTCTTTAATTCATTGGTGTAGTCGAGATGCGTTGGATATTAACGGAGTTGGCGAGAAGTTAGTACAGCAATTTGTAGAACGGGAATTGGTTCATTCTGTGGCAGATTTGTATGAATTAACCGTTGAAAAACTCACCCAACTTGAACGCATGGGCGAGAAGTCGGCGACAAAAATTGTGAATGCAATTAACGAGTCAAAAACTCAACCTTGGGCGAGGGTTTTGTATGGGTTGGGTATTCGTCATGTGGGAAGTGTGAATGCAGAATCGTTGACGCAAAAATTCCCCACCGTTGAACAGTTAATGAGTGCAAAACCTGCTGATATTGAAGGGGTTTATGGAATTGGATCGGAAATTGCTTTCTCTGTTGAAGAATGGTTTAAAGTTCCGGCGAATCAAACTTTAATTGAACGGTTAAAACAACAGGGATTAAATTTAGCTTCTCCACCGTCTAAAACGGAGGGTTTATCAGAAAAGCAAGATTTAACGTTATCGGGGAAAACCTTTGTGATTACGGGAACTTTACCGACTTTAAAACGAGATGAAGCGAAAACATTAATTCAAAATGCCGGCGGAAAAGTCACGGGTTCAGTTAGTAAAAAAACCGATTATTTAGTTGTTGGAGAGGATGCCGGTTCTAAACTCACAAAGGCTGAAGAATTAGGAATAAAACAGTTATCAGAAGCCGAATTGTTAGAATTATTAAATCCTTCGTAGACGCCTAGAGTATACCATTGGCATCAGCTAAAGGAAAATGTAGGGGAATGATTGTTTCTATCCGATCTGAAATCCGGTTATACATTTATTATACAACCGGATTTGAGATTATTTCCGATTTATTAATGATATCTTGCGCTTTCCGTACAACAACAAGCAACAACACACTGATCGCTATTCTTTTATTCCCATTCCCATTGATTCTATAACCGCTTGTTTGAGTTCTTCTTCACTACATTCATATAAATCTCGCAAGCGGAAAACTTGCCAAATTTATAATTTTGGGTTTGCTGAAAAAGTCTTTTAGTAGGGGTAGGAGTCACCCTTCGGGAACGTCCGTTGCTCCTCGACGGAAACCGCCAAGTCCGCACTGCCTCACCGAATCAGGAGTCAGAAGTCAGGAGGAATGAGGAATTTAGAGAAGGTAGGAGTAAGAATTGTTCCTCAATTTTTCTGTCTTTGTCTCTCCAAAATACTAAATTTTTGAACCCTACTGACCTAAAACCTTGC
>JAYKHV010000180.1:0-23113 GCA_035285085.1 Lyngbya sp. | reverse complement strand
AACTTAAACGAGCAACAAGGCTGGTGAGAACTTTCACCAAAATCTTCACCACTTTACCGGATTAATTGCGGTCAAAGTATTGTGTAACAGTAGTTTCGTGCGTCTCGCATTCATAAGCACAGGCAATCGTTTTGTCCTATGACCTATCTCCTCGATACCTGCCTCATTTCCGAACTGGTTGCCAAACAGCCAAATCAGAGAGTTGTAGACTGGCTTGATGCCCAACCTCCCGAAATACTCTACCTTAGCGTCATTACAATCGGTGAAATCGCCAAAGGCATCAACAAACTTACTGCATCCCAACGTAAAGACTCCCTGACAATCTGGCTCAACGAAACCCTTCCAACTCGCTTTGCAGGACGAATTTTAGGCATTGATATCACAACAATGCTACTGTGGGGTGAGTTAGTGGGACGACTCGAACCCCAAGGACGAATTCTACCTGTAATGGATTCTTTCATTGCCGCGATCGCCCTTCAACATTCTCTGCATCTCGTTACCCGCAACGAAAACGACTTTGCTGGGACGGGTGTCGCGATCGTAAATCCTTGGTCTGCTTAAGCTTTTTGATCATCCGACCTCATCTAAGTAGTTCCGAATCAGCACATTGCGGCTAAAGTGAGTGGTGATTATCCTCAAATGGCAAGTGACGATTTACTCGAAGATGTCAAGCAAGCTCAACAAATCGTTGAGAAAAAAGGCATGGAAATGCTAGTTTTAGATCAGACTCGTGCTGATATTGGGTTAAGAGTAGCCAAGGTAATCGTTCCGGGGATGCGCCATATGTGGAAAAGGTTAGCGCCCGGACGACTTTATGAGGTTCCGGTGAAAATGGGTTGGTTGCCAGAAGCCCTGACAGAAGAGCAACTCAATGCTTTTCCCATGTGGATGTGATTTTATATGAGTTTTTGTATGAGTTTTTGTATGAGTTTTAGAGGTTGTGTTTGATCAAAGGGCAAGTCATAATAGCAAGACAAGCAAGAGGTCTATTAGAAAAGCTATTTTTCTCTCAACCTCTTATAGAAGAATACTGTTTTTGTCTATTATAAGTACCCGGACAAAAAGTTGTGATATTTTTCTGTAAATGCGATTATCTAGAACAGATTGATACCGATTATGCTCCAAGGATATAGGATTATTGATGCTGATTCCCACGTTATTGAATATTCTAGTATGTGGGTTGAATATCTTGAATCTAAATTTTTAAAATTCGCTCCCTCAGCCGAGATGAAAATTCAAGGGGAAGACATTGTAGAAAAAGTCTCTAAGCAAGTGCGTGACTTCGGAAATGAACAGATGATGGAAGCTCATCCTAATGCTTATTTCCAAGCCTACTGTGTCGAGTCTCACGTTCAAGAAATGGTACGGATGGGAATCGATGTGGCATTCCTTTATCCAACCTATGGATTATGGGTTTGGTCGATTGATACGATGGAACCGGAAGTGGCTGGCGCTTTTACTCGTGCCTATAACAATTGGTTAAAAGATTATTGCAGTTACGCTCCAGATTGGTTGAAGGGAGTAGGAGCAATTAATCTGCACGCGCCAGAGTCAATGGTAGATGAATTACATCGGATTGTTGATTTTGGCTGGAGAGCGGTATTTTTACGTCCTAACCCGGTAAAAGGAAGACTGTTGAGTGACTCGGCTTATGAGCCTTTTTGGACGGAATGTGAGCGATTAGGAATAGCAGTCAGCATTCACGAAGGAACTCACAGTCGTTTGCCAACCACTGGAACAGACAGGTTTAATACTCGTTTTGCGCTCCACGCTTGTTCTCATCCAATGGAACAAATGATGGCTTTATTAGCCTTGATTGAAGGAGGAGTATTAGAACGTCATCCTCAACTTAAAGTCGCTTTTCTGGAGTCCGGTTGTGGCTGGCTTCCCTACTGGTTGTGGCGACTGGATGAAGAGTATGAAAATTTACATTGGGAGGTCAAAGAAAATGTCAAAATGAAGCCCTCAGAATATTTTCGTCGCCAATGTTTTATTTCGATTGAGCCATCAGAACCTTATTTGGCTGAGGTGATTGAATATATTGGCACGGACAATTTAATCTTTGGTTCGGACTATCCTCATATGGATCATAATCCGAATATTGTTACAGAAATGGTCAAGCTTGAGGAAAAATTATCTAAAGAAACTGTGCAGAAGATTCTTTGGGATAATCCTTGTCGTTTTTATGGTTTGGAGGAGATGGTACATTTAGACAAAAAAAGCAGACACTCGAAAGACAAACTATTTTCAGCGTTGGATTCGTAATTAAATATTAGTTGCTCTGTAACCCGAGTAAAATGCGCTGATTCTGCTTGAAATATCAATTAATAGCGAAGGAGAAATGATTATGATTGGATCGAGAAAATGGATATCTCAAGCTCAAAATACTTTAACCGATGATAATAATGTGCGAGGAGCTTCAGATAATATCAATGCTCTATATTTTAAGAAATTACTAACACAAGGCAAGAAAATTTCTCAAATTATTTCTTATATATGGTTTAATGAAGATCGTGAAACTGCACAACAGTTAGATGGGTATTTCAAAAGGGGTGATGACGAAGAGTTAAAAAAGTTGTTATTCGCTAAAGATTCCCAAACAGAGGAATACAAATTACTGCTCAAAGTTTTTCAACAAGAAGAATATCTTCCTATCTTTGATGAAGACGATCAAAAGTTTATCAAATTTAGAGTTGCAACTAATACCTTTGAAGGCAGTATCAGCGACCCAGGGCCTAGTGATGATGGGATATTATCCATAACAATTCCCTATCCTCCATGTCCAGCAATTTCTGACGATATTGACGATAGTGGTAGTACAGTGTCATTCCCTGGATTTGCCGCGATTAAGAAGTCTGAGTTAAAAGAGTGGTTAAACGAAAACCCAAATGAAGATCCCTATTTTTATGAAAATAACCCTTACATTCCGGCAACTTCTTCTTAATTCAAATAAGCAAATTTTTCTAGACTTAAACATCTTAATCTGATGAAAGCATAAATTACTAAATACTCCACCTGTGGTCAAAACAAAGGTGGCTTTTTTCTTCATTAGTTCTCTCTAAATTCTGTCGAAAAAAAAATGATTATCACAGATCCTCAAAAGCTTTTACCCACTCAAATCCGAGACGATTGGGAAATGTCGAATATGGTGCTGGAAATACCCCCTCACGGTATTCCTTTACACCCAAAAAGTATAGAAAAACTCGTAACAGCCGTAAAATCTGGAAAAAGGATAGTTGCTTTCAAACCCATTTTACCTGTTTCATCAGAATTAGGTTTACCTCAATATCCAACCCTAGCCTATTTGTATCCCCAAGAGTTAAGTGATGTCTGGAGTCAGTTATTGCAAAGATTTGAAAATAAAAATCAGAGGATTTTTGACATTCCAACACCCTGGACTATGATTTCCCAAACCGATCTTGATGAGCAGTTACATTACTTTGCAGACTATTATGCTAAGGCAGTGAAACCTTCTTATGTTAGGGCAATTGTCGGGAATACTTGTAATCTCAAATGCGTGATGTGTCCTTATCATAGTTCTTTGCTCAAGCCAACACATACAACAGATTTCTTCACAGGTAACAAAGCAATGTCTTGGGAGATGATGGAAAAACTGGCAAAAGAATGTGGGGAACAGGGAATTGCGGTTTTAATTGGCAGTGTTGAGGAGCCATTACTTCACCCTAAAATTATAGATTTTGTTCAACTTTGTAGGGAACAAGGAGTTCCCAGAGTTCAGATCACGACCAACGGTCAACTGCTAGATGAAAGTCGATCTATTGCATTATTGCAAGCGGGTCTAAGCAGTATTGATATTAGCATTGATGCTGCTGAACCCGATACTTACTTGAGAGTTAGAGGTGCTAATCTCAACCGAGTTGAAACGAATGCGATCAATTTTTTGCGACTGCGCGATCGCTTGAGAATTCCCTGTGAGGTGAGGACATCATTTGTTAGAAATCAGGATGTTACGACCGAAGAAGAACAAAAATTTAGAGAACGTTGGTTAGCAAAAGCTGATGGTGTTTTTGTTTTGAACTTAGCCGAGTATAAAGAAACTAATATGCGTCTTGCTAAGATTAACGATGTTTTGCAAGATTCGCTCAAACATTATATTCAAAAAGCGCAAGGAAGATGGGCTTGTTTGTTTCCCTTTATAGAAATGGCTGTTTTACCGGATGGCAGAATATACTACTGTATTGAAACCTTGTTCAGACTGGGTTTTGATAAGGATATTGCTAGTCTAGGAGATTACAATAAACAAACTTTGCAAGAGATTTGGAGTGGAAATTTATTTAATCAACTTAGACGCGATTTAATCCTTAATCAGTTAGATAATAGATCGGCTTGTAAAAACTGCGATTTGTGGAAGTCACAGGTTATTAGCAGAGCGAATAGAAATAGGCTTCAAGTTACCACCACTATGGTAACTGAGATTTATCAGAGAACTGACTCCAAGGTAAAAACATAAAACTTTCAATTTTTCCGGCACTTCAGCATCATGGGAAAGTAAAATAAGAGAGAATGTACTGATGATTGATGATAATTTACTCACAAACACAATGAAAGATTATCAGATTCTCAAAAAAATCTATGAAAGTGCTAATTCATTAGTCTATCGAGCGATCCTTAAGCCTGACAATCAACCCGTTATTTTAAAGATTCTTAAAGAAAACTACCCCACTCCTTCAGAATTAACTCGATACAAGCAGGAATATGAAATTACCCGCTCTTTAAATACCGATGGAGTTGTTAAAGCCTATGATTTGCAGCGATATGAAAATAGTCTGGTCATGTTTTTAGAAGACTTTGGCGGTGAATCTTTAAAATTGTTAATGTGCGATCGCCAATTGACGCTCAAAGAATTTCTCTCTATTGCTATCAAAATCACTGAGAGTTTGGCTGCTATTCACGCTGCCAATATTATCCACAAAGATATTAACCCCTCTAATATTGTTTATAACCCCAAAACCGAACAACTCAAAATCATCGATTTCGGGATTTCCACCTGTTTATCGCGAGAAAATCAGATTGTTGGCAATATTGATCGCTTAGAAGGAACTTTAGCTTATATTGCTCCCGAGCAAACTGGAAGAATGAACCGAGGGATAGATTACCGCAGCGATTTTTATTCCTTGGGCGTAACTTTCTACGAATTACTGACGAATAAACTACCTTTTACCGCCAGCGATTCTATAGAATTAGTTCATTGTCATATTGCCCAACAACCAGTTCCCCCCCATCAACTTGTAGAAACGTTAAATTCAACGTCTCAACCCATCCCTAAAGCCGTTTCAGACCTGGTGATGAAATTATTAGCAAAAACTCCAGAAGAACGATACCAAAGTGCTTGGGGAATCAAAGCCGACTTGGAAACCTGTCTTACTCAGTTAAAAATTTTAGGGGAAATTGAGGAGTTTTGTTTAGCAACTCAGGAGATTTGCGATCGCTTTGTTATTCCCGAAAAACTTTATGGTAGGGAGAAAGAAATCACACAACTATTAACTACTTTTGAGCGAGTTAGTCAAGGTAGCAGTGATATCCTGCTGGTTTCCGGTTATTCAGGCATTGGCAAATCTGCCTTAGTTAATGAAGTTCACAAACCGATATTGCGTCAGCGAGGCTATTTTATTAGCGGAAAATTTGACCAGTTGCAGCGAGATATTCCCTATGCAGCAATTACTCTAGCTTTTAAAGACTTAATACGGCAGTTACTGACTGAAACTGAAGCGAAACTACAAACTTGGAAACAACAACTTAAAGCCGCCTTGGAGCCTAATGCTCAGGTTATTATTGATGTTATTCCCGAAGTGGAACAGATTATCGGGAAACAGCCACCAGTCGAGGAATTAGGAGCAACTGAGGCTCAAAATCGATTTAACTTATTCTTTCAAAGGTTTGTTGATGTTTTTAGCAAAAAAGAACACCCTTTAGTTCTTTTCCTGGACGATTTACAATGGGCAGATTTAGCATCTCTGAAGTTAATTGAATTGTTAATAACCGATGCTGACAGCCAATATCTACTAATAATCGGAGCCTACCGAGATAATGAAGTTGATGCAACTCATCCTTTGACACATACCTTAGAGCAAATTCAAAAAGAAGGGGCTAGGGTCAATAGTATCTTGCTGCAACCATTAGAAATCGAATATATCAATCAATTAATTGCCGATACTTTAAATTGTTCTACAGAAAAGTCAAAAAAATTAGCAGATTTAGTCAAAAATAAAACTCAAGGAAATCCTTTCTTTTTCACCCAACTTCTCCAATCTCTGCATAAGGAAAACCTTTTATCATTTGACCATAATAAAAAGTGTTGGCAGTGGAATCTTGAAGAAATCGAAAGAGTAGGGATAACTGATAATGTCGTTGACTTAACTATCGGCAAGATTACCAAATTGAATGAAAAAACTCAGAAAATTTTGCAGTTAGCCTCTTGTATTGGCAACCAATTTAATTTAGAAGTTCTATCTGTGGTTAATAATAAATCTCAAATAACTACAGCTAGAGAACTTCAGCCAGCACTAGAGTCGGGTTTAATTTTACCTCTGAGTAATGACTATAAAACTCCTTTATTTTGGAATCAAGAAGAAATATCGGGGGATACATTGGAAGTATCCGATGCTTTTACTCCCAAAGTTCCTAAATATATACCCTATAAATTTTTGCACGACCGAGTTCAACAAGCAGCTTACGCTTTAATTCCAGAAGCCGAGAAAAAAGCAGTTCATTTGCAAGTCGGTCGTCTTTTGCTAGAGAATACTCAAGAAGATGATTTAGAGTCAAATATTTTTGAGATTGTTAATCAACTAAACGAAGGATATGAATTAATTACCGAGCAGTCAGAAAGGGATGATTTAGCCAAATTAAATCTTCTAGCTGGGAAAAAAGCAAAAGCATCAACAGCTTATCAACCTGCTTTAGTATATTTAGAGACGGGACTCGAATTATTAGCATCAAATAGTTGGGAAGACAAGTATAAATTAACCTTACAAATTCAGGTAGAAACATTAGAATTACTTTGCTTAAATGCTAAATTTAATCGAGTTTATGATCGGTCTGTAAATATTTTGCAAAAAACCCATGATCGTCTCGAAAAAGTTAAGATATATGAAATATTAATTATTTCATATTACGCTGAATTGAAGCCCAAAAATGCTATAGAAACTGCATTTAAAGCTTTGGAGGAACTGGGAATATATATCACCTCTCCAAATAACAATGACAATGACATAAATAAGATTAAACAGCAAGTGCAATCTGGATTAAAAGGAAAACAGATTGAGGATTTAATTAATCTGCCGACAATGACCGATCCATATAAACTGGCAGCTATAGAAATACTCCAAAAAATTATGACTGCTACTGGTACTACTAATTTGTTTTTATTTCTTCAAGCAGTCGTAAGCCAGTTTAATCTTTGTATTGAATATGGAAATGCTCCCCAGTCTGCTGCTACCTATAGCTTTTATGGAGCAATGATGTGTGGAGTAATAGGAGATATTGATTCTGGATATGAGTGGGGAAAACTTTCTATCAGGTTGCAGGAAAAATACAGCATAAGAAAATTAGAAGTTTTAATAATGCATCTTTATTATGGATGTATTTGGCCTTGGAAAAAGTTTATTAGGAATATAAAAGTACAGGAAAAATTATTAAAAACTTATCAAACCGGTCTGGATACAGGAAATAATGAATTTGCCGATTCTGCAATTATAACCTATTGTTTAATAAAATTCTTTGGAGGATATAGTTTAGAAGATGTTGAGCGAAATCACGAAATCTATATTAAATTTATCAAGAAAAATAAAATTGAATATTTAATTTTTTACGTGTTAATCTGTCGAAAAATTGTTATTAATTTGAGAGATAAAAAAGCAAATAAAAGGCATTTTTTAACCCAAAAAAATGGAGATAAAGAAAATGAATTATTAAAGAGTTGGGTGCGGATAAGCAACGGATGGTTGCTTTTAATTGCTTACTTTTGTCAGACCCTATCCTGCTATATATTTAAAGATTATGAGTGGGCTTTTGAAAGCGGAATTAATGCCGAGAAATACGTGGGATTTTGTTCGTACTACTTACCCGCACCACAACACAAATTTTATTCTTCTCTTGCTTCGATAGCTTATTACTATAATTGCGATAAAGACCAACAAAAAACCATTCTAGAACAAGTTGAAAAAAATCAGGAGGATATGAAAATATGGGCGGGTCATTGCCCCGAAAACTTTCAAAATAAATATGATTTAGTAGAAGCAGAGAAAGCGCGAGTCTTAGGACACAACTGGCAAGCTCAAGAACTTTATGAAAAAGCAATTCAAGGGGCTAAAACATCTGAATTTATCCACGAAGAAGCTATCGCTTACGAGCGTGCAGCAGAATTTTATCTGTCTTTCGATAGAGAAGAAATAGGACGATTATACCTTAGAAATGCTTGTCATTGTTATAGTCGCTGGGGCGCAAAAGCCAAAGTGAAATCTCTAGAATTGGAGTACCCACAATTTCTAATGGATATAAATAACCCAAAAGAAAACCAAAGCATTAATACAACTGAATCTACGGCTAGTACAAATCCTCAAGCTCTCGATATCGCCACAGTTACCAAAGCTTCTCAAGTATTAGCTGGCGAAATTAAACTAGACCAACTGCTGGCTAAGTTAATGAAAACGGTAATTGAAAACGGAGGTGCAGAAAAAGGTTTTCTGATCTTGAAAACCGATCAGAAATGGCTAATAGAAGCTGAAGGTCGGGTAGATTCTGATGAACTTACTTTACTACAATCGCTTCCCATTGACTTTGTAGATAGCGCTCGCCAGACCCCTATCCTACCGATTACAATTGTTAACTTTGTTATCCGTACTCAAGAAAATGTAGTTCTTAATAACGCGACCGAAGAAGAACAGTTTATCCGCGATCCCTACATCGTCGCCACTCAACCCAAGTCGATTCTTTGTACTCCTTTATTACATCAAGGCCAACTAAACGGTATCTTATATTTAGAAAACAATTTAAGCACAGGAGCTTTTACCAGCGATCGCATTGAAGTTTTAAAAATTCTTTCGGCTCAAGCGGCTATTTCTATTGAAAATGCCCGCTTATATAGACAGCTAGAAGAATATAATCGAAACTTAGAACTTAGAGTAGAAGAACGTACTCAAGAACTCTCACAAACCCTAGAAATTCTCAAAGCCACCCAAGCCGAATTGATCTTTGAAAATCAGCTACTCAGAAGTACCGAACAACCCTCAATCTTTGACTATCAAGTGGGAGGAAGTCTGCCGATGGATGCTCCCACTTATGTCGTGCGTTCGGCGGATCGTTATCTTTATAAAGCATTGAAGCGTGGGGAAGTTTGTTACATTCTCAACCCCCGACAGATGGGCAAATCAAGCCTGATGGTACGCATGATACATCATCTCCAGCATGAGGGTTTTAGTTGCGGAGCAATTGATTTGACTCGTATTGGTAGCGAAAACGTTACGCCTGAGCAATGGTATCGGGGATTAACAGTAGAGCTATGGCGAAGTTTTGGTTTATTAAGAAAAGTTAATCTGAAAACTTGGTGGCAAGAACAAGGAGATATTTCTCCGGTTCAAAGATTGAGTCAATTTATCGAAGAAATTTTACTGTTTGAGGTTGGGAACGAAGATGATACTATCCCTAAAAATCTGATTATTTTTATCGATGAAATTGATAGTATCTTGAGTTTGAATTTTCCAGTGAGTGACTTTTTTACTCTCATTCGTTCTTTTTACAATCAGCGTAGCATCAATTCAGAATATCGGCGTTTAACGTTTGCTTTTTTTGGAGTTGCCACCCCGAGTGACTTGATTTCTGACCACCAAAGAACCCCTTTTAACATTGGTCAGGCGATTCAACTTGAAGGCTTTAAAGAACATGAAGCGCAACCTTTACTTCAAGGATTAACGGACAAAGTGAGTAACCCTCAAACCGTTCTCAAAGAAGTATTAGCTTGGACTAATGGTCAACCTTTTTTAACTCAAAAGCTCTGTCAACTCATCCGCGATTCTTCATCTGTGATTCCGAGCAATAGAGAAGCCGAATGGATTGCCAATTTTGTGCAAAGGTCGATAATAGAGAATTGGGAATCCCAGGACGAACCAGAACATTTAAGAACTATCCGCGATCGCCTCCTCAAGAGTAAACAATCAGTTCGGCTACTAGAACTTTATCGACAAATTTTGCATCAAGGAGAGAGGGTTGCAGTTGATAGTTCAGAAGAAAAAGAATTGCTTTTATCTGGGCTAGTAGCCAAGCAACAGGGAGTTCTCAAAGTCAATAACCGCATCTATGAATCGATTTTTGATCGCAGTTGGGTTGAGCAGCACCTGCAAGTTTAATTGTCATTATACTGTAGAATTCTCCTTCCACAAATTTTAATAAATGTCGATAGCGTTGGGTTAATATCAATTCTGTGTGAAGTTACACATCATTGCTTCCCCAAGACACTTTATTCCCCCGGTACATATTTCATTAGTTTTTCTATGAGTTTAAGGATGAGTTTTATGAGATCAATAGGTGTTTCGCCCAGTTAATCTAAACTTAGACATACAGGAGATGTAGTTCAATGAAAAATAAACTCAGCAGTATTGCTTGAGTGTATTGCTAAATCGAAAGTTCGGGGAATCCCCGAAGTCAAATCATTCCCCCACTGCTCCAACTCAACGCTGAAGCCTCATTCAGCTTTTTAATGTTCAACTTGCTTGTGTGCAGTTCATGTAGATATTCTCAAGATAACAGTTTTAGAGAAATTCAAAATCAAAAGGGAGCAATCTATATGACTCATAATCTCTATGCAGTTCTTATCGGTATTGACAAATATCAAGATCCAGTTTCCCCATTAAGAGGTTGTGTTAATATCATAACAGCAACAGCAGAATCTTTAAAAGACACTGAAGAGTATTATACATAAATTCAGGTTTATGTTCGGCTTTGAATGGTTGGGATACCAAGGAGTCAAAAAGATTACAATCGATGTAGAATTGCTATAGACTAATCCCTGCTTGTTAGGCAATTTTACTCAGTTCATAAAACATTCAACAGGAACAGGAAACATGACCACTAACCTCTACGCTTTACTCATCGGAAATGACTGCTATCTTCCCAACACATTACCCAATGGCGGTAGCTTTGGAAGTTTAAAAGGTTGCGTTCGAGATATTACTTTAGTTGAGGAATATCTGAAAAAGAGTTACAACCTCCAAGACGAGAATTTATTAAAATTAACCTCTTCTAATGATCCCAATAATCCCAAGCAACCGTTAGAAGATCCGAGCCTATGGCCAAGTTATAAAAATATGGTCGCCAAATTCCAACAAATCACCGAAATGGCTCAACCGAATGACCGAGTTTATATTCATTATTCGGGTCATGGCGGACGTACATCAACAAATTATCCTGATTTAAAAGGTGATCAGGGAGTTGATGAAACCTTAGTTCCGAATGATTTGGGTACAAATGATGGGCAATATTTGCGGGATTTAGAGTTAGCTCAATTGCTGCAAAATATGGTTGAAAAAGGATTAATTGTTACGGTTGTATTGGATAGTTGTCATTCCGGGGGAGCAAGCCGAGATGAAGAAAATCAAGACTATGATGTTCGGGGTTTAAATATTATTGACACCACTCCACGACCAACAGAAAGTTTAGTCGCATCTCCCGAACAATTAATAGAAACTTGGGAGAATTTAACCGCAGGAGGACGCAACGTTACCGCAGCAGGTTTGCTTCCTCAACCCAAAGGTTATACGCTGTTAGCAGCCTGTCAGGATGATGAATCGGCTTACGAGACAACTTTTGAAGGTCAACGTCACGGAGCGATGACGTATTGGCTGATTAATTCCCTCAAAAAATTGGGATCGGGAATCACCTATCAATCCCTTCATAATCGCTTACTCGCTAATATTAACAGCGATAATAATAAGCAAACGCCGATGTTGCATGGTGAAGGCGAGCGCTTATTTTTAAACAGTGAGGGAACATCCTATCAATTGGCGGTTCCGGTGATGAATATCGATGCCGCTAAAAACCGAGTACAGTTAAAAGTTGGGGAAGCAACGGGTGTGTCTAAAGGTGCAGAATTTGTGATTTATTCACCCGGAATTGGCGATTTGAGTCTGACTGAAAAACGAGTAGCAGTTGTTCAACTCACAGAAGTCGGTGCAGTCGATTCTTGGGCAGAAATTAAACAATTAATCGGAGAAAATACATTTGAAAACATCGAAAAAGGAGCCAGTTCATTACTTCTGAATCCCGGCGTTAAACTGGTTAAAAAAGTCCGTTTATTACCGACAGCTTCAGACTTCCCTGAACTGGAAAATGTCAAATCAACCGTTCAAGGTCATAATTGTATTGAGTTGGTATCCGGCGATCAAGTTGGCGATGATTTTGCCTATCAAGTTCGTATTAATGAAAACGGCGAGTATGAAATCCTCAATAAAGTAGGAGAACCGATTCCTAACATTCGACCCGCTTTAAAAGTAGATGAACCCCAAGCCGCAGAAACTCTGATGAAACGTTTAGTCCATCTGGCTAAATATCAGACAATTTTGCAGCTTGACAACAACGATCCAGCATCAGCTTTAGCCGGAAAAATTAAAGTGGAATTGTTCAAAGCAGGAGTTGGAGGCGAACTGATACCTTTCGACGAACCCGGTAATATTCCCACTGTTGATGTCGATGAGTTAGTCTATCTTCGCATTCGCAATGAGTCTTCTAAAACTCTGAATGTTACTGTTTTAGCAATTCAGCCAGATTGGAGTATTGCTCAACTTCATCCGCAAGGTTCAGACTATGACATTTTAGAACATGGACAAGAAATGCTTGTTCGTTTCATAACGAGTCTTCCAGAAGGGTACACTGAAGCGGCTGACATTCTCAATGTCTTTGCGACTGTGGGAGAAATGAGTTTTGATTGGTTACAATTACCCGCGTTAGATCAACCTAAACTGCCATTTGTAGATAGAGACGCGAGTAATCCTCTTGAAGAATTATTCTCTGCGATCGCCAACGACGATTCCGATGAAAAGAATGTAACTCGTGCAGTTTTGGCGAGTGATGAATGGACAACAGAACAGGTTAAATTAGTGGTCAAAGAAAGTCTCTAATTTCCGTCCAAAAATCCCCCCAAACCCCCTTTTATACCCCTGGCTATCAAAAGGGGTTAAGGCCATTTCAGTCCTCAGTTATTGGCCCACAGTCAAGAGGGTTTGGGGGGTCAAGGCCAATCTCGGATCAAATTGATATGTCACATATTTGTGTGACTTTACCGTTGGAATTAATTTGGAGATATTTAAAGTATTGGCTAGATTCGAGTTCCAGTATAATTAGGACTTAAGTTTTTGATCAGGGATTTATTTATGAGCGAACAACCTAATCATAACCAACGAGTCAATATTGACGGTGAATCCATAGAAAGATCTCAAATTGGTCAAGCTGGACGTGACGTCATTCAGACGGTAACGGTCTATGAAAGTTTGAGTTTTGCAGGTTTGTTTCGCCGAGAAGTCAAACCCCCGACCCAACAAGAATATCGCTTCCGACAAAAACTGCTCAACGAAGTTCAAGAGTTTTGGGTGGAGAATGTCTTAGAACGGTCACTGCATAATAAAGCTATGATTGACCTCGGACTCGAAGAACGACCCGATTTGGTAGAACGTCCTTTTGGTAATGTTCAAATCTCCCCAGAACAATCACAAAAACCTTTACCTACAAGTCGAGGAATTACCACTGCATTTAATCGGGGGCGAACGCTGCTAATTTTGGGTGAACCCGGTGCCGGAAAAACAACGGTATTGTTGAAATTGGCACGGGATTTAATCGCTCGAACTTCAGATAATTTGAATCGGCCCATACCTGTAGTTTTAAACTTATCTTCTTGGGCGAAAAAGCGACAAAAAATAGCCGATTGGTTAGTGGATGAACTTCAGAGTAACTATGGTGTTTCCAAGTCTCTGGGTAAGGCATGGGTAAAAGACCAACAATTGTTACTTCTACTGGATGGTTTGGATGAGGTGCGAGCCAAACATCGAGAAGCTTGTGTAGAAGCCATCAATCAATTTATGAAAGACTATGGAGTAACGGAGATGGTGGTCTGTAGTCGAATAAAAGACTATCAAGCCCTCTCAAATCGTCTACAAGTGCGGGGGGCTATCTGCGTTCAACCTCTGACATCAAAACATATTAATCAGTATTTAGACCAAGCGGGGGAACAACTTCAGGGAGTCAAAACCCTATTGCAACAAGATACAGCGATGCAAGAGATGATGAAATCTCCCCTGACTCTCAGTATTGTCAGCATGGCTTACAAAGATATCTCTGTTGAAAATTTACAGCAATTCGGTTCCATTGAAGAACGTCGTCGCCATCTTTTTGAAACCTATATTGAGCGAATGTTTCGGCGTCATGGACGGGCTATGAGGATGAAATATACCCCAGAGCAAACTAAACATTGGCTCAATTGGTTAGCAACTCGGATGGTACTGGAGTCTCAAACTGTATTTCTCATCGAAAAAATACAGTTTACTTGGTTAGAAAAAAAGGGTGAGCGTATCTTTTATCGTGTTGTTAGTGCATTGGCGTCAGGGCTGATTATCGGGCTGATTTTAGGGCTGATTTTAGGGCTGATTATCGGGCTGATTTATTGGCTGATTTTAGGGCTGATTTATTGGCTGATTGGTGGGCTGATTGGTGGGCTGATTTATGGGCTGATTTATGGGCTGATTGTTGGGCTGATTAATGGGCTGATTGGTGGGGAAATTAAAACTGTTGAAAGCTTAAAATGGTCTAGTCAAGAATTCAAAAAAAGCATAAAAAAAGGGCTGATTTATGGGCTGATTTTAGGGCTGATTTTAGGGCTGATTAATGGGCTGATTAATCGGCTGATTAATGGGCTGATTAATGGGCTGATTTTAGGGCTGATTAATGGGCTGATTTTAGGGCTGTCATATGCTATTATTCAAGGATTAAAAGGGCCGGAAATACAGACTAAAAAGGTTCTCAATCAAGGATTAAAAAAATCTGCATTAAATGCTATATTTTTGGGGATAATTATAGCTATAGTGGCAGGAATACTAGGATTGTTAGGTCTGGATCTAATTGATATTTTCCACCAAAATTCTGATGGTATAACGTGGGAAAATTTAGTCTTTACCATACCATTCGGTCTAACAATCGGGCTAGCTTTTGGTGGTGGATATGCTGTCATCCAACACTTAACTTTGCGTTCAATGCTTTACAAAAAAGGCTTTGCACCCTGGAATTATGCTCGTTTTCTGGACTACGCCACTGAACTAATATTCCTGCAAAAAGTTGGGGGCGGTTACATCTTTATTCACCGGATGTTACTCGAACATTTTGCCCAAGTTGAACCCGAACAAGTTCCAGAAAGTTCGGTGAAAGTTTCTCAGTCGATAGATTTGATGAATGCGTCCACCGCACAAGAATTCAATCCGGTTAATTCAGAAGAAGTTGAGACTTCAGAAACCGTTGAGGTGTTAGAACCCGAATTAGTCTCTCATAAAGTTTGTGGAAATTGCCAACATGAAAATCCATCTGACTTTAACTTTTGTTCCAAGTGTGGAACCGCACTAAATTCTGATAATATTTTTAACTAAACTCGTAACATCAAGGAGATTCAACCATGAAGACCATTCTAATTTTATTATCCAATCCCAAAAATTCGGTTCAGTTGCGTTTAGGAGAAGAAATCCGCGAAATCAAAGAAGCATTGAAACAGTCCAAAAATCGAGAACAATTTAAAGTTGAGAGTGAGTCAGCCGTTCGGGTGAAAGACTTGCGACGAGCATTATTAGAATATGAACCTGCAATTGTTCACTTTTCGGGTCATGGTTCTGGGAGTAACGGACTGATATTAGAAAATGATTCGGGAGAAACTCAACTCGTCAGTAGTGAGGCTTTAGCCAAGCTGTTTAAACAGTTTCAACAAGAAGTTCAATGTGTTGTTCTCAATGCTTGCTACAGCGAGGAACAAGCCCAAGCCATTCATCAATATATTGACTGTGTGGTGGGGATGAATAAAGCGGTTGGAGATGTTGCAGCGATTAACTTTTCGACGGCGTTTTACGAAGCGTTGGGCGCGGGAAAAACCTATGATAAATGTTTCAACTTTGCTTGCAATGCTATTGATTTAGAAGGAATACCCGAGTCGGATACTCCACAAATTCGGTATCGTCCTCGACATTATATTTCTGATATTCAGGACGCTAAAGAAACTCAAAAGAAAGATGATTCATCTTCTCAAGGGTTGTCTCAGTCCATAAGTATTGGTGGTAATGCTAAACAGAATAGCATCGGTCAAAGCCAACAAGACTTAACTCAAAATCAGAATAATATATCGTAAATATGAATTGTTTTTTACAATCAACTCAAGGCTTCTGTATACACGCTATATCTGTAAGTAGAAAGGGTATAGCGTCAAGTTTTTACTTTTAGAACTAGGTAGTAATGACTCAAAAGCCCAATTCTAATCAAGGCGTTAGTATTGAGGGTTCTTCCGAAGAATCTCAAATTGGTCAAGCCGGACGGGATTTAACTCAGACGGTTATCTACAACTATTATTATGAAAAACGCGCCGTTACCCCATCCAACGAAGATGATATCGATGATGATTTAATCTGTCCCTATCAAGGATTGTATCACTTTAATCCAGAAAATGCCGAGTATTTCTTTGGGCGGGAAGTCTTTGTCGAAGAACTCTTTCAATACACGGAAACTCGCAATTTTATTCCGGTGTTGGGTGCGTCGGGGAGCGGGAAATCTTCGGTGATTTTTGCGGGTTTGGTGCCGAAATTGGTCGAAGCCGGACGCTGGCAATTTACCCATTTTCGACCGGGAAATGACCCTTTTAATGCCCTCGCACAAGCGTTAGTTCCGCTCTACGAACCCAACCTTGATAAAACCGAACGCATGGCTCAAGCTCGGAAATTATCTGGATATTTTCAAGATAATACGGTTCCCTTATCCGATGTTTTTGCAACAATTCAACAGAATAATCCTCAAAATCGGACTTTATTAATAGCCGACCAATTTGAGGAACTTTACACCCTCTGTCCCGACGAAAAAATCCGGCGTAATTTTCTAGATTTACTCTTAAATACTTTTAAATCTTTCGCGGAACAATCTTCTTTATCAACGGTGTTAGTTGCCACGATGCGGGCGGATTTTCTTGGAAATGCGCTGTCTTATCGGCCTTTAGCTGATGTCTTGCAAAAAGGTAATATTATGTTAGGGCCGATGAACGAAAATGAACTGCGAGATATTATTGAAAAACCCGCGCAAAAATTGGGCGTGAGTTTTGAAAGCGGACTGGTTGAACGCATTCTCGATGATGTCGAGCAACAACCGGGTAATTTACCGTTGTTAGAATTTGCTTTAACTGAACTTTGGAAAAAACGCCAAGGGAAACAATTAACCCATAAAACTTATGAAGAAATCGGAGAAGTTTCCGGCGCCTTAACGGGTTATGCTGATGATAAATTTAGTAAACTTAAACCCGAAGAAAAAGAACGAGTCCGCCGAATTTTTATTCAGTTAGTGCAACCGGGGGCGGGAACGGAAGACACCCGCAGAGTCGCGACCAAGGCCGATTTAAACGAGAGCAATTGGGATTTGGTCAAAAAATTAGCAGATGCGCGGTTAGTTGTCACCAGTCGTACAGAAAATAATTCGGAACGAGAAACCGTTGAAGTCGTCCATGAAGCTTTAATTAGAAATTGGGGGCAACTGAGGAAATGGATGGAAGTAGACCGAGAATTTAGAACCTGGCAAGAACAACTGCGTTCGGCAAAGAAACAATGGGAAGAAAACCATCGGGATAAAGGTTCTTTGTTGCGAGGAGCGGCCCTACTAAAAGCAGAAGAAAAACTGCAAGAGCGTCCCGAAGATTTAGAAGCTGAGAAACTTTTTATTCAGGAGAGTATTCAAGATCGCGATATCTTCCTTCAAAAAGAACAACTCCAGAATCAAAAAGAAAAGCGTCAAAATATAATTTTAAAATTTCTGGTGGCTGGAACAAGTACAGCTTTTGTAGTTGCTTTCGGCACGAGTTTGTTTGCCTTTCAGCAAGCGACTATTGCGCGTCTAGGTGAGCAAGCTGCTGAGGCAAGGTTGGCAAGTGTAAAGAATCCAGTAGACGGGCTAATTAAGATCATTAATGTGACTGGTGAGAGCCAAAATAAATTACATAAAGTTTCTGATTCAGTTCGATCTACCTTATCGGATCTACTCAAGACTCCTGTAGAAAGCAACTTTTTCACAGGACATAAACGGAATGTTACCTCAGTTGCTTTTAGCCCGGATGGACGTTACATCGCCAGTGGCAGTGAAGATAACACAGTGCGGTTGTGGAATTTAGATGGTAATCCTGCTAGTAAACCCTTTCGGGGACATACGGATTATGTTAATTCTGTCGCTTTTAGCAGGGATGGGCGCTATATTGTTACTGGCAGTTCCGATAAAACACTGCGGCTATGGGATTTACATGGTAACTCTATTCATGAGTTCAAAGGACTCCAGGGTGTTGTTAGATCCGTTGCCTTCAGTCCTGATGATCAATTTATTGTCAGTGGCAGCGACGATGGATTACGGTTGTGGGATTTGAAGGGCAATATCATTCAAGCTTTCTCAAAAGTTAAGGGACAGGTCAAATCCGTTGCTTTTAGTCCCGATGGAAAGACCATTGTGATTGCTAATCGTACGTTGCAATTTTGGGACAGAGAAGGTAAGTCCATTGCAAAACCCATTGAAGCACACATATATGGTGTCACTTCACTCTCCATCAGCCCTAATGGAAAATACATAGTCACCAGTGGCATGGATGGCACAGTCAAGTTAATAGATTTTGAGAAAAAAGCTATAAATAACACTTTCCCTCAAGATGCCAATAAGACTTCAGTTGTTTTCAGTCCAGATAGTAAGTTTATTGCTATTGGTGCTGGGAATGATCTGGTAGTTACACATATAGAGGGAAATAGAGATCGGGAGGGGAAACTAATTCAACAATATCGTTTTGTAGGACATACAAATAAAATTACCTCAGTCGCTTTTAGTCCAGTCGATCCTTATTATATTGTTACTGGAAGTTGGGATAAAACAGTGCGTTTGTGGAATCAACAGCAATTCACTGAGACTGAGCAATTACCCAGTTCTGACAACGATAAAGCGTTGCTAGCAGTAGCCTGTAAAAGGTTATCATTCCATCCTGTTCTTATTGAAGCTAAAGATGAGAACAGTAAAGCTGCTCAAGAAATTTGTCAAAAGGTTTGGAATTCAACTGAAAACGCCCAGTTTTTGGTTGAGCAAGGTAGAAAGATAGCACAACAGGGCAATATCGAGGAAGCGGTGGCGAAGTTTAAACAAGCTTTGAGACTCAATCCCAAGCTAGACATCAATCCAGAAGTAGAGGCACAACGACTGTATGCTCTCGCTCAATCAGAGAAGGAAGAGAATCCTACAGTTAGTCCAGTCACTCCACCACCTAATCAGGCTACCTATGGTCAGGTAAAACTAAGTGAGTTCACTCTTAACAACAAGGGAAATGTTGTAACTACCGCTCCTGGAGAGAAGATTAGTGTATCTGCTAATTACATTTATGATTGTCCTGAGTGCCAGCCAGGGTCAATTAATCAAATTATTGTGGGTATTGCGGGTGAAAATACTGCTCAAGCTTGTATCTACAATGGGAGTATCAAAGGTTCAGGCTCAAAGAACTTTGCTCTAACCGCACCTCTAGAACCAGGAACTTATTACATCCGCTTCCGTTATGCCCAAGCTTATGGATGCGAAGAAGGAGCTTTAGGATGGTGGCGAGTTGGTAATGAGCCTACTGCTGAAGCCAATATAGGGGTAATTATTGTTAAACCGCAGGGAGGGCAAAGTGACTTATAAACAGGAATCATGGTTCAAAGCCGAACTGTTTTTTTAGCTAGATAAGCCCAAATACTTATAATGACCTGCAACGATAAATCGCTCAACCCGACGCAAATAAAAGGTCGGTGTCACCGTCAATAGCGTCAGCATCAGCAACGATAGCAAAACCATTGTTTCTGGCGGTGCAGACTACAACATCAAAGTCTGGAATCTGGAAACCGGAGAATTAATCCGCACTCTCACCGGACACCGTTACTGGGTCAGAAGCGTCAGCATCAGCAACGATAGCAAAACCATTGTTTCTGGCAGTGATGACTACGACTACAACAACATCAAAGTCTGGAATCTTGAAACCGGAGAATTAATCCGCACTCTCACCGGACACCCTTACAATGTCTATAGCGTCAGCATCAGCAACGATAGCAAAACCATTGTTTCTGGCGGTGATGACTACAACATCAAAGTCTGGGATATAGACTTTGACTCGTTAATGGAGCGTAATTGCGATTGGGTGAGGGATTATTTGCAGCATAATGCTCCAGAGAAGGATAAGGGGGTGTGTGAGGGTGTCGGCAGCTTTTAGAAGTCAGAAGTCACCAAGTCAGAAGTTAGGAAAAATGGGAACGATAACGGAAGTTCCGTTCTGAGTTCAAACGATATCAATCCAGATAAAATCCTCAATCATGTCTACTCAAAATTCTTCGTTCTACGCCTTGTTAATTGGGATTAACTATTATTTCCCAAACCGTTTATCGGATGGTTCATCCTACAAAAGTTTGAAAGGATGTGTTCGGGATATTAAGCAAGTTGAAGACTTTCTCAATCAATTAGCCACCCCTCCGAACGAAATTGTTAAACTGACTGCATCCAACCCAGAAAACAACTCACCCGTTGAACCTCCCGAATTCTTACCGACTTATGAGAATATTGTCAAATCCTTTCAACATATTACTCAAATCGCTAAACCTGGCGATCGCATTTATATTCACTATTCGGGACATGGCGGACGCGCAAAAACCATCTATCCCGAATACAAAGGAGAATTAGGACAAGATGAAACCCTCGTTCCGACTGATATTGGTAGCGAAAACGGGCGCTATTTGCGAGATTTAGAATTTGCCTATTTATTACAGCAAATGGTCGATAAACAGTTACAGGTTACTGTTATTTTAGATAGTTGTCATTCGGGGGGTGCTGTTCGAGGTGGAGAAGATGAAAATGTTCGGGGTTCAGGCGTTGTTGATAACACAGTTCGTCCTCAAGACAGCCTCGTTGCTTCTTCGGAAGAAATCATAAAAAATTGGCAAAATATTACTGGAAAAACCAGCGATCCAGCCGGAAATCGTACAGGAACTTTGTTAGAAAAGGTTAAAGGTTATGTATTGTTGGCGGCTTGTCAACATTATGAAGCTGCTTATGAATATGCTTTTGACGGAAAAGAACGAAATGGTGCTTTAACCTATTGGTTCCTAAAAACATTGTGGCGAGATTCTTCTCAAACGCCAGATCCCTCTAAACTGATGCTAACTTATCGAATGCTACATGATTATACTAGCGCGAATATTCGTAGCCAATTGCACCGTAAGCAAACTCCAGTGATTATGGGAGAAAGCGATCGCTTAATTTTTGGATGGGAGTCTATTCCGAGTGAATATACTGCAACTGTCACGGATATTAAAACCGTAAAAAAACCAAGAATTGAATTAAATGTTGGGGAACTTCAAGGTTTAGAAAGGGGGGCGGAATTTACTGTTTATCCCTTTGGAACAACAGCCTTTTCAACAGAACAACGGTTAGCTTTAGTTAAACTTGTGGAAGTTGAATCCGCTAGTTCTTGGGGAGAAGTTCAGACGGTTTTTTCCGAACAACCGATTCAAGTGGGTGATTGGGCAATGTTGACCTTAGTTTCAAAAAATTTAATTCGTAAAGTTTACTTACTCGAAGATGATACCTTACCCGAGGAAATTAATCAACGGGCTGCTTTACGAAAAATCGAAAGTTCAACTCACATTTTTAAGAACGCTTGGATTGATTGGGTTGATGAAGTTGAACAGGCTGATTATTTGGTTCGGGTGACAATTTTAGATGCAGAAAAAGCCGCAAAATACCAAGCGCAAGTTAACGATCTTATTTATGAAATTTGCGACCGCACTCAAACGCCTATTATTCTAAGACCCGTGTTGAAAGTCGATGAAATTCAGTTAGCTTCTCCCCTCATTCAACGCCTGGTTCATTTGGCTAAATATCAAGCGGTTCAAAGCCTAAAAAACCATGATAATCTGTCTCCGCTGGGTCATAAAATCGCCGTTCGTCTAACAACGGAACCGAACCCCAATCTAGTTTTAAACTCCGCAGAAAATCCAACTGAAATCACGATAACTGAAAATCAAACCTATTGGCTAGAAATTCAAAATCACTATTCACAGCCTGTTTATGTCGCCGTGTTCAATTTACAGCCAAATTGGGCAATTTCTTCTGTTTTACCAGAAACTCCCGGACTGGGAATAGTTATATCCCTTGAACCCAAACAAAAAGAAATAATTCCTTTGAAAAATCTTGAAAAAAAAGAAAATTGGCAGAATATCTATAAAATTTGTGTTAGCGTTGATGATACTAACTTTCGCTTTTTGAAATTACCCCCTCTCGATCAACAGAAAGATGCAATACGAGACATTCCTAAAAATCCCCTAGAACAATTGTTGCAGGAAATGACCGCAGACCAACCGCCCAATGATCGCAATGTTGTCCCGGCGCCGTTACCCAGTTCAAGCTGGACAGTGGTTCAATTTACCGTTAATTAATTTCTGTTAAAATGGTAGCATAAATGGCTCTTGTCACTGACAAAATAATAGTTTTAACCCCGAATCCCTAGACCCCAATATGTCACTGACAATTTTAGTATTGGAATCTAATCCTATAAACACAGATTGTCGGAATTCATAGGGGAGTTTCAACGTTGAATCAATCGGCCGAAAGATTATGGAGTTTAGTAGATGAACCTTTGGTCAATGAATATTTTGAAACGATTGAAGAGATAGAAGACGTTCTGGCAGTACGTTGCTGTACTCTCCAGAAGAAGAATTGATTAAAGAACTTGTCAAAAAGTTTGTGAAAAAACGTTCAAATCGCAATAAAGGAGATTTGGCAACCGACCAACTTCTCAACGCCGTTTATCTGGTGATGCGAGAACGAACTTCCGATT
>JAYKHV010000179.1:0-38581 GCA_035285085.1 Lyngbya sp. | reverse complement strand
TCGGATTCCCCGGCGTCGCCCCCGCTGCTGCAACTGATCGATCAGTTGCCCATACCCCTGATGATCCAGCGGGAAAGCAGCACCCTGGCCCAAAATCGGGCGTGGCGATCGCAGTTCGGCCTCGATTCTCAATATCTCTGCGAAACTTCCGAGCCGGTTTCCGAACCCGCCCCCCCGGTTTCCCCGTCGGAATGGATCTATTCCCACTCCCCAACCTGCCCGCCCCAAGCCGCCCCCAGGGTTTCGGAAAGTTTGAATTTTTTGCCCGACTGGTCCGAAGTGGAAACCGACCGCAACACCTACGTTTGCGTGTGTTCCCTCCCGAACCGGCACGAGCGGGTTTGGCAGTTCGTCCGCCAGCCCCTGGAGGGACACTGGACATCCGCCCCGCTTGCGGGAGACTCCCAACTCTGGCTCGTGATCGCCCAGGACATCACCGAACAGCACCGGGTCGCCCAGGAACTCGCCGCCAAAAACGCCGACCTGGTGCAGCTAAACCGGCTCAAAGATGAGTTTCTCGCCTGCATCAGCCACGAACTGAAAACCCCCCTCACGGCCGTTTTGGGACTCTCCAACCTGCTGAAAGATCAGGCTCTCGGTTCCCTCAACGATCGCCAGGCCCGCTACGCCCAATTAATTCACCAAAGCGGACGCCACCTGATGATGGTGGTCAACGACATCCTCGACCTGACCCGCATGGAAACCGGACAGCTAGAACTGATTCCCGAACCCGTGCAAATTCGAGCCGTTTGTCAACGCGCCTTTGAAATCGCCCTACAACATCAATCTAACGATCATCACTCCAAGTCTTCCACAACTTCTACTCCGTCTACCCCAACGGACGCCTCAAACACCGATAGCCCACAGCAACGGTTTATCTTGGAGATTGAACCCGGTTTAGAAACCATCGTCGCCGATGAGTTGCGGTTGCGGCAAATGTTGGTTAATCTTCTTTCTAATGCCCTCAAATTTACACCCGATGACGGTCAGATTGGACTACAAGTCAATCATTGGGAAAATTGGATCGGTTTTACCGTTTGGGACAGGGGAATAGGTATCCCGGAAGATAAGCAACATTTGATTTTTCAAAAGTTTCAACAGCTTGAAAGTCCCCTAACTCGCAAATTTGAAGGGACTGGACTGGGACTGGTTCTCACCCAACGCTTGGCTCGTTTACATGGCGGCGATGTTAGCTTTATTTCCAAGCACAACCAGGGGAGTCAGTTTACCCTGTTGTTACCCCCGAGTCCTCCCCAACGCAAAGATTGGGGTCTCGATACCCGAGACTGGCAACCGTCTCATCCCACTTCCAAAACCCAACGTTCCTCTGTTAACCCTCCCCGTCCGAGTGCAGAAATTCAGTCTCGGTTAATCTTGATTGTAGAGGCCGCACCCCGTTATATTTTTAATTTGAGCGAACAGTTGACCAGTCTGGGCTATCGGGTGGTGATTGCTCGTTCCGGTACCGAAGCCCTGGAAAAGGCTCGCTGTTTACAACCTCGGGTGATTTTTCTCAATCCTTTGTTGCCGTTATTATCGGGTTGGGATGTTTTGACTTTACTGAAAACAAATACTCATACTCATCAAATTCCGGTCGTCATTACTGCCACTTTGGGCGATAAAAAACGCGCCCAACTGAATAATTCTGATGGGTTTTTGAGTTTGCCCGTACAAAAACAGGAGTTGCAAGAAATTCTCACTGAACTGAAACAAGATTCTCTGTCTCATCCCACTCAGCGACTCACGTTATTATGGCTCAATCCGATTGAGCAAGATGTTCAATTCTCTTTTTTATCCGAAACTAAAAATACACCCTTAAATGCCAAAACGGTGGAAAATTCTATTCATCATTCCGCTTTAATTCTAGATCACTTTTCCAGTTGTCGAATTTTAGAAGCAGATGATCTCAATCAAGCGGAACTTTTGGCGAGAATTTGGCATCCCGATGCCATGATTTTACAAAGTACCACAGGGGTGAAAAGTCCCGCCGGATTTCTGCAAGAACTGAGTGAATATGAAATATTGGCTCATCTTCCTCTGATTACTTTAGACGGGCCGACAACAGAAATCGCCAATCAAATTGAAGCCCTCTCTGTTTTTCCCTGCTTGGCAGCGGAATCTTTGCAGAATCAAAACTCAAATTCAGAACCCTCTGAAACTCTAGAATCGGCTTTATTACAAGTGGTTAAAGTGGCAGTGGGGATGAATTGGAAACCCAATATTCTTTTAGTCGATTTCTCAATTCTGCCCGATTTTCAAGACTCTAATCACTCCCCAAAAGAGCCGGATTCTGTATTGATTGAAGAGGATGATTCTCAACAAACCGAAGCTCAAACCAGCCGCTTTAAAACGAAAATAGATCGGGCATTAGTGCAGTATTTGCAAACCGCTGGTTTTCGCGGATTAATGGCTCAATCTTGGTCGGATGTTCTCCAACAAGTACAATACCAAAGTGTAGACTTGCTGTTAATTTGTACGCGAGATTTATCACCCGTTCTCTTACAGGTTCTCTCCACCTTAGAACAAATCTCAGCCGACTTTCCGATTTTGATTTTAAATCAATCTAATATCAGCGAGGACAAACCCGAACAGTCTCAGCCTTTATTAGACAATAAATCTGAGCAAATTTTGAACGAAAACTCTTCTTTAACCCCCAATCAAATCATCAAAAAACTTATGAAAAAACTGGAGATAAAAGTTTTACCCGGTCAGATTTCTATGTCCGATCTCCTAGAACAAATTAAACAAATTCTTCACGAAAAGACAGAAAGATAAGTAAAAAAAATCGGACAACATTCGGCTTAATTTCTAACAGTTTACAGTCAACAGCTCCAGAAGGCAATAGGCAGTTTACAGTCACCAGTCACCAGTCACCAGTCAGAGCGTGAAAATAGTTTTCAGTAAACAGTTTCTCCTCGACGGAAACCGCCAAGTCCGCACTGCTTCACCAGTCACCAGTCAGAGCGTGAAAACAGTTTTCAGTAAACAGTTTCTCCTGACTCGGTTTCTCCCCCTGCACCCGGTCCTCCCCACCTCCCCACCTCCCCACCTCCCCACCTCCTGTCTCGGTGTCTCCTGACTCGGTGTCTCCCCACCTCCCCACCTCCCCACCTCCCCCTAAACCCCATCGATCATCTATAGCACACACCCGAGCAATTTCAGATTAGAAAATGTACAAATGGTTTAAAATAAAGAAAATCAACCTTTTGCCTGACAACATCTGAGTCAGCCTCTTGAATTACTCCTGGCTTGTATTCCTCACCCATGAACATTAACAACCCTCAAAAAAAAGACAGCAAACCTCAGCAACGTCAGCGATTTTTCTTTGATAAAAATATTGTCAGAAGTGGGGCGATCGCAATTGTCCTGGCTGTTTTTTCAGCATTACCAACTCAAGCCGCAGAACGGGTTTATCTCTCTTTTGCTTCGGCCAATGTTTCCGTGTCAGTCAAAGCATTAGAAACCTACGCGAAAAACGGAAAAGTTAACGATCCCGAACTGGAAAATTATCTCCGGCTTCTCAGTTCTAAAGATCAAGAAGAATTTCGGAATTTATTACAGGATTCCTATAAATTCGATCCGTTGATGGTGTCCCAGTTTCTTCACTCTCCTACGGGTCAAATCTTTTTAGAAAAATTGGGAGATTTGATTCAAGCCAAACTCAATGAAAAAGGCACCATTACTCTTAGAAATGGTTCCGAAGCCATTCGCACAGCCTTAATTAAAGCCGCACAAGATCCGCAGGGATTAACACCGCTGAATATTCTGCGGTATTTCCCCAGTCAAGGGATTCAAGTTAATACTCAATTGCTGTTTGAGTTGCGAGATCAAATCCAAATATTATCGAGAGAAACTGAGGCTGTTATCGAAAAAATTGTCAACATTTCAGATGAAGAAATCGCCTCAGAACCTCTAACAGATTACACCCAAAAACCCGATATTCGACATTCGGGACCTTACGGCACCTTAAAGCGAACAATTCTCCTCCAAGATCGCCAACGCAACCGCAAAATTTTGGTCGATGTTTATCTTCCCGCACCTCTCGATCAAATTAATCAAGGAAAGCAAAATTCTATCCCCGTTATCGTGGTTTCTCACGGTTTAGCCGCCAACCGAACCGACTACGCCCCCTTGGGAGAACATTTGGCTTCCTACGGGTTTGTCGCCGCATTAATTCAACATCCCGGAAGCGATACCGACCAAATTCAAGCCTTACTTTCTGGACGGGCTTCTGATGTGTTCAAAGTCTCGGAATTTGTCGATCGACCGGCCGATATTTCCTTTTTATTAGATGAACTCGAACGCCGCAATCAAGATGAATTTAACGGTCAACTTAATGTTAATCAAGTCGGTGTTGCCGGTCATTCTTTTGGGGCTTATACAGCCTTAGCCATTGCGGGAGCAGAGATTGATTTTGAAAACTTACAAGCCGAATGTTCTTCGGAATTGGACTCTTTAAATTTGGCGCGATTATTTCAATGTCGGGCTTTAGAATTACCCCGAAAAAACTATCAATTCCGGGATGAACGAGTCAAAGCCATTATGCCGATTAATCCGGTTAATAGTAGTATCTTTGGAGAACAAAGTTTAAGTCAAATTTCTATCCCCATTCTCTGGAAAACCAGCGGAGAAGATAAGGTTACACCTGTTGCTTGGGAACAAGTTCGCTCCTTTACTTGGTTGACCACTCCTCATAAATACCTTCTCCTGGCAGAAGGAGATCATCATATTAATCTTAACCTGAGTATGGTCAATCAGGCGGTGAGCGCTTCTCTCAAAGAAATTGTTGATCCGGTTCCCCTGACCATTAATAATTATACTAATGCTGTTGGTTTGGCATTTTTCAAAGTTTATGTGGCAAATGATCAGTCCTATTCTCCTTATTTACAACCCGCTTATGCTAAAGCCATCAGTGAAAATCCTTATCCTCTGAGTTTGGTTCGTTCCGTGACACCAGAACAGTTTTTCCAAGCCATCAAAGAAGCCAGACAGCAGGGTTAAATTCTCAAAAATAATCAATGGGGAACTATGAATACTCAACTTTATGATCTGATTTTACGAAACGGTTGTTTACTGCGATCGCCCAATCAAACCGAAGCCGTGGATGTGGCAATTGCCGCCGGAAAAATAGCAGAAATAGCAGCTTCTATTCCCGCATCTGCCCAACAAGAAATCAACCTCCAAGGGAAACTCATTAGTCCTCCCTTTGTCGAGTCTCATATTCATTTAGATTCCGCTTTAACCGCAGGTGAACCCCGTTGGAATCAGAGTGGAACCCTGTTTGAAGGCATTCAAATTTGGGAAGAACGCAAACAAAAACTAACCCAAGAAGATGTTAAAGAACGGGCAATTTCAACCCTGAAACAGCAAGCCCAACAAGGGGTTTTATTTGTCAGAACTCATGTAGATGTCAGCGAGTCGAGTTTAACCGCTTTACAGGCTTTGTTAGCCGTTCGAGAAGAAGTAAAAGACTGGATGACCCTACAAATAGTCGCCTTTCCTCAAGATGGAATTTATAGTCGTCCGGAAAATGAATTATTACTCGAAAAAGCATTGGATTTAGGCGCGGATGCAGTGGGGGGAATTCCTCACTATGAATTTACCCGAGAAGATGGTGTAAAATCGGTTCACCGCATCTTTGAACTCGCTCAAAAATATGACCGTTTAATTGATATTCACTGCGATGAAATTGATGATGAGCAATCTCGGTTTTTAGAAGTTGTCGCCGCCTGTGCCATTAGAACCGAAATGGGAAAGAAAGTCACCGCCAGCCATACCACAGCCTTTGCATCCTATAATAACGCCTATGCCTTAAAATTGATGGGGTTATTAAAGCGATCGCAAATTAATTTTGTTGCCAATCCTTTGATTAATATTACCTTACAAGGTCGCAGCGATACCTATCCCAAACGCCGAGGAGTGACGCGAGTTAAAGAGTTATGGCAACAGGGATTAAATGTTAGTTTAGGACATGATTGTGTGCAAGATCCCTGGTATAGTTTGGGAACAGGTGATTTATTAGATGTCGCTCACATGGCGGTTCATGTCTGTCAAATGACCGGAATGCCAGAAATTGACGCTTGCTATAATATGGTCACTTGGAATGGTGCAGAAACCCTTTCACTCGGCGAAGAATATGGTGTAGAAGTCGGTCAAGCGGCTAATTTTATCATCTTAGATGCGGAAAGTCGTTTTGATGCGATTCGTAAACGATCAACCGTTCAATATGTTTTTTCCAAAGGTCAATTGTTAGTTGAAACTGAACCCGAAAAAACCATCTTTCATGCCACATCTTGACAGATAAGTTTTGCGCTTTGAGTGTCAGTAGGGGCGGGTTTATCTAGGTTATTTGTGGGAAGACAGACATCGAGCGCGGAACCCGCCCCTACGCTCACTGGTGACTTTTCTCTGAAAAATCCCCACCCGAAAAGTTTAACGAGTGGGGATGAAAGTTACTGATTTCAAACAATTGAGGAATGAATTAATAACTCACTCTTCTTCTATACTGTTCGTAGGGATTTTGAGGATCGACTCGGTAATCGCGATCGCGATCAGTACGATTGTCATAGCGACGGTCATTATCGTAGCGACTGTCTCGAATGCGATTGTTACGATTATTGCGATCGTAGTTTCTATCAAAGCGATCGTTACGATTATTGCGATCGTAGCGACCATTAGAGCGACCGTAGCGTTCTTTCCATTCTTTTTCTTCGCGATCTAGCTGTTTATCGAGCGCTTTATGAGCATCCCGAATCACTTGCTCTTTTTGTCTCTGAGACAAGCGAGAATTGTGGGGTTTGTTCATTTCATCGTTCATCTGGCGATCGAGTTCCCGATGACGCTCATCTCGATATCTATCCCAAGCGTCATCCCGACTATCGGCGAGTAAGACGCCTTCGGTTTCTACCGGGTTTTCAAACCGACCCGCCTCAAGTCGAGCATCAGAAGCAGCTTGAGCGGGAATGGCACAGGTGGTTAGTAAGAGTGTGGCGACGGCTAAAATGCGTTTCATGTCTCCCTCCTTGGAGTGGATAGACTTGCTAGTTCCTATTTCTAAGTTGACACTCCCCGAAATTAATTTCGGGGATTCTTGTTTCACAGATCAAACTTTCTAGTACAGGATTGCTCCAATACCAAAAGCGGTTCAATCTCCACAAGCTTTAAAGATCCGGTCTGCCCGACCGTACTGAGGGCTTTTTTCAGAATGTTTCTAGCTGCATTGTGGTCACGATCAGCTACATATCCGCATGAACAAACATGAGTTCTTGTTGATAGCGACTTCGTTACTTTCTTGCCGCAGTTAGAACAGTCAGCAGAGGTGTTATGGGGAGCTACAGGTATAGTCAGCTTCCCGTATTTTATCCCAAAATATTCTAACCAATGGCGAAAAGTAGACCAGGCAACGTCTGAAATAGATTTAGCCAGATGTCGATTTCTTACCAGACCTTTTACATTTAATTCTTCGTAGGCGATCAAATCGTTAGAATGAATTACGCAATATGCAATTCTCTTTACATATTCTTTACGTTGCCGACTTACTCTTAAATGCTTCCGGGCCGATCTACATCTGGCTTTGTGGTAGTTTTTAGACTGCGGTTTGCAAGCTCGAATGTACTTTTTAGACTTCCTTCGTAAGCCGCGGTTTAATTGTCTTTCAGATGAACGATAGAACTGCGGATTTTCAATTGTATTCCCTAGATTATCTGCTAAAAAATACTTGATGCCAACGTCCAGACCTATCGCCTTCCCTGTTGGCTCAGTTTCTATCTTTACGTCTACTGAAATAGCAAACTGCACATAGTAACCATCGGCTCTCCTGACTATCCTCACTCTTTTAATGTCTTCAAGTTGATAGAAGTTCAGGTCGTAGGTTCCTTTTAGTTTAAGTCTCCCAATATTGTTTTTATCGGTAAAGGTAATCGCTTTCTTGTTTTCTGAAAGCTTCCACCCGGTAGTCTTGTATTCAACAGACCGAGCAGATTTCTTAAACTTAGGATGTCCCTTCTTGCCAGGTACTTTACGCTTGCAGTTCTCGTAAAACCGACTAATTGCACGACCTGTACATTCTGCCGCCGACTGCCTAGCTTGAGAGTTAAGTTTGTTAGCAAATGGATATTGTTTTGCCAGTACCTTGCAATACTTATTGAGGTCGTACTTATTCACTCCTCTATTATCCATCCAATATCTTAAACAAGAATTTCGGATGAACTTATAGGAGCGTATCGCCTCGTCAATTGCTTGATACTGGCTATTCTTTCCTTTTGCTTTCAACTCGTAAACAATCAATGCTTGACTCACTACCGTTAAGTTTATACTAACTATGATAGCATAACTCTCTCTTTCTCTGCCAAATCAAGTGGGCTGCCCTCGCTTATATCCCCCGGATAAATCACGGGGGTTTTACGCTTCGCCGCCATAAGATGTGAAACCCGGCTTTGACTTCACCTAGATAGGGGAAGTGTAGCGTTGGCAACTGGTACAACACTATTTTTATTGTACCAGTCGAGTTTTCAGGCCCAATTGTTCCCTATTGTTTTTCACAGGGGAGGTGGGGAGATGGGGAGATCGGGAGAAGTCAGAAGTTAGAAGTCAGAAGTCGTGATGTCAGTCGTCACCGAGTCACCGAGTCACCGAGTCAGAAGTCAGGAGAAACTGTTTACTGAAAACTGTTTTCACGCTCTGACTGGTGAGGCAGTGCGGACGCACGCGGAATAGTCGCGGAGCGCTTTCCTTGCGGCGAGCGCGGTTTCCGTATCGGAGCGCTTTCCTTGCGGCGAGCGCGGTTTCCGCCAGAAGCACAGTTCGCAATCTTAGCAAAGTTCGCGCATAGAGAAACGGACGTTCCCGCATATGGTGACTGGTGACTGGTGACTGGTGACTGGTGACTGTAAACTGCCTTTTGCCTTCTGGAGCTGTTGCCTTTTGCAAGAGCGCCTATTTGCCTCTTGCCTATTCCCTATTCCCTTACTTCTGCTGTTGATAGAAACGCAGAACCTTTTGAGTATACTCAGCCGTTTGACCACTATTGTATTGATTCGGGTCTCCCGTCATCCACCAAGCGGCCGCTCGACGAATGGCGACTTCTTCGCTGTTACCACTGTTGGGGTATTCTTCTTTAAGAACATCTTCCATGACGCAGCCTAATACTTGTCTGGCTTTCTGCTCGTTGGCTTCAAACTGAGCGGGTGTCATTTCCTCGTTAATACACAGTCTAGACCAACGGGGGATATTCTCGGGCTTAATTTGCCAGTCGGTGTACAGTCCATCATTTTCAGTTCCGGTCTGCGGTGCCGCTAAACGTAAAGCCTCGACTAATGCTTGTACCTGAGCGTTGGATACCTGAGCCTGTACAGGAAGCATCCAGAGCAAAATGATCGCTAATAGTTTCCAGCTTACTCGCATTGTGTACTCCTTCACCCGGGTTCATACCTTTGCTTTGACGATATCTGTTTTAGCACGTTTAGAAATCTTTCTGGAGATAGAACCCGATCACAACTCCTTGACAATCAACTCTCTAACTTGACAAATTTAGCATTCTATGAACCAGCTTTGCCGGGGATAGACAAGTAGGCAGATTCAGCGGCGAGTGCTAAATTTGACTGGGAATTTGGCACGAATAAGTATGTTTACATAAAAACACAGTCCGATAACGGGTTAAGATAGGAAATCAGAAAAACTTAATATTTTCTCCAACTTGTTGTTCACTTAGAGAGGTTCCCTTGAGTCAGCAGAAAGACGCAATTGCTCCCCACGGTGGAGAACTGATTAACCGCATCGCCTCCCCTGAGCAACGGCAGGAATTTCTGGAAAAAGCCGACTTCCTGCCCCGAGTTCAGCTCGATGAGCGAACCCTGTCCGACCTAGAAATGATTGCCATCGGTGGCTTTAGCCCTTTAACTGGCTTCATGGAACAGGCAGACTACGAAACAGTCGTCAATGATATGCGACTCAGCAACGGCCTACCTTGGTCGGTTCCCATTACCTTGTCCGTTAGCCAAGAAGTGGCAACACCCTTACTCGAAGGCAATTTTGTTCGTTTAGACTCTCCTTCTGGCAAATTTGTCGGTGTACTCAAGCTGACGCAGAAATACACCTACAACAAAGAAAAAGAGGCGCTCAACGTCTATCGGACGACAGAAGACAAGCACCCCGGTGTGAAAGTGATCTACGAACAAGGGCCAATTAATCTTGCAGGCCCGGTTTGGTTACTAGAGCGTGATGATCATCCCCTGTTCCCCCAATATCAGCTCGATCCTGCCGTGTCTCGGGCCTTATTTTGGGAAAGAGGATGGAAAACCATTGTCGGTTTCCAAACCCGTAACCCCATCCATCGCGCTCACGAATACATTCAAAAATGTGCTTTAGAAACAGTGGACGGTCTGTTTCTTCATCCCCTCGTCGGAGCCACGAAATCCGATGACATTCCTGCCGATGTCCGGATGCGCTGCTACGAAATTTTGATAGAGAAGTATTATCCCAAAGATCGGGTAATTTTGGCAATCAATCCGGCGGCAATGCGTTATGCAGGCCCGAGAGAAGCCATTTTCCACGCCCTCGTCCGCAAAAACTACGGTTGTACTCATTTTATTGTGGGTCGCGATCATGCCGGTGTCGGCGATTATTATGGCACTTATGACGCCCAACATATTTTCGAGGAGTTTGAACCCGGGGAGTTGGGCATCATCCCCATGAAATTTGAACACGCCTTCTACTGTACTCTCAGTGGCGGGATGGCAACCAGCAAAACCAGTCCCAGCAAACCCGAACAACGCATTCATCTGTCCGGAACTAAAGTGCGGGAAATGTTGCGTCGCGGCGAAATGCCACCGCCAGAATTCTCTCGTCCGGAAGTGGCGGCAGAATTGGTCAAGGCGATGCAGGGTTAAGTCTGTGAGTTAGACTCGGATGTAACGCCTTTGAGTTTAACAGAACTCCCCTTAATTCCTTTGCTGATTGGTAATCTTCCCTGTTCAAATTGATCGGATTCGGATGAGGATCAACCATCACGCTCTTATCCTCTGATTTGGGGGTGCATCTAGGATTAGGGGGATTTAAAAGTTACGCCGATCGCGTTATTTATGTAAAATTAAATCTAACCCCAGGAAGAATCTCACCCAACCGATTGGATTAAGGGTTTTCTACTGATACTCCGAGCCGGTTGTTGTTCGGAAAATTGAGGAAAATTGAAGCTATAGGGGTACATCGATTTCATAAAGCACGATACAATTTCTGGGAGTGCCGTTGAGTTGTACTAGAGAACGACGACCATTGAGCGGTGGAGTGGGTGGGTTAAGTTCTTGAGTCGGGTTTAGTCGGGGGTAAGCTTACATAACAACAAAGGAGAGCAAGTTGAACATTTGCTAACCTGATCGATAGCGAAAATCGATCAATTCACGGAACAATCTTTGAGCGTCCTCGACCTAATATGGTATTGAATGAAGCGATAAAAGTGAGCAGTTTTCAGCAGCAGGGTAGGATGTCAGGGAGAGAGAATGGGACTAAAACGACGGGAATTTTTGCAACGGGCTAGTCTATTGCTAGCAGCACTGGGAATCAGTGAAACACAATGGTGGCTGGGAAGCGAACGCTACTACCAAGCCCTCGCACAACCGACTCGCCGGAAGTTAGGACTGCTGGTGGGAATTAATCAATACCCAGGCGGTAGTAGCGGTTTTGAACCGTTGCGCGGATGTATTACCGATGTCGAACTGCAACGAGAACTGTTAACCTGTCGCTTTGGGTTCCAAGATTCTGATATTATCACGCTCAGTAATGAGAAAGCTACCCGTGAAAATATTGAAAACGTCTTTACGACTCATTTAATCGCACAGGCCCAACCTGGCGATCTGGTTGTTTTTCATTTTAGTGGCTATGGGAGCTATATTCCCCGACCGGATTCAACCGCCAACTCCTCAACGGGTCAGAATGCCTTGGTGCCTGTTGATGGTACGGCCAGCGCCACAGAAGAAGGCGAGATTAATGACTTATTAGAAGATACCCTCTGGTTACTGTTGCGAAGTCTACCGACTCATCAAGTGATCACCGTTCTCGATACCAGCTACCCCTATCCGGGAGTCAGTCAACAGGGTGCTTTTCGCATTCGTTCCAGTGGGAGTCCAAACACCTCCCAACTCTCCCAAGCCGAACTCGCATTTCAAGAGCAACTCTTGTCTGAATTAAACATATCCAGAGAACAACTGGAAAAACGCCGTCCCAATCAATTCCCAGGTATCGTTCTGAGTGCGACAAAACCTTCACAAGTCGCCGTTGAAGTCAACTGGGATAACTGGAGTGCGGGACTGTTTACCCATACCCTGACGCAAACCCTCTGGTCAGCATTTCCCACAGATAGCCTGAAATCCAGTTTAATTCAAGTCGCAGGTGTGGTTGAACAAACAATGGGCGTTGCTCAACAACCCCAACTTTACCAAGAGCTTTCCCAAACTCTAGAATCACCCCCGACGGACAAACCCCTTGGCTTTAAAGGTTTATTATCAACTTCCGAAGCCGCAGGTGGCGTGATCAAAGCCATTGAAGAGAACGGGAAAACCGCTAAACTGCTTCTGAGTGGTCTACCCGCATCGGTTTTAGAGTATTACCAAGCCAATTCTCTTTATACCGTGATTCCTGACTCCCAATCGGAAGCCAGTCCGATTCTATCTCAACTGTTGCTTCGCTCTCGCACGGGTTTAACCGCTAAAGCCACCGTGCGGAGTGTCGGAACTGGGAATTCTGTCTTACCCGAGATTAAAATCGGACAACGGGTGAAAGAAGCAATTCGGGTTCTTCCCCGTCAAATGGGTTTGAAAGTGGCTCTAGACCCCAAACTCGCTCGCATTGAACGGGTTGATGCCACCAGTGCGTTCTCGGGAATGGCTAATGTGTCAATCGTCACCAACGACCAACCTGCTGATTATATCTTAGGTCGGGTGCGAGATACCGCCATTGCTCAAAGTCCTTCTGCGCCCTTGCCCTCTCTATTTCAAGGCCGTTATGGTTTATTTTCGATGGGTCAGGCTTTATTACCCGAAAGTGTGGGTGAAGGCGGAGAAGCCGTGAAAGTTGCAGTACAACGACTCGCGCCTCAACTGAAAACCCGACTGGCGGCTAAACTCTTCAACCTCACCCAAAATGATCAGTCTTCGCTGATGAAGGCAAGGGCGACTTTTGCCTTACTCACTCCTCAAGCTAAAGTGTTAATGAGTCGGGAAACCCCTCAAACTCAAAACCAGGCCAGTCCGACTCAACCGCAATTAGAACAGATTCCGCAAATGTCTACTGCATCGGTTTCTCAAACTCCTTCTGTTAGTCAAGGGATTGTGTCCGTTCCGGTGGGAAGTCGAGTCCAGTATCAGTTGCAAAATAACGGCAATTTGCCCCTTTATTTTATCTGGTTCCATCTCAACACTCGCGGACAAGCCTATCTTCTCGATCCGATTTTAGAAGAGGCTGAAATCGATCAGGACTTAGGCAATGTGCCTCGACAGGAACGGGTGGAGGCGGGTAAGACTCGCAGTTTACCTCCGACTGCTTCCTACGACACTACCCCATCAACGGAAATGGTTGGACATATGGTACGAGGTCCGGCAGGATTGGCAGAAACTTATTTGGTGGTCAGTCATTATCCTTTTACTCAAACTTTAAAAGCGATTGATAAAACCAATAACATGGGAAATAATATGAAGTTGATTTTATTATCTAATCCTCTCGAAGTTGCAGAAGCGGTATTAGAAGATTTGAGCAAAGCCAGTCAGCTAGGCGTTGAACGGGCTGGTGTTACTACTGATGATTTGGCTTTAGATGTTAATGCTTGGGCGACTTTTAATTTTATTTATCGGGTGGTTTAAATATCAGTCTTTTCAGTCAATAGTGAACAGGAGTAAACTGTAAACTGTAAACTGCCTCTTGCAGGGTTGCCTTTTGCAAGAGCGCCTTTTGCCACATGAGCTTTCCCTATTACCTATTCCCTATTCCCTATATATAGGCTATCCAAAAACCCGGTTTATAAGAGAAACCGGGTTTTAAAATTCATTGCTGACGAACTCAAATTAAGCGTTTTTCTGCACAATTCTGTTTTCAGCTTGCCGGTTCAAAGGGGATTGATTGCGAATATAATCAATGACAACATCCGCCAGTAAAAATCCCGTATCAACTTGATTTTCACCTTCTTCAAAAATTGCGTAACCATCCCCTCCACCCATCATAAAATCATTGGTAACAACACGATAGGTTTTATTCAGATCTAAAGGCTTTTCATTCCCTTTTTCATCCCGAACTTGTACCGAAACAATTCGAGAACCCGCAGGCGCTTGATTGTTCCAAGTAAACCCTATTCCCGAAACATGAGGAAAGCATCCGTCTCCTTCTTCAACTCGACTAACGCCATGTTCTAACGCCTGTTTAATCTGCGCCCCCGTTAAATCTAATCGAGTTATAGTATTACCAAAAGGTAAGACTTCTAAAACATGACCAACTGTCACTTCTCCTGCGGGAATACTCGCTCGAATTCCACCCCCATTAACAATCGCAATTTGACCGTTATCAAGCCGCATTTTATCCAAAAGAGCATCGGCAATTAAATTCCCTAAATTTGTTTCTTTGGTGCGAATATTAGCGCGATCGCCGTCTAATTTAACAGCCGTTTTTCCGATGACTTGTTGACGTAAATTATCCAGGGGTTTTTTGAATTCATCGAGTTGAGCAACAAACGCTTCATCTGCTTTGATATTATTATCAACCGCATGGGGTGAACCTTCCCAATTGATCAGACGACCTTTGTTGTCAAAATTGACTTGTAAATCCCCCAAATACTTACCCCATTCCCAATCAGTTACCAATAAAACTGTGTCTCCGTTCGGTGTTTTTTCAACCACAGGATAAGGTTCATTGGCTCCCGGCATATTGCCTAAAGGCGTGTGAGAATGTCCGCCAATAATAATATCAATTCCATCCACTTTACGGGCTAATTCTTTATCGTGGGAAAAGCCCAAATGGGTGAGGGCAATAATCTTATTAACCCCCTGCTTTTGTAACTCGGAAACCGCTTTTTTCGCAGCTTCTACTTTATCGGTGAAATTGACTCCTTCTCCCGGACTGGACAACAGAGCCGTTTCTTCTGTGGTTAAGCCGAGAATGCCGATTTTTTGACCGTTGACTTCCTTGACGATCCAAGGTTTAATTAAACCCGAAAGAGGCGAGTCAGAAGCCACCTCAATATTCGCTGAAACCATCGGAAATTGTGCTTGTTTGATAAAGTCAGCTAAAACTTGTTGACCCTTATCAAATTCGTGATTTCCAACGGCAACCGCTACATAATTCAACTCATTATAAAAGGGTAAATCCGCTTCACCCAAGTATTTATTGAAATACAAAGTCCCTTGAAAAATATCCCCCGCATCTAATAATAATGTGGGGGCTTTATCCTCACTCCGCAAAGAGTCAATTAAGGTTTTCCGTTGAGCAATACCCCCGAGGATTGTATCACCCACTTCCACCGCTTCGAGGTGAGCATGATGATCGTTAGTGTGCAGAATTCGCAGACTCAACTCCTGCGGACGAGTTAAAGCAAAATGGACTGCTATACCCATTAACATCGTCCAAATAAACAAAACGATGTAAGTACGCCGTTTCCATTTCATAAAGCCTCCTGGTTGGTTATTTTTGGTTTAACAGCGTTATGAGTAGATTTTTTCGCTCTGTCATTGCAAAAATCCGGAAGCTTTTCGCATCGAAACTAAGTGCAGCTTGCTACCGGAGTCCCCGATCAAATTTTATCCTTTTCTTTCAAGTTTAGCGGATATTTTTGAGATTGGGATGTTTTAGACTGGTCAGTAAATTGCGGATCATCTGGGGTGATTTGAGGGGCTTTGTAATCAATATCTTTATAAACCGTTTTTAAATGCTCTTCTTCTGCGGTTTTGTTAATGACTTGAAACTGTTCGGGATAAAGCAAAACGTTATCATAGTCAAAGCCTCCAAATGCGGCTTCATCTTTAATCTTTAAGTCAACCCCATAGGCTTCTTTTGGACGTTCATAATATTCGGTAACGGTGCCAATTGTTCCCTTGGGAATTAAGCGCTTGCTAAACTTTTCTTGAATATCAACTAGGGTTTCGATTCGATCGTAAATTTTTACTTTCATGCGTTTGGGGTTGAGAAGAATTGATTGAGATTAGCCCGCAGTTGGCGAAACTTGATTCCCCGCTTGAGGTGGGGTTGGCGATCGCCATCTCGTCATTCTTGAGGCTAGGTCTATCTTATCCGATTGCGGGATCAACTGCACCTAAATTCAGAGAATTTTAGACAATTGATTACACAAAAACCCGGTTTCTCAATACCCACTCAAGCTTTCAGCCCCCAGTCAACAATAAAAAACCCGGTTTCTCAGTTGGTTTTAGACCCTTGTTTGATTACAGTTTGTTTGGGGATACCTTTTTAATTTTTCTCCCCGAAAATCCGGTAATCTTAGAGAAGATTAAAAATGATTTTATGACTCAATTGGGAGGAATGGACTTGAACCGTCTAAAATCTATTTTATTTACCCTATTAACTGTATTACTGGTAACAGTTTCTTTTTCAAAAACTGCTCTCGCCGAGAAACAACCGACTTTGAACGAAATTTATCAAGTTCTACAAACCAAGACCTTTGTGGACTTAACCCACAGTTTTGAACCCAATATTCCCCACTGGAAAGGCTTCCCCAACGAACAAGTTGAAACCGCCTATTGGTATAAACGGGGTGTGGGAACTTTGGGGTCGGGTTTTTTTACTCAACGTTATTCTTTGGTCGGTCAATGGGGAACTCATGCCGATCCACCCGCTCATTTTGTTGAGGGTTTGCGGACTTTAGATGAAATCAAGCCACAAGAGATGATTTTACCTTTAGTTGTGATTGATGTACATGAAAAAGTTGCAGAAAATCCCGATTATCGAATTACCCTAGAAGATGTTGAAGCTTGGGAAGTTAAACATGGTAAAATCCCTCAAGGGGCGTTTGTGGCAATGCGAACCGATTGGTCAAAACGTTGGCCGGATGCAGAAGCAATGGCGAATCAAGATGCCAAAGGAATTGCTCACTATCCGGGATGGAGTTTACCTGTCTTAAAATACCTCTACGAAGAGTGTAAAATTACCGCATCGGGTCACGAAACAACCGATACAGATCCGGGTATTGCTATCAGTCGAGATGATTATTCTAACGAAACTTATATCTTAGGTCAAAACCATTATCAAATTGAACTTTTAACTCATTTAGACCAAGTTCCAGAAGTAGGAGCATTAGTTTTTGTTAGTTTTCCCAAACCCAAAGGCGGATCGGGTTTTCCGGCGAGAGTTTTTGCAATTTTACCTTAATTCATTCTATTCACTGTGAATTGTACAAAAACCCGGTTTCTCGAAGAAACCGGGTTTTTCATCCTTAATTTAGGTTAAAATAATTAGAATTGCTTCTTATTGCGGCGACGCAGCAAAACACCAGAACCAATAACACCTAAACCCAATAACGTTGCAGGAGTTCCGGGTTCTGGAATATCTTGGGGAGTATTGATAGAAAATTCTAGCGTCGCTTGACCTAAAGTCGGACCATTATCACTGGGGTTAAAAGTATCACTTTGGCTAAAACTAATTTGACCGACGGCGCCTTCAAATATTCCCTCACCGCCAACTAAAGTAATAATACCACCGCCTGCGACCGTGCCTTCTGTGGGGCTGATAATATTAAGAATAGCCTGATCGTTTGCTAAACCCAATAATCTGTTTTCAGTATCCTCACCCGAGTAAACATCTGAAAATTCAGGACTGGGTAAATTGAGGCTAAAATCGTTTGGATCAGCCCTAAAAATAATCAATTGACGAACGGGTAAAGGTTCCCCAGTTTCCGGATCGGGAATAGACTCCAATGTGATTGGTAAACCAAAGGTATCGGTGGTAAAATTAGTTAATCCAAAAGGAACATCGGATTCTGTACTCGTACCCCTACCAAAAACATCGATAATAGATGGATTTTCTATGATTGGGGAGAAATTTTCCGGTAGAACGGCTCGAAATTCCTCAGGTAAATTATCAATTAGCGGTGTAATATCAATAGATTCCGGTATTTCGACATCGGGTTGAGTCACTTCTAGGCTTTCAAAATTGAAGTCGAATACAGTATCATAGGTGATGCTGAAGTCAAAAGTCTCTGCTGTTGCTTTGGCGGCATTCAGCCCGAAACTGGCTAACATGGCAATTACAGAAACAATTCCTGTAGTCTGTTGGCGGAAGTTCATTTTTACCCCTTAATCTTAACAAGCTTTCCCTTCAAATCCGAAGGAACTTAAATTACAACATCTTCTTAATCCTATGGGGTTTCCTGAGATGAAAACAATCCGTTTTATGATTATTCTTTCGGTATTTTTGAGCTTCCTTTAACAGTTTAGCCACAACAGCAATTTTTGATACAGAACTTAGACGCATCAAGGCAGCGTTCTCCCTGAGAATTATATTGACGGATGCGGTTTCCGGTTCCAAAACCTCTCCTTTAAGAGAACGCCGCCCGATATTAACCCTTTTTCAGTTTATTGATCTTCAGCAAACACAAAACGATAGAGTTCACTGGGATCGGGTTCAGAACTACTTTCAGCAAATTCTACCGCATCATCAACAACCGCCTGAATTTTCTGGTCAATTTCTTTGAGTTGGTCAGCATCAGCCAAATTCTTTTCAATTAGATAGTTAGCGAACTTTTTGATGGGATCGCGAGAAAACCAGAACTCTTTTTCTTCTTTATCGCGCAGTTCATCAGGATCAGCCAGAGAATGACCTCTAAAGCGATAAGTCAGCGCTTCAATTAACGTTGGCCCCTCACCGGCACGGGCGCGGGCGACGGCTTCTTTAGCCAAGGTATGAACCGCCAAAACATCCATCCCGTCTACCTCATATCCCGGCATTCCAAAAGCCGGACCTTTCTTATAAATTTCCGGATCGGAAGTCGCCCGTTCGTGGGCCATACCAATCGCCCATTTATTGTTTTCAACCACAAAAATAATCGGCAGTTTCCACAACGTCGCCATATTCAAACATTCGTAGAACTGGCCGTTATTGCAAGCCCCATCCCCAAAGAAACAAGCCGTAACTTGATCGGCGGTTTCATCTCCAAGGGCTTCCCGGCGATATTTGGTTTGAAAAGCCGCACCTGTTGCCACCGGGATACCCTCAGCCACAAAAGCAAAGCCTCCCAGAAGTCGGTGTTGGGCGGAGAACATATGCATCGAACCCCCACGCCCTTTAGAACAACCCGTTTCTTTGCCAAATAATTCCGCCATCACTTCCCGGGCGGGAACCCCTGCACTGAGGGCATGAACGTGATCGCGATAGGTACTGCACACAAAATCTTCACCCGGGCGCATCGCTTTGACAATGCCACTCGATACCGCCTCCTGACCATTGTAGAGATGCACAAAACCGAACATTTTGCCTCGGTAATACATCTCAGCGCATTTATCCTCAAACAAGCGGCCTAAAACCATATCTTCGTAGAGGGTTAAGCCTTCAGAGGAAGTAATACTAACGTAATCAGCCTCAAAAGTAGGTAATGTGCGTTCGCGTTCGGAAACCATTATTGTTTTCGTACCTGTCTAGGAATGTTTAGAGATCAACCGACCCGTGCCGGAAGCTGAGAATTAAGACTATTTTAGGCTGGAATGATCGATAGCGCGACAGTGAAAGATTCTGGTACACTAATCGGGTAGCCAAAACAACTGACAACTCCGGCACTGCGGTTATTATCCATAACCCGGTCAAAGGGTGAAAGTTGTCAACTGGTCGATAAATAGGGAAACTCGATTGAGTGTTTGACAGAAAAACTCCTCATCTGAGACAAACTTCGCTAGTATAGCTACATCAGTCGCTCGCCGTTGGGGAAGTCGCCCGTGCGTATTCCACTCGATTATTACCGAATTTTAGGCTTACCAATTCAGGCTACTGCTGAACAGTTGAAGCAGGCTCACCGCGATCGCACCATGCAACTACCCAGACGGGAGTATTCCGATGTGGCGATCGAATCGCGCAAGCGATTGATTGACGAAGCTTATGGGGTGCTGGCCGATGGGGATCAGCGTCAAGCTTATGATATGGGTTTCTTGGCTAAAACCTACGAAACCGAAGACCCGAAAACATCGGCCCCAGTTCGCACGACCGTTTCTAAAAGCTTGACAAAAGGCTCGGCTAACGATACTCATACACCGAGTGTTGAAATAGACGATAAAGATTTTGTCGGGGCTTTGCTGGTGTTGCAAGAGTTGGGAGAATACGAGCAAGTCGTCAAGCTGAGTTTGCCTTACCTGAGCAATGGTAGTATTGGCATCAAAGATGGTCGCTTTGGCGATCCTGACCTAATTTTGCCCGATGTGATCTTAACAGTGGCTCTGGCTTATTTGGAGTTGGGGCGCGAACAATGGCAACAGGGTCAGTATGAAAAAGCCGCAGAATCCCTCGAAACCGGTCAAGAGATTTTGTTAAAAGAAAATCTGTTTGCCAGTCTGCGAGGGGAAATGCAAGCAGACCTCTACAAGTTGCGACCTTACCGCATTTTGGAACTGTTGCAACAGCCGGCCGAGAAAGTTGCTGAACGCCGCAGAGGAATGCAACTGTTGCGGGAAATGCTCCACGAACGCGGGGGAATTGACGGTCACGGCGACGATCAGTCCGGTTTGAGTGTGGAAGATTTTCTGCGGTTTGTTCAACAACTACGCCGCTATTTGACCACCACCGAACAACAGAACATTTTTGAAACCGAAGCCCGTCGTCCCTCGGCGGTGGCGACTTATTTAGCCGTTTATGCTGAAATTGCTCAGGGTTTTGCCAACCGACAACCGGCTTTAATTCGCAAGGCAAAATTGATGTTGATGCAGTTGGGTCGGCGTCAAGATGTGCATTTAGAAAAAGCGGTGTGTTCGTTGTTATTGGGTCAAACTGAAGAAGCCAGTCGCGCTTTAGAATTGAGCCAAGAACGGGAACCCATTGCTTATATTCGCGAAAATTCTAAAGATTCTCCGGACTTGTTACCGGGATTGTGTCTGTATGCCGAACGGTGGTTGCAAGATGAGGTGTTTCCCCATTTTCGCGATTTAATCAATCATTCCGTTTCTTTGAAAGACTATTTCGCCGATGAACACGTTCAATCTTATTTAGAATCCCTGTCTTCGGAAGTCGGAACCGCCAATGAGTGGGTCGTCGTGCAACCCCGTCGTCACAACTCGACAGGTACCGGAACGACTCAAAAACCGATGTTAGGGTCTCAGAGCCAGTCGGTGAAAACCCCAACTTCCAACTTTGGGGGAAACAGCCCCGGAACGGGTGCCGTTACACTCACCTCTTCGATGGCCGCCTCCTCTTCCCCTGCGCCCACCGTTTCTTCGGCCTCACCGCCCCGCGCGACGACGTTGAAAACTGAGTTGTCTTCAACTCCAGTTTCAGAACCGGAACTTTCTCAAGCTTCTCGGCAGCCTCCGCCTCGACTCAGTGAACCTCTAACGAGTAGTTCTAAACCTCCCGAGTCGGGTTCTACCCGTTCTTCTTCCAGCAAAGGATCTCCCTCTTTATTGGGTCAGGAGAGTTCTACAGAACGGCGTTCAACGTCCACCAGACGCCAGCAGTCCAGCAAGTTCGATCCGGCTACGCTTCGCCGTTTATTGCTTCTGGGTGCGGCGAGTATTCTGGGGTTATGGCTGGCTTGGTTAATTCTATCTGCTTTCTGGGGTTTAGTCTCTAGAGCTTTTGGCAGTGGGAATCAACAGCCAATGGTACAACTCGATCGGCCTCCCGTAGCTATTCCAACCCCTGAACCTGCAAACCCGTTAACAGAAGATCTCAGTCCGGAAGTTGCTCAACAAGTGGTTCAGAAGTGGTTGGATACCAAGGCTGCTGCATTGGGGCCAGAACATCAGATCGAAGCATTACGAGAAATATTAGTTGATCCGGCTCTGGCTCAATGGGTCTCAATTGCCCAGAGTCTTGAGTCTGAAAATTCTTATCGCAATTATCAACATAATTTAACGATTAATGATGTTCAGATTGATTCTAATGATCCCAATCAAGCGGTAATTGATGCTCAAGTCAGCGAGACCACCCAGTTTTATCAAAACGGTCAACGGGTTGATTCTCGCTCGGATAATTTGCGGGTGAGATATCAATTGGTTCGACAGGACGATCTCTGGCAAATTGAAGATTGGCGTCTGGTTCGCTAAATAGTTTTCCGTTTGAGCTGAAAAAACCCGGTTTCGTAGGAGAAACCGGGTTTTTCGCGTAGACCGGGCGCACCGATCCCCAATTCGCCAAAATGTCATCAAAACATGACATAACCGCCAAAAATGTTATCATTTGATGACAATTCGATCCCCGAGTTGCCCATAAATCCGTACATTTACTCATAATTTGTCGAATCCCCCCTTGACCATTAGAAAAATATTCTTCAATATGTTGGGTAATTCAGCGATCCCCACGATCCCAAAGAAAAGCTACAGATACACCTAACTGTTGTTGTTGCAACTGGAGAACATCAAGCTCATGGTTAAAGATCGTCCCCCTTTAGAAGAGATGACATTAAGACAACTGCGTAAAGTCGCGAGTGAGTATGGAATCTCACGTTATAGTCGTATGCGAAAATCACAGCTTCTAGCCGCTATTCAGGAAATTGAACAGCAAAGAATGGGATTATCGAGTCCCTCCCCCTCCATACTCAAGTCCCAAGAGGAGGTAGAAGCGGCCAAATTTTCCGTCGGTCCAGGAGAACAAATAGATGAAGTCCTGTCCGCAGTAGACGAGGGACTAGCTGATTTACCCCTTGGATATGGTTTGAGTCGCATTGTCTTGATGGCCAGAGATCCAGAATGGGCTTATGCATACTGGGATGTTTCTAGCGAACACAAAGAAGAACTTCGCCGTCAAGGAGGGGAACAACTCGCCCTGAGAATTTACGATGTTACAGAGATTAACCTCGAATATCAAAGCCCCCACAGCATTCAAGAATATCCCTGTGATGAACTTGCTCGGGAATGGTATGTACCGATTCCGGTCAGCGATCGCGAATATGTGATAGAAATTGGTTATCGTTGTGCAGACGGTCGTTGGTTAATTTTGGCCCGTTCTGCGGCGATTCGTATCCCACCGATTTATCCTTCAGACTGGATCGAGGATCAATTTATTACCGTATCTTGGGAAGAAGAGCTTCAAGGTAAGACCTTTGCAGAATTGACCCCACCCAGTCAACGGGGAAGCGATACTGAAGATCGCCTCTACAAAGAGATTTTTGGTATAGATGACTTAGAAGCGAAACGGGTTGCAGGTTCCTTATTCGGTTCCATGCATCAGGTTCCCTCACATGAAGAAACTCTAAGTTCCTATGTTTTCCCCTCGGGTGTAGGTCAATGGGCTTCTGGTGTGGGTGAACGGGTTTCTGGAGTGGGTTTAACTGCTTCCGGAGTCGGACAAGTCATGTCTGGTGTTGGTTTAAACGCTTCCGGAGTCGGACAAGTCATGTCTGGTGTTGGTTTAAACGCTTCCGGAGTCGGACAAGTCATGTCAGGAGTTGGTTTAACCACTTCTGGTATCGGACAAGTCATGTCAGGAGTCGGTATCGGACAAACCATGTCCGGTGTTGGTTTAACCGCTTCTGGTATCGGACAAGTCATGTCTGGTGTTGGTATCGGACAAACCATGTCCGGTGTTGGTTTAACCGCTTCTGGAGTCGGTATCGGACAAACCATGTCAGGAGTTGGTTTAACCACTTCTGGTATCGGACAACTGATGTCAGGAGTCGGTATCGGACAAACCATGTCAGGAGTTGGTTTAACTGCTTCCGGAGTCGGACAAGTCATGTCTGGTGTTGGTATCGGACAAACCATGTCCGGTGTTGGTTTAACCGCTTCTGGTATCGGACAAACCATGTCAGGAGTCGGTATCGGACAAACCATGTCAGGAGTTGGTTTAACCACTTCTGGAGTCGGTATCGGACAAACCATGTCAGGAGTTGGTTTAACCACTTCAGGAGTCGGTATCGGACAAACCATGTCAGGAGTTGGTTTAACTGCTTCCGGTATCGGACAAGTGATGTCTGGTGTTGGTATCGGTAAGTCGATGTCTGGTGTTGGTTTAACCACTTCAGGAGTCGGTATCGGACAAACCATGTCCGGTGTTGGTTTAACTGCTTCTGGAGTTGGTATCGGACAAACCATGTCAGGAGTTGGTTTAACCACTTCCGGTATCGGACAAGTGATGTCAGGAGTCGGTATCGGACAAACCATGTCCGGTGTTGGTTTAACCACTTCAGGAGTCGGTATCGGACAAGTGATGTCAGGAGTTGGTATCGGTAAGTCGATGTCCGGAGTCGGTTTAACCACTTCAGGAGTCGGTATCGGACAAACCATGTCCGGTGTTGGTTTAACCACTTCTGGAGTTGGTATCGGACAAACTATGTCAGGAGTTGGTTTAACTACCTCTGGTATCGGACAAGTCATGTCAGGTGTTGGTATCGGACAAACCATGTCAGGCGTTGGTTTAACCGCTTCTGGAGTCGGTATCGGACAAGTGATGTCAGGAGTTGGTATCGGTAAGTCGATGTCTGGTGTAGGCTTAACTACCTCTGGAGTCGGTATCGGACAAACTATGTCAGGCGTTGGTTTAACCGCTTCTGGAGTCGGTATCGGACAAACCATGTCAGGAGTTGGTATCGGTAAGTCGATGTCCGGTGTTGGTTTAACTGCTTCCGGTATCGGACAAGTGATGTCTGGTGTTGGTATCGGTAAGTCGATGTCCGGTGTTGGTTTAACCGCTTCTGGAGTCGGTATCGGACAAACTATGTCAGGAGTTGGTTTAACCGCTTCTGGTATCGGACAAGTGATGTCAGGAGTCGGTATCGGACAAACCATGTCAGGCGTTGGTTTAACCGCTTCTGGTATCGGACAAGTGATGTCTGGTGTTGGTATCGGTAAGTCGATGTCCGGTGTTGGTATCTGTAAGTCGATGTCCGGTGTTGGTTTAACTGCTTCTGGTATCGGACAACTGATGTCAGGAGTCGGTATGGGACAAACCATGTCAGGAGTTGGTTTAACTGCTTCTGGTATCGGACAAGTGATGTCTGGTGTTGGTATCGGTAAGTCGATGTCCGGTGTTGGTTTAACTGCTTCCGGTATCGGACAAGTGATGTCGGGAGTCGGTATCGGTAAGTCGATGTCTGGTGTTGGTTTAACCACCTCTGGAGTTGGTATCGGACAAACCATGTCAGGCGTTGGTTTAACCGCTTCTGGTGCGGCTATCAGCCAACGGATGTCCGGTGTTGGTATCAGTATGTCTGGTGTTGGTTTAACCGCTTCGGGTGCAGCTATCAGCCAACGGATGTCCGGTGTTGGTATGAGTATGTCCGGTGTTGGTATGAGTATGTCTGGTGTTGGTTTAACCGCTTCTGGTGCAGCTATCAGCCAACGGATGTCAGGTGTTGGTATGAGTATGTCCGGTGTTGGTTTAACCGCTTCGGGTGCAGCTATCAGCCAACGGATGTCAGGTGTTGGTATGAGTATGTCCGGTGTCGGACAAACGATGTCAGGCGCAGGTTTAACCGCTTCTGGTGTTGGAATGAGTATGTCCGGTTATGGAATGGGTTTAACCATGTCCGGTATTGGAATGTCTGGTGTGGGAATGGCGGCTTCTATACCTCCTGTCCGTCCCCGTAAATTCTGGTTAGTCGCCGATGCGGAATTAATTATTTATGGTGCGACTGAACCCGATGCAACTGTGACCATTGGTGGACGACCCATTAAACTGAACCCGGATGGTACTTTCCGCATTCAAGTCTCCTTCCCCGATGGAATAATTGACTATCCCATTATGGCGGTGGCTTCTGACGGCGAACAAACTCGTTCTATTCACATGAACTTTAAGCGTGAAACCCCAGAACGTCACACCAATACAAAAGAAGAAGCGGTTTTAGAATGGATTGGTTAATTTTTAACTAATCATTAATCAAATCAATTCTGATACAGTGACCAGTTTTTACAGTGTTCAGTTATCAGACAAGAGTGAACACTGATAGCTCTTTACTCTAAACTGAAACCTGACACCTATTCACTGGTCACTGATAACTGTAAACTGTTAACTGTATTAAGCAGATTGAGGTTCTGGGTGCAAAGAATAGGTGTCTCGTCCTCGTTGTTTGGCTTGAGATAACGCTCTAATTGCTGCACTGATTAAGGCTTCTGCGGGACAAGATTCCGAACTGGGAACTACAGTAGAAACTCCTAAACTTAAGGTAACAAATTCGCTGACATTCGATTGACTGTGAGGAATTTTCAGTTTTTGAATGAAGGAACAAATGGCTTGAGCAACTTTTAAAGCTTCTGAGGAATTTGTATGAGGAAGAACCACCGCAAATTCTTCACCCCCATAACGAGCGACCAGATCGGCTGGGGTACGAGTAATTTGTAAAAGGCCTTGAGCAATTACTTTTAAACAGTCATTTCCTGCTTCATAACCGTAAATATCATTATAGTGTTTAAAGTAGTCAACATCGCATAAAATAAAGGATAAAGGAGCTTGTTCGCGTCCGAGTTTTCCCCATTGTTGACCCAGATATTCTTCAAAACGCCGGCGGTTGGCAATTTGGGTTAAATCATCAACGGTTGTAATCCGTTGTAACTCCTGAGTTGCGCGTTGAACAACGGCTTTGGCTTGTTTGCGATCGGTGATATCATTAGGAATAGCGAGTAAATAATCTTGTCCGTCATATTCAAAGATTTCTGCTGATAATAATACGGTTCTAATTGCTCCTAATTTGGTTCGATAATTAAATTCTTGGTTGCGAATGGTTCCTTCTGTTTGTAACTGTTGAATCACTCGTTCGCGATCGTCTCGGTTGACCCAAAAGTCCAACTCATCGGCGGTTTTCCCGATGATTTCATCAAAATTATAACCGGTTAAGCGACAAAAGCTTTCATTGACTTCAATATATCGGCCTTCTCCGAGGGTGCTAATGGTGAGAGGATGGGGACTACAACGAAAGGCTTTAGAAAACTTTTCTTCGGATAATCTTAAGGCGGACTCTGCAAGTTTTCGAGAACGAATTTCTTCTTGTAAGAGGAGATTTTGTTCTTCTAACAGATGATTTTGTCGTTCGAGTTGTTTGGTTAAACTGCGTAATTTTAAATGAACATTCACCCGAGCGATCGCTTCTTCGTGTTGCAGGGGTTTGGTAATATAATCAACCGCTCCCAATGTAAACCCTTTCAGTTTATCAACCGGATCGGTTAACGCCGTCATAAAAATCACGGGAATGTCTTTAGTTGCGTCTAAAGCCTTAATTCTGCGACAGGTTTCAAACCCATCAACTCCCGGCATCATCACATCCAATAAGATTAAATCTGGCTTGACTTTTTCAAGTTTATTTAGGCAACTTTCGCCATCTTTGGCAATTAAAACTTTAAAGCCAAAATCTTTTAAAAAATCAGATAATACTTTAATATTTGTTGGATTATCATCCACAATTAAAATCAGTTCTTGCTGGCTATTTTCTATCATCATATTCTTCCCCTTTTGTTTTAATTATTGTACCCAATTCATAATTCCTTCTTCGTCAAACTCCTGCGCCATTTCTAAGAGTTTATCTGCAAATTTAGCATAGCTTTTATCTACAGATTTAAGTCTTTCAGCTTCTTGTTCAATGGTTTCAAAATCTCCTATTTCTAAAGCTTCTATAACGGCGCTCAACTCGAAACTCGGAGGGAGTAAAACATCTGCCTTTTTCTCATATTTTGCAGCATAACTCATCCCGGTTGACACTTCACTATCTTCATAGATCCAAGAGATATTCAGCAAAACTTGTAAGGTTTCTAATAAATCTTCAAGCTGTAAAGGTTTCGGTAAAAAAGCATCACAACCCGACTCCTGACTTTTTTGCCGATCCAAACTAAAAACACTTGCAGAAGTTGCAATAATATTCGTCTGTTTAAACTCGGGAATTTGCCGGAGTTTTCGAGTCATTTCAAAGCCATCCATCTGAGGCATGACTAAATCCGTAATAATAATATCAGGTCGATAGATAATTGCTTTTTCAATCCCTTCATCTCCGTGAGTTGCTTCCACCAGTTTAAATCCAAGAGGTTCTAACATATTAATCAGAATTGAGCGATTATCCCACCGATCATCAACCACTAAAATCGTGTATTGTTTGCCTTGATAACCTTTAATAATCGAAGGCATCATCACACTGGCATCCACCCATTCTGAAGATTCATGTAAATCCAAATCCACCCAAAATCTACTGCCTTTTCCGACAACACTTTCTACATTTAAGGTACTTCCCATCAGGGTAACAATTTTTTGAGTAATTGCCAATCCTAACCCGGTTCCTTCTGCCTTCCGAAAGCGATCGCCAACTTGTTCAAAGGGAATAAAAATCTTCTTAAGTTGTTCTGCTGGAATGCCAATTCCCGTATCTTCAACTAAAAATCTAATTTTATGTTTTGCACATTGGGGCGGGGTAAAACATTGATCGGGTTGTTCAAATTCACAAACCGTAGCCTTACCATTTTCTATCAGTTCAACGCTGAACTTAACACCCCCGGCATCGGTAAATTTAATGGCATTACTAATCAAATTAATCAACACCTGACGCAATCTTTTTTCATCGGCATGAAGATTTTGAGGGAGATGTTGACTGGTTTTATAAGCAAAGGAAATATTCTTTTGTTCCGCCCGCACCCGACAGATTTCGGAAACGCCACAAAGGAACGTTAAAAAATCAAAATCCGTCGGATGAAGTTCGAGTTTTTGAGCTTCAATTTTCGACAAATCGAGGATATCATTAATTAACATTAATAGGTGAGAACCACATTGTTTAATCACGCCCAATCCTTTTCGCTGCTGTGGGGTAATTGTTTTATCCCGTTGTAAAATTTGAGCGTAGCCTAAAATGCCATTTAAAGGTGTTCTTAATTCATGGCTCATATTCGCTAAAAATTCACTTTTCGCCCGACTCGCACTATCGGCTGCGGCTGTGGCGCGTTTGAGTTCTTCTTCGGCGCGTTTGCGTTCGGTAATATCGCGAACAAATGCCGTATAAATCCGTTTATTTCCCAGTTGTAATTTAGAAATAGAAGCTTCTATCGGAAATTCTTCCCCATTCCGACGCCGCCCGAATACGGTGTTGCGTTCGCTCATTTTTCGAGCAGATAATGGGGTTTGGGTGAAATTTTTAATATGATGATGATGGGCTTCAACAAACCGTAAAGGCAATAAAATATTGAGCGGTTGACCCAAAACTTCCGCTTGAGAATAGCCAAAAATCTTTTCTGCACCTTGATTAAATAAGGTAATTTGTTGAGTTTCATCAATAGAAATAATCGCCTCGTCTGCATTATCTAAAATTCCGGCAAACCTCGCTTCTGAGTCTCTTAAAGCACGTTCGGCTTCATATTTCGCTTGGGCAATGGCAATTAACGCCCCGACTCGCCGCACTAAATTAATATCTTCTTGACTCCAAACTCTTGGCCCACGCACACTATCTAAGCCAATAAATCCCACATCTTGATTCACTTCTGGCCCGGTTAATTGCATCGGAACAATTAATAAAGATTGAGTTGCCAGACGCTTAAGTTCGGCTTTTTCCGCCACAGTAATATCAGGTAAATGAGCAATACTAGAAACTTGAAACGGTTTACCTTTAAGAATGGTTTGCACAAACCAGGGAAAAACTTCAATGGGAACGCCTTGATAATCTTCAATAAAAGACGGAACATTCTCATTGCACCATTCGTGAGTTTGAGTTAATTTTGTATGATTATCGGTGTAACAAAAAACATAAACCCGATCGCATCCCATAAATTCACCTGTGGCTTGCAAAGCCAGATGAATGGCTTTATCGGTATCTTGGTTGAGAAACTGTTCGGAAATGCGGCTGAGTAAATTATCTTTTTGGGCGCGATATTCTAAAGCTTCTTCCGCCCGTTTGCGATCGCTAATATCGGCGTGAGAACCGGCAAACCGAACCGCTTCCCCCTGCTCATCAAATAAGGCTTGTCCGCGAGATAAAATCCATTTATATTTACCGTTTTTGCAGCGCATTCTAAACTCAAAAGTAAAATAGGTGGTTTTGCGCTTAATATGCTCTTCAATGGCGGCTAAAGTTGGGGGTAAATCTTCCGGATGCACTCGCTTTGACCATTCATCAAGGGTATTTCCAATCTCGTGATCTTGATAACCCAACATTTGTTTCCAACGGGTGGAATAAAAGCTTTCATTGGTTTTTATATTCCAATCCCAGATACCATCATTGCTTCCTTTAAGTGCGAGTTGCCACCGTTGTTCGCTTTTTCTCAGTTGTTCTTCTTCGCGTTTCAGCAGGCGATTTTTTTCTTCGAGTTCCCAGGTTCGTTCGGCTACTTTTTGTTCTAAACAGGCATTTAGTTGTTCTAATTCTTGATTAATTTTGTGCAGGGCGGCGTTTTGTTCGGAGAGTTGTTTGTCGCGTTGATAACTCCGTAAAGCGGCTGTTACGGTTAAACAGAGATCGGTTGCATCCCAAGGTTTAGCAATATAACGATAAAGATTCGCCGAGTTTACCGCATTACCAATGGCAACGGTATTCCCTTGTCCGGTGAGGAGAATTTTTAAGGTTTTACTTGAGCGTTCGTGAACCTGTTTCAGCAGTTCATCCCCCGTCATTTTGGGCATGATTAAATCTGAAATCATCAGCGGTATTTCCACCCGCTCCAGTTGTAATTCTTCCAAAAGTTCTAGGGCTTCTTCTCCGCTTTGTGCGAGTTCAATGTTGTATTTTTCTCCTAAATCGGGTAATAGCTGATCTCGTAGGCTAATCAGCACCATTCGTTCATCATCTACACAAATAATTGTAGGTTTGCCCATCGCTTTTCCCTCTAGATTTGAGGTATTTCTTCTCTTTTAGCCTTGAGAATTAGGAATTTTTATTGGGATTTTCAACTTGGATTTTATGGGTTAAGGTCTAAATTTTAAAACTATTAATTCAAGTTTATAAGAGTTCCCAGTCAGTCTAGACAATCTAAATCCGGATGGTAATTTTTCCCGGTCTAGAATTAATTCTCACCTAAAGTGACCCCCTCGGATGAGCGAGTCAACGAACTGATAATGTAATTAACCCTGCCTTTGTCGTGGGTAATCGTGGGTTAAAAGACTGACTATTTTCCCACCTTGATTAAAGGATAAATGAAAATTGAAACTAAATCTGTTCAGATTGAACTGATTCCCATCGAAGATTTTGGGGTCTTCTCAATAGGTAAGTATACGGTAAAGCGGGTTCGTCCCGGTTGACTCTTCACTTCGATATGTCCCTGATGTTGTTCAACAATCTGACGGGCAATATCTAATCCTAAACCCGTTCCCACTCCCGCTTCTTTTGTTGTAAAGAAAGGTTCAAAAATTTTGTCTTGAATCTCCGCCGGAATCCCACAACCTGAGTCCGTAATTTGCACTTGGATAAAATGATAACGGCGAGTGGCTGTAATCTCTAATTTTCCCTGACTTCCCATCGCTTGAATTGCATTATGAATCAAATTCGCCCAAACTTGATTCAATTGTTCGGGATAACACAAAATTTCGGGTAGATCTTGATAGTTTGTCGTCACTTGAATTCCCGGTTTAAACTGATGCTGATAAAGGGTTAAAACCGTATCAATTTCTTCAGGAATTTGAGCAGTTGTCATGCAATCACAGCGATCGGAATGCACGTAACGTTTGAGTGCGGCGACAACGGTTGAGGCTTTATCAACAGCCAGTTGAATATTATCGCTATTTCGATATTGCAAGACCAGATGATAAGCTGTATCTAAAATTTCAGTGGAGTTCGACCCTTGTAACAGGCGTAAAATTGGAGTTTTTACTTCTGTTATTCCCATTTCTACCAACATTTGAGCAGTCGTTTCAGCTTGTTTAAAGCCTTGATTTATTAATTGGTTCTCAAGAGTCCGTTTGCACTGACGTTCTTCTCGAAAAGACAAAGGCTTATTGTTGAGGCGAGTTGCAGCTAATAAAGCGATCAAATCTTCTTGCTGAGTTGGTGAAAGTTTTCTCAGCAGAGGCGGAAATTTTTCTAAGGTGTAATCGAGGGCATGAGAAAGATTTTGAACCGAAGCATAAATCGCCCCCAAAGGGGTATTAATTTCGTGAGCAATTCCAGCAATAAGTTGTCCGAGAGCAACCATTTTCTCGGATTGTACCAATTTTTTTTGTGTATGTTTTAACTCGCTAATCGCCTGAGCGAGGGCTTGGGTATGCTGGCTTACTTTTTGCTTGAGGTTCTGGTAGCGGTCAGCATTTTTAAAGGCGATCGCCATTTGGGAAGAGAGGCGGTTGAGGAGTTCTCGAAATTCCCGTGTAAAAGCGTCAGTAATGAAATAATTTTCGAGGTACAAAATCGCAATCAGTTTCCCCTGAAATTGCAAGGGAAGACAAAAAACAGATAGTGGTTGAAATTGAGAATGGGGAATGAGATCAACTTCTTGGGAAACCTCGTTCAACACCAGAGGTGTTTGAGTGTGAAGGACGCGATTAACAATTCTTTCTAACAGCGGACTTGCAGCGGTTTCTAAGGGCAAAGATTGTAAGATTTGTACAGAATTCGACTCCAAACTTCCCGAAGCGGCAATCGCCCATTGATCGGATTTTTCTAAAATCACCCACGCCTTACTCACAATAGCGGTTTCCAGGAGAATCTCAATTAATGTAACCAGCAGGTTGTCGAGTTCAAGTTCCTGAGAAAGGCGTTGATAAGCCGTTAGTAGCCAATTGAGATCGGGGGGCGAAGAATAATCTGTCCCCGGAGTCCCCCCGCGAAGCAAGGGTTCACTCCCCATCTGTCTATCCGGAAGTGGACAAGATAGAAAGAAGGTTGCACCTGATGATTCAAAATTATTGCGTTCGCGGTTTGGTCGCCTCATGTTCGATCAATCCTTCTGCAAAATCAACCCCAGTCGCCCAGTTGTTCGTTATCCGTGACAGCACTATAGTGTAAGAGGCCAAAAGCCAATCTTTATTGTAGCGATCTGTTCTTCGAGATCCCGGTTCGGGGTCGGCTGTCAAACACTCCTTGAGTTAGATACATTGGCAGTCGTTCTCCCTTAGTCTGGATATCAAGTATTTCTCTTCTGGTAGATTTTCAACAAATGTGATAAGTTCCATCTCAGGATTTGATCGGTGCGATTTTTGGAAAACTCGGCTAAATCTAAGCGGTTAACGGCCATATCGTTTGATCCCAAATTAGATCTTGCTCTTTGTTCCACTAACTGCTAGGCTAGCTGACTAAGACTGTGGTGTGAATTTTATCCTTTTCAATTTGGGCATCCTGATTTAAGAAGAGATTGGCTGAAGCAGATCGACGGCGATCGCAGTCGGCAATCTAAATTTTTGGCTAAAAAAACACGATTTACAACAAAAACACCTGATATTATGCGTTCTAATCAATACAGCTCTGATAAAAACCATTTTGCTACCGTTTCCCAATCTTCTCGTTCATTTTTGAAAACGGTATTATTGGGAACTCAGGTGATTGGTGCATCGATGTTGTTCCTGGGAGTTAACCTCCCGGCGGCAGATAGCCGAACTCCGTCCTATCCGATTGGTTACACGATGTCTTCCCCCTCGACTTCCGAAAATGTCCCCGCTTCGATGTCCGAAATGGCACGCCAGGTGACTGTGAGAATTTTTGCCAACCGTAGTGTCGGATCGGGTGTAATTATCAACCGTTCGGGACAAGGATATACAGTGGTCACAAATGCTCATGTGGTTGGTAATCACTCCGGTAGTTTTATGATTTTAACCGCAGATGGCCAAATGCACGGGGGCCGTTTGGTTTCCTCATCCCGCCATCTTGATGTTGCGGTACTTCAGTTTAATAGTAGCGGCTCCCATCAAGTGGCAAAAATTGGCAATAGTAGCGGGGTGAGAGTCGGAGAAAGTGTGATGGCTGCCGGATTTCCCAATTGGTTGAATACAACTCCCGGTAAAATGCAAGATACTCGGGACTGGGGAAATCGGCCGTTTCAACTGACACAAGGTCAAGTGGGAATGGTTCCGAACCGAAGCTTAGTAGAAGGGTATCAACTGGGTTACACCAACGACATCCGCAGTGGAATGAGTGGTGGTCCGGTGTTTAACCAACGGGGTGAACTGATTGGGATTAACGGTCGTTCTAAGTTTGCCCTCTCCGCAGATAAGGTCTATCGTTATAGTGATGGTTCCAGTCCCTCTGCTGAACAAATTCAACAGATGAAAGCACTCAGTTGGGCAATTCCCGTTTCCAATCTATCTTTACGAGGACTGTCTTAATTGCTTTTACCGGGAAGTGGATCATCACTGAAGGGTTTGTAGCCTGCCTGTTATTTGTGTGAGCCTGTCGATGATTTGTCGCTCAACCTACATCTAGGAATTGTCCTAACTCTACTTCTTGTACCGACTTACTTGAGATGAGATCATCTCCCGATTACTGCTGTTGAATTTTGGAGACCGAGATCGCTGAACCTGTGGTAGGATCTGTCACTTCATAGCGATAGATGGTGACTCCTCCCTGTCTAATCCGATTGATTTCTTCGGTATGATCTTCGTTGTGGTATCGAGCAGAAGGTGTTCTCGGAGTTTCGGTGATTACGCCGAACATTCCAATCGTGACTAAGGCAACAGCGGCAGAAATTTTGAAGGGATTGTTAAGGTTTGTCGTGTTGGGTTTGATGGATTTGCCAAACATGATAGATTCTCCTGTAGATGAGGTTGAGATAATTGAATGGTGAACAGCTCTGGGGTGATGGACTTTTTCTCGATCTCAGAAAGCTTTATTGTCCAACTGGATGGGAGATTTTCATCTCGGAAGTCTTGCACTCTGCGAATGTTGGAAGGTTTTGTTCCACGGTCACTGCCAGTTGACGGTTTTGTGACTTGGCATTAGCCTGAAGTGCTAGAGCAGTGATCATCGCGATCGCCATAATACAGGCTTCTGTGAGCGTGAGGTTTGAGCTTTCGATGCTCTGTTCAATAGATGCTTTCTTGAGAGCGTTCATAGAGACTAGCGATTTAGAAGTAACGTTTGAGTTTGTTATTCTCCCAGTCAACTTCTACTTCCCATCTCTGCTGGTTTTTGTCCATCTGTGAGTTAATGTTTTCACTCACTTGATTGAGATTGCGGCGCGAGAGTCCAGGTTGAGACTGAACTTCTAATTGATCTAAACTGACGCTCAACACATTATTATTGTTGAGATCCCGATCAATGACTTGATTGTTGGTCTCGTGAACTTCTTGCACTCTCGAATAAGAAGTTGTTGTCACTGGGGAGATTTCTTCTTGAGCGATAGAGGGATAGGCAAAGCTAGCCGATAGAAGCAGTGCGGTGGTGAGTTGGATTGCTTTCATAGTTAGCCCTCGTGAAGTTCTAAAGGTGGACGATTCTTCAATCAAGGCGATGGGTTTGTTGAGCGTTGTTTAGCGTTGGAGAAGGTGGGAGTTGTCACGCACAGGTCAATTTTGTCACTTTGGTAACAACTCCCGGCTGATTCCATCTGGTAAGCTCAATTAGTTGTAAAGCGGCTCACCACTCGCAGTTGCATCTCCGTAGTCTTGGAGGTGTTCAACGAACACATCGCCTTGTTCCCGATTTCCTGGAGATAAGGTGAACACTACATTTTGAAAATTAGCGTCACCGGGTTCTTCTGAGGCGAAGATTACAGTTTCGTAGTTGACGACTCCGGCTTGATACATTTCTTCTAAGGTGGTCACACCTAAAGAATCAGCCAAGTTCGTTAAACGAGTGCTAACGGCTTGGGCGCGACGCTCGGGCGTGTAAGATCCTTGAGGATCGCTAGAAGAAAGAGTAACTTGCCAAATAATTAAAGGTTCAGATGCAACCTGGACGACTTCTCGTTTTAGTAAGGAATTTCCACCGAGAAGACCAGGATAACGAGTGTCGTAGGTTTCCCGTACAATCATGGGAACCGTACCATATTGATTTTTTTCTGGGTCAATTTCAACCGTTTGAAAGACAACCCGTTCTTTAGTGAATGTATCCGGTTGAGCTTTGGCTTGAGAAATGCCAACGACTAAACCAGCAGTTACAATTGCAGTGGTGATGAATACTTTGATGGTGCTTTTCATGGATTTGACCTCAGGTGCTTAAAGAGAGGTTGTTTTGTTCGGTATGTTCTTAAGATTAAAGCAATCCCATAGCCCTGTCAGTAAGAACAAAGTAATGTGTTCCAGAAGTTTTCACACTCTGGGTGTCACCTGAAAGTTAGGCAAAAGTGATCGAAAAGTAAGTGAGATTTTCAGGTGTTGTATTTCTCCTTACAATCTCCTGATTACTTCTCGCTCTACCCGAACTTCTTTATAAGTAATTGTACTCCTATTTAGATTTTTTTAATAAAATTAAAAAATATTTTTTTAAACTTTTATCAGAGAATTTTTTGAGGGGTTTAAAAAGTCTAATTCTGTTAAAAATTCTCTGGGTAGAGTAACGATTATTGAAGCAATACAGGCGATCAATCTCGATGATTTTCTCAAATTCAAGAAAACTTATTTTCTAGATTATGACGAGAGAATTTAAGCTCGGTTGCTGAGAAAAGATTCGGGAGCTATTTTACCATAATTTTGATTTATTTAATCGGAGAAAAAAGCCAATTTATCTATCACCAACCTTTCTCTATTTATTCTAGAATTTTCTCGAAACAAACTGAACAGTTCCATAAATTTCTGTTACAAATTTTACAAAATGCTAAAAATTTCGGTAGAGATTAAAAAGCCAACTTCGCACAAGTTACCGAGTTTTTGGGATGTAGAGTTTCGGCGATCGCACACCGCTAGAATTATTATGATCTCAGTTGTTTGACACTCACCGCCCTAGAAGTGCGGTGATTCTTTCTTCACGGGGAGCGCAACCGCTTTACCCTCAGAAAGCATCTTTACCGTGTGTCCCACGGCTGCAAGTCCACGCAGGCAGACTACTTGAGCGGCTGCTACGTCGCGATCAGTTGTGTATCCGCAATGGTGGCAGTGGTGGACTCGTTCAGATAATTCTTTTTTACCCGTCTCCGTGAGGCATTGTGGGCAAATTTGGCTTGTCTTCTTACTATCCACCTTCAAAAAAAATACACCTCGTTTACGGCAACACTGCTCTAATACCTGGAACAATCCCCCCCAACCTGCATCCAGGCAGTGCGAACCCTCGGAATCCCCTAGCAATCCCTTTTAGGTTTAAGTCTTCGACAAAGATTGTGCCAGCCCAATCACACAAATTATGGGCTAATTCCCAGTGATAATTTTTTCTGGCGTTGGCTATTCTTTCATGCAATTTACTAACTTTTGCTTGGGCTTTTTTGCGGTTATTACTTCCCTTAACCTTTCTTGATACGCTTCGTTGCAGCAATTTAAGCTGGCTTTCAAGCTTCTTAAAAGGACGTGGATTAGGAAAGAATTGACCGTTGGAAACCGCAGCCAAATGGCTGATTCCTACATCAATCCCAATCGCTTCACCGTGCGGCCAAACATCAGGCACTTCAACAGCCCATTGCAAAGTGAGCATGGCATAAAACCCGCTTGCTCGTTTCACAATTCGGACTTGCTTAAGTGTTGCCCCATCGGGAATAGGACGGGATTGCCGAAACTTCACCCAACCAATTACAGGCAGTTTTATTGAGCCGATGCAGATGCAATCTTTCCCTATTTGTGGAAACACAAACGAGCGCATAGTTCCTGCTTTTTTGAAGCGAGGGAAACCGTGAGATTGCTCCCACATACTCACAAACGCCTGCTCTAAACGCTTCAGGGTTTGTTGCAAGACCTGCGACTGTACTTGCTGCAAGGATGGATTAGTTTTCCTGTGAGCGGTTAACGCCTTGCATTGACTAGCATAAGTCGGGCGCTTGGCATCGGCTGAAATGATGTATTCAGATTGAAGTGAGCAAGCATTTATCCGGCAACTACGGGATTTAAACCAGTCCTTTCTTTCAGCCAACGCATAGTTATAAACGCGACGGCATTGTTCTAGCCAGTCAACAAAAGTAGCTATTTGTTTTTGTGTCGGCTTAAGTTTGAATTCGTAGGTCAGACTAAACACTTGCATCACCTCCTTACAACATTCTACGACTGTCTTACAAAGCGTCAAGACGGTTTTTAAAACTTTAGAGTCTTGAAAGGAAAGCCGTCCTAGAAGGACGGGGCTTTATACCCAATTTTTTCGGTAAAATATCTTCTTGTAAAAGGCAACAGGCAATTATCAGTCACCAGTCACCCTTCGGGAACATCAGTTGCTCTCTTGCAAACTTTGCTCTCGCCGGAAACCGCCGGGCCGCAAGTTTGCGCTACAACTCTGGGAACCAGAGCAACCCACTGCAACACCTGTCACCAGTGAAGAGGCAAGAGGCAACCATGCAAAAGGCAATTCTGAACTCCTGAACACAGTAACTCCTAAACTCCTGACTCGGTGACTCCTGACTCGGTGAGGCAGTGCGGACTTGGTGGTTTCCATCAAGGAGCGCTTGCCTTGCGGCTCGGCGGTTTCCGTCGAGAGCAAAGTTTGCAAGAGAGCAACGGACGTTCCCGGAGG
>JAYKHV010000178.1:0-127041 GCA_035285085.1 Lyngbya sp. | reverse complement strand
GGGGAGAGGACTTTTTTCCGATGAAAAATAGCTTTTTGTTAATAAAAATTCCCCCCATCTCCCTACCTCCCTACCTCCGGTCCTCCCCACCAATCAAGTTTTAGGGCTAGAATGAAACGGCCCTGCTAGCCTTTGTCAGGGGGAAAAGAGGGGGGAATAAGAAGATTTCAAGTCCCCCTTTTACCCCCATTATTGGGGGTCACGGGGGCAGGGAATTTAGGGGGATTCTTACAAGGGGAATTTAGGGAAAATTAAGAAAATCCCCTTAAATCTATTGGCAGTTCAGGAATAATGCGGATAGAATTGAAACAGAATCAAACTCAGCAAATATAGGGTTTTACTCTCCTCAAAAACGAGGAATGTTAGACCTAGAGTATTAAGTAATTTTAACCTTAGTCAACTTTATTAAAGATAGAAACTCCGGTGAACGAACTAACCTTAAAATGGATAGAAGCCAATCAACTTCAGATCCGCACTTTGCACGTTCAACAACCTAGTAAATATCCCGGTACAATTCGCATCGGACGAGATCCCCATCGTTGCGATGTCGTCCTCTCTCATCCCACCGTTTCCGGGTTACACGTCGAAATCTTTTTTGATACTACATCCGATCAATTTCGAGTTCGCAGTTTGCGAGACACAAACCCACCCCGCATAGATGGTCAACTCTTGTCTTCTACTGAAGCCACACTCAACCCCGGTAGTCATCTCTGCTTAGGACAAGTTGAACTGGAAGTGGTTTCTATTTCCACCACAACCCCAAAAATTCCCACAACGATTTTACTTCCCCCGGATGCATCTATTAACCAACCCAAATCTCAACCTGCAACTCCCCAATACGGTTTACAATGTCCAAAGTGCGATCGCCTAACTCCCTACGAACAGATCGACTTGGGTTGTCGTTGGTGTGGAACCTCGTTAGCCTCAGCAATTAGTGTGGTTTTACGGGGAAATTGAGACTGTCGGGGAAAATAGGAGTATGCCAAAATCTAAAATCTGATTATTCTTGATTCCCTCTTTCTCATGCAAATTCGACTGAGTTGGCAAGATCCGACAACAAATGAATGGCGAACCCCCGTATTAACCCCTCCCATTGCGATCGGACGAGTATTTGATCGAATGCCCGGTACAATTGATGGAAATCGGGTGTCACGGATTATCTTGAAAGGAGATCGGGTTTCTCGCTTTCATACTTTAATCACTTGGGAAAATCGCAATCTCATCCTCACCGATATTGGCAGTCGAAACGGTACTTTTGTCAACGGGGTTCGTCAAGCCCAAACGGTTTTAAACGATGGAGATACCCTACAAATTGAGAATTATAAAATACTCGTTTCTTTTGTTACCAGTTCTCTCCATGCTAATACTTTGCCGGGGCGATCGCAAATCTTTTTTAACCCCAAAACCAATCAACCCGATCCCTTAACCAGTACACCCAAACCTCTCACTCCAGTTAATCAAAATTTCCCACCTGCGGAATTTTTACACGCCCCTTTTGTTTCTCCCGTTACCTTACAAGCCACAGGATTACCCATTGAGGAAATTGATTATCTGACCATTGGCGGCGGGTTAGGCAGTTTTATTTGGGTGGATTTGCTGAGAATTTCTGGGGTAAACGTTAACCAAATTATGGCGTTGGGAATGGAAGAAAAACCCTATGCCCGTTATCAACGGTTGTGTCTCAATTCTCAAATTCCTCCTCACGAACGTTTGCGATCCAATTCAGATTCTTGTCCAGATAATATTTGGGGTTGGCCGAGTTATGGGTTGCGAGAAGCTTATCAGGAAATGGCTCAAGGACGGGTCAAAATTGCATTACAATTATTATGGCGGGTTTTTGCTGAACCTGCTTTAGCCGAAACCTATACACCCCGATCGCAAAATGTTTTTGCATCCATAGATCGAGAAGCTAAACGGATTAATTGGCAACAAATTTATCGCTACGGACGAGTTTTAGGAATTCGTAAAACCAATGATGGGCGTTATGCGATCGCCATTTCCCGTACAACAGCAAATAAACGGGAACGGGGATTTGTAATTGCACGATATGTTCATTTAGCAACAGGATATCCCGCCATTCAGTTTCTCCCCGATTTACAAGCTTACCGCGAAATGACCCGAGATTTTAACAGGGTTGTTAATGCTTATGAAGATCATCAACACATTTATCAACAGCTAGAACAACAAGGCGGTACCGTAATTTTAAGAGGGCGGGGAATTGTGGCTTCTCGTATTATTCAGCGACTTTATGAAGCCAGAAAATCTAATTCTAATATTCAAATTCTGCATTTAATGCGATCGCCAAAAGCCGTCGGACACCTATTTGGAAAATCCCGGCGTCGGGTGGAAAATCATTTTGAATTTCAACCCTTTAATTGGCCGAAAGCTTGTTGGGGTGGGGAACTGCGAGAAAAGCTAGAAACAGCCAATTTTGAACGGCGAATACAATTACTAGAAAGTTGGGGCGGAACCACGACAGCCAGCCGTCAAGACTGGCGAGAAATTGTTAATCAAGGACTGACTCAAGGCTGGTATCGGATTGTATTTGGTACGGTTGAAAAGGTGGAAAAAATTACAGGGAATCGCACCTTAACAACGATTAAAGAACAGGGACTTGAAGCCCAAATAAAATTGGAAGCAGACTTTATTATTGATGCCACCGGTTTGGAGGCTAAAGTGCAGACAAATCCGTTATTAAATGATTTAGTCACTCATTATAATTTACCCCTAAATTCTTTGGGTCGTTTGCAGGTCGGGAATGATTTTGAGTTGGTGGAAATGCGATCGGTTACAGTGGCTTTAAAAACGGTCAAAACGGCGATAGTTTATTCAGGAAATGCCACCCCAAAAGGTCGAATGTATGCAGCCGGAGCGATTACTTTGGGCGGGCCATATGCGCCGGTTGATAGCTTTTTAGGGTTACAATATGCGGCGTTACAGTCCGTGAGTAGTTTGGCTGCGATCGCCGCTCCTAATGTGAAAAAATTGGGAATGTTGAGATCGTTTAGCCAGTGGTTAAAATGGGTTAAAAATCTGTCTCCCTAGAATTGGTAATCGTTTTTATTTTATCAGTTTTAGGGAACATTTAAACCTTCAAAATTCTAGCGGCGAACCCAACTGGCTTAAATTTAAAACATGACCTCCTGTTACCAAATAAACCGGATTAGAAATTGCCCCTATTTTTTGAACTAAAATTCCTAAGCGATCGCGAAATTTCAGACCAATAGGGTAAGCTGGAACCACACCCCAGCCGGTTTCTTCGGCGACAAAAATAATTAATCCTGACACTTTATTTAAAGTTGTAATTAAATCTTCTAAAATCGTTTTCCAACTGCTATCATCTTCTTCTAAAATATTCGCCAACCAAGTTCCCAAAGAGTCAACTAAAATGCACGTATTCGGGTTGGAAACTGCTTGTAAAGTTGTCGCCAACTGAACAGGAACTTCCAGGGTTTTCCATTCGGACGGACGGCGAACTTGATGCTGTTGAATGCGACTTTGCCATTCGGTATCTGTAGAATCCAGTCGAGAAGTTGCGATATAAATAACAGACAAACCGGAATTTTTGGCTAAACGTTCGGCCCATTCACTTTTACCCGAACGTGCCGGGCCAGTGACTAAAATTAATCGAGATAACGGTGTTAAAGGTTCAATCATAAAAATTCTGAATTATAAATTATGAATGATGAATTATGAATCTTCCCTATCTCCTCACCTCCCCATCTCCCCACCTCCCCATCTCCCCACCTCCCTAACTGTTCACTGGTAACTGTTAACTGATAACTGAAAACACTGACGGCAAATACAACCGTAAGATACGGTTTGCCACAAGGCCAAATTAAATTCCACTGCCTACAGTAGTAGATACACAATCATACAAGAACAAAACCGATGTATGTTTGACCGCCCGAAAGTCGAGGTTCGGTAAACCCACCTTCAAGAAAAGGACTAACCGCCCACAGTATAGAAATATGCAATCTATCTTAAAAACTGTATTCAAACCGGACTCGCGACTCAATCGAACTAGCAGGTTTGACTTGCAGTATTGGGCGGCCCAAACAACCGGGCGGTAACAGTATCAGATTCTATGTAGTCATTGGAGATAAATAACCCTTATGGGAAAAGTAGTTGGAATTGACCTCGGAACCACAAACTCTTGTGTAGCTGTAATGGAAGGGGGTAAACCCACTGTAATTGCCAACGCCGAAGGTTTACGCACAACGCCCTCTGTGGTTGCTTATGCGAAAAACGGCGACCAACTGGTTGGACAAATCGCCAAACGTCAAGCCGTGATGAACCCGGAAAATACTTTCTATTCCGTTAAGCGGTTTATCGGACGCAAACAAAACGAAGTCACAAACGAAACCACAGAAGTATCCTACAAAGTTATCCGCGATAGCAGTGGTAACGTTAAACTCGATTGTCCGGCCCGTAACAAACAGTTTGCCCCCGAAGAAATTTCTGCACAAGTTCTTCGCAAACTCGTTGAAGATGCCAGTAAGTATTTAGGTGAACCGGTTAAAGAAGCAGTTATTACCGTTCCGGCTTATTTTAACGACTCCCAACGTCAAGCCACCAAAGACGCGGGTAAAATTGCGGGTATTGAAGTTAAACGGATTATCAACGAACCGACAGCAGCTTCTTTGGCTTATGGTTTAGATAAGAAAAGCAACGAAACTATCTTAGTCTTTGACTTGGGTGGTGGTACGTTTGACGTATCTATCCTAGAAGTGGGCGACGGCGTGTTTGAAGTATTAGCTACTTCTGGAGACACCCACTTAGGTGGGGATGACTTCGATAAAAAGATTGTAGACTACCTCGCCGAACAGTTCATGCGGGATGAGGGGATTGACCTCCGCAAAGACAAGCAGGCTTTGCAACGCTTGACAGAAGCCGCAGAAAAAGCGAAAAAAGAACTGTCTAGCCTGACTCAAACTGACATTAACCTGCCGTTTATCACCGCAACGCCCGAAGGCCCCAAACATCTTGATACGATGTTAACTAGAGGGAAATTTGAGGAAATTTGCGCCGATTTAATTGACCGTTGTCGCATTCCCGTTGAGAATTCTCTGCGTGATGCGAAGTTGGATAAATCCAACATTGATGAAGTCGTATTAGTGGGCGGTTCGACTCGCATTCCGGCGATTCAAGAATTGGTCAAACGGGTACTGGGTAAAGACCCCAACCAATCCGTTAACCCGGATGAAGTGGTAGCTGTAGGTGCCGCTATTCAAGCCGGTGTACTCGCAGGGGAAGTTAAGGATATTCTGTTACTCGACGTTACGCCGTTGTCTTTGGGTGTAGAAACCCTCGGTGGCGTAATGACCAAGATTATTCCTCGCAACACCACCATCCCCACCAAGAAGTCGGAAGTCTTCTCGACTGCGGTAGACGGACAAACTAACGTTGAAATTCACGTTCTCCAAGGGGAACGGGAAATGTCCAACGATAACAAGAGTTTGGGAACCTTCCGTTTAGATGGAATTCCTCCTGCGCCTCGCGGTGTTCCTCAAATTGAGGTAACATTTGATATCGATGCTAACGGTATTCTCAACGTTACGGCGAAAGATAAAGGAACGGGTAAAGAACAGTCGATTAGTATTACAGGTGCTTCGACGTTACCCGATACCGAAGTTGAACGGATGGTTCGCGAAGCTGAACAAAATGCTTCTGCTGACAAAGAACGTCGCGAACGCATTGACCGCAAGAACCAAGCTGACTCTTTAGCCTATCAAGCCGAGAAACAAATTAACGAACTTGGTGATAAAGTTCCGGCTGATGAGAAAACTAAAATTGAAGGGATGATTAAGGATTTGCGAGAAGCCATTGCTCAAGATGATGATGCGAAAATCCAAACCTTAACCACCGAATTACAACAGGCGCTTTATACTCTCAGCAGCAACTTGTATCAGCAAGCCGGTGGCGCTGAAGCCGCAGGCGGTCCGGGTCCAGACGTTGGTAATGGAGATGCTGGCGCTCCCGGTGGCGGTTCTTCAGATGATGTAATTGATGCCGATTTCACCGAAACCAAATAAACGTTTAATCTCTTAAATGTAGGGTGTGTTAGATATCTAACGCACCTTTTTCTTTTCTTTCTCCATCCCCCAAAAACCCGCTTTCTACAAAAACCCCACAAAAACCCGGTTTCTACAAGAAACCCCACAAAAACCCGGTTTCTACAAGAAACCGGGTTTTTAATCCATGTTATAAAATAAATAAGTTGCTGTCTAAAGGGTTCGACGTGGCAAATACTCCAGTTTTGATTTTAGTTGACGGTCATTCTTTGGCATTTCGCGCTTACTACGCCTTCGCCAAAAGTCGGACGGGAGGACTGCGAACCCAGACGGGAATTCCGACCAGCGTTTCTTTTGGGTTTCTCAACTCGCTGCTGAATACGATTAACACCTATACACCGGATTATTTAGCCATCGCATTTGATAGAGGTGAACCCACTTTTCGCCACGAAGCTGATGCCAACTACAAAGCCAATCGTTCGGAAACGCCAGAAGATTTTATCGAAGATATTGGTCATTTACAAGAAGTTTTAGAAGGGTTAAATGTTCCTATTGTTACGGCTGCGGGTTATGAAGCCGATGATGTAATTGGAACTTTAGCAAAGCAGGGACGGGAAGCGGGATATACTGTTAAAATTCTGTCGGGCGACCAGGATTTATTTCAGTTAATTGATGGGGATGAACAAATTAGTGTGTTGCATTTATCCCCCGGAAAAGGGAACCAAACCGCCGAGTTTAGGGCGGAAAATGTTGTTGAAAAACTGAAGATTAAACCGGAACAACTGATAGATTATAAAGCGTTGTGCGGCGATAAATCGGATAATATTCCCGGTGTGCGAGGAATTGGGGAAAAAACGGCTGTTCAGCTTTTGAATGAATACCATTCCCTCGATGAAATCTATGCTTCTTTGGATAAAATTAAAGGCGCGACTCGCAAGAAATTAGAAGACGGAAAAGAAGCCGCCTATCATTCCCAACGAATGGCGAAAATTGTTCAAGATGTACCCCTAACGATTTCTGTGAATGACTGTAGTTTTACTAAACTAGACTTTGGCAAAATTATTCCCAAACTGAAAGAGTTAGAATTTTGGTCTTTTGTCGAACAAATTGAAAACAAAAAAGCCTTTGATGATTTTCCTGGTCAAACCGAAGAGAAAACTATTAAGTCTGAGTCCGAAACTTCCGAGTCTGAAACTTCCCAGTCCGAAACTACCCAGTCCGAACCTTCTGAGTTTGAAGGGTTAGATAACGATGAACAACTCAGTTTTTGGAGTTTTGAAGAAACTCAAGCCGTTCAACAAGCTTCAGAAACAAAAGTCATTCAACCTCAAATTATTCAAACCGAAAAACAGTTACAAGAATTAGTTAAAACCCTAGAAACCTTTACCGATAAAAATAATCCCGTTGCTTGGGATACGGAAACCACCGCTTTAGAACCGCGAGATGCAAAATTAGTCGGAATTGGCTGTTGTTGGGGAAGCGAAAAAACAGATATTGCTTATATTCCCCTCGAACACAAAACCGGAAACCAACTGAAAAAAGAGATAGTTTTAGAAGCGTTACGTCCGATTTTAGAAAGCGAAAACTATCCCAAAGCCTTACAAAATGCAAAATTTGACCGCCTAATTTTACGAGTTCAAGGAATTAATTTGGCTGGCGTTGTCTTCGATACCATGTTGGCGAGTTACGTGTTAAACCCGGAAGCCGGTCACAGTTTAACCGAACTTTCTTGGCAATATTTAGACTCGGGAGTTGTCGCCAAAAGTTATAAAGAACTGTCTCTTTCCAAAAAACAAACGATTGCAGATTTAGATATACCAGCCGTTGCTGAATACTGCGGTTTGGATGTTTATGCAACCTATTTACTCGTTCCCAAACTGCGGGAAAAGTTAGAACAAGTTCCCGAACTTCATCAACTCTTGTTGGAAGTTGAACAACCCCTCGAACCGGTTCTCGCGGAGATGGAATATCAAGGAATTAGAATAAACGTTGATTATCTCAAACAACTTTCCGAACAACTCGAAAAACAGTTAGAAGAAATCGAAAAACAGGCTTATCAAGAAGCGGGAACAGAATTTAACTTAGGTTCACCCAAACAACTCAGTCAACTGTTATTTGAACAGTTAGGACTCAGTACGAAAAAAAGCCGCAAAACTAAAACCGGTTACTCCACAGATGCGAAAGTTCTCGAAAAACTCAAAGGCGACCATCCGATTATTGATAGTATATTAGAACATCGAACTTTAGCCAAATTAAAATCAACCTACGTCGATGCTTTACCGGAGTTGGTCAACCCCCAAACCCAACGTATTCACACCGACTTTAACCAAGCGATAACTGCGACGGGAAGACTTTCTTCGTCCAACCCGAATTTACAAAATATTCCCATCCGCACGGAATTTTCCCGTCAAATACGTCGGGGGTTTGTTCCCGAACCCGGATGGTTATTGGTCTCGGCAGACTATTCGCAAATTGAGTTAAGAATCCTCGCCCATTTAAGCGACGAACCGATATTGGTTGAAGCCTACAAAAATAACCGAGATATCCATACTGTAACCGCCCAATTTTTGTTTGAAAAAGACAGCCCAAGCGATGTAACTCCCGAAGAAAGACGCTTTGGAAAAACGATTAACTTTGGGGTAATTTACGGAATGGGGGCGTTAAGATTTTCGCGAGAAATGAAAGTTAACACCAATAAAGCTAAAGAATTTATCGAACGTTTTAATCAACAGTATGAAAAGCTTTTTGAATATCTAGAACAACAAAAGAAACAAGCCATTTCTCAGGGTTATGTGACAACTTTGTTAGGGCGTCGCCGTTATTTTCACTTTGAAAGTCCCAGTTTGAAAGCACTTAAAGGAAGTCTATTAGAAGATATTCCTCTTGATGAACTCAAAAAGATAGGTCAAAATGACGCGCAATTTTTACGGGCTGCGGCGAATGCGCCCATTCAGGGTTCGAGCGCTGATATTATAAAGATAGCGATGGTAAAATTGCGGGATGTTTTGCAAAATTACAACGCGAAATTATTATTACAAGTTCACGATGAGTTGGTGTTTGAAGTTCCCCCGGAAGAATGGGAGGAGTTACAACCCAAAATTAAACAAACGATGGAAAATGCTTATTCGTTGAAAGTTCCCCTTCTCGTTGAAATACACGCGGGTGATAACTGGATGGAAGCGAAATAGACATTTCCGGAATGGTAACAAGCGCTGTTGGAGTTAGGGATAGACAAAAATTGGTGCGTCAACGGGTTAGATGATATCCAGTTGATTAATTTTATTAAGGGTAGGGGCGGGTTCGACCGCAATCTTTACTACTACTCAAAGATTGAGATAAACCCGCCCCCCCAATAACACCTATTAATTAATTGGATATCATATCAAGTTGAATTTGGGGTTTGGTGCGTCAACCGGTTAACTGATTAAATTCGCGAAAATTTGTGGAATTTGACGCACCCTACGTCAAGTTGAATTTGGGGTTTGGTGCGTCAACGGGTTAACTGATTAAATTTGCGAAAATTTGTGGAATTTGACGCACCCTACAACTCACCAAAAATTTGTGTGGAATTTGACGCACCCTACTATTTTTTACCTTTACCAACATGAAAATTAATCAACGAGGTTGGATAGTAATTGCTATCCTCTATTTGATGCTTATTTTTTCGATAATGTTAGTCGCCGACTTTGGAAAACTCCCCAAAGTACAACTTGAAAAAATTCCCTACTATGACATGATCGGACATTTTTTTCTGTACGGAATTGCTTCTTTTGTTTGTCATCGGGCTACAAACAGACGAATGATGATGATTTTTAAACTTCCCATTCCGTTTGGACCTTTTTTGTTTACCCTCGTTACTATTGGTGAGGAAATGCTACAACAAATTCTACCCAACCGTACTTTTAGTTTACTCGATTTGGGGGCGAGTTTATTGGGAATTGTCTTATTTTATAAATTCGGTGAACTCTGGTTTCCCCAAAAATCCTCTCAATATTAACTGATATCATGTCCGGATAATTAGTGATCAAAAAACTTTCTTCTTCTCCTCCTCTTTCTTCTTCAAAATTTCCTCAGTCCTCCTGACTCCTGACTCCTGACTCCTGACTCCTGACTCCTGACTCCTGACTCCTGACTCCTCCGTCGTTTATTTATAACTGTTAAACTGGATTTGGTATTATTCGTTTATTCCGCCCATTTTCTCAACAAATTGGCTACACTTTTAGAAATTAAATCAAATTCTGGGGTTTTTCCTTCTCTGGCAAACATCGCCCGTCTCGCTGTATCCAAATCAAATAAAATCTCTCGTTGACTCGCATCTCTAACCAAACTTTGTACCCAACCGACAACAACCATTCGAGTTCCTTTTGTAACCGTATTCACCCGATGTAACGTTGAAGACGGATAAACAATCATCCTCCCCGCTTCTAATTTATAGGCTTTTTCATCATCCGCACCCTCAACAACTAATTCCCCCCCTTCGTACTCATTTGGAGAATTTAAAAACAACGTAAACGACACATCCGAACGTAAAAAACTACTCCCCATCAACGCATTATCCGTATGGGTTCCGTAAGACATTCCCTCCTCATACCGACTAAATAAAATAGAATGAATTCGCCGAGGACGAACTGCTGCTTGAAACAAAGGATTCTGTTTAATAACCTGTTCAACTTCGTTGGTTAGTTCTTTTAATAAACCGGTTCCCGATTTTAATTGTTGATTATTTTTAACGAGTTTAGCGTGCCAACCTGCGGTTAATTTCCCTTCCACAAATTCCGCTTTTTCTAAACGAGTTTTAATAGAATTCAGTTGTTCTTTCGTCAAAACATCGGGAATTGAAAAAATCATCTCAAATTACTTGTATTTTGTCAAAATCTATTTTATAATACCTCTATGCTAAGATTGGGCGTAAATTGTCCCCGCAAACAAAGCGGGTTCGCGTAAAGACCTACCAGAGTAGGCCTCTACAAACTCACCGACCAACTCGGGCGAAATTTCAACCTATGAACCCGTTGACGGAGAGGATGCCAGACGAGAACTGTATAATTCAATCTTAGATACCAGTCCTTGAACTTCGCTCGGCGTTTTAACCGGACTTTCTGGAGGAGTGACAGACGGCCAAGCCGCTTTTAATTCTGCCATTGTTTCCATAATAACTTGATGATCTTCGGGGTAACTTTGCTGCATTTCATCGGCAATATTTTGATATAATTCTTCGGAATACAACACAAACCCCCGAGAGTCTTGATACTCCGCCAGTTCAACTACTTTCCCGTCTGCAATAGCCGCTTGATATTCCTCTGCTGCCGTTGCCAACATTTGATTAATGACATTCATTATAAATTCGGGAGATTGACGCTGAGACTCGGGAATCGCTACAATTGCAGTATCGATTGATTGTACTGCTTCCTCAAATTTTTCTTCGGTTTGAGGTTGGTCGGGCGCCGTCTTGGATAAATCGTTCAATTCGGTTAAAGTAGACTTAAACTGAGGCACATTGCGATCGCCAAGTTGACCTTCTAAACCACCATAGAGTTCTTCAACCGGGTGTCCGATATGGGGTTCAGCTTGTTCATAATTTCCCGCTTCTCTGAGTTCTTTGGCGACAATCAAATGACCTTTCATCAATCCCAAAGTTGTCATATAATCAACATCAGGATTGCCACTGCTACCCGCTTCGCCACCTTCTCCGCCTTCGCCACCTTCTCCACCTTCGCCACCTTCACCACCGTGACTGTGAACGGTCTCCGTAGAAGCCGCATCTCCCGACTCTCCCCCTTCCACCGTCGCCGACGGACTACTACAAGCCACCAAAGAGACCGCCAACCCGGTTGCTAAGAATAATTCTACAGATTTTAACGATTTTTTCATTTCAACTGCCTGTTTTCTAAATTGACAACAATCAGGACTACAGGGTAAAATCAAATGCAAAGACTTGTCAATAATATCTCAAAACTTTTAGAATCTTTTAAGAAAAACTCTCAAGTAGCAATCACATCAAAATAACCCATACACCCATTTTCGGCGATCGCATCTTGGTGAGGATGAAACATATATCGACCCGGATAAGGATAGGAAAACTCCAAAATATGACGTTCTGCGGTTCCCATTGTAATCACATCTGATTCTTCGTTGGGGGTGAGTGTGCGTCCGGTGCGATACACTTGAAACATATTAGCATGAATATGAAAAGTCAGCGCCGGATCGAACTCAATCATATTCAACAAATACAACCGCACCAATTGATTTTGATAAATACGAATGGGATGATCTCGATAATAATTGGGAATGCCATTAAACGCATAAACTTCATTTTTTTCATCATTATTAATATCAAAACCCCCCATAACCATCACCATTTCATCAGCAGGAGGACGACCTTCTGGCGGGTCAACAATAAACAGTCCGTACAACCCTTTACTAATATGTCGAGTTACAGGTGCAATATGACAGTGATAGGGATGAACTCCGTAGGGTTCGGCGTCAAATTCATAGATTTCTGTCTTTCCATGACGCACCGGTTTAACCCCATCCATTTCGGCGGTATGAGTCCCGTGAAAGTGCATACTGTGGGAACTTCCATCTTCATTATGAAACAAAATTCGCACCCGTTCCCCTTCTTTTGCTCTTAAAGTTGGGCCGGGAACTCGCCCGTTTAAATTCCAACTTACAAAAGAAATTGCCGAGTTTAATTGTAAAGTTGAACTGTTAGCAGTAACTTCAAATACTCGTATCGTTCGCCCGTTTTCTTGTAGGAGTTTACCCGAATCAAAATCCCGCAAAATTGCCATCGGATTAAACTGGGCATCGGTCGCGTTATTTTCTGCTTCAAAAGGCGGAATTTTGACGGTTGAAGAAGTTTGGAAACTTGAATTGAGTAGCGCTGCTGTGGCTGTTACACCCAACCCGGTTAAACCCCAGGTGATAATTTGGCGACGACTCCAGCTTTTTGTATTAAAATAATCAGATAAATTAGACACGGGTTTCTCCTTCAAATCGTTGGTGTTATAATTATCTTTAAATTTTAAAAAGCTTGTCGTTAGGCTGGTTGTTGGGCGACCGCCCTAAATCTGGTCTTTGTGCAATGTTCAATTACAAACTAGCTGCGAAGACAGCCCTACTACAAACAGGCTGAACTTTTAACCCCTACCCTGATTATTACTTTACCATAATTTCCAGTTCTTGCAATCAATTATCAACTAATGCTAACCGGGGAGGTGAGGTGGACGGGGAGAGGTCTTTTTTCCGTTCGCTCCGCGTGCCGCAGGCGTTGAAAAATAACTTTTTATTAATAAAAATCCTTCCGCGCCTCCGGTCCTCCCCACAAATCAAGTTTTAGGGCTAGTCAAAAGTAGGGTGCATCAAAAAACAACAATTTGGTGATTATCCAAGTTAAAATCTATGAAATTGATGCACCCTACTGACTGGATTTTTAATTTTTACCCGAGGGATAATTCATCAAGCGATCGCCAAACTTCTTGCATTAAATCATCAAGTCCAATTTGAGCAACAGCCGAAATTAAAAAGACTTTGGATTGGCTAATTTGCCCTATTTTAGCAATGATTTCTTGAATCTCCTCGCTGTCAGTATCCACCGCATCAACCTTATTTAACGCTACAATTTGGGGGCGATCGGTTAAACCCCGACCGTAGGCTTGTAATTCTTGTTGAATTGTGTGATAATTTTCTACAGGAGTCGGATCGGTAATATCGATTAAATGTAATAAAATTCGGGTGCGTTCGATGTGGCGTAAAAATTCATGCCCCAAACCCAAACCCGTATGAGCGCCTTCAATTAACCCCGGAATATCTGCAAAAACGGTACCGTCTCCCGTTGGTTTGCGAACAACGCCTAAATTCGGAATTAACGTGGTAAACGGATAATCGGCTATTTTGGGTTTGGCAGCCGATAACGCCGAAATTAACGTTGATTTTCCCGCATTGGGTAAACCAATAATTCCGACTTCAGCTAACAGTTTTAACTCCAGTCGTAGCTGCTTTTGTTCGCCGGGAAGTCCGGGTAAAGCATAGTCAGGGGCGCGATTTTGGTTGCTGAGAAAGTGAGCATTTCCCAAACCGCCTTTACCCCCTTTGGCAACACAAAATTCTTGATTTGGATCAATGAGATCGACTAAAAGTTCTTCGGTTTCCAAATCATAAACCGCAGTCCCACAAGGAACTTCAATCATGCGATCGCTTCCTGCGGCCCCGGTCATATTTTTCGGGCCACCGCGTCGGCCATCTTCGGCGCGAAAACGGTGATTATACTTAAAATCTAATAAGGTTTGCAGGTGTTCAACCGCAACCAAAATAACAGAACCGCCCCGGCCACCATTACCACCGGAAGGCCCGCCGGCGGGAACATATTTTTCTCGACGGAAGGCGACGATACCATCGCCACCTTTACCCGCTTCCACTAAAATTTCAACTTGATCGATAAATTGCATCTCTAGGATTTGTAATTGGGACTGGGAATATCGGACATTTAACTGTGAATTTGAGATTAAAAAGATTCTCCTGATGTGATCCCTGCCCCTACATCCTCAAAACTTCCCGCTTAAAACATTAAGAGCGTTGGAAATAAAAGTAAGTTGCCATCGGCGCAACCGTTGCCACGACCAACACAATTACAACAATAATTGTAGCGGTTTGATCGTCGGTTTCTTCAGCGGATTTAAACGTACCCTCGACTTGAACCTCCTCATTTTCGCTAGGCGGGCCGGGATCGGGGTTTCCCGATAACACCGCAACCAAGCGATCGCTAGCCGCTTTGAAGGCTTCATTATACTTATTACCATCCCGCAGGGGAACTTGTAATGTTTCGGTGGCTACACTTTCGGCAATATCATCGGTTAGCAGCGACCCCGCCCCCTCTCCGCTACGAATGGCGCTATTATTGGTCAGGACATCGAGAACTAACACCGTTTCATTTTCACCCGCTTCGGGAGTCGGAAACCACTTGTTAAACAACGCCTCGGTAAAACTATCGGCCGTTTCCCCGTAGTCAAAGCGCCGCAGTGTTACCAAACGCACCTCATAACCGGTTTTCTCCGCCAGTTGGGATAATTCTTGATTGATCTGGCGTTCGGTGCTAAAACTCAGAACATCCCCATCATCAACGATCCAAGTGGGATCGCCCGGGGTTAAATTCGGCATTTGATAAACCCCGGTCGCCTGGGCAGGGGTTGCCCAGAGTTGAGCGATAATAACGGCGAGAACCGTCGGTAAAATCAACCCAACAAAGCGTTTTTTCCAATTTAAGATTTTGTTAAATAGCTGTATCATTAGAACAGTTAACCCGTGCGATCGTTTTTTCTACTCATCCTACCACTATACAAGTTAAGGTGTCCGCTTCATCGATGTTGTCTGTTGTGATGAGAATGCAAGTGATATCCTAAGTTCTGATAGGCTTGTCGTCTTGAATCGGGACAGACAGAACGTTTATAGTGTCGAATGTGTTTCACTCACTCTGGCGTTCACCGCCCAGTTGTGAGGTACTATCCAATATGTGAGCTTATGGATTTTTCGAGTGTTGCAGCCCAGTTAAACGCTGGAACAATTCTACCCGAGGGAATAGTCATTATCACCCTCTTAACGGTTTTGATTACCGATCTGATCGTCGGACGGACGGCTTCTTCTCGCCTGACGCCCTACATTGCGATCGCGGGTCTTTTCGCCGCGATTGTTGCCCTGTACTATCAATGGAATAGTACCGATACGATTGGATTTTTGGGCAGTTTTAACGGCGACGCCCTCAGCGTGGTATTTCGCGGCATAATCGCCCTGTCTGCCATTGTCAGCATTTTGATGTCGGTTCGCTACGTCGAACAAACCGGAACCTCCCTGGCGGAATTTATCGGCATTTTGTTAACCGCCACCTTGGGGGGAATGTTCCTGTCGGGGGCGACGGAATTGGTGATGATTTTTGTTTCCCTAGAAACCCTCAGTATTTCATCCTACCTGCTGACCGGCTACACCAAACGCGATCCCCGGTCCAACGAAGCGGCGTTGAAATACCTGTTAATTGGGGCTTCCAGTTCGGCGGTGTTCCTCTACGGGTTGTCGCTGCTGTACGGACTCTCGGGCGGCGAAACTGAGCTTAATGCGATCGCCAATTCTTTGGCCGCATCCGGGGGAAGCGAATCTCTCGGTGTCGTCATTGCTCTAGTTTTCGTGATTGCCGGGATTTCGTTTAAAATTTCTGCGGTTCCCTTCCACCAGTGGACGCCCGACGTTTACGAAGGTTCTCCGACTCCGGTGGTGGCGTTTTTGTCTGTGGGTTCCAAGGCCGCAGGGTTCGCCCTGGCCATTCGGCTGTTAGTCAATGCTTTCCCCATCGTTAGCGATGAATGGCGGTTCGTGTTCACCGCTTTAGCGATTCTCAGCTTAGTCTTGGGAAATGTGGTGGCCCTCGCCCAAACCAGCATGAAGCGGATGTTGGCCTACTCCTCCATCGCCCAAGCCGGCTTTGTGATGATCGGGTTGATCGCCGGAACCGATGCGGGTTACTCCAGCATGATTTTTTATCTGTTGGTGTATTTATTTATGAACCTGGGCGGTTTTACCTGCGTGATTCTGTTCTCTTTGCGAACCGGAACCGATCAAATTAGCGAATACAGTGGGTTGTATCAAAAAGATCCCCTGCTGACTTTGGGGTTAAGTATTTGCTTACTTTCCTTGGGTGGAATTCCCCCTCTAGCCGGATTTTTTGGGAAGATTTACCTGTTTTGGGCCGGTTGGCAAGCGGGATTATATGGCTTAGTTTTGTTAGGATTAGTCACCACTGTAGTTTCAATTTACTACTACATTCGCGTTGTTAAAATGATGGTTGTTAAAGAACCGCAAGAAATGTCCGATGCGGTGAAAAACTATCCTCAAATTCGCTGGAATTTGCCGGGAATGCGGTTGTTACAAGTGGGATTGGTGGCTTCTTTGGTGGCGACTTCTTTGGCGGGAATTTTATCGAGTCCTTTGTTGAACTTAGCCAATAGTTCGGTGAGTCGAACTCCGATGTTGCAAGCGAACATTGTTCAAACCAAACAAGTCGCTGCTGTTGACTCCAAGTCCAGTTTATCGACCTTGCAAAAAAATTAATTTCTGCTTTTGTAAATTAACCGAAAGGGGTGTGCTAAATTCATACCCCTATTTTTTGAACGTAGCCGAATCAAGGAAAGAAAAAAGTATGTCTGCATCCCAGCATTCTCCCCAACAACTTAAACGCGAATTGGGTTGGTTTGGTGCCACCATTATGGGGTTAGGATCAGTCATTGGTGTCGGAATTTTTGTCAGTTTGGGTTTAGCAGCCGGCTTATCCGGTTATGGGGTAATTGGGGCGTTGGTTGTTGCGGGAATTTTGCAAATTGCCAATAGTTTGAATCTCGCCCAACTCGCCGCCAGTCATCCCGTTAGTGGCGGTATTTATGAATACGGTTACAAGTATCTTAACTCTTGGTTTGGTTTTACCGGAGGGTGGATGTATCTACTCGGAAAAACGGCGGTTGCTGCCACTGCTGCACTCGGTTTTTCCAGTTATTTAATTAAGTCTCTTGACGTTTCACAGTCGTTTTTAGTTCCTATTGCCGAACTTGCGGTTTTCGGTTTAACTGTGGTGGTTTTGGGCGGAATGCGACGCTCAAAAGCGGCAACGACGGTGATTCTTTCGATTACTCTCTTTGCCCTATTCTTTTTAATTATTGCCGGAGGAATTGTATTATCTCAAAAGGGATTTTTACCCGTAGAATTTGCAGAGATTGACTTTAAAATTGGCTTGAAAAACTTTCTCGAATCGGTGGCTTTATTATTTGTTGCTTATAACGGCCCCGCCCGAATTACGATGTTAGGCGAAGAAATTACAGAACCTCGGAAAAATATCCCGAAAGCTGTTTTAGTCACGTTGGGAATTACGACGGTAATTTACATGGGTGTGGCAATTGTTAGTTTGGGAACCATTGGTGCCGAAGCATTAGGAATAGCCTCCGAACAAGCCGCACCGTTAGAAATTGTCGCCGCAAGTTTAGGGATTCCCGGTGCAAAAACGCTGTTGGCAATTGGCGCAATTACCGCAACTTTAAGCGTGTTATTGAGTATTATTTTAGGTTTGTCTCGGTTATTATTAGCAATGGGAAGACGGGGCGATATGCCGAGATTAATTGCACAGTTAAATTCAGCCGGAACTACACCTTACTGGGCGGTAATTTTTATTAGTATTGCTGTGGGACTTTTGGTTTTAACTGGGGATGTAAAAACTACTTGGTCGTTAAGTGCGTTTGGTTCGTTATGGCGCTGCGGAATTGTCGGTTTGGCGGCGTTGCGTTTGAGTGATGAACAGCGATTGTATCCCGTTTGGATGAGTTTATTTGCCTTATTTTCCGGCTTATTTTTAGCCTTTTGGATCGAGTGGCAAGTTTGGTTAATTGGGTTAGGATTAATTGGAGTGGGTTTGGTTTGGCATTTTGTCGCCTCCAAACTCAAGGAAAGGGAAACTTTAGCCCAAACAAGCAGCGATTAATTGAATTGATTTAAACCCATGATTCGCCCTTACCAAGAACAGGATCTCAACCGTTTGTTAGAGGTTTGGTATTCCGCCTCGAAAATCGCCCATTCTTTTTTGGATGAAGCTTTTCTGGAAACCGAACGTCAAAACATACCAAAGGTTTATTTACCCGCAGCAGAAACCTGGGTTTTTGAACGGGATAAACTGGTGTTGGGGTTTATTTCGTTATTAGATAATCAGGTTGGGGCGATTTTTGTTGATCCTCAATTTCAACGCCAGGGAATTGGGCGGGCTTTAATTGATTGGGCGAAAACTTTGCGAAGTCAACTTTTTGTGGAAGTTTTTAAAGAAAATAAAGCGGGGCGGGCTTTTTATCAACAATATGGTTTTATCCCCGTTGACGAACATCTCCATCCAGAAACAGGCTACACGTTATTACGTTTGCGACTAGAATATTAACTCATTAAAAATTAGCCCAAGGAGGTGATATCGCCCAAGCAATTGACGAATCTATTTTTCCGCGAAAATTTTGCTAAAATCAAACAAAACTTGCAACCGAAAAAGGAGGGGATGACCTATCATCGAGATTTCTGAACGCCAACTCACCCTAGAAGAATTCCTGACATTACCAGAAACGAAACCCGCCAGCGAATATATTGACGGTAAAATTATTCAAAAGCCGATGCCTCAAGGTAAACATAGCACCATCCAAGCCGAATTAATTCTTACTATTAATAGCTTGGTTAGTCGTCAACGCATTGCCCGTGCTTTTCCCGAACTCCGGTGTACTTTTGGCGGACGATCAATTGTTCCCGATGTAACAGTGTTCTCCTGGGATAGAATTCCCCGAGACGAAAACGGTAATATTGTTAATGTTTTTGAGACTTATCCCGATTGGACAATTGAAATTTTTTCTCCCAATCAAAGCCCGGGTTTAGTAACTGGAAATATTCTCCACTGTTTGAATCACGGTAGCAGTTTGGGATGGTTAATTTACCCGGAAGAAGAATCAGTTTTAGTGTTTCCCCACCAACAACAACCCCAACTCTTTCAAGCCGCAACCGATGAATTAATTGTTCCCGAATTTATGGGAGAATTTAAGTTAACCGTTGGGGAGATGTTTGGATGGTTAAAGCTGTAAATAGGTATCGCTAATTTTCAACGAAATGCCAACCAAGGAGATAGAAATATGAAATGGCGTGTTGTGCTTGAAACTGATTCGGAAACTGGATTCTGTTGAATTAAAATAAGATGCCGTTGTCAAAGAGTTTGAGGATAAAATAGTATGACAGAAATTATTTTTTTAGTCGAGGATGATCCTGAAGGCGGTTATGTAGCCAGAGCAATTGGTGAATCAATTTTTACTCAGGCTGATAGCATTCAAGAACTGCGAGAAATGGTTAAAGATGCTGTTCATTGTCATTATCCAGATGAAACAACTCGTCCAAAACTAATCCGTTTACATATTGTGCATGATGAGGTTATTGCTTCGTGAAGTTGCCGAGAGACTTATCTGGTGATGCACTTGCAAAGACACTAGAAAAATTAGGATACACAATTGACCGCCAAACTGGAAGTCATATACGATTAACTACTCAAGAGAAGGGAGAACATCATGTTACAATCCCCAACCCTAGCCCGATTAAAGTAGGTACACTCAGTGCAATTTTAAAAGACATTGAGAACCACTTTAATGTAACTCGTGAGGAACTTCTGAATCAACTCTTTTCATAAAACTTTAAGTTAAAATTAGGTCCAATTTTACCAACAATTTTGGTGTAATGAAATGAAGCAACTCACACGCATTACAGTTAACCCAGAGGTGATGGGAAGTAAACCTTGTATTCGAGCAATGAGAGTAACTGTAGGGATGATTTTAGGTTTAATGGCTTCCTGTTATTCTTCCGAGGAAATCTTACAAGCTTATCCTTATTTAGACCCAGAAGATTTAAGAGAATCTTTAGCCTATGCTGCATGGCGGGTTGAAGAAGTCGAAGTGCGTTTTCTTTCCTTTTTGTAATCCCTATTTATAGAATGAAAAAATCAAAATCAACGACCCGATGGTTACAACAGTTTGCGGCGCTTCTTCTCATCGTAGGAATTGCCTTTCGGTTTGTTAATTTGGGTTATAAAGTCTATTGGTACGATGAAATTCACACCTCATTAAGAAGTTCGGGTTATGTCCTAGATGATGTGATTCCCCAAGCTTATACAGGTCAACTTATTCGCGCCGGAGATTTAGTTGAAATTTATCAATATCCCACCGCAGAAAAAAGTTTACAGGATGCATTTACCAGCTTTACAAAACATCCCGAACATTCTCCTTTGTATTTTTTATTAGCTCGGTTTTGGATGCAAACCTTTAGTCATTCTGTCGCGACCATTAGAAGTTTATCTGCGATCATTAGTTTATTTTGTTTTCCGGCGATCTATTGGCTATGTTTAGAGCTGTTTCAGTCGGTAACGGTGGGTTGGGTGGCGATGGGAATTTTGGCGATTTCTCCCTTTCATGTTTTGTACGCTCAAGAGGCTCGCGCCTATAGTTTATGGACGTTTACGATATTATTTTCAAGCGCTGCATTGTTAAGAGCGTTACGAGTTAGCCAAACTGAAAAACCCAGAAACTCCAAACTTTTCGCCTGGGGAATTTATGCGTTTAGTTTAACTCTTGGTTTGTATTCTCATCTCTTTTTCACTTTTGTTTATTTGAGTCATGGAATTTATGTATTTGGCTTAAAACAGTGGCGAAAGTTAGAATATATTTTTCCGGCTTTAGCTGCGGTTTTGTTGAGCGTTATTCTGTTTCTTCCCTGGTTAATTATTATTTTTACTAATTTCCCCGATTTAATTGATAATACCAGTTCTCACCGGATAACTCGACCGGGAACAATGTTGTTTTGGGGTTTGAATTTAACCCGGCTTATTTTTGATTTTAATCAAGGGTATAGTTTGCTGAATCCGGTTTTATATCCGATTATTTTCCTGGCTGGATATTCGGTTTATTTTTTAGTGAAAAAAACTTCAATAAAAACATGGTTTTTTGTAATTGCGTTAATGGGAGTTATGGGAACTGCCCTAATTTTACCCGATCTGTTATTCGGTGGACAGCGTTCAACCATTGCTCGATATGGAATTCCTTCCTATTTGGGTTTACAAATTTGTTTTGCTTACCTTTTAACCCAAAAAATTAGCGATGATGCGCTTAAAATTAAACAAAATAAACGTTGGAAATACATCTTGATTGCCATTGGTTTAAGTGGAATTTTATCTTGTTTGGTGAGTTCTATTCATCCGGTTTGGTGGCATAAAAGTTATACCCGAAGCCGCTATATTCCTCCGGTTGCTGAGATTGTTAATTTATCGGATAATCCTTTGGTCATTAGTGATGCAGAACCGGGAAGACTTTTGCCGTTTAGCCATCGACTGAAGCCAGATGTTTATCTACAATTGGTGGTTCAGTCTAATATTCCTTTTCTTCCAGAACAGGATTTTAGTGATATTTTTCTCTATCGTCCTTCCGAGGTTTTAGTAGAAGGAATTGAACGAATTTATCAAGCTAATCTTGAAAAAGTGTATAAGAAAGGATGGCTTTGGCGAGTTGAACTTCCCGCCACCAATGAATCAAATGCTAGGGGTTAAAACTGGCTATCAGCTTGAACTTCATCAGCAAGGAAGAAGAGTCTAAAGTTGGGTTAAAGCGTTAGGAGTCCCGCTAATACATATAGACAAGTGGATTTCGGGACATTTTTGATTTGTAATCGCTCTATTAGATCTGAGCTAGAACTACCCGTGTTACAATATCTCTAAAGAATAGATATCGGTCGCAGTTTTTCCTTTCAGTACAAATAATTTTGTTCTGTTCCATCTGGCAAAGCTAGGCTTCCGAAATATCTGTCTTTTATATTTGTTCGATTTGGGAAGTAACCTATGTCAATTTATGTCGGTAATCTCTCCTATGAGGTTACGGAAGAGGATTTGAAGTCAGTGTTTGCTGAATACGGTTCCGTCAAACGGGTCAGTATTCCAACTGACCGAGAAACGGGTCGTCCTCGGGGATTTGCATTTGTAGAAATGCAGGAAGAATCTGAAGAAGAAGCGGCAATTAAAGCGCTTGATGGTGCAGAATGGATGGGACGCGATCTCAAGGTCAATAAAGCACGACCTCGTGAAAACAAAAATTCATTTGGGGGAGGACGCGGAGGACGCGATCGCTATTCGGACAATTACTAATTCTTAAGCGTAAACTAAGGTCTCTCTAGGTTATGACTACGTGATGTAGATGATGTAAATCGGGTATTGTTACACCCGAATGTCCGATAAGAGAGATGGCATAACCCAAAAAGCTTTTTAGCTTGGCTTTGAGGCGCACGTCTAGAGATTCTGCTAGAACGTGCCTCATAATTTTTAATGAATAAATGACTCAATTAAATCACAAAAATATCGGTTCCTACAGTTAAAGCTGTTGTTAAACCTGGGTTTTGTTCAAGAAAAGCAATCGCCACTTCACCGCCTGAACCGAGGCTACCGTTACGAATATCATAGAGAACAAATCCGGAAGAATTCCCCACAGAAGTTAAATTACTAACTTGCAGAAATTCAGAATTTATACCAAAGATAACAATTTCATCCTCACCGGAAGTAAAGTCTTGAATGGTATCAACTGAGTTGGGATTATTTGTCGTAGTTTCTAACATTAAATCAATCACAAATTGATCTCGTCCTTCACCTCCTGTTAACACATCAACCCCTCCATCTCCATGAATAACATCATTTCCGCGATCGCCAAAAACGCGATCATTTCCCTCTCCTCCGCGTATATAATCATTATCTTGACCCCCAAAAATCGAATCATCTCCGAGTCCGCCATCGAGAACAAAATCATCTCCTAAATTTCCAAAAATTTGATCGTCGCCATCTCCCCCTAAAATATCATCATTTTCTTGTCCTCCAAAAAGAGTATCTTCGTCGGAACTTCCTGTAATTAAATCATTACCTTTGTTCCCAACAATGATTAAATTTTGACCATCAACGGTGAAAGTAGAACCATCAAAAATATCATTTCCGTCACGAAGTAAGATTTCTAACTGACTAGCATCTGCGTTTGATTCTACAAGATTTCCTCGCTCATCGTAGAGTTGAATGGGAGGGATAATATTATCATCTTCCAGACTTCCCAATACAACGAAACGACTTGTATCGACAGAGCCAAACAAATCGACTTGAGTTAAAATATTTACCATTCTTCAGTTATTCTCCTCGTTGCATTCAATCAATGACCGTCGATGCTAATTTTTGTTCCTGCGTTCCCTGAAAAATCAGGTGAATTGATCAGAAAGAGCAATTATTTTTAACAATTTTATGCTTGATATTGCCATTTTAAAAGTAGATATGTTATCTTAGCCTCACTTGAGGATCTTGGCTTGAGACAATTCTCAACTCAAGAGCAATCAATCCAGTAGATCGGTATTAATTGCAGTTAACTTTTGCAACGTTCCTCAACTTATGTCTTCCCCTATTGTAAAGTTTATTGAATTTAAAATTCGGCTTCGCGCTGATAATCCTCGGTTATTAGAGGGTTTAGACGCCTGGTTAAATGTAGGTGTATTGTCCGATGAACAAGTGCGTCAAATCTGTCAAGAATACCTGAGTGAACCCCTTCCAGTTCTAAGCGAAACCTCAGTTGAAATCTCGCCATCTTCCCCATCGGAAGAGAGTTCTAATTTAGAAGCCTCTGTTCCCATCCGTCAACCTCAACGAAATACGAATTCCTCTCGTTTACCCTCCCGTTTATTCTCTTCCCTCCGAGCAGAATTTAGTGTGCGGTGGCTGCTCTTTTTGGGATTATTTATGGTGTTGGTTTCTTCGGGGGTATTAGTTGCGAGTCGATGGCAAGAATTACCCACTCTCGGACAATATGGAGTCTTGTTCGCCTATACGTTGGGGTTTTGTCTGGCTACAATTTGGATGAATTTGAACGGTCGTTTACCTCTCACTTCCGAAACTTTAAGATGGGTAACATTGCTGTTAATTCCGCTTAATTTTTGGGCAATTGATGGGTTGGGTTTATTGTATTCTAGTGGGGGAATTAGTGCAGTTTCCATTCTGATTTTAACAGGAATTACGATTTTACTCAACCCCAGTTTATCTTCAAGAGAACGGCAAAGAATACCGCTACAACCCTTACTCATTCTCAATCAATTGGGACTGAGTTATTTACAATTGGGCTGGAAAATTCCTCATTTTCCCTTAATTGCTGTTTATTTGGGTATTATTGTCACCGGAATTGTTACCTTTTATCGTCGCCAAGATAGCGAACAGATTCGTTTAAATCGCCGAGAAAACCTACCTTTATTCTTTTGTCTAGTTCCTCTCCTTTTTCTTTGGTGGCGAGTGATTTTTGTCCTTAATCTTAATCTCTCTCAATTGGGGCTAGCATTGGGTTTAACTGGAGGATTATTTTATCTCTATTCATCAGTTTGGTTCCGACGATGTGCTTATCTCCTGTTAGCCGCAGGTTGGCTGGTTTCTATAGAAAATCAACCTCAACAAGCTTTAGCCGTTAGTAGTATTGCGTTAGGGATTTTTGGGATAAATTTAAAGCAGTTTTGGCGAAAGCAAGATTTAGCTTTAATTTTTATTACTGGACTACAAACCCATTGGCTAATTTGGCGTTTAATTCCGCTAGAAACTCAACAAAAAATCATTCAAATTTCTCTAAAAATTACCCAATCTCCAGATGAACCTTGGGTATTACTGGGTTTAGTGGGATTAATTTATCTCGTGTTTATGGTTGCATTAGCAGATTGGATTGATCAGTCTGAACATCCTAAACTTGCTGAATTTGGAGAACTACTCACCTTATACTATGGGATAATTTTAACCTTTCTTTCCCTTTTCGATCCGGTCGTGCGATCGCTGAATTTATTAATTTCTACACTTATTTTAATTGTTTATACAATTCGTCGTCAACCCCTAAGAGTTTTTCTCGTTTATCTTATCCATCTTACAGCCTTACTGACGTTAGCAAGTTTTATAGAATTATCTTTTCCTCAACTCTCTTTAGAAACCTGGGGAATTATCTCAATTCTCTTCATGCTAACAGAATGGGTCTTTTACATCATTTTTAGCCGCCGACAGCCTGTAACTATCCCTAATTCTATTCTCAACAGTGCTTGGTATCTCGGTTTAGGATTAGCAGGTTTAAGTTATCAATTTTTCTATAATCAATTAATTTATAACTCTAATAATTTCTGTCAAAATTTTGTTTGTCAAGGGTTAAGTCAATGGGGAATTATTTGGTTAATTACTCCCGCTGCATTAACAATCATTTCCCGTTTAATTCCTCTCCGGCGAGAGTTAGCCGCAAAATTAAGTATTTTTGCAGTAATAATAGTGCAATTGTTGGTGTTTAGAATTCCCGGAATTCGGTTAATCAGTTGGGGAGTTGCAACCGGATTAATGGTCTTAAATACATACTATTTACCGAATATACTTTCAGCCATAATAACCGTTGGTTTTGGATTAACGTTTTATGGCTTTTTAGTCTGGGAAACCGTTCCCAATTTAACGCCAGCAGGAGGTTTAGTTTTTCTTGCTATTGCTTTAAATATTTTATGGATTTTTCAAGCTAGATTAAACCGTTTATCGACCTCCCTATCCCGTCTGTATGTGACTGCTGTTGAAAGCTGGACACCGATTTTATGTACCTTTCTAATTTTCAGCCTCACCGGATATGCAGTCGGGATTTATTGGCAACTTTTGAATCCTAATCGTTTGGCTATATTGGCGACAATACTCTCAATTACTGCTGTGATTATTCGTCTTTTCAATAATCCCCAAACCGAAAACTCCCAAAAGTCTCAGTCCATATTTATTTATGTATTGGGTTGGGAAGTTGAACTTTTGATGGCTCATGCTTTGAGTTTTACTGAAAATTCCCTATTTAACTTATCTATTGCTAATCTTATTTTAGGATTAACCACACAAATTTTAGGCAATTATTGGCAACACAGAAAAAGAATTCATCACCTTCCAGACCCTTGGCAAGTTTTACCCCTATTTTATGGGATTTTTGGCGCTGTTTTACGCTCATCAAGAAGTTTTGACAATTGGACAGGTATCAGTTTATTAATTTTAGCATTTATTTTTCTTGGGGTCGGGCGGCGCAGTCCCGAGTTAAAACCTCTCACTTATATTGGTATTTTTGGTGTTTCTACTGCGGTTTATCAACTGTTATTTTATAATTTATCTTCCGCCCCGCTTGCAGACAAATTCATTGCTTTTGCAGGTTTAGGAACAACAATCGTTTATGTATATCGTTTATTCTCACCTCAGTTAACTCGTTATCTCCATTTAAGTGAAAATGAAATTAAAGTAATCGCTCATCTTCATTGGGCGGTAAGTAGCTGCTTTTTGATTATTTATCAATCTTTTCCTTCCCAGTCTAATCCTTGGTTAAGTTTAGGAATTGGTATCTTTTTAACCCGATACGCGATTTTTCAAGGGCGTTATAATTCCAACTCTATAGAAGCCGAATTTTGGGTTTATACTGGATGTTTAGAAGCTGCAATTATTACCTATTTTATTAGCGACCTTTTAAATTTAGAAGGATTTTTAATTCCTTGGGCGGGTGCAATTGTTTCGATTATTGCTTATGTTCTTTATTTTATACCTTGGGAAAGTTGGGGTTGGCATTTAAAACCCTGGCGGCGAGTTGCCATTTTACCCCCAGTTTTTACCGTTATTTTAACATCGATTATCGCCGAGTCAAGGTTAGAGTTATCTTGGTATATTTCGACTTTTATAGCGATTCTTTTATATTTACTTTTAGCTCAATTTGCTCGCAATATTGAACTCACTTATTTTAGTGTTGGATTAATCAATTTTGCTTATTATCACTGGCTATTTTCAACAGAATATAATTTCAATACGTTAGCCGATGCCATTCTACCGGGATTATCTATATTATATTTTGCCCAAGTTGACCCCTATTTACAACATCCTCAACAAAAACTCTTGCGTCATTGGATAAGAATCTTGGGAATAGGTACGATTTGTTTCGCCGCATTGCAAACGTCTCAAGGGACTGGAATTGTACCCGGTTTTATTAGTTTAATTGCTATTTTTATTGGTTTAGGATTCAGAATTAGGGCATTTTTATATGTTGGTACTGTAACATTTTTAATTAATGCGATTAACCAATTTTTGATTTTGAATTCGATTTATTCTTTCTTTAAATGGATTGTTGGTTTTATTGTGGGTTTAGTGTTAATTTGGATAGCGGCTAACTTTGAAACTCGACGAGAACAAATGGTAACAGCGTTACAAAATTGGATTGCTGAATTAGAAGAATGGGAATAAATCAAGTTAATTGGGTTGAGAATTTGTCTCTGCTGCAAAAATTTGACTTTCGTCTTGAAATGATTTAAACTCTAAAACATTACCGCTCGGATCTTTGATAAATAAAGTTGCTTGTTCGCCTACTTTTCCTTGAAACCGAATTTGAGGTTTAATCAAAAATTCGACTTCTGCTTTCTGTAAACGTTCGGCGAGTTTATGCCATTCCTCCCATTCTAAAATCGCTCCAAAATGACGAATTGGAACATTTTCTCCATCAACGGGATTCGTGGAAATAATACCTTCTTCGGTTGAGTGTAAGTGGGCGGTAATTTGATGTCCAAAAAAGTCAAAATCTACCCAAATATCACAACTTCTCCCTTCTGTACACCCCAATAAATCTTTATAAAAAGAGCGAGTTTTTTCTAAATCAAATACCGGAAAAGCCAGATGAAATCGAGGAAAAGAAGGGTTAGTCATTTTTTTTTGAAATTTTTTCTCAACTCGGTGGGGTGCATCAAATTCTCAACTTTTTTCGAGAAAAGACAAGCTTAAACCGTTTGATGCACCCTACTATTATACTCTGTAGGGTGCATCAAATCCTCAACTTTTTTCGAGAAAAGACAAGCTTAAACCGTTTGATGCACCCTACTATTATACTTTGTTAGGTGCATCAAATTTTATAGATTTTTTTGAGAGTAAAAATATTCCACTGTTTGATGCACCCTACTAATTTCTTTGATAACGCATTCCGGGTAACTGAGAAACTAACCCCAAAAGTTCTAACTGTAACAATGAACTTGACACAATACCCGTATCTAATCCGGCTTTTTGAACAATCACATCAAAAGCTGTTGGTTCAGAAGATATTACCTGAAAAACTTGGGCTAAGTTGGGTTCTAAATTAAGTTCTAAAGTCGGTTCTAAATTGGGTTCGGAAGGGGAAACAGAGGATTGAGTTGGAGGAGATTCAAATAATGATAATTGTTGGGGTGTATCGAGTTTAGGGATTGCACCCAATTGTTCTAATAATTCTTCTAAATCTACCGGAATTAAACCTGCACCACCATTAATTAACTTTAAACAACCCTGTGACTTTTCATCATCTAAACGTCCCGGTAAAACATACACATCTCGACAAAAATCATTCGCGATATGAGCGGTAATTAACGCCCCGGATTTCTGTCCGGCTTCCATCACAAATACCGCCCGACTTAAACCCGCAATAATCCGATTTCGACTGGGAAAATGTCGAGGATTTGGCTTGGTTCCGGCTGAATGTTCACTCATTACTAAACCCTGTTGAATCACTCTTTCAGACAATTGACGGTTATCTTTAGGATAAATAATATCAACTCCCGTCCCAAAAATTGCCAGTGTTCGTCCGCCTGCATCCAAACAACTCGAATGGGCTTCTGTGTCAATTCCTGCCGCCATTCCTGATATAATTGTAAAGCCACTTTTTGCTAGAATTGTGCTAATTTTCCGCGTCCAACGCCGTCCATATTCAGAAGGTTCACGGGTACCAACAATCCCAACTGTGGGTTGAATTCCTTGATTTTCTTGAGGGTCAACCGTTCCTCGATAGTACAAAACAGGCGGAGGTGTCGGAATTTCTAACAGTAAACGGGGATAATCTGCATCCGCAGGAGTCCAAAAATCAGGATTTTTTTCAGCGTGATTTTTCAGAAATTCAACGCAGTCAAATTTTGCTCGTTGTTGTGCCACTTTTTCAACTGTCTGTCGTCCAAAACCCTCAACTTTTTGTAAGTCTTGAGTAGAAGCTTCCCAGGCTGTTTTCAGATTACCAAAATGTTGGCGAAGGCGTTGTAAAGAAATTGGCCCCACTCCTGAAATTTGCGACCAACAAACCCAATAATCTCGTTCGTTTAACACATTTTCATCTCCAATGCAAACTTAAGAAGTTTCTCATTTGAGTGTAACTCAAACAAGCGACTATTCAACCCCCCATCTCGGAAGTTAGGTTAGAGTTGTAATGCAGCAGGATTGAAATGATGTCTAAACCCTATTTCATTCTTTCTCTCGATGGCGGTGGAATTCGTGGCTTAGTAACCGCTTTGATTTTACAAAAATTAGAAGCTAAAATTCAACAACATAGTCCGGGAAAAAAACTTAAAGACTGCTTTAATTTAATTGCTGGAACCTCTACAGGTAGTCTAATTGCTTGCGGTTTATCTCATGGGCGTTCGATAGATGAAATTGTAAATTTTTATGAACTCGAATCAAACTATCCTCAGAAAATATTTCCAAAATCCCAACTTGACTTAATTCCCAAATCAAAAGTTGACATCGTTATTCGGGCAATAACCAACCTGGTTTCTTCTGGTTATAGTCAACCCATGTATGATGGAAAAGGTTTAGAAGAAGTTCTTAAGGAGATCTTTGAAAAGAATACTTTTAAACAATTAAAAATTCAAACGCTAGTCACCAGCTATGACGTATACAATGGTCAAGCTATTGTGTTTAATAGTAAGCAAGATGAATGTGAAACTTTACCAATTTGGGAAGTTTGTCGGGCTTCGGCTGCTGCTCCGGTGGCGTTTCCGGCTCATATTTTAACAGACAAAACATTTCTGACTTATTGGAAGGAAGATCAGAAGTTAAAATTAACCGATTCTCCCGATCATCAGCAAAAATGTATTCCTTTGATTGATGGAGGAGTTGCCGCGAGTAATCCCACATTATGTGCAGTTGCAGAAGCAATTAAAGGTAAAAATAATCTCTCAGATTTAGTGGTTGCTTCCTTCGGTTCTGGCGAACAAGAAACTCAATCAATGAGTGTAAAAGATTCGCGAAAATGGGGGGCTTGGGAGTGGATTAATCCTTTTAATGATCTGCCCATCTTTGAGACTTTTAATGAAGGTTCCTCTGATGTCATCGATCACATCACTAAGAGTCTCGTCTCCCATAATTATTACCGCTTCCAACCCTATTTTGAGGAAAAAATTTCGACTTTTCAGGCGACTCCTGAAAACATCAATGCCATCAAACAAGAAACTTCAAAATATCTCAATTCCCCAGACATTCAAGAGCGCTTAAACCGTCTTGCTGTTCAACTCACTTCTACTGCTGTCTCTCTTTCCGTTGAACGGGAAAAAGAATTAGCCGCTGTTTCTTCTCTCAATTAATAGTGCTTCACTTGGTTAGGAGGTTGGGTTAAGTGTGACTCCCAACTCAACAAAAATTAATCTCTGTTGGGTTTCGTTCCTCCACTTAACCTACATCAACTCAAATGTTATTATCTGTTGGGTTTCGTTCCTCAACCCAACCTACACAATTCCATGTTTTACTGAGGTTTAATTCCTTCAAACAAAGCCGAATAATCATCATCGGCTGTTCCCAATTGCAGAGCCACTTCTAAGAGCGATTTTACCCCTTCTAACGAACTGGCATTTAAACCCAAGGCTGCGGATTCTTTGAGAAATAAATTCGTATCTTTTAATAAATGTTTTGTGGGAAAATTGGGGTTGGCATAATTAGCTTCTTGCATTCGTTCCAACTTCTTATCAAAGGTGGGAGCATACAAAGCACTCTCGCGGAGAATTTGCATAAACTTCTCCACATCCGCTCCCTGATGTTGAACAAAACTCAAACTCAGCCCAAAAGCGCTGGTTAAAGAAGCAATCAGTTGATTTAAGGCTAATTTTGTCGCCGCAGCCGCCCCTACCGAGCCAATTAACAGGGGTTCTCCAAAGGCTTGAAGCAAATCAGACCATTTTTGAAATTGCGCCTCTGTCGCGCCCACCATCACTTGTAGAGTTCCGGTTTGAACTTGAGGAATACTTCCGAGTACCGGTGCTTCTAAATAGTCTCCTCCCGCTTCTGTCACCCGTTGTGCAATTGAGCGGCTTTCTTGGGGGGCGATGGTTCCCATTTGAATCACGGTTTTTCCGGATAATTCCTGTTGCGACTCCGGCCAGAACAATACCGTTTCAATCGCAGGCGCATCCGCCAACATCAAAATAATACATTCACTCGCTGCAATCAAAGACTGGGGAGAATCCGTCACGGGAATACCCGACGCTTTGAGAGGTTCTAGCTTAGAAGCCGTGCGGTTATAAGCCATCACCTCAAAATTGGCTTCCACCAGGCGCAGTGCCATGGGTTGTCCCATCAGTCCAGTTCCCATTAAGCCAACTTTCATTCGTTTAAAATCCCTTTGATGTCCGACCTTTTTATATTACCTGGGATCGGACATCTAACGTTTTACTGTTGCGGAGTTGGAACTTTTTTGAGGAGTTCAGAACGAATACATCCGCCCATCCACGTCCATCCGTCTCGTTCTTCTTTGGGGGCGAAATGAGCAACCACTTGCTCCGGAGTGGTTTGGTAAAATTTCTCAATCTCCGCCACCGCCCATTTACCCCAAGGGGATCTGACCCAAATTTGATCGCCAGGGTTAAACGTTTCACCTGCCGCATTTGTGGCTTGAGGAACTTCTTCTAGCAGCTTGGGCTTGGGTCGGGAAGGTCGAGACGGCCGATCCGACGAAAAAGAAGGTCGAGGGCGACGGGTGGGTTTTTCCGGGGCTGACGGCTTTGATTCTGTGTTTGATTCTGGCGGGGAGTCAGGCTTGAACTCTGGCTTCGAGTCAGTCTTCGCGTCAGTTTTGGCTTCTGACTGCTTGATATCTTCGGGTTTAGGTCTGTTCGGTCTAACGACGGCGAGAATCTTGTTGGAGTTAGTCATTAACTTACTGGGCTTCTGGCTGCCAAACGACTAATGAAATTTTAACTATTTTTGACGCTCCCTCGCTTTTAGCGAGGGATTCTTGAGCTAATCACAGCCCCTTCGAGTTGCCCCTACTAAGGTCTTACGCAATTATGTCTGAACCGAGCTTACTAGAATATCAGGTGTTATCTAGATGCCCACTACGCGGGTTCACTCTCCAAGCGTTATCGGATTTTCACCGACCGTTTCTGTGCGCCCCACAGTACGGGGATTACTCCCAAATGCTTTTGTTGTTCATTCACCGTTGTTCATCGGTTACTGCGCTATGTTTGACGAGGTTTTCGCTACCCTGCTTTTTTGTCTCTTCTGCTGACTTTTGGGTTCTAGGGTTCAACTCACTTGAGCCATTCACTACCGCCCTTTCGGGACTCCCACCCAGGGGATTCAAACCTTATCAAAAAGTTTAGCACTCGCAATTCATCCCGTCAACAAAGTTGACGGGATGAATTGCGAGAAAAAGATAAATTGACTTGATTAGATCTCGATAGATTTGATACCAATTTAATCAAATTTTTCCCGGAAATTGTCCGTTGCTTTTGCCATGACTATTTCAGATTTTCCGGTTGCACATCAGAATAATCTTCTGATGTCGCCTTTGTTTCCCAAACCGCACTCACATAGGATAAAGCCACCAGGGGCGCTGTTAGCGCTCGCAGAATCCGCCGTCCTAAACTCACAGCTTGAAAACCATTGGCTTTTGCCATTTCCACCTCGGCAGTTGTCCAACCTCCCTCCGGCCCGGTGGCGATCGCGATCGGATCACCTTTAGACTGACTCATACAGCCATATAAATGGGGAAGATCGCCTCGCGCCACACAAATATAGCGCTGAGAAGTTGCGGTTAAATTTAAACCCCCCTCCTCCTCGAAAGCCTTCGCCAAGGGGAGCGGATCGCGCAGAGTCGGGATAATTTGACGTTCGGACTGTTCGGCGGCTTCTCGGATAATCCGTCGCCAGCGTTCCACTTTTTGGGAACTCGGTTTTAATACCGTCCGTTGAGAAATCACGGGAACAATTTGCGACACTCCCAATTCTGTACAATAGCGGACCAGTTCATCAAATCCGGTTTTCGGGAGACTCACCCACAACCGGACTTCAATCGGTAACTCCTGATTTTGTACCGAAATCGCCTCTAAAATCTCCGCCTGGGGAGGAGACGCCGGAAGCATCACCAATAATTGAGCCAGCCACCACTGGCCAACGCCATCGATCGCAATAAAGCGATCGCCCACTTGCAAGCGTAACACCCGACCCAAATAATGCTGTTGTTCAGCCGTCAGATCAATGTGTCGGTTAGAAATTTGCCTTTGAGCGATCGCGAGTCTTTGCAGTTGAACCATTAAGCGGTCAAAAATTTAGGCTACAGAATGCACCTCAAAAGTTGAACAACAAACAATTTAAACGAGTGATTTAAGCTTGTTGTTTCATGCGAGTCAGATATTCTTCAATCGCTTGAGTCGCAATCTCCACGACAGGTTTACCCTGACGCTTTGATTCTTCTTTCAATTCCAAATAAGTCTGATGGCGAACACTCACCCGATGTCGAATTTTGTTGGGATCACCCCCATCATCCGAGGACGGCTGAGTGGAAATGGCTGCGTTTTGTTTGTCACTGGGTGCAACCACAGAAGGAGAAACTTCTTGAGAAATTTCGGCATCTGAAGTCACAGCTAGCTCTTGAGTCTGAATGTTCATCGAGGGATTCAATGAGTAGTGGGTTACAAATTGACGGATCGAGTCAAATCCCACACGATGGCAAAAATCCCCAAAACGTTCTCCGGGTTGGCGATCCTGTTTGAAATAAACAAAAATCGGCTCTAAGAACGTTTCTAACTCACCCACCGCCAAGCGATCGATGAAAGGTTCAGCCAGTCGTGTTTGATCGGGAGAGCCACCTAACCAAACTTGGTAAGCATTCGGCGAACTTCCCACAAACCCCAACTCCGCCATGTAGGGTCTAGCACATCCATTGGGACATCCTGTCATCCGGACGACAAAATGCTCCTGTTCTAGGCCTACCTTGTCCAACAATAACCGAATCCGTTCCAGGATACTAGGGATAATTCGTTCCGATTCTGTAATGGCCAATCCGCAGGTCGGTAAAGCGGGACAGGCCATCGCATAACGCACTAACGGATCGATTTGAGTTTCCTTGAGAACTCCATTTTGATCGAGAATAGTTTGAATTTTAGCTTGGTCTTGGGGCGAAATTTCGTAGAGAATGATATTGTGATTGGGAGTCAGCAACATCGGCAGTTTGAACTGCTCTACAATTTGTTTTAAAGCCGCTTTTAGTCGGAAGTTTCCCTCGTCTTTAACCCGACCATTTTCAACGGAAATCCCCAAAAAGAGCTTACCATCCCCTTGTTCGTGCCAACCCAAGTAGTCTTGATATTTCCAAGCGGGTAGCGGTTTGTAGGGTTGTAGGGATTTGCCAAAATATTCTTCAACTTTGACTTTGAATTTCTCAACTCCCCAATCGTGGAGCAGATATTTCATCCGAGCATGACGGCGGTTATGGCGATCGCCATAATCCCGTTGAGTGGCAACAACAGCCTTGACAAAATCATAGATATCTGCTTTATCAACATATCCCAACTCATCGCCCATTCGCGCAAAGGTTTCTTCTTTGTTGTGGGTGCGTCCCAAACCGCCTCCGGCGATCACGTTAAACCCTTCGAGTTCTCCGGCTGGGTTGGTAATCACCACCAGGCTGACATCTTGAGTATACAGATCAACGGAATTATCGCCTGGGACTGTCACCGCACATTTGAACTTGCGGGGCATATAATGCTCACCATAGATCGGTTCTTCCGACTGGCTGAAAATGGTCCCATTGCCATTGCGTTGACGGGCGGCTTTGACTTCGGGGTTTTCTTCTGCACTAATGACTTTTTCGCCATCGAGCCAAATTTCATAATAGGCGCCGGTTTGGGGGGTGAGTAAGTCGGCAATTTGGTTGGCGTAGAGGCTGGCGTATTCGTACTCGGGACGATTACGATAAGGAGCCGGGGGAGCCATCACGTTGCGGTTGAGATCTCCACAGGCTCCTAAAGTTGATCCCATACTTTGGATAATGGAAGACAAAACCGTTTTCAGGTTCTTTTTCAAAATTCCATGCAGTTGGAAACCTTGGCGGGTTGTTGCTCTTAGGGTATGATTACCGTATTCGTCCGCTAAACGGTCTAGGGTGAGGTAAAGTTCGGGCGGCACAAACCCACCCGGATTGCGGGTTCGTAACATCATCTGATAATCTTTTTCCTGACCCTTGGCGCGATTATCCCGATTATCTTGTTGATAGGAACCGTGAAATTTTAAGATTTGAATGGCATCGCCACTAAAGAAGTTTTCGTCGTTAAGCAGTTCGCTGGCTAAAGGTTCTCGCAGGTAGTTGCTGCGTTCTTTAATTCCTTCGAGCTTGGAGACTTTGTGATCCTGTGTCGGTGAATTTACAGAGGTAGTCATAGAGATAGGTCGTACCAGTTTTAACCAAAATTCGTCAGGGGGTTGAACCTTGCCTGTGATTAACGTGAATACAGCTCAACCCAGGTGAGTCAGAGAAACTCCGGTAATCCGATCGGGATTGTCGGGAATTAATTTCATCCTATCACGTTACACTTGGACATTTTCTCTCATTGTCAGGGGTGCAAGCCTGAGTCACAATCAATTATTAAGAGTTTTAACAAAAGTACAAAAATGCCGGATTCGATTATGTACTCCGAAGATCATTATGTGGTCTTAGAGCCAAACCAACCCGAGCAGTTCCTCACAACTGCTGAACTCCAACAGAAACTCGAATTGATTTTATCAGACAGACAGGACCAGTTACCGCGAGACCTCCAAAAGTTTTCCACAGTTCCCCAACAAGCCCAATATCTGCTGAATACCTGTTGTGACTTCAACCTCGGCCCGGGAAAATACCTTCAGTGGTATGCAGTAAGATTGGAAAAATAAGCATTTTACAGCGGATCTGGGAACAGGGAACAGGGAACAGGGAACAGGAGACAGGGGACAGGGAATAGGGAATAAGGCAAGAGTTTTTTCGGTGACTTCTTTTCTTCTTTCCTCCTGACTCCTGACTCCTGACTCCTAACTCCCGACTCCCGACTCCTGACTCCTGACTCCTGACTCCTGACTCCTGACTCCTGACTCCTGACTCGGTGACTTCTATTGCCTGTTCTCTGTTTTAATTAAAGCTAAATCAATTTGTTCTTCTTGGGGTTGGGTGATCTCCGCCCGGATATGGGGGCCGAAGAATTTGGTCAGTTTTTCCTGTTTTTCTTGCCAAGTTTCCAAGGAAACAAACGGCGAGTCAAACTCCAGAACCAAAGTATAAGCCCCGTCTACCCCCAGTTCTCGAATGCCTTTGAGTTGAGGATGTTCGTCATCAGTTGCCCCCAGTCCTAAGCGTTCAAGAGCGTCGCTCAAATGAGCGGTCTGACCGTAGCGGTAGCGGGTGACATCCTTGCGAACTTGATTTTGGGTGGGAGTAGCCTGTTGTTCTCGCAAAGCCAAGATTTCGGGCGAGGTGGGTTGAGAATAGGGAACAGGTTCCAACTCAGCGGCTTTTAAAGCCAATCCTCCCAATAAAATCGGAATCCCATAAAAGAAACCTGCTAAATTTAGGGTGGCATAATCCTTAAAATAGGCAACAAACCCGACAACAGTGATTAGTCCTCCCAAAATTAAACCCACTTGTGCTAAAGATGTTTGACGTAACATATATGTTAAGGTAGTCCCCGTAGATTCTAAGATTGATGATATACCCCAACTGCCGTTTGATTAAGAAGATCCCAACCGGGTCTCAGCGGTTATGTATACGGAATCTTACCAATAGGCGCCAATGAGTTTAACCCTCGCGCCATCTTCGGTTTCTCTCTCTGCCCTCGTTACTCAACCCTCAACATGACTATAGACAATGATCTATCCACTGCCAACGTTGAGCGTAAGCTCCTAGAGCAGATTGACTCTCTTAGAAAGGAAGACGAACGGTTGTACAATATCCTTGCCATTGATATCTGGGCATTGGCGAAAACGATGGATGAGTTACAACCGGGTTTTTGGGGCGCGTTTATGAAAAATCGCGAGAAAGCACTGAAACGGTATTTGGCGGAAATGACCAAAAATAAGCCGGCAGATAGCAAACGTCCCCCCTTCCTGCGTTAGCTGCCCGTCGAGTTAAACGAGGTGCAACGATCCTAAAATTAGAAACAATTACAACCAGAAGATCGCTTGTCCCTTTGCAGCTTGCCGTGCTTGCCGCTATATATTATAGATTATGAGGTAGCAAAGGAAAGAAAAATGGATTCTAATACAATTCGAGAGCGAATTGCTCTAATTGAGAGTAAGCGAGAGTCTCTAGTGAAACTTCTAGAGAAACCGGATTTAGGAACGCTGAGAATTGATGTTAATCAAGCGATTGAAGAAATTGATGAGCTGATCGAAGAGTTCAAACGCACTTTTCCAGATGCCGAGCAAAATTAACTCTAGAATCAGCTTTCTGTAAATCCGTAATCTACTTATACCGTTCATCTAGAGTCTTTCTTGTTCTAGCCAATCATTTCTAGAGCAAAAAAAAGGGCTATTGAACCTGGGATTACTGATTTTATAGAAGCCTTTTCCCGTAGAGAAGTTGATTCTTAGACTCTACGGGTTGCTTAAATTCCTATCGGGTCTTTCTTTATTTTTACTTCGGTTGAGGATGAACAATCAAGAACAAAAACATCCCCAATATAATAGCGATCGCGCTACTGTTGATGGTTTAATTCAAGCTCAACAAACCGAAGAAAATCTCGCTGAACTTGCCCGTTTAAAAATTCGTTATCGAGGTTTTCCTGGTGCTTTTGATATTCAAAATGATTTAGAAAAAATTATGCAAAATTGGCAATTAACCGAAGAAACTTTATTTGAGAAAACCCGTGAAATTCACGCTAAAGGTCAAGTTTATAAAAAAATCAGAAAAAAAGAAGAGCAAGAAGATTGGCTGTAATACAGTTTACAGTCACCAGTTTTGTAGGGGCGGGTTCAGGAAAAATATTGATCTTCCCACAAATAACCTTTGTAAACCCGCCCCTGACGAGTCACCAGTGTTTTCAGTTTACAGTGAATAGTAATCAGTCACCAGTTTTGCGCTTTAGCGCAACAACAAACTTATAGGATAATATATTATAAATGCACCGAATTTCTGCAACACCGGGCGGTTGGACTCCTGAGACGGAAGGGGTTATTTTTATTGAACAAACACCCGCACCCATTGTTTTTTTAACCGCAGCAGATACCGATATTCAAACCCTAGCCAGCGCTATCGATCAACTTACGAGTGATTTTCCATCTTTGCGAGTTGCCAACCTTTTACAACTCCAACAACAGTTAACTATCGATACCTACGCCGAGGAGATTTTAAGCCAAGCAAAAGTAATTATTATTCGACTTTTGGGCGGACGTTCCTATTGGAATTATGGCTTAGAAGTCGTTGAGGAAACCGTCGAAAAAACCGGGGCGAAATTAATTATTTTACCCGGAGATGATCGCCCCGACCCGGACTTAATGAGTCATTCAACCGTTTCTTTGAAAACTGTTAATCAACTTTGGCATTATTTCACCGAAGGCGGAATAGAAAACTATAAAAATGCTTTATTATTTCTCGCCCAAACTTGTTTAAATAAACCCTATAGTTATCAGCAACCCGTTTCCGTTCCTCGGGTGGGAATTTATCAAAGTCAAACTGTAATAAAAACAGATTATCCTCAAGTTGGAATCCTGTTTTATCGCGCCCATTATCTCTCGGGAAACGTTCGCCCCATAGATGCACTTTGTCAGGCGTTAATAGACCATTACTTAAACCCAATTCCCGTTTTTGTTTCATCTTTGCGCGACCCAGACGTACAAGCAGAAGTCATTACCGAACTTCAAAAAAACAGTAATAATAGGATTGAAATTATTCTCAATACAACCAGCTTTTCTATCGCTTCTATCTCCGAAGATTCAACTGTAAATTCTCCCCTATTTAGCTTAGATATTCCCATTTTACAAGTCATTTTCAGCAGTCAAACCGTTCAACAGTGGGAAACAGACTTTCAAGGACTTTCACCCCGAGATGTGGCGATGAACGTCGCTTTACCCGAAGTCGATGGACGCATTATTACCCGTGCGGTATCTTTTAAAGCGGTAGAAACTTGGAACCCGCAGTTAGAAACTGACGTCATTGGGTATGTTCCTGTCAGCGATCGCATTAAGTTTGTAGCCGATCTCGCCGCAAATTGGGTAAAATTACGCCGAAAAAAAGCTACAGAAAAACGCATTGCGATCGTTCTCGCCAACTACCCCACCGCAGACGGACGGTTAGCCAATGGCGTGGGGCTTGACACACCCGCCAGTTGTGTGCATATCCTCGCAGCATTGCAACAGCAAGGATACAATATTCAAAATGTCCCCCAAACCGGAGAAGAACTCATTGGACGCCTGACTTCTGGTATTACAAATGATCCGGAAGGACGAGAACTCAGAACCGTCCAACAGTCTTTAAATTGGGACGATTTTCAACAGTATTTTTCTCAACTTCCTGAGACCATACAAACGGCTATTTGTCAACGCTGGAATGTTAACTTTGATGACAATTCTCATCCCGATATCTTCCCTATTTCTGGGATTCAACTCAATAATATTTTTGTCGGAATTCAACCCAGTCGCGGCTATGATCGCGATCCCAGTTTAAACTATCACGCCCCCGACTTAGAACCCACTCCCGACTATTTAGCCTTCTATTATTGGCTGCGATATCAATTTAAAGCCGATGCAATTATTCACGTCGGAAAACATGGTAACTTAGAATGGTTGCCGGGAAAAAGTGTTGGATTATCTCAAAATTGTTACCCGGAAATTGCCCTCGGTGCTATCCCCCATTTATATCCCTTTATCGTGAACGATCCGGGAGAAGGTTCTCAAGCAAAACGCCGTTCCCAAGCGGTAATTTTAGATCATCTTACGCCCCCTCTGACTCGCGCCGAACTCTACGGATCGTTACAGCAGTTAGAAGGAATAGTTGACGAATATTACGAGGCGCAAAGTTTAGATCCGTCTCGGCTACCGATGATTAAAAATAGGCTGCAAGATTTGATTAAAACTGAAAACTTAAACCAAGATTTGGGTTTGGCTGAAAATAAACTCAATGCACAAAGTTTAAATACAATTGACGGTTATTTGTGCGAACTGAAAGAAGCTCAAATTCGTGATGGTTTGCATATTTTTGGGCAGTGTCCGACGGGGCGGCAGTTAAGAGATTTAATTGTCTCTATCGCCCGCCATCCAAGCACTCAGCGTTTGGGAATTACACGGGCGATCGCGGAAGATTTGCAGTTAGAATTTGACCCGCTTACAACGGATTTATCCGAGGTTTTGAGTAAAAATTTAACGTTAGATAATCAAGTGTGTCGTACCGTTGGCGATGCAGTTGAGGTGATAGAAAACCACGCAGCCAGTTTAGTTGAAAAAATTATTGCAGGCGAAACGGTCAAGACTGGAAAATTAACCCAAAAAGAGTTACAATGGATAGAGCAAAAACTCTTGCCAAATTTGCAAAAAACAAACCAAGAAATCACTCACTTATTAAAAGGGTTGGAAGGGCGATATATTCCTAGCGGTTCATCCGGTGCGCCAACAAGAGGAAGACCCGATGTTTTACCAACCGGACGCAATTTTTACTCGGTTGATATTCGCGCTATTCCCACAGAAACAGCCTGGAGAGTCGGTCAACTGGCAGCAGACGCATTAATTGAGCGTTATACTCAGGAAAATGGGGAATATCCGCGAACGTTGGGGCTGTCCGTTTGGGGAACTTCTACAATGCGAACCGGCGGCGATGATATTGCGGAGGCGTTGGCGTTATTAGGCGTTCAACCGGTGTGGGATGGTCCTTCTCGTCGGGTGGTTGATTTTGAGATTTTACCTATTTCTATTTTAGGGCGTCCGCGTGTTGATGTAACGTTAAGAATTTCCGGTTTTTTCCGGGATGCGTTTCCCAATTTAATTGATTTATTTGACCAAGCAGTTGTGGCGGTTTCTCAACTCGATGAACCCCCAGAATTGAATCCTTTGGCGGCGCAGGTGAAGCAAGAAACGGAAGTTTTAATGACAGCGGGATTAACAAAAGAACAGGCGGAAATGCGCTCTCGTTATCGGGTTTTTGGTTCCAAACCGGGCGCTTATGGTGCGGGTTTACAGGGGTTAATTGCATCTCAAAATTGGACGGATGAACAAGATTTAGCCAGGGCTTATATTAACTGGAGTAGCTACGCTTATACGAGTCAGTTTAATGGTGAAAGTTCTCAAAGTAAGTTAGGGGGAATTTCCGCACCGGAAGCGTTTAAAAATCGCCTCCAACAAATGCAGATTGTTCTGCACAATCAAGACAACCGAGAACACGATATATTAGACTCGGATGATTATTATCAATTTCAAGGGGGATTAACGGCGTCTGTTCGCGCTATTACGGGTAAAAATCCCCAAACTTATTTCGGAGATAATAGTCAACCGGAACGCCCAAAAGTGCGACAATTAAAACAGGAAATTGCGAGGGTTTATCGGTCTCGGGTGGTTAATCCCAAATGGATAGCGGGGGTGATGCGACACGGCTACAAAGGCGCGTTTGAAATGGCGGCGACGGTGGATTATTTGTTTGCTTATGATGCGACAGCAAACTGTGTGGAAGATTTTATGTATGAAGGGGTAGCCAAGGCTTATTTGTTGGATGAAACGGTGCAGAAATTTATTCAAGAAAAAAATCCTTGGGCGTTGCGAGATATGGCTGAACGTTTGTTAGAAGCCAACCAACGGGGGTTGTGGAAAGCTTCAAATCAGAAAATATTGGAGGATTTAAGAACCCTAGTCCATGAAGCCGAAGGTGCGGTTGAAGCGGTGAACTCGCAAAAATGAGTTACAGTCTATCCCGGTTCAAAGTTAATACTATCTACAGAGCTAAAATAATGTATTAGATTAATTATAGTTATGGTCTGGCCCTATATAAATTAAAATAATTTGATAAAAATTTATTCTCTCGATCCGATCAATTGAAACAACAGACTCTATAATAAAACATTGGACGCTTAGAGTCTTCACTTTCCTATAAAAAGATGGAATATCCATTTGGAGGCTTCCATGAATTTATTTCGTCGTTTGAAACAATCAAGTTTTTTAGGTTGGATTGTCGCCGCATTTCTATTTGTGGTAACACTGTTTAATTTTCAACAGAAACAAGTTAACAGCACTCCTTCTGTATCTCAGTTGGGAGAACAAAATACTCAAAATTTAGCCGTTGTCAACCCGGAAAATCCGTCAAATTCTGCTAAAAATTCCCAAACTGAAACGATAGCTAAATCAAACGCTTGTACACAACAAAGTCCGTTTGATGAGTCCGTTAGATTTGCACTCAGAGGCGCGAATTTAGCCCAAACCGCAAAAACAAAGCAACAATGGGATGAAGTCGCCCGAAACTGGGTGCAAGCGGTGGCGTGGATGCAGGCGGTTCCTCCCAATAGTCCCAAACGGGCTTTTGCGGAGAAAAAAGTCGTGGAATATATGCGAAATTTAGCCTATTCCCAACAACAAGCCGCAAAAACTCAAATGACGAGTCAGTTTCCGAGTTTTGATAGCGAACTCCTCGATGAACAATTGCAACTTTATCTGTCTTATCTCAGTACCGTTGGAAAACCCGATATTTTAATTGTCGGAAGTTCTCGGGCTTTACAAGGGGTTGACCCGAGAGAAATGAAACAAGCTTTAGCCGCCAAAGGTTATCAAGGCTTGAAAATTTTTAATTTTGGAGTTAATGGCGCAACCGCCCAAGTTGTAGACTATATTTTAACAGATTTATTAACACCAAATCAACTCCCGAAAATGATTGTTTGGGCCGATGGAGTTAGAGCGTTAAATAGTGGTCGAATTGACCGCACCTATCAATCGATTATGGCTTCAGAAGGACACAGACGTTTAGCTTCCGGTGTTCGTCCTCAACTGGCTTCAACTTCATCGGATAACACACAAACCTGTTATCAATTGCCGCAATCTTGTAATGCCAGACCTAAATGGAGTTTTCCTCAAGCCCGTGAAAATCAGCAACCCGAAGATGCCGAATTAGCCGTTCAAACTGCCGAAAACGAACAGTTTTTTCCCGTTCAATTCAACACTTTAGAAACCCCTCAAATAAACGATTTAGTTTATCGTCCGTCCGAACAACCTCCCGAACAAAATACCGCCACACGGGTTTCTTTAAATCCCACCGTAGACGCCAACGGATTTTTTCCCGCATCCAACCGTTTTAATCCCTATACTTACTATCAACAACGTCCCTATGTTGCGGGTCGCTATGATGGAGATTATCGGGCTTTTAACTTAGGGGGAGAACAAGCCCGGGCATTTAGTTCAGTGATTGGGTTTTTAAACACTCAAAAGATTCCGGTTGTTTTTGTTAATTTACCCCTAACCGATGACTATTTAGATTCATTTCGCTGGTGGGCAGAACAAGAATTTAGAGGAAATATGCAGCGACTTTCTAAAGAGTATGGATTCATCTTTATTGACCTCTCTGAAGCCGCTTTAACTCGTTATGAATACTTCGTCGATCCCAGCCATTTAAACCGCTACGGGGCGCGAGTCGTCGCCCAAAAACTCGCCGGACAATCTTCCATTCCCTGGCCGCGACAGTAACCAGTTTACAGTTATCAGTGACCAGTGACCAGTTTACAGTTATCAGTGACCAGTGACCAGTGACCAGTTATCAGTGACCAGTGACCAGTTTACAGTTATCAGTGACCAGTGACCAGTTTACAGTTATCAGTGACCAGTGACCAGTTTACAGTTATCAGTGACCAGTGACCAGTGACCAGTGACCAGTTATCAGTGTTCACTTTTATAGCAGGTCCCGCTGATATGTTTACAAATCCCCGGAAATACAGAATTGTGAAAAGCCTTACTGAACTAAGCTTTTTCCTCCCTTTTGCCTCTTGCATGGTTGCAAGATTGCCTGGCGCCAAGCACTATAACTGTTGACTGATAACTATAAACTGTTCCTTGATCACTGGTCAGGTGTTCACTGTTCACTGTAATGCCACCGCCTATTAGCAGCGATGGCATTTTCTCTAGGGAGAATTAATCCGTCGGGATGATCCGATTACCACAGTCCTCGAACCGGAGGCGCGGGTGGCGGTGCTGCCGGTGCGGGTGGTGGGGGAACCGGAGGCGCTGGCGGACGGGGTGGCTGCAACGGTGCAGGCCCCGGTAAACTGATTTCTTGCAAAGAACATCCCGCTTGACTGTAGCGAGAAGCAGTCCTCAGCAACGCTTCTAAATCAGTTGCTAACCCCTGGAGTCTTTCAACCGTATCGGGAATGTTGCCGACATCGACATACAATCCCGGAACCGGATACTTCTGAATAAAGTCTAGGAAAGAAATCTTGCCATCATCACTAACGGCATTAATTAAAGCCGCGTGTATGGCTGAGACATTTTCCACACGGCGATGGGTTCGCAATGTCAAAGCAATATCTTCGACAATCTCCATCCCCGTCGGACTACAAATCAAACAGGAAAAAGGAACCAGATCGAAGCCAATTTCCAGAGTCATTAAACCCCGTAAAGTGTCCTCATCGATGTCCGCTGCGCCAACAATCTGGCCAATAGTTTTGGTTTTTTCCCCCGTCTCCGCAAATTCGACCAGATCTCGAACTCGGACCGGGGCTTGGAACGGGCCGTAGGTTAAAACGACTCGATCCGCAGCATTGGCCGCAGGGCCACTCATCACCACACTCGCGATTGCGCCTAGAACTAATCCCGGACGGAACCGTTTGAAACTTGGTCTTTTCATCGATTCGTTGGAATTGATTGGTATTTGGCTTTCAGCTTAGATGGAGTTGCTCAGTTTCACAAGATCTCACCTAAAAATTTAGGGTTTTGACTCGATTGATCTCAGTTTGTGTTCCCCTTGTAACATTTGGGCGAGAATCGGGGAGATTTCACCCTCAAGTCAATCCATTCAGAAATCGGGACTTCAACTGATTTTTAGCCAGACCCTTGTGAACAACTCTGTCTATCGGTGCTGCTTCTTGTCTTGTTACGGTTGACCTCACCCTAGTTGTAGCGAGTCACCCCCCTAATCGATCAAACTTCAGGCTTTAGTCCCGTTTTCGGTTTCCCTGCCTCCTCCGAGCGACTGAATTGTTGCCTGAAAAGTTCCCCAAAATTTCAATCAATTTCCGCCAGAACCAAACTTCAAAATTCTTATCTTTTCCTGGAATTTTCCCCACAGATTCCACAGATGTTCCACAAACTTATACCCGGTTTTCCACAGTCTTCCCTAGACTTTTCCACAACCAACAACGATATTAGGCGATCTGGCTGCCCTGTTGGGGATTTTGCGATCGCCGACACCAAACCCCTCAAATTTGCCCCATTATGTAAAGTTTTGTAACAAAAACTAGACTGTAAGCCTGATTATTTCGTAAACAAGACCGCAGGAGTCCCGAGGTTGTAACAGTTCTCAACATTGACAACCCCACCCCCTCCTAGCACACAATATCGACTACCGATTTCTAGATTTTAGAGGGAAGGCTGTAGGGCAGTCCTACCCCCAAAATCTCAAAAAATAGGTATTGTCTATATCACCCTGAGAGTAGTTATATGAACACCAGCAGTGTAAGTATCCTGGCGGAAATCCCTGAAGTCTTGCACGAATCCCTCCAGGGCTATCTCGACAGCCATCCGGAGTGGGATCAAGATCGGGTGTTTTCTGCTGCCCTGTCGCTGTTTTTATTACAACAGAGCAACGAAAACAGCCCAGAAGCCTCCCAAAGCTATCGTCAAGCTGCCCGTATCTACCTAGAAACCTTATTTCAATCCTGAGGAAGGTACCCGCCTTGTAAGACAATGGTGATAGGCAGTTTACAGTTTACAGTTTACAGTGACCAGTTATCAGTGTTCACTGGTGAGGTGGTCACTGGTGAGGTGTTAACTGAAATCACCCCCTGCCCTCATTGAAAGAACATTTCCACGTCTTATGACTCACGTACTCGATAGTTTAATCGTCGGTGCTGGCATTAGCGGCCTGAGTTTAGCTCATGCTCTCCATCAGAACCGGGAACATCCATCATCCTCTAACATTCTGATCTGCGAGCATCAGCGACGAGTAGGAGGAAACATAACCACAGTCTCTCAAGGGGAGTTTCTCTGGGAAGAAGGCCCAAACAGCTTTTCTCCAACACCCGAGTTACTGAAGTTAGCGGTAGAGGTAGGCCTCAAACCCGAGTTAGTCTTTGCCGATCGCAAATTACCCCGGTACGTTTACTGGAACGGTCAATTAATGCCTGTGCCGATGAGTCCCCCGGCTTTAGTGAAGACCAAACTCTTAACGGCGGGGGGTAAACTACGAGCCTTAACCGGAGCCTTGGGGTTTGTGCCGCCTGCGATCGGAGTCCAACTTAGTCAGCAAAACGGGGAAGAAACGATCTCGCAATTTTTTCGGCGTCATCTGGGGTCAGAAGTTCTGCAACGACTGGTAGAACCCTTTGTTTCCGGCGTTTATGCCGGCGATCCGCAGCAACTGGAGATGAGATCGGCCTTTGCCCGAGTCGCTCGCATGGCTTACAGTGGCGGGGGATTACTGGCCGGAGCCGTTTTATCCCGTCGTCAGAACCCATCCTCTCAACCCCCTGCCGATCCCTCTATTCCCCAAACCAAAGCCGGAGAGTTGGGTTCTTTTCGCCAAGGGATAGGAGCCTTACCCGAAGCGATCGCCCAACAGTTGGGGGACAAATTAAAATTAAATTGGCAACTGACCCGACTCGAACGCACCGAAAATCAAACCTATCGGGCTGAATTTTCCACGCCAGAGGGTTTGCAGCAGGTCGAAGCCCGAACCGTCGTCCTGACGACTCCCGCCTATGTCACCGCTGAAATTCTCAAACCCTTGCAGCCCCAAGTCAGCCAAGCATTAGCCGAAATTCCCTATCCTCCGGTTGCTTGCGTCGTTTTAGCTTATCCGGTTTCGGTCCTGAAGCAAAAATTAACCGGATTCGGCAATTTAGTTCCCCGAGGACAGGGTATTCGCACCTTAGGCACGATTTGGACATCCAGTTTATTTCCCGGTCGCGCCCCCCAAGGCTGGCAAGTCCTCAGCAGTTATATTGGCGGGGCTACCGCTCCCGAAATTGGAGACTGGGAAGATGATCAAATTGTTGCTGCGGTTCATCAAGATTTGCGTCGCATCCTACTCAAAGAAGATACCACTCCCAAAGTGCTTGCCGTGCATCTGTGGAAGCGTGCCATCCCCCAATACAATCTCGGACACCAACAACGGTTAGAACGAATCAATCAGGGCTTACAGGCCTTGCCGGGTCTATATTTGTGTAGCAACTATATTGACGGTGTAGCGTTAGGAGACTGTGTACGTCGTTCTTTGGGGCGAGCCAACGAAATTCGGCGTTTCTTGGATCAATAGGGAAAAATGAGGGTGAAATCCCCTCATTTTCTATCTTTCCTTAACTCGCCGGTCGAACATATAACCCACGCCGCGAATCGTTTTGATCAGTACCGGTTTATTGATATCCGGTTCAATCTTTTTGCGAATTTGACCAATATGAACGTCAACGACTCGCTGCTCCCCCTCATAATCGTAATCCCAGACCTCTTGTAAGAGTTCAGAACGTCGCCAAGCGCGACCGGGTTTGCTTGCCAAACAATACAGCAAGTCAAACTCTAACGCACTGAGCGGGATCAATTTATCTTGGATATACACTTCACGACGAGCCGGATCGATCAGCAGATCGCCATAAACCAAGCTACGGGGTTCGCTGTCGGCGACACTGCGCTGACGCTTCAAAATCGCCCGTACACGCGCACCGAGTTCGGCTAAACCAAAAGGCTTAGTAATATAGTCATCGGCACCCTTATCAAACCCTCTGAGCTTATCCGCTTCACCCGTCAAGCTGGTCAGCATTAAAATAAATACACTGGTACGACTTTGCATTTCCTGACACAGGGTAAAACCTGTGGTATCAGGAAGATTGACATCCAATACCACCAGATCGGGACTAAATTCATCAAAGAGTTCCAGCGCCGTATGGCCATCTTTTGCCGACTCAACTTCGTAGTCTTGCTGGCTCAGATAGCGAGCAATTAAATTTCGGATTGCTGGGTCATCATCAACCACAAGAATCTTTCCAGAAGCCATAACCACAAGGTTGAGCTGAAGGTAGAGCAAGAGTAATCAATCATCTCAATGTTAATGTAAAACTCGGGTTCACACCTAGAGATTTATCGATTTAGTTGCATTGTGTTACAGAGAGCGTAATATTTCTGACAGTAAATGAGCCGGAATTTGAGACAGCGCTCGATTTTGTCCGGGTAAACCCGATTCATTATAAATCGCCCGGATCGTTCGGATGATCGCACCGAGATCCATTTGCTCACGTCCTGACTCTACAGCATTTGCAGTCGCCATCGGCGGAGGTTGTTGACAACCAGCTTGCAAATGATGGCGTAAAGCCGCTTCTAAATGAGTCACACGCTCAGTTTGACTCATTAGCAAATGCCGATCTTTTCCCAATTGATAATGAGCAAGTCCCAGGTTATTGTGAGTGGCTAAGGAGTCAAAATTGAGCTGAGTTGGACTCAACTGTTCGACAAGAGTTAATGCCACTTCATAGGATGCGATCGCCTTTTGTAAAAATCTAGCACGAATTTCTGAGTCTTGATGTCGAGAGGCCAAATGCCAATATGCAATTCCCAGGTTATTCTGAGTCGCAGCACAGGCGGCTGCATCGGTTTTCGGGGTGCGATATTTCAAGGCATTTTCATAGGCTTTGATCGCCAGATGCAACCACTTGTCTTCCGGTTCGTGCTGGGCTAAATTCCAGTAGGCTGTACCTATATTAGCCTGAATCATCCCAAACTCTAGCGGATACTGCTCACCAGAGTAATAACGCCCTGCTTGAGTATAAGCTGAAATTGCCGCTTTTAAATGATAACTCGGCTGAGTCTGTTGAGCCAAATTCCAGTAAACTGTACCCAGGTTATTCTGAGTGGCAGCATAACTGAAAATACTGCGTTTGAGTTGTTCGGGATTTTCCCCCTCTAACTCCGACGCTTCGGAAATTACTTCTCGAAACCAACGAATGGCTTCACAATAAGCATTCACAGACTGTTGCCAATTCTCCACTGGTTCTCGAATTCTCGCTAAATCTGCGTAAGCTGCACCTAAATTTTTTTGCAGCCTCGCACAAGAACTCGCTGGTTGCTCGGGATTGGCGTACATTAACGCTTTTTGATAAAAAATGATACTCTGTTCTAAATAGGAAACAACCGCGATCGCCGTTTTTACCGATTTTTCCTGATGAAAACGCATCCAATACAGTGTTCCGAGATCGTTGAGCCAATCGACAATTTCTGAAGGCTTTAAAATCCGACGAGTGGCATTTTCTAACTGTTGCCATCCCGTTTCATAGACTTCGATGACCAGACAAATCTGTTCAGTAGACGTTAATCCCGCTTGCATTTGTTGGCGAACCCGCTCAATTAAAATTCGGTAAGCGCGAGTGAGTTGCTCGGGAGAAGTCGTCGTCGTTTGTTGAAGTCGTTTGACTTTTTGTAGGGTTTGAGTCAAATCCAGCGGCTTTTTAAGCGTTGTAGGGGGCTTCGTCTGCGGTTGTGAGGTCGCACTCGTTATCGGGTTTTCAGGAGGCACCCAAGCCAATTTAACGTCTGCTGAGGCTATGTTTACAGACGGTTTCCTATCCCGTTGGCGTGGAGTATGAGAACGAACATCATCAACGCCTGAAAACCCAGTTTCTCCTGACTGATTCCGACGTGAAAGCTTCCTCTGTGGAGAAACGGAGTTTTGATCGAAATCCTGGCTCTCTTGAATGATAGCAGTCAAAGGTGTCGGATCTCCGGCAAACTCAAACACCCCGGTTCGCCAACGCCAAAATTCCGGCGCCGACTGTTCAATACAGCGCAACCAAGGCGAAGGAATCCACAACAATAGGCTAAACTCTAACTGGGGGAGATGGCTTTCTAAATTCCGCAAATGATGCAAAAAAGACCATTGCATCGCCGCCGGTTGTCGCGTTAGTTGCTCAACCCCTAAAATTTGAAAACCGACAACAGACCCCGAAACCGGAGAATTTACAGAACCATTTTCTGCGAACCACTGCTCAATTTGGGCGATCAGATTCGGTTCTTCTAAGTTTAACGTTAAAGTCACCCAATTCGTGAAACCGGATGAACGAATATTGATCTTTTTTGCAGTAGCAGCAGAACCTTTTTGAGAATTTTCCCGTTTGGTAAACTCTGATTGTAAGCGAGTGATCATTCGTTGACGCAACTGCAAATCATCACAGACGGCAATTAAAATTTGACGTCGTAGATTTAACAGTAACGCTCGTTTTAAGCGCAGATAAACCTGTTGATTCACTCCTGACCCGTTAGAAGACGCAATTGAGAGCGCAGTCATGCGACACTAAAATAATAAGATAAAATCACATCAGTTTTGATCGGCAATTCAAATCAATCATGTCTTCTGTTGTCACAGAATCATTCACCCCGCAACAAAACAGACCATTCATACTCTTTATTTCCTAGCTAAATTTTGTCGGTCAGGATGAGTCTATTCGGAAACCGAATTGACATCCGCAGGGGAAATCCCCTTCCGGCGAGACATCCGGATAACACCAAGCGTTGATCAAACCCTAACTTGTTGGATGAATAGCCAATCCCTTGGGTACAGAGTTCAAAAGATAGTAATCTCAATTGATTTTACTTGACAACTTTGACAGTTCGAGCAACTCTGTTCTCATTATTCATAATACCGCAAACCTGAAAAAAATCAAGCAAACCGAGATTTTGCCAGCCCAGTTAATCCTTGACTCGGGTAAAATTAAAAACGGTCTTTTTTTCGTCAAGTTATAAGGTTAATCAACATGAGAGACAACAACATAGAGTACAAAATCAATAACACCACTGTTCGAGTCACCTATGGAGATATTACTCAAATTCAAGCTGATGTTCTGGTTAGTTCTGATGATAGCTTTCTCTCGATGACGAGTGGAGTTTCTGCGGCTATTCTCAAAGCGGGGGGTGAGTCCATCAAAACAGAAGCCCGTCAGCATACTGATTTGAAATTGGGAGATGTTGCTGTAACTTCGGCGGGAAATCTATCAGCCAAATATATCTTTCATGCGATTACAATTGATGTTGATGAAAATTATCTAATCTATGCTTCTGAAGAAAGTATTCAACTTGCAACGCTTAAATGTCTGGAACTTGCTGACTCACTACAAATGAAATCTATAGTATTTCCAGCTTTAGGTACAGGTGTTGCCAAATTTCCTTTAGAGAAAGCCGCAGAAGTAATGATAGAAACCCTATCTAATTATTTAAAGGGTAAAACTCAAATCAAACAGGTAACAATTACTCTGTATCCGAGAGAATGGATGAAAGCCGATAAACTTAATAACTTCTTTGAACCTGCTGTTAATCTTCTTGCTGGTAATAATTAACTGTAATTGAAGAAGGAGTCAGAAGTCACCGAGTCACCGAGTCAGGAGGAATGGGGAATTTAGAGAAGGTAGGAGTAAGAATTATTCCTCAATTTTTCTGTCTTTTTCTCCCCAAAATACTAAATTTTTGAACCCTATTTACCTAAAAGCTTGCACTTTTTCAAAGCCTAAAAATGCTGAAAATTTTACCTGAAAAGGATTTGAGATTTAATCAGCAAACCCTATTTATAAAACAAACAAACCAGGTATCTGAAAATTCAAACACCTGGATAAGTTACGAACGCCTAATTTTATAGAACGATACTAAAAAATCTTCTTTTTTTTAACCGGAAACTCCAACAGCTACAACTATTAAACCAGCTACTAAAGCTGCGCCTAAAGATCCTAAAATGATATAATTGCGAATTTGCTTTTTGTTCGGAGGTTCAGCAGTGTATACTTTCGGTTCAACAGCAAAGTTGTTTAGGCGTCCACCCTCTTCGGTTGTATAAGGCATAAATTAATGTCCTCGTTTCATCTGATTTCATCTAGAGTAACAAAAATTTGCCAAAAGTTAAATATCTTTAGGAAAAATGACGGGTTCCCAAGGGTCGGGAACCTCTCGAACTCAAGAATTAATCGTTCCGGTCACAGGAGAAGAAGCTGTGGCATAATTTTTAATGGGAATCCGTCCGGACAGATAAGCCAAACGACCCGCCTGAGTTGCCATTCCCATCGCCTTCGCCATCATTGCAGGCTGTCCGGCTAGAGCAATGGCGGAATTAATTAATAACGCCGATGCCCCCATTTCCATCGCTGTAGCGGCTTCGCTGGGCGTACCAATACCCGCATCTACCACGACGGGAACTTTGGCATTATCGATGATAATCTGTATATTAGCGGCGTTTTTGATTCCCTGTCCCGAACCGATGGGAGAACCCAAAGGCATCACCGTCGCACAGCCGACTTCTTCTAAACGTTTGGCGAGCAACGGATCGGCGTTAATATAGGGAAGTACCGCAAACCCTTCTTTCACCAGTTTTTCTGCGGCTTCTAACGTCCCGATGGGATCGGGTAACAAATATTTCGGATCGGGAATAACTTCTAACTTGACAAAATTGTTCTCTTCCTGTCCTAATAATTTTGCCATCTCCCGCCCCAACCGGGCAACCCGAATGGCGTCTTCTGCACTTTGACAGCCGGCGGTGTTGGGAAGCATCCAAATTTTTTTCCAGTCAATGGCTTCGGCGAGTCCTTCATGTCCGGGGGCTTGGGTTTGTACTCGTCGGACGGCGACCGTGACAATTTCACATCCACAGGCTCGGATGCTTTGTTGCATCTGTTCTAATGTACGATATTTGCCCGTTCCTGTCATCAGGCGAGAGTTAAAGCTTTTTCCCGCTATGGTTAACGGCTGATCTATTTCTTGTTGCAGGGGTTTGTCGAGTGTTTGCATTGAAGAGCGTTTCCTTTATTTTTCCAGCAGATGTGGATTTTTTACTTAGTTCTTATTGTAAGAGTTTCGGTCAGCTTACCGAAAGTTGAATTTATTCTTCCTCGGAGGAGTTGGGTGAGAGTGAGTCAACGGCTTCGAGGTATTGACTATCAATTAAAAAAACACCTTTTTCACAACGAACGCCCCAATATCCGCCCGGACGTCTATCAAGAATTACCCCTTCTTCTCCCAGCTTAATCACGTTAGGAGGGCGCAACATGGGCATCGGATCTGCTGTTTTAACGTAGTCCGGAATGCCGATTATTCTGACTTTTTGATGGATTTTAAACTCTTTGACCATACTTCTATTTTCGTTGAATTTAGGTTTAAGTTAAATTAGAAATAATGTGCTGTAATTGTTCTATTTTTTGGGATTGTTCTTGACGGGTTTGATGGAGTTGATTGAACTCGGTACTTGTGGTTTCAATTTGTTGTTTGATGCGATTCCAATCGTCTTGAATCGGTTGCAACATTTGTTGATACAAATTCACGCTTCCCCAAAGTTGAGAAACGGTTTGATATTGTTCGCGCCAATTTTGTTCTTCTGCTTCTAACTGTTGACGTTTTTGTTGTTGTTCATTGGCTTGACGGTTAACCGTTTCTTCCAGTTGTTGAATCACCGTTTGTATCTGCTCAATTTCAGCTTCGAGATCCTGTAATTTTTGCTGTTGTTCCTGGTGTTGAGTATTCAAACCCGCCAGCACCCGCTCAAAATTAATCGGGCCGTCTGTATAAGCATTGGCAGGTAAACCTTGACGTTTTAATAATACCGCCTGATGTTGAATCAGAATCGCTTCTCGTTCTCTGAGGGTACGGCGCTGACCGCTAATGGTGCGATTTAACATCTCATAGGCATCATTTTCATCCGTCAATTCACTTTGAATACGAGAGCGTTCTCCATCGGTTGTTTTGACGAGTTGTTGTTGAAGTTGCTCAATTTCTTCTCGTTTAAATTTCAACTCCTCTTCCTGCTCTTTAACCATCTTAAACCAACGATCCCATTCTTGTTGGAGTTTTTCCACTTCCTGCTGAAGTTGGTGAATCGGCATCGCTTCTAAAGCCGCAACATTAATAATTACCCCAACATTGTGAGTATCATCAAACTGAGCGGCTAATTTTTCTAATTGTTCTAACAAATTTTGCCGACTTTGTATTTGAGTTTCCCAACTTTGAGCCAATTCTTGTTTAACCGTTAATTGAGTTTGTTGAGCGTGTAATTGGGATCTCGTTTGAGTCAGAGCATCTTGAGCATCATACCATTGTTGCCACTGGGTTTGTAGAGAATTGCGAGTTTGATCAACTTGCTGCTGTAACTGCTCGGCAGAAGTTTGTTTTTCTTGCAGTTGTTGCCAATGGGTTTGTAAAGTAGACTGTGCGGCTTCGAGGCGTGAGGTTGCTTGTTGGAGTTGAGCTTGTAGCCCATCGAGAGCAACGGGACTCGAGAGTTGAGCCAGTAGAGATTGAAGCTGTTGGGACTGTTCCTCACTCAGACTGGGGGCTGATTGTAAACTCGCTTGTTTTTCTTCAAGCTGCTGCATTTGTTGTTGCAATTGTTCGCGAGTTTGGGCAATATCAGCTTGTGAGCGTTCCAACTCCGAGCGGAGTCGTTCGCTTTCTTCCCGCGCCGATTCAATTTCCTGGCGTTGTTGTTCGAGGCGTTCAAACTCTTCCTCTAGCTGTTCGAGTTGTTCGCGTTGCGCCTCCATTTCCATTTCGCGGCGATTGAGTTCTTGACTTTGATAAGTCAGAGACTCTTTCCACTGTTCGATTTCTTCTTGTTGAGTTTTAAACTTTTCCTGTAAGCGAGAGAAATCTTGAAGAATGCTAACCAACTGGCGAGCCGCATCTTGAATGCGTTGGACGTGTTTGCTGCTGTTGAGGTCTACGAGGACTAAGGCTCCGTCTTTGAAGTTATTGGCATCTTCAGCAGGAATCACCTCATCACCTGTGACCGCACTCCAGTTATTCTCGCTTCGCTGACAGGCCAGCAATTTGAGTTCAGCTCGACCGCTACCCAAACCAAAGCTTCTCTGCTTTTGTACTTCCGCTAAATACAGCACGGTGCTCGTCCTCGTGAGGTGTTTAAGTAGAATCGACAGACAGAAAATAATTCAGTCTCAATCGTGGATCAATATTAGGTGTCCCTGCTCAATTTTACTCTACCGCTAATAGCCACCAGAACATTTCCTCAGGATATACATCTTGAAATCTTATCAAATTCCGTTCTCCAGGGGTAGATCGGCTGCCGTTGATCGTGAGGAATCCGGGATTGTCTCAGCGAGTGGGGATGGAATTGCCTACAATAGTAATGAAGTTTCCGGGACCTGTCGGCAAGCTTGAGTTGCGGCGGCATCAGGGCTGGGTGACAACCCTTTGAACTGACCTGAGCAATAGGCAGAGTTGACGCCAATTCCATCGGGGTTGGTGTGAGAGGATGTACATAGAATTCAACGGCGATCAGGAGGCCACTTGCTGCATGCAAGGCTCTTTAAGTGAGATTGATATCCGCAGTATTCTGCAACTGATTGAGCTAGGTCAGCGAACCGGAGAACTCATGGTAGAGGCTTATAGCCCCACGTCCGGCACAATCGGGGGCAAGCGTCGTCCTCACTTTGGCCTGCCGTGCTGGTTGGTCTTTTGCTTTAATGGTCGCATTATATATGCGGGTCAGAGCGAGGATAGTTTGTCCCGCCTGCGCGACTACCTGCGTCGTTTTCGAGCCGATAGCGCCCTCGATCAGATTGAAGTTCCCTCAATTGCTTCGGTGAATGCTCCAGAATATGGCTATTTGTGGGCATTGTTAGAGAAAAATTTGATTACACCCGCTCAAGCCCGTAGCATTATTCATGGGATGGTTTATGAAACTCTGTTTGATTTGCTGAGTTTGCATCAAGGTTCGTTTATCTTTGAGATGGGGCCACCCCTTGCCCCCCAGTTAACGACCTTAGAAATTAGTTCCCTCTTAGCAAAAATTATGAAGCAAGTACAAGAGTGGAAAACCTTTCATCCTCATATCCAATCTCCCAATCAATGCCCGTTAATTCCCGATCCGCAGAAGTTGCAGCGTACATTACGTCCGAATGCTTTTGAAACCCTCAATCGTTGGGCAGATGGTCAAACCAGTTTTCGTCAAATTGCCCGTTATTTGAATCGAGATATTGTCACCGTGACCAAAGCGATGTATCCTTTTGTACAGCAGGGGTTGGTACAACTGTTAACGCCGAAATCTAACGGTGAATCATCGGCTAAGAATCAACTGGCTATCTCTACAAAAGTTCCCCGAATTGTTTGTATTGATGATGATGTTGTCATCCGAAAAACCATCGAATCCATTCTGAATCGACAGGGTTATGAAGCCACCGCAATTAGTCATCCGCTCAAAGCACTCAGTTGGGTTTTTCAGCTCAAACCCGATTTAATTTTGTGTGATATTGCCATGCCCGAACTCAATGGCTATGAAATTTGCGCCATGCTACGAAACTCTACCGCTTTTCGACAAACACCGATCGTCATGTTAACCGGGATCGATGGATTCATTGATCGACTGCGAGCCAGAATGGTGCGAGCGACCGACTATCTGACTAAACCCTTTGGGGAGAATGAATTATTGACATTAGTTGAAACTTATGTCGGTCTCGGCGATCCGAATCGGCTGCCCTCTGAACGGTTGTTAGCTGATGAAATTGATGACATCCTTGAGCAGTAGCAAAAATGTATCGCGGCTTTTGAACTTAAAATCCTTAAACGTTTTTGGGTATACTTGAATCAAACAATACTATATTAGAGTATTCTGCACATTGCAGTTGCAATTAACCGTTTGGTCTGAAACCGGAGTGCCTTCGAGAGTGCGAGGGCTGACCTCAAGCGATAATCGGATACACTCTCTCCCCCTTCTCCATGACCGCCCGTTCACCCTAAACCCAGGAATTCAGTCAGACAGTATGATTACAGTTATGGTCGTAGAAGACAGTGTCACACAACGGGAGATGATCTCGAATCTCCTCAAAGACAGTGGCTTACACGTAACGGTAGCAAGTGATGGTGTTGAAGCCTTAGAACAAGTGCAGAAACATTGTCCGGATTTGGTGGTGCTTGACATTGTTATGCCTCGCATGAATGGATATGAATTGTGTCGGCGTTTGAAGTCTGACCCCAAAACCCAGAACATTGCAGTGGTTATGTGTTCTTCTAAGGGGGAAGAATTCGATCGCTACTGGGGGATGAAACAAGGCGCTGATGCTTATATCGCCAAACCCTTTCAGCCCACTGAACTGGTTGGAACCGTCAAACAATTACTGCGAGGTTGAGTATTGATACTATGGTCGGTAATCCTGACTTTTTAACAGGTCAAAGTCCAGACAGCCCAGAGTTTCAAGAACTAGAAACTCCAGAAGGTGAACCCCATTTACGATTTTATCTCCCGTCGGGGATGGAACTGGCATTATCGGCAATTGGTATCAAAGAAGTGCTTTCCCAGTCCCCCGATCGCATGACCCCCATCCCGAACGTTTCTCCCTTACTCTTAGGAACCCTTAATATTAGAGGTCGAGTCGTCTGGGTGGCCGATCTCGGTCAATTTCTGGGAGATCAAATCCCTTTAAACACCGATCGCACAGAGATTCCGGTGATCGCCGTTGAAGATCAAGATACCATTTTGGGTTTGGCCGTCGAAGCCATCGGTGACATTGTTTGGCTCGATGTCGAACAGATGAAAATGCCGACTCAAGTACCGGACACGATGGCGCCGTTTATCAAAGGAGAATGTCAAATGGGCCAAACTAAAGAACCCCTGCGACTGCTCGATCAAATCGCGGTTGTCCGTTCAGCTCGATGGGGAGCCGCCTAATCATTACGAATCATTCAATGTTCAATCTTTAAACCTCAAAAAAACCAACAACAAGCCCGTACAACGACTGACCCAGTTCTAAATTTATTGAATGTAGTATAACCCCCCTTGAACATCTCAAATCAACAATAGGGCAGCCAGCACTCGGCACTTTTAAACGCTAAAAACAAGGATACAAAAATTAAATTAAAGATTAAATTTGACAGCCAAAACATTAAGCCATAAATAACTAAAAAAACGTATTGGGGAATAGGCAATGCCAGCAAGTACAGACTTCCTGCAAGAGTATCAACAAACAGAAGCCGCTTACACTCAAGGAAACTATGAAGAAGCAGCAGCCTTAGTTTATCAGTTAGTCGAAAATTATCCCGAAGATCCATCGGCTCGCTTGCTGTGCGGCCACATCTACGGCTACGGCTTACAACAGTTTGAGGTGGCTAAAGAACAGTATCTTGCGGTTCTGGAGTTGACCGACGACCCGGAACTGATCCAACAGGCAACGGAGGCGAAGACAGAAGCGGAGCAGTATCTAACTGACGCGGCCGCCTATGCCCTCAGTGGCGATCTCGGATTGGGAGTTGATCCCGACGACCCCGACGATGACTTCAGTAGCGCCGAAACCCTACTCGAAGACGAGGAACCGACATCGGAAGCCGCCTATAATCCGCACTTAGGTGACTTGGGGAACCTGCCGGAAACTCGGCTCGACTCCGAGTTGATCGAGGGCGAACTCGAAGAACTCGACTCATCGGATTTAGCCTCCTCTGCCCTAGACCCAGACATTGACTTAGATAATATTGATCTGTCTTCATCTCCACTGGCCGGGGTTGGCATCGCCTCAGAAGAAGACCCGGACTTAGAAAGCATAGACCTCACCGAAGACGACTTCGGCTTAGAAGACCTCAATGAAGATTTCCAGTTGGAGAAATTAACCGCCAGTAGCCACTCGGACTCGGAACCCTTAGAAGGATTGACCGACGATGGCATTGCCACCAATAATCCTTTTGCACCCGACGACGAGGAGCCAGAGCCGTCCTTAAAAGCCGCCGAAAATCCAGCACTGGCCGATGATGAGGATGTGATCGTCACTCAACTCGAAGCCGACCCCTTCCAGCTCGATGAGGAAGAAATCTCAGAAGAGATGGAAGAGCAATTGCTTGCCGATGAAGACTGGTCAGGACATCTTTTCCCAGAAGACTTGTCCTTAAACCCGGAGTGGCAAGAGCCAAAAACCCCTCAGACCCATTCCCAGGAAGACTGGGCTGAGACTCCCTCAGAGGAAGCCTTCGATCTCGATGACATCATGGAATTGGGCAATCTCGACGACGACATCCCAGCCGCCGAGAGCGTCGGCGAACAAAACGGTCGGCCCCAAACCCAACCGCCAGTCGATCATTCTTCGCCTGCGGGGTTTGCCGAAGAGTCCGTTGGCGTCGGGTCTTCCCCGGATAAAGGCCTAGACCTCGATGAATTTAACGCCGATTTAGATGATATCTTTCAATCTCTCGAAGATTCGGCAGACCTGCACTTCAGTTCATCAGATGCCCCCACTCGCACCGCCAAGCTGACCGAACAGACCAACGGTAAAAGCTATGTTTCTCCCCTAGATGAATTCGACGAAGACCTGCAAGGGGCGGATGCGGAAGCGGAAACTTTGCTGATGGGTCCTTCGGGGTTAATCGACGAGGATGATTTTCAGTTGGACGAAGAGGGGGGATTTTCCCTCGAAGACATGAACATAGAGGCAGACCCGGGTATTGATGCCGATGAGGACTCCACATCCCCGGTGTTCCACAAATCCTCTATTTCTCCCGAGTCCACGCGCAGCAACAATGGCAGTTTAGACAACGACCGGGTATTTGTCGAAAGCGAAATACCCGAGAGTTTTGGCTTGGATGCCTTTGATGATGACTCTTTTGGAGAGTTGTCCGAATATTCCGCAAGTAATGGCAGCCATCGCTCAAAAGTGGATCAATTCTCCGACGACGACATCGGAGTGCCAGATGATCTCGATACGAACTCTGAAAACCTCGATGAAGATGACTTTCTCGAGAATTTTGATGAGTTTGATGAGCTGGGAAATTTGCCGGATTTTGAAGCCAGCCGGGTTGAAGAATCCGCCTTTCTTTCGGACACCTCGGGCTTTAACGAAGAAGTCAATAGTGATTTTGTGGCAACCGCCAGCAGCGCCTTAGATCGAGACAACTCCGCCATTAGTAACGATGAACTGTTTAACGTTCCCCTCGATCAAGAAGTCGTTACCACCTTTACCTCCCAAATTGACGATCCGGGGGAAATGGCCGTTACCGTTGAACAGGGGCCGTTTGCTTTCCTGGAAAATAAAGTCTTTAAAGTCAAGTTTCTGTACACGGCGCTCGGCTCGGGAGTGGCGACTCTGATTTTGGTGGCAACCGCAACCAATATTATGACGCAAACCGCCGCTCTCAATCAAGAACGTGAGGTGGTTAATTCCCTGCGAACCACAGGTTGGATCGTCACCGCCGTTGCCGGAGTGACCAGCTTTTTGAGCGCTTGGGGTATGGGTAATATTGCCGCCCGACAAATGTCGAAAGCTTCCCTTGATTTACAGCACCAATTTGATGCAATTTCTCGCAACAACTTAAAAGCCAGAGCGACGGTTTATGCAACCGATGAATTGGGTCAAATGTCGGCGAAATTTAACCACATGGCTCAGTTTATTGAAACCACCACCGCCGAAGCCCAACGCAAAGCCGAAGAACAAGAAGAAGCCAAAGAAAATCTCCAACGGCAAGTGATTCGCTTACTCGATGATGTAGAAGGAGCCGCCCGAGGTGACTTAACGGTAACGGCAGAAGTCACCGCAGACGTGTTGGGGGCGGTGGCCGACTCGTTTAACTTAACCATTCAAAACCTGCGCGAAATCGTCGTTCAAGTCAAACAGGCGGCGCGTCAGGTGAGTAAAGGGGCAACCGATAGTGCGACGTTTGCTAAAGATGTCGCCGGAGATGCTCTGCGACAAGCCGAAGAATTGGCCGCAACCCTCAATTCGGTACAGGTGCTAACCGATGCCATTCAACGGGTTGCCGATAGTGCTAGAGAAGCCGAAGAGGTGGCGCGAAGTGCGGCGGCTGTGGCGACTAAAGGGGGAGAAGCGGTACAAATGACCGTTGCCGGGATTTTGAAGATTCGCGAAACGGTGGCGGAAACGACCCGCGAGGTGAAACGGTTGGCCGAGTCGTCTCAAGAAATTTCTAAAATTGTCGCCATCATCTCGACCATCGCTTCCCGAACGAATTTACTGGCTTTAAACGCCAGTATTGAAGCCGCACGCGCCGGAGAAGCCGGACGGGGTTTTGCGATCGTTGCCGATGAAGTTCGACAATTGGCAGACCGTTCGGCAAAATCTCTTAAAGAAATTGAACAAATCGTCATGCAAATTCAGAGTCAGACCAACTCGGTAATGATGGCGATGGAAGAAGGCAACCAACAGGTGATCGATGGGACGCGACTGGCCGAACAAGCCAAGCGATCGCTTGATGATATCATTCAAGTGACCAACCGGATTGATGTTTTGGTGCGATCAATTACCGCCGATACGGTAGAACAAAATGAAACCGCTCGGGCGGTGGCACAGGTGATGCAAGCGGTGGAACATAGCGCTCAAGAAACGTCTCAAGAAGCCCACCGAGTTTCTAATGCATTGAGTAACCTAGTAGGTGTAGCCCGAGATCTGCTCACTTCCGTCGAACGGTTCCGAGTCGATCCGTCAGAGCGAAAATAGAAATAGAAAAAGAGGCAAGGGGCAATCATGCAATCGTACAAGAGGCAGTTGGTGAACATCTCAAATTTGAAATCCTTTATTTTTTAATGATGAATTATGCAAGCCGAACAACAACAACGCATCCTGGGATACTTTATTGAAGAAGCGCAAGATCACCTGGATACAATCGAACAAGGATTGCTGAAATTACAGTCTACTATTGAAGATCCTGACTTGCTGTATGAAGTTTATCGGGCGGCGCACTCGGTAAAAGGCGGAGCAGCAATGTTGGGATTAACCAGTATTCAAACAACTGCTCATCGTCTAGAAGATAGCTTCAAAATACTCGAAAAAATTCAAGCTCAGTCTCGGGTACAAGTCGATCAAGAGTTAGAATCTTCATTTTTAGAAGTTTCTGATACGCTCAAAGCTCTGATTGAAAGTTTGTCGAGTCCCTATGGATTAACCGATGAAGTCGGAAGCAGTTTACTCCAAAAAATCGAACCCACCTTCGATCGCCTGAACTCTCAGCTTCAGTCTTTGGCCGAACACCATGAAGTCGTCCTCACCGAACTCTCCCTCAGTCCACCGACGGTGATTGCCAAAATCCCAGCAATGGCAGCCCCGCAGGTGGTGGAGACCCGGAGCGCGATCGCATCCAAACCCCCGGAAAATAGTGCAGAAGAATTATTTTTCCGCAGTGATGTTCCCGATCAACTGCGGGAAATGCTGCAACTGTTTAGACAAGGGGAAAATCCCTCCAACCGCAAAGCTTTGATTGAAATTTGTCGCAGTTTAGCCCGGGCCGGGGAAACTTTCGATCTGTCAAACTGGGCAAAATTTATCGCCACCGTTGAACGGGCGATCGCCAGGCCGCAAAATAGTTATTCTACACTGGCTCCGATCACCATTAAAGCCATTAAGCAAGCTCAAGAGTTGGTGTTAGAAAATCAAGAAGCAAAAATCGAGGTTAGCTCCGAACTCAAAGCTCTGTTACCGAAGTCTACCGAATCCCCAATCAAGCCAACTTTACCCAAGCATAACTTACAACTCAGCAGCCGTTCGGCTCAAAAAACCCCAGTCTTGGCGCGGAGTCATCGCCCAGTAGAAGATTTAGAAATCCTATCCCCAACCAAACCGTCAGCGGCTGACACCAAAATCCCCCCATCAACAAAAGATGTAAACTCCACAGAAGACGACGACATTGATCTGTCTTTTTTGGAGAATTGGTCTGCGGCTGAACCCACAGTAGATGCTTCCAAACCGACACCCAAAGGCCCAGAAATCGCACCCGAAGAATTAAAAAGCCTTGCGGATCTGTTTGAAGGAGAGAGCTTGATCGAACACAGTTGGCAAGAAGAACATCTGATCGAACCCTCAGAATTAGACTCCTCCGATAGCCGAGCTACAAATACCCCTGTCGATCGCGACTTTTTGGATCTGTTTGTTGAAGAGTCAGAGAAACTCGATCTCTGTGACTCTTCCCCTGAAAAATCGCCTGCAAGCGGGTCTAAACTGCCATCAAGGGTTAACCAGTCCTCAGCGGGTAAAGCAGACCCTAGCGTTGCTCTAGACGCAACAGATTTTGACGATCTGCTCAAGATAGGGGCGTCCGGTTCGCGGCAGAGTTCTCAGTCTCGATCGACTTCTAGCCCAGCAACGGCTTCTGTATCCGATTTAGAATTAGAAAACCTCAGTTTTGAGGATTTATTTGAGGTCTCTCAGGCAGAGACATTGCAGACCACCTCTGTACCTTCCTCCTCGAAACCCCCGGTTGTTGAGGAGCGTTCTTCGGCCCTCTCCTCCGATGATGATTCGGACTGGTTTGAACAACTGATTAGTGGGGATGTAGAGACAGAAACAGTCCCCAACTTAACTGCACAGACCATGCCCACACCAGAGACTCCCTCGGCTTCACGACGGGTAACAGCCCCGACGACTTCGGAACTTGATTCTGATAACTTGTTTATCGAGTTGTTTGGCGAACTTGACTCGGAAACAGACGGTCAACCCCAGCAAAGGACTGAACCCCAACCCAGCCCAACTTCTGGAACTTTAGGGGTAACAGATGATTTTGACGAATTAGAAGCGTTGCTCAATCAAACCCAGTCAACTGAAAGTTTAGATAGCCATCTAACTTTAGGAAAGGGCGCCGAAACGGAGGGAGAAGGTCTATTTACCGATCTCGATGCTTTGTTACAAACCGAAGATGGGATCGACGTTTCAGACGAAGATCATGAGGATCTCGAAGAAGAAGAGAATGAATTTGCTGAACTTGAAAGATTACTCGGGGGTGATGAAGGCTCCCCAGGAACGGGTGGAACAGCGATCCGACAACGGGGTACGGCTAAACAAACTCGGGTGTTTGAACCGATCGCCAAAGTTCCGGTGAAGCAACTCGACAACCTCAGTAACTTGATGGGTGAATTGGTTGTTAATCGTAATAGTTTAGAGCAAGACCAAGAACGGATGCGACAGTTTTTGGATAATTTGCTCGATCAGGTGTCGCTGTTGAGCGATGTCGGACAGCGGATGCAGGATTTTTATGAGCGGAGTCTGTTGGAAATTTCGCTGCTATCCGGACGCAAACATTCGGTCTGGAATACGCCGAGTCGTATAGATGATAAACACTCCAAAAATCGAATTGACGATCCAATTGCTCGGTTGTATGACGATTTTGAATCAACGGAGTTGGATCGGTTTACGCCTTTTCATACTTTGTCTCAAGAAATTATTGAGTTGGTGGTGCGGGTTCGAGAGTCTGCCGCTGATATTGAGTTTTTGGTCGAAGAAGCCGATCAAGTTAGCCGTCAACTGCGACAGGTAACGACTCAGCTTGAGGAAGGGTTGACAAAAGCGAGAATGGAACCTTTTGCCCAAGAAGCGGATCGGTTGGCGCGTCCGGTACGGGATATTTCCATTAAGTGTGGGAAACAGGCTCAATTGTATGTCGAAGGTCGAGATACTTTAATTGATAAGATGCTTTTGGGGAAACTGCACGATCCGTTGATTCATTTGGTGAATAATGCCATTACTCACGGGATTGAACCCCAAAATGTGCGGATGGCAGCCGGAAAGTCTCCCAATGGTCGGATTATGATTAAGGTGTTTCACCAAGGGAATCAAACGGTGATTTCCATTTCTGATGATGGGGCGGGAATTGATATCGAGAAAGTCAAGGAAAAGGCGATTCGGAAGGGATTGGTAACACCGGAACGAGCCGCTGTGATGTCGAATTTGGATGTTTATGATTTGCTGTTCCATCCCGGCTTTAGTATGAAAGATCAAGTCGATGAGTTTTCGGGTCGGGGTGTGGGGATGGATGTGGTGAGAACCAGTTTAAATGAGATTAGAGGCACGATAACCACCGATTCGACTTTGGGTAAGGGAACGACGTTTACCATTCGTCTGCCGTTGAATATGAGCATTTCCCGCGCGTTGTGTTGTATTAGCGATCGCGCCAGAATTGCGTTTCCGATGGATGGGGTTGAGGAGATGATTGATGTTCCAGCTGTGCAAATTCGGATGATGGCCGATGGGAAACAGGCTTTGGAATGGCGGGGTTCGTTGCTTCCTTTCCGTCATTTGCGAGAGTTGTTGACCTATAAACGGCATCTGGGACGGGGTAATGTCTATGGAACCAATACCGAGGAGGATATGATTTCGGTGATCGTTTTGCGATCGGCGGGAACCTATTTGGCGGTGATGGTCGATCAGGTGTTGGCGGAACAGGAAATTGTGATTAAGCAACTTGAAGGGCCTGTACCGAAGCCTGTAGGTGTGGCGGGTGCAACGGTTCTCGGGGATGGTCAAATTGTGGCGATCGCCGATGTTCTTGAACTGATTGATTTGGCAATGGGTCGGATTCGCAAAGAACCGACTCCTTGGCCAACGGGTATTTCAGCGCCGCCCGAACAGCAACAACAGAAGAATCAGCCAACGGTATTAATTGTAGATGATTCGATTACCGTGCGGAGTCTGTTATCGATTACCTTTGAAAAGTCCGGTTATCGGGTCGAAGAAGCGCGAGATGGTAAAGAAGCTTGGGAAAAACTTAAGTCGGGTTTACCTTGTGATTTGGTCTTCTGCGATATTGAAATGCCTCGGATGGATGGGTTAGAGTTGTTGTCTCGGATGCAGAAAGATCCGGCTTTGATTGATTTACCGATCGCGATGTTAACTTCTCGGGGTGCGGATCGACACCGCCAGATGGCTTATCAATTGGGTGCGAGAGGGTATTTTACCAAGCCTTATCTCGAAGAACAGTTACTCGAAGCCGCCGGACGGATGTTGCGCGGAGAAGTGGTTGGGAAACCAACAGGAATGGCTCTCACTCCGTAGTTGAAAAAAATGGTGGAACTTTGATTTTGAGAGGTTCCACCGTCTTTAAAAGTTTAAAATTCTAGGAAATATCAAGCAACAACTGTCGTGAAGTCGTTGGCGGTTATCAAGCCGATATCGGCGCCTTCGAGGGTTGCTAAAAGTTCGGAATTAACTAAAATCAGAGTTGAACCGTTATCTTGAGTGAGAGTCAATTGCTCGAACGTTAAACCCCCATCAAGAACAATAATATCTTCGCCGTCGGTGAAGTCAGTCAGGAGATCGGGGCCGAAACCAGAGGTAAGAACAAAGCGATCGCTTCCTTCTCCTCCTGTTAAACTATCAGTACCTTCGACACCAAGTAATAGGTCGTTGCCGTTTCCGCCTGTGAGTTCGTCGTCACCTTCTCCACCGTCAAGGGTATCATTGCCTTGACCCCCTTCCAACAGGTCGTTTCCTTCGTTACCATCAACGATGTCATCACCCCAGTCGCCATAAACGCTATCGTTCCCCTGAGCGCCGGAAACCGTGTCGTTATTTTGACCGCCATAGATGAGGTCGTTTCCGTCGTTTCCTTCGATGACATCATTGCCAATGTTACCGGAGAGGGTATCGTTTCCGCTTCCACCTGTGAGGGTATCCCCATCAGTACCCCCGTAGACCATATCCTCGCCTTCGCCTCCGCCAACGAAGTCGGAACCCAAATTCCCGTTTAACCAGTCGTTACCGCCTCCACCGTCGAGGGTATCGTTGTTTTGACCGCCATACAGGGTATCAACGCCTTCGCCGCCATCGAGGAAGTCCGAACCGATGTTACCGTTTAACCAGTCGTTGCCATCGGAACCAAAAGCAACATCTTGATCTTTTCCGCCATAAATGGTATCATTACCTTCTGCTCCATCAACGGTATCATTGCCTTGGTTGGCACTCACCCAGTCGTTACCACTACCACCGTTAACAATATCATCCCCTCCAAAGGCAATAATTTCATTATCGGTTTCATCCCCAACAATTACATCTGCATTGGGAGTCGGTTCGGGATTAGAATTAGCAGAACTAACGTTAGCCGCAGTGTTAGATGGTGTAGCAGGTTTAGTAATAGCAGGAATAAAGTCAGTTGGGTCATAGAAACTCACCTCTGTAACAGGAGTTGTTGAGGTTTCAACAAAAGTCGGTTGGGGAATTGGTTGCAATTGCAAACCTTCTTCCCTCGATTCATCTGTATCGTTTGATGCGTCAGTAGATAAATCGTTTGATGAATCGTTCGATGCGTCAGTAGATGAATCATTTGAGAAATTATCCGATGTGTCATCTGATGAATCATTTAACGTGTCATCCGTAGAATCGTCGGGTGTATCCTGTGAGGAATTGTCTGATGAATCATTTGATGAATCGTTAGAGGAATTGTCTGAGAAATTCTCTCCAGAATCGTTTGATGTATCCTGTGAGGAATTGTCTGATGAATCATTTGATGAATCGTTTGAAGAATTCTCTCCAGAATCTCCGGATGAATTCTCCGAGGAATGTTCTACAGAATCATTCGATGTATCGTTAGAGGAATTCTCTCCAGAATCTTCGGATGTATCGTTTGAAGAATTGTCGGATAAATTCTCCGAGGAATTCTCCGAGGAATGTTCTACAGAATCATTCGATGTATCGTTTGAAGAATGTTCTACAGAATCATTCGATGTATCGTTTGAAGAATTCTCCCCAGAATCTTCGGAGGAGTTTTCGGAGGAATTGTCGGAAGAATCGTCGGATAAATTCTCCGAGGAATTCTCCGAGGAATGTTCTACAGAATCATTCGATGTATCGTTTGAAGAATGTTCTACAGAATCATTCGATGATGTATCGTTTGAAGAATTCTCCCCAGAATCTTCGGAGGAGTTTTCGGAGGAATTGTCTACAGAATTGTCGGATAAATTCTCCGAGGAATTCTCCGAGGAATTTTCTACAGAATCATTCGATGTATCGTTTGAAGAATCGTCGGATGAATCGTCCGAGGAATTTTCTACAGAATCATTCGATGTATCGTTTGAAGAATTTTCTGAAGAACTGTCGGAGGAATTGTCTGAAGAATTGTCTGAAGAATTGTCGGAAGAATTTTCTACAGAATCGTCGGAGGAATTTTCTACAGAATCGTCGGAGGAATTGTCTGAAGAACTGTCTGAAGAATTGTCTGAGGAATTCTCCGAGGAATTTTCGGATGAATTGTCTACAGAATCGTCGGATGAATTGTCTACAGAATCGTCCGAGGAATTGTCTACAGAATCGTCGGATGAATTGTCTACAGAATCGTCGGATGAATTGTCTGAAGAATTGTCGGAAGAATCGTCGGAGAAATTCTCCGAGGAATTTTCTACAGAATCATTCGATGTATCGTTTGAAGAATTTTCTACAGAATTGTCTGAAGAACTGTCCGAGGAATTGTCTGAAGAATTGTCGGAAGAATTTTCTACAGAATCGTCGGAGGAATTTTCTACAGAATCGTCGGAGGAATTGTCTGAAGAACTGTCTGAAGAACTGTCTGAAGAATTGTCTGAAGAACTGTCCGAGGAATTGTCTACAGAATCGTCCGAGGAATTGTCTACAGAATCGTCCGATGTATCGTTTGAAGAATTTTCTACAGAATTGTCTGAAGAATTGTCGGAGAAATTCTCCGAGGAATTTTCTACAGAATCGTCGGAGGAATTGTCTGAAGAACTGTCTGAAGAACTGTCTGAAGAATTGTCTGAAGAATTGTCGGAAGAATCGTCGGAGGAATTGTCTGAAGAATTGTCTGAAGAACTGTCTGAAGAATTGTCGGAAGAATCGTCTGAAGAACTGTCCGAGGAATTGTCTGAAGAATTGTCTGAAGAACTGTCCGAGGAATTATCCGATGAGTTATCCGCCGAATCATTCGATGTATCGTTTGAAGAATTATCCGCAGACTCGTCGGATGAATTGTCTGAAGAATTGTCTACAGAATCGTCGGATGAATTATCTGAGGAATTGTCCGCAGAACTACCGCTATGAATCGTAAATTTTTCAGTAAAAGTTTGATTATCGGTATCACTTCCCGTCCAGTTATCCGGATTGTTGATTGCTGCGAGTAATTCTTCTTTCGTTCCGCTCAGGAGGGTTCCATTGTACTTGGCGTTGTCAATTTCATTCAGACCAATGGCGTTGACTCCGTTTGTTAAACCTTGAGGTAGGGCGGAAGTATTGGTGTTAGTTGCATCCGCTTGCCAAGTTGTAGTTCCTTCACCTTCATTGTTTAACGCTGCAATAAAGCTAATAGATCCAGAGATTTCTTGATAAGCAAGAATCTGGTCGCCACTGGCAGAGAAATTAAGATGGAGAGTCTCAGAAACCGAACCTTCGGAAGCAGAAGGCGAGGTAGTTATACTAACAACTGTTCCCGCACTCACACCACCCGAAGGCGAAGTCCAGGTGATAGTTCCTTCCCCTGTACGAAAACTGTTATCAGCTTTCCACCCGTTATCGGTGAACTTGATAACTTCCCCTGCGGGAATATCTACCAAAGCAACAAACGCAAAATTATCTGTTTGGTCAGCATTATATTGAACGAATGCAATATCTCCGGGATTGAGAGCCATGATTTTCTCGGTGTAAGTGAATCAAAAAACAGTTAATTTAATGTCTTGGCGATCGCCCCTTCTACCCACCCAAAAAGAACGACCAGATCACCAGATATTATCGATGACCCTAACCAAGCGTATCCGAATTGCGAACTTCCTCAGAGATTGGGCTTAAGGAAGTTGACAAAGCTTAAAATTCCATCTATGCCAATTATGTACCGAAAAAGTTGGCGAGTCATTCGTAAAACTATGGAATTTTGTTTGTATCTTTAGCGGCTTAAAATTCGGTAATTTTACGGATAATTTTACGTTTGCTATTTATCAAAAATACTTTTTATTTTGAGGAGTACAAGCTTTTATAAACTCATTTAATCAGTGAAAAACCCCCTCAAAACAAGCCGAGGAGGTTATATTTTCTGTGTTTTAATTTTCAAATTTTCGAGTTATAATTAATAGGAATTAGGGTGTTCTAATTTCACAATAGAGGATAACTTCTAAACCCTAACTCCTATTTACTAATCAGAAAAACGTTGACTTTATTCTTCTTCTCCTCCGCTTCCATTATCATCATAATCGTAATCAGAATCCTCAGCGTGTCCGACTGAATTAGAAGAAACCACTGCACCGCCATCTAATTTTTCGCGGACTAATTTCTCAATTTGAGCGGTAAATTCGGGATTTTCTTCCATGTAAATAATGGTTTTTTCCCGACCTTGACCGATGTTATCGCCGTTGTAGCTATACCATGAACCCTTGCGTTTAATAATCCCTGTTTCTTCGGCTAAATCCACCAAACAGCCCAAAGTTGAAATCCCTTTTCCGAAAATAATATCAAATTCGGCAATGCGGAAAGGAGGAGCAACTTTATTTTTGGCAACTTTAACTTTAGCGCGAATTCCGTATTCATCCGAGCCTTTTTTCAAGGTTTGAATCCGGCGAATATCCAGCCGCACCGAACAGTAAAACTTCAGCGCATTTCCGCCCGTTGTGGTTTCGGGGTTTCCGTAAGTAATCCCAATTTTCTGACGCAATTGGTTGAGGAATATTACCGTACAACCCGACTTTCCAATATTACCGGTAATTTTCCGCAGGGCTTGGCTCATTAAACGCGCCTGTAACCCCATGTGAGCATCTCCCATTTCCCCTTCAATTTCTGCACGGGGAACCAGAGCGGCTACGGAGTCAATAACAACGATATCAACTGCAACTGAACGCACCAGTTGATCGACGACTTCTAACGCCATTTCTCCGGTATCGGGTTGAGACACCAGTAGGTTCTCGATATCAACGCCTAAAACGGATGCGTAACTGGGATCGAGGGCGTGTTCGGCATCGACAAAGGCGGCGACTCCTCCGGCTCTTTGGACTTCGGCGATCGCGTGTAATGCTAAAGTGGTTTTACCGGAACTTTCTGGCCCGTATATTTCTATTACCCGTCCTTTGGGTATCCCCCCACCGAGGGCTAAATCTAAGGTTAATGCTCCGCTGGGAATGGTTTCCACTTTCATGCGGGGAGCATCGCCTAAACGGACGATCGATCCTTTTCCAAAGTTCCGCTCAATTTGGTTGAGAACTTGAGTTAATGCTTTTTGCTTTTCGGGGTTATCAGCAATTTTTGTAGCCATTCGCTTTGATCCCATTGTTACGGTTGGTAGGGGTTTTTAATTATAGAGCCTGGTCAAACGGATATATCCTCGTATCTTACCAGCTTGACTGGCTTCTCACTAGCACACATTTCATCAACTTAACAAGATGTGATGAGGCAACTGTTTCCACAGACCACGATCTCTCGACTCGTTTTAACTCACGTCTGATTATTGTAGCGAAGTTTGATGCTTTCATCAATAGGAAAAGAGGGGACAGGTTTACAGTTAGCAGTTATCAGTGACCAGTGACCAGTTTTTCAGGCAATCATGCGCGAATTGCAATCATGCGCGAATTGCAAAAGGCAAGATCTCCCCACCTCCGGTCTCTCCCCACCTCCGGTCTCTCCCCACCTCCGGTCTCTCCCCACCTCCCCATCGATCATAGTCACGCAAATACTTAAGGATTTCATATAACTTGGGGTAATCACCAAATTGTTGTTTTTTGATGCACCCTACTTTTGACGGTTTTCAAGATACCACTGTTTAAACGTTTGTTTGGGAACCGTTGGTAACGCCCGATGTCGCACCCAAGGATTTAAGATTTTACTTGAAAACAAAAAGGGAAAATACTTCATTAGTTTCTGAATAACCACATTTTCGGCAAAGCGATAAAGTAGAGGATTTCCCAACACCATCCCCGCAGCTTTCATACTTTCTCGACGGGGGAAAGAAAGTAAGTGTTTTTCCGCCATCACCCGACGCCATTTATAAATTTGTTCGGGGAGATCTATTTTCACCGGACAAACATCCCCGCAGGAACCGCAAAGGGTTGAAGAATAGGGTAAATTGCTGTATTTTTTAGCATCAAAAGTTGGGTCTAAAACCATTCCAATGGGACCCGAATAAACCGCCCCATAACTTAAACCCCCACTGCGACGGTAAACCGGACAAGTGTTCAAACAAGCGCCGCAGCGAATACATTTTAAAGAAGACCAAAAATCCGCCATTCCCAACCGTTCGCTTCTGCCATTATCAACAATAACTAAATGTATTTCACCGCCCGGTTTTGGTTTGGTAAAATGGGAAGTATATTGAGTAATCGGAGAACCCAAAGCACTCCGAGACAACAGGCGAATAAATACCCCCAAATGTTCAACTTTTGGGATTAATTTTTCAATGCCCATACTGGCAATATGAAGCGGGGGAACATTCGCCCCAATATCGGCGTTACCTTCGTTCGTACACACGACAAAACTGCCCGTTTCCGCGATCGCAAAATTAACCCCAGTCATCCCCGCATCGGCTTGTAAAAACCGGGGTCTGGTATTTTGTCGCATCATTTCATTGAGATAATGGGGATCATCATTGTTGGGGTCGGTGTCTATTTTTTCTGCAAATAACTTCGCCACATCCTGACGGGTTTTGTGAATAGCCGGCATCACAATATGACTCGGAGGTTCTCGATCCAGTTGTTGAATACGTTCTCCAAAATCCGATTCTGTAATGCTAATTCCTTGACATTCTAAAAAGGGAACCATACCGCATTCTTCTTGCAGCATGGACTTACTTTTTATCAAATATTTAACGTTATGGCTGCTAAGAATATTATAAACAATTTGATTGTGTTCCGCCCCATCTTTCGCCCAATGAACCTGTATTCCGTTTTGTTTGGCGTTGGCTTCAAACTGTTCTAAATAGTCCGCCAAATGGGTAAGTGTATATTCTTTTATTTGTGAAGCAATTTCGCGCAATTCTTCCCATTCGGGAACAGAAGCCGCCCCAATATCCCGTTTTAGTCTGGCATTCCAGAGAATTTTATCATATTGTTGGGCGCGTTTTTGGTCTTGTAAAAACTGTTCGGCTGCTGCCGCTTGGTTAACGGGTTTAGTCATAGTTGAGAACCGTTGAGAATTTGAGCAATATGAATTGTTTTTAGGTTAATTTTATAATAGTCAATGATGCCTTTTTGGTGGAGTAAACAACTCATGTCCCCCGATACAATATATTCGGCACCGTTGCGGAAATGATCGTTAACTTTATCATACCCCATTTGAGCAGAAACCGCTTCTTCAAACACGCAAAAGGTCCCCCCAAACCCGCAACATTCGTCGGGACGATCTAAAGTTACAAATTCTATCCCCTTCACCTTTTCTAAGAGGGTTTGACTTTTAGAAAAAGAGGCGATCATTAACTCAGACGGTCGAGATGTTCCGAGTTTCCGAATAGCACTACAACTGTTGTGCAAGCCAACTTTGTGGGGAAATTCTGCCCAAGGAAAGCTGTTAATTTGGAGGATATCGTGTATAAATTCAACCAATTCGTAGATATTTTGACGAACATTTTGCACCTCAGAAGTTTGGGGAATGGCGTCTAAATTTGCACGGACATGATAAACACAACTCGCCGAAGGACTGACAATATATTGATAGTCTTTGAAACAGTCTACAAACACCCGTTCAGTTGCGGCTGCTTGTTGTTGGGTGCCGTTGGTTCCCATCGGTTGACCGCAGCAGGTTTGGTCGAGGGGATATTCAATTTCTACGCCGAGTTTTTCTAATAATTCTAGCGTTGCTATTCCCACTTCTGGAAAGAACGCATCGATATAACAGGGAATAAAAAGACCGACTTTCATGGTTTTAAATCAGTTAATTTTACAGCAAAAAAACGGTTAAACTCCGAACCCCTTGGGCGCCGCGAATAATCACCGCTTCTACATCTCCCGTCGCCGAAGGTCCAGCCATAAAAACACCGTAGGAGGTTTGAGTTAATTCTATGCGTTGATAGGCTTGGTGCATATCTCTAACTAGCTGTTTTGAGTCGAGTAAAATGATTAAATGTTCAGAGAGAAAACCCAACGCATTTACAACTAAATCTTCGTGAGTTAACCACACCGCCCCATTTTCTGCGACTCCAAATTTTCCCCGGACAATAGCAACATCAACATCGGCGAATTCGTGGGGAGGAGTTTCGGGTTGAATGGGTTTATTTCCGGTTATTTCGGGAAGGGTTGAACAGATGATTTTTGCATCGGGATAAAGTTTATTAATTTTGGTTTTTATTTCCTCGATATTGGAGACTTCAAAAGATTGTCCTCCCATGCGTTCGAGATGAGTTTTGAATTGATAAATTAGGGGTTCTGAGTTGTTGTTAAATACGGGAATTTCAGGAAGTTTAACGTCTGAATTGGGTTGATTTTTCCGAACGGAATTTAAAATCAAATCGCGGCTGTTCATTTTAATTTATGGACGCTGTAGAAATTCATTAAAATTTTACCTCAAACTTTTAAAGTCCGGCCAGAATCTTTTTAATCAAATAAACTTTTCCTTTGTAGGGTGCATAACGTAAATTCAAATCAATCAAAAAGGTGTTTTTGATTATACTTTTGTAGTGAGAAAACCTATCAAAGCTGGCTTTTCCATGATAGCTACCCATCCCGCTTTCTCCGACTCCTCCAAAGGGAAGATAAGTTCCTGAAAACTGCATAACGGTATCATTCAAACAAACCCCTCCCGATGAAGTATTTTGAAGAACGTGTTGCTGTTTGGCTTTATCTTTAGAAAAGAAATAGAGTGCCAAGGGTTTGGGACGGGCGTTAATTTGCGAGATTGCTTCTCCCAAATCATTATATTCTAAAACGGGTAAAATCGGCCCAAAAATTTCATCTTGCATCACCGAATCATCCCAAGAAACCCCATCTAAAACCGTCGGTGCAATATATTTCTCTTCCGGGTTAGTTTGTCCGCCCACAATCACTTTACCATTTTGTAAAAATCCAGCCAAACGGTTAAAGTGTCCTGGGCTAATAATCCGACAATAGTCAGGGCTTTTTTCGGGATTTTCGCCGTAAAACTCTTGAATGTTTTCTTTGATTTTTTCTAACAGACTGGTTTTAATTTGACGATTGACTAACAAGTAATCTGGTGCAATACAAGTCTGTCCTGCATTGATAAATTTACCCCAGGCGATGCGTTTTGCGGCATAATCAAGCTGAACATCGCTATCAACAATACAGGGACTTTTTCCGCCCAATTCTAAAGTCACGGGAGTTAGATGTTTGGCTGCGGCTTCCATAACAATTTGACCGATTTTTGTACCGCCAGTAAAGAAGATATGATCGAATTTTTGAGCGAGTAAAGCCTGACTGATTTCTACCCCACCTTCCACCGCAGCAACGTAAGCCGGATCGAAGGTTTTTTGAATCATTTGGGCGACAACTTTAGAGGTATTTGCCGCAATTTCTGAGGGCTTTAAAATCGCACAATTTCCCGCAGCTATCGCCCCAACTAAGGGCGAAATCATCAGTTGAAAGGGATAATTCCAAGGCCCAATAATCAGAACCACACCTAAAGGTTCTGGACAAATTTGGGCGGTTGCGGGAAATTGTGCGAGAGAAGTCCGAACTTTTTTTGGTTTCGTCCAAGATTTGAGGTGTTTAATGGCATAATTAACTTCGGATACTGAAGCAATTTCAAAATAAGCTTCAAATTCGGGTCGGTTCAAATCCGCTTTGACTCCAGCAATAATATCGCCTTGATGGTCTATAATTACTTGTTTAAGGCGTTGAAGTTGTTCCCGACGGAAGTTGACATTCTTCGTTTGACCTGTCGCAAAGAATTCTCGCTGCTGTTGGATCAACTTTTCAACTTGAACTGACTCTGCCATGATATCTTGATTCTAAAGGTTCATCAATAAATGTTACACCTTTAGCGTTCGACTCTTTCTAAAATGCTATTTTTAGCCTACCCTATTGATAGGATGAGTCACTTGATTCGTAACTGAGGTACAAATTGATCACAAATGAGCATGAAGGAAATTCTCTATCTAGAAATCCCCACACCCAATACTAAAAGCGTTTGTACCTGGTTGCAGGATAAGTTTCAACCCGAAACCGGAGAAAAACACATCACCCCGGATGGTTTTCGTCTCAAGTTTACGTCTACTAACGCTAAAAATGACGAATTGAACGAATTTTCAGTGTTCGTTTGGTCGGTTCAACGCACGACTTATTTAAAAGTTTTTCGAGTCGGAAATCCGCCGAAAAATGATGAACGATTATTGATTAAACAGCTAGAAACTGAACTCAGACAACAATTTCCTTATCAATATCCCGAACCTCCAGAAATCGATCTCTCTCAACAATCAATTTTTGAAGCGTTAGCTCCCGACTATCCTTTGACGACAAAATACTTTCAAAAAATGCCCAATGGAGAATACGATCTTCATCGGGTTTATTGGTGGGAAAAACGGTGGCGGGAAGGGGTTAGAAATCCGAAAACACCCAAGCAAGTCATCTTTTCTGCCCAAGATTCTAGCAGCAATTCTAAACCCAAATATGATTTAATTTATATCGGGGGAGCGTTGGGCGTCATTCATGCGGCAGTGATGGCACGTTTGGGCTATCAAGTCTTATTAATTGAACGGTTGCCCTTTGGACGGATGAATCGGGAGTGGAATATTTCTCGCAGCGAAATACAAAGTTTAATTGATTTAGGATTGTTCTCAAAAGCCGAGGTCGAAAGTTTGATCGCCCGAGAATATAAAGATGGATTTCATAAGTTTTTTGATGCCAATAATCCTCCCATTGCTAAAGCCCCAATTCTCCACACTCCAACGGTTTTAAATGTGGCTTTGGATGCGGAGAAATTACTGCGTTCTTGCGGGGAAAAATTGCGTCAGGCGGGGGGTGAAATTTGGGATGAAACCGAATTTATTCGGGCCGATATTGCACCCGATAATGTTATTGTTAAAACGGTTCATCTGCCCACAAAATCCGAACGAATTGCCACAGGACGTCTGTTGGTCGATGCGATGGGAACCGCTTCGCCTATTGCTTGGCAACTGAACGGAGGACGGGCGTTTGATAGCGTTTGTCCGACGGTTGGGGCGGTGATTGATGGCGGTTTTGAACCGGATGTTTGGGATGCAAATTATGGCGATGTTTTGAACAGTCACGGCGATATTTCTCGCGGACGTCAACTGATTTGGGAATTGTTTCCGGGCGGGGGAAATGAGTTGACGTTTTATCTGTTTCACTACCATCAAGTTAATCCGAAAAATCCGGGTTCGCTGTTAGAAATGTATGAAGACTTTTTTACTATTTTACCCGAATATCGTCGCTGTGATTTGGATAAATTAGTTTGGAAAAAACCGACTTTTGGTTATATTCCCGGACATTTTAGCGCCAGAAGTCGCGATCGCAAAGTGGCTTACGATCGCTTAATTTCCATCGGAGATGCGGCTTCCCTTCAGTCTCCTTTAGTGTTTACCGGATTTGGTTCTTTGGTGCGGAATTTATCCCGTTTAACCGATTTACTCAATACCGCTTTAAAACACGATCTTTTGCAAGTCAAACATCTCAATCAAATTCGGGCTTATCAAAGCAATATTTCCGTAACCTGGCTGTTTTCTAAGGGGATGATGGTCCCCACAGACAAACATTTACCCCCGCAACGAATCAACTCGATTTTAAATACTTTTTTTGGATTATTAGCCTCGGAACCGACAGCAGTTGCAGACACTTTTATTAAAGATCGGGCGGATTGGTGGACGTTTACTCGGTTAGCCTTAAAAGCCGCACGAACCAATCCCAAACTATTACTTTGGATTCTCGATTTTATTACTGTTAATGAAGTCATACGTTGGATGGTCAGTTATTTGAATTTCACGATTTTAGCCTTAATTAGTGGGCTTTTCGGTTGGGTTCCTCGCTTTTCTCGATGGATTCAACCTTGGTTAGAACCTCGTTATCCGGCGGTGTGGATGTGGTTATTGGGGATTAGTTATGCGTTAACCGATGGTTTGGGACAACCTCAAACACCGGGACATCGATTGGTTCAGGTGAAATCACCTGTTTAAAAGGTTAAAAAAACTTTTGAATCAAAGTTTGATGAAATGCTGAAGTTCTCGCTACGATTGAAATGTTTGATTGCTTTTAATTTTCATTGTAGAAGGATTCAGCATCACTTGATTCAACTTCTACAAAAAACTTGTTAACTTTTCACTCGCTCAAAATCTTGATCTCGAATATATACAGCTTTCAAGCTTGAATCCCCAAAAAATTCACGGATTATCGGTAAAGAATATTAATTTAAACCCCCATTATATAGACAAACATAGAGATTTTTGTATAGTATAGATTCATTATCGTGGACTATGCTTTACAACAGAGTTATGACTGCTGAGAAATTAAATTACCTCTCAAGCTGGGAACGACTTGAAGAGGGACGCAAAGCCAAAGCCGCTCGTGGTGGTTATGCAGGTTACGGTTCCCCTGCGTTTGGTTTGTGTTCTATTAATGGTGAACTGGTAGAAAATCCCCGTGAACAAGAGATAATTGAGTTAATTCGTCGTCATCATAAATCCGGGAAATCACTACAACAAATAGCCAATTGGTTGAATGAAAAAGGTTATAAAACCAAGCGAGGTCAGCAATGGCGACGAATTTCTGTCAAGCGGGTTTTGGATCGGCTTTATAACAAAACTTCGGGTTCGGAAAGTGCCAATACCATCTCAAGCGAGACCTCATCTGAGTTAAAATCTCATCATTAAAAGAGATAGGAATCGGTCAATTTTCCAATCGTTTTGTTGCTTACAAAACAGACTTTAGGCCGATTCTTTGGTAATATTCGTCTATAGTACACCTAAATGCAATAAATGTAAACACAGATTTCGCATTTAGGGGGATTTGGTGTAACATCCCTCTATATGCTAATTTTTCTAGGGTTTAAAGCCTTGAAAATCTATAAAGGTTTTAATGCTGCTCTCATTCCAGTTTAGCATAGTAGTCAGTCGTTGGTTTGGAGCTGTCAACCATGCAACTTGAAGATTCTCTCCTCTGGGAACCCCTGCTCACAGATGCAATTGATCATCATCCTTTGATGATTGCACCTGAAATTCGATTAATTGATGCGATCGCTCACATGAACCATTATCGGGGGAGCAGTTGCTTAATGATCAATGAAAATACATCCAGCAATATATCACAACTTCCCCGATTTAAGTCGAGTTGTATTCTCGTTATGGCGGAGGAAAAACTACGGGGAATTCTCACCGAACGAGATATTGTCCGAATGACGGCTCAAGGGATAGATTTTGAAAGCACAACCGTTGAAGAAGTGATGACTCAACCTGTTATTACTTTACCAACAACTGCATTTCAAGATATCTTTGCACCTTTATTTTTATTTCGACGTTATAAAATTCGTCATTTACCGATAGTTGATGAACAAGAGCGATTAATTGGGGTGATTTCTCCCGAACGAATTCGTCAAGTATTACAACCCATTCATTTGTTAAAATTGCGACGAGTTTCGGAAATAATGACTTCCAACGTTATTCAAGCGCCTCCAACAGCAACATTAGAAAATATTGCTCAATTGATGTCAGGTTTTAGAGTGAGTTGCGTTGTAATTACCCAACCCGAAACCGATGATCGTTATCTTCCGATTGGAATTGTCACCGAACGAGATATTCTGCAATTTCAATTACTAAAAATCAATTTTTCTCGGACTATCGTTCGAGAAGTGATGAGTCAACCTTTATTTATACTCAGTCCCGAAGATTCTCTCTGGAAAGCTCATCAAGAGATGAAAAAACATCATGTTCGACGGTTAGTTGTATCTTGGAATTGGGGGAGAGGATTGGGTTTAATTACCCAAACTCGGATCTTGAAAATATTTGATCCGATAGAAATGAATAGTATTATGCTAAATTTACAGCAAACTTTAGAAAATCTTGAAAAAACATCCCCAGAAATTTACAAACCCAATAATCCGGATTCTTCATCCTTATCCTTTACAGCAGAAGAAGAAACACCTGAAACTCTGTTATCTAAACGGTTAAACTCTTTTCAAACCCAACAAAATCAAGCTTCAGAGCAGCTTCTAACTACTCTTTTGTCTAGAATTAAAACTCGAATTGAAGATTTACTCGCCGAACCGAATGTTTCCCCAGAGATGCAACAAATTTCTCTACAAGCAATTTTGACCCATGTTAAACAAGCCAATTTTTTATTAGAAAATTCGAGCAATTGTTCATGTTCTTAAATTTGATAGGATGAGTTAAACAGCCAGGGATTAAATCCCTGTCTGTTCATCAAATTCCTCTCAATCAGACTAAAATTTTTAATTTATTTTGAATTTTTTATTCGGTTTGAACTGACTTTATATATTAGCCTGTAAATTAATTTACGGGTGTAAACATTTAAGCATCAGTTAAATACATTTGAATGGGATGTAAAAGAATGCCTAAAATTTTATTCAACTCCTTAATATAATACTCCATATTATCAATAAAAACCGTCTTACCTTCCAGCTTTAAAAACTTCCAAGCGGTTCCCGTTGTGACTGCACCATAAATCACTTTTAACTCATTTTTGGCTTGCTCATTAAACAGTTGAACGCCTACCATACTCGCCACGCACTGACCCAAACCTCGAATAATATTTTCATTTTTTGCTTCAATAATTGCAATCACAGGAGCCGTGATAAAATATTGTTCAGGAGAACAACTAATGATAAAATCACAATATCCTTGTAATCCCAATTCGGAATTGACATTAAATTCAGTTCCAGAAAACAAACTAATTTGATAATTCAGTTTTCGTCTGACATCTGCTAAAACTTGAGAAATTAAAAATTCTGAACGGGCTTTTTCGGTATTAATTGCCGTTGCCAGAGGAATATATTCTTGTAAAATTGTAGTTAAAATTTCAGAAGGTGTAACCGTCTCAACTTCTGCAAATAAGTCTTGATTTTCTGCGAGTGTCAGTCCAAACGCTTCTTTGACCGTTTCTAAAGTAAATTTTCTGTAAGATAAGTTACTCATCATGGCTTCCTTTGAACGTGTAACTTTAATCTAAATCAGTTGGTAAATTGGGATTTTGATAATGTTCAAAAAAGCGTTGTATTTGAGAGGGAAGAACCCGAGAAATTGACAACTCGGGAATATTATCTTCGGCGAAAAATCCAACTTCGCTCGTTTCATAACTCGATTTTGCCTCGCCGCCAACAATTTCACACAGAAAAAACATCTTATAAACATGATAGGGCATGGGAGGCTGATGATTTTGTTTTGTACGGTCATAAACCGCCAATAATTTCACCACTTTTGTTTCAAAACCCGATTCCTCAAAAACCTCTCGGGTAATGGCTTCAGTCGGCGTTTCATTCACATCCGCCCAACCGCCCGGTAACGTCCAACGATGATGATCCAAAACCTCACGAACCAACAATATTTTAGACTCTTTAAACACCACACCCCGGACATCAACTTTTGGGGTCGCATAGCCATATTCTTGAGAAAATAAATCGACAATAACCTCTTTTTTTGTGTTAGTATGATGGGCAAAGATATCGGCCGCAATCTCTTGAATTTGGCGGTAACGTTCGGCATCATACTCGCTTTGAACAAAATGTAATCCGGTTTGGGCGATCGCCTGTAACGCCTTCGCCCACTCGATCCATTGGGGTTCCATCCGCATCTCTCCCGTTGATATTCTTCTCTAGCCTACAACGGTTCGACTCAAAATTCCGATTTTTACGATTCGGGGATCAAGCATCGTAATATGGTAATAATTGACAACTTATTAAAATAATATGAAAGCCATCACTCTTTTAGGTTCAACCGGTTCGATCGGCACACAAACCCTCGATATTGTCAGCGATCATCCCGACAAATTTAGAATCGTTGGACTCGCCGCCCGTCGCAACGTCACCCTTTTGGCCCAACAAATTCGCACCTTTCGCCCCGAAATCGCCGCCATCTGCGATGAAAGCAAATTATCCGAATTAAAAACTGCGATCGCCGATCTCGATCCCCAACCCATTTTACTCGCCGGTGAGTCTGGAGTCGTCGAAGTCGCCCGTTATGGAAACTCGGAAGCCGTCGTCACCGGAATCGTCGGTTGTGCGGGTTTACTGCCCACTTTAGCCGCCATTAAAGCCGGAAAAGATATCGCCCTCGCCAATAAAGAAACGTTAATCGCAGGCGGCCCCGTTGTCAATCCTTTAATTCAAGAATACGGCGTCAAATTGCTTCCGGCCGACTCCGAACATTCGGCAATTTTTCAATGCTTACAAGGGGTTCCCAAAGGCGGTTTACGACGGATTATTTTAACCGCTTCTGGGGGTGCATTTCGCGATTGGCCGGTTGAGAAATTGGCGGAAGTAAAAGTCGCCGATGCGATTAAACATCCCAACTGGTCAATGGGTCGTAAAATTACCGTTGATTCTGCCACAATGATGAACAAAGGATTGGAGGTGATTGAAGCTCATTTTCTGTTTGGTTTGGATTACGATAATATTGAGATTGTCATTCATCCTCAGAGTATTATTCACTCGTTAATTGAGTTACAAGATACCTCCGTTTTGGCTCAATTGGGTTGGCCGGATATGCGTTTACCGATACTTTATGCGATGTCTTGGCCGGAGCGAATTTATACAAATTGGGAACAGTTAGATTTGGTGAAAGCCGGAAGTTTAACCTTTAAAGCGCCCGATAATCAAAAGTATCCTTGTATGCCGTTAGCCTACGCTGCCGGACGTGCGGGGGGAACCATGCCAGCCGTTTTAAATGCTGCAAATGAACAGGCTGTGGCGTTGTTTTTAGAGGAGAAAATTGAGTTTTTAGATATTCCCAGAGTGATAGAATACGTTTGCGATCGCCATCAAACCGATAACTGTCAAAATCCATCCTTAGATGATATTATTGCGGTTGATAATTGGGCAAGACAAGAAGTGTTAGCCGCACAAACCAAACTCAATCAAACCGTTGCCGTTTAGAGAATTAAATTAGAAAGAAAGTAGGGACGCAAGGCTTGCGTCCTGAATACTCTTAATAGCCAAAATTTGATACAATGTAAAAAACCCGGTTTCTCTAAGAAGCCGGGTTTTTGGAGGGAAAACAGGAGATAACAATGACACCACCAGATGAACCTACAATTAAATTAGACCAATTCCTTAAATTCGTCGGTTGCGCCCAAACGGGAGGACAAGCTAAACTCATTATTCAGTCCGGTTGGGTGTTGGTAAATGATGAAGTAGAAACCCGTCGCGGACGTAAATTGGTACATGGCGATCGCGTTACGTTTGAAGACAAAAGTTATATTGTTGAGTTCGAGGGTCAATCTTAATTTAATCCGATCAATCCAAGCAATAATCGACTTTATTATAGTTTATTATAAGTTGGGCTATTCTGTCAAAGTAATCGCTAAAATTTTCAAATAACAATCAAAAAGTAAATTTAATCTATCTTCCGAAATCTTCCTAATGAGAGAGCATGATTAATCACAAATTGAATAATTTAGTAAGTAGTTTACTCTATTTTAAATTCATCCGTGGACACTTACATCCTGATTTTACTTGTAATTAGTTTAGTTTTACTGGCCGTTACTTGGGCTTCCGGTTGGATTTCCCGTTTACCCCTGTCCTACGCTCTCATCTATTTAGCAGTAGGAATACTTCTAAGTCCCTACGGATTGAATTTAATAAACCTCAGACCCAATGCTAATTTTTTAGAACGTTTAAGCGAACTTGTTGTGATCATTTCTCTGTTTAGCTGCGGACTCAAAATGAACCGTCGGTTAAACCTAACCTCGTGGAATATAACAGTTCGTTTAATTGCCGGTTTAATGCCTTTTTCTATCTTTGGAATTGCAATAATTACTCACTTTCTCCTCAAATTCAGTTGGGGTGAAGCCATATTATTCGGAGCCATTTTAGCACCAACAGATCCCGTTTTAGCCTCAGAAGTTCAACTCAATCATCCCCACGACCCCGATGAACTTCGTTTTGGTTTAACCTCCGAAGGCGGATTAAATGATGCGCTGGCTTTTCCTTTTGTTTATTTTGGCATTCATTGGTTAAAAGATAGTAATTGGGAGAATTGGTTTAAACAGTGGGTTGCTGTCGATTTAATCTGGGCAATTTTCGCCGGAATAGTCATGGGAATTATCGTGACTAAAATTATTGTTTGGATAGACAAACAACTGTTAAAAATCAGACCGACTGATACACTGATGGAAGATTTTCTTTCAATTAGCATTATTCTCGCCACCTATTCCTTGACCGAGATTATTAATGGATATGGTTTTTTAGCCGTATTTGTCGCCGGAGTTGTCACGCGGCGCACTTATAAACACGAAGAAAAGCCTTTTTCTCAACTAGAATTTATCGAACGAATCGAGAAACTTTTAGAAGTGGCGACCATATTAATCTTAGGTACGTTACTACGAATTGAACCCATGATTCGATTTGCTCCTGCTGCGGTTTTGATCGCCGGGTTACTCATTTTTATTCTTCGACCTTTGGGAACTTGGATCTTTACAATGGGAACAAGCTATCATCCCCTCAAACGATTACTTTTTGGTTGGTTTGGAATTCGAGGAGTGGGTTCTATCTACTATTTAACCTATGCTCTCGGTGAAGGTTTACAAGGTTCAGTAGCGGAATTAATGGCTTGGATTGTTTATATCACCGTTATTCTTTCTGTGGTTATTCATGGGATTAGTTCCACCCCTTTGATGAATTGGTACGAAAAACAGATAGATCAACAAACATAAGCGATAATTCATTAGTTTCACCCTACCCACCTCCTCACCGGTTGACATTTAGATAGTAAGGGTTATGATTATTGAGTAAACCTCCTACCTTAAGAAAACCTTCTCCCAACAGTATTGAAAACAGAGGAATTTATGCAATCTCCTACTTGTTCACTGTCGATTATGGTGGCGCGGACGGACATCCCCTTTATGATGCACACCATCCCTCACTTGGTCAGAACGTGTAATTTCCCCTTCAAACAACGAATGTTAGCCGTAGATACCGCACCACTCACAGGCGACAAAGTGAACCGTCCCGGTACTGGAACTATGGAACAACTAAGAGCTTATTGCGACCAATTGTTGAGTTCGGGTGTGGTGGATACAGTCGTAGATTTTAATTACTCAGACGACTATCGCCAAAAAGTCTATCGCCAACATTTTGGCAGTGATATAAAGCCGACACACAACTACAAAGGCTATCCAATTCTCGGTACTATTTTTGGGATCAAAGAACTCACCGAATCTGACTATATGCTGCACTTCGATAGCGATATGCTGTTACATCAAGACCCAAATTATAGTTGGATTGAGGAAGCGATTAAGTTACTACAAAAATATCCTGAGGTGATGTTTATTCGACCATTACCAGGCCCACCCACCGAGGAGAATAGCCTCAAGCAAGCTGCTAAGGAGCGAGATCCAGCAGGTTTTGATCGGTTTAAGACTTTCGGCAGTCGGGTTTATTTAATCGACCGAAAGCGGTTTGATAAATTACTCCCATTACCGATTTTGTGGAGACCTTACAAGCGCCAGTTCATGAATTGGCTGCCGACTTCCCTACAAACCGCATCAAATCATCTGACGGGTAAGGGAAAACTGGACTCCTGGGAAGTCATGGTTTCCCAGCGTTTGCAACAGACTAACTATGTCCGAGTTAACATGAATTCACCTAAAGCTTGGACGCTTCATCCGATAGAACGCAGTTCAGAATTTATTCAAGCATTGCCGCAAATTATTCAAAAAATTGAGGAAGGATGGTATCCTCCCGAACAAGCAGGCTATTACGACTTGATTTTGAAATATTGGCTTTAACATTAACAAAATAAATCTCATTACAGACCCGAATTGACTAATCCAAATTAAGCGCTCATCAACTCTAACTCGCTCTTGACCCTTGTCAATCAAGGTGAGAGTTAAGAATATATTAAAATCTAGTTTGAGACGAACTCAAATTTCTTACTTTAGGAGGAAGATTGGAGTAAATACAATCTTTATACTCAAGCTAAATCCTATTTTAATTTATTTATTGAGGAAATGACCGAAAAAATCGCTATTTTCACCAACGCAAAGACAATCTATTGTTATTGATGAATCCAGTCACTAACTCGATTCATCATTACAGTAGACTCTGGCGTGAATTTCAGTTTTGATTGATTCCACTCTCAGCTAAATTTAGCCACCCTCGATGTAAATTACTATTGACAAAAAAGATAGATTAATGATCAATAAATCCTATAAAGCAGCCATTTTGGATCTCGATGGAGTCATCACCCAAACGGCACGCCAACACGCCCAAGCCTGGAAGCAGATGTTCGATAAATATCTGCAACAGCGATCGCAAAACAACTCAGAAAATTACCAACCCTTTGATATTGATACCGATTATCGCAAATACGTTGATGGCAAACCCCGTTATGATGGAGTCGAAAGTTTCCTAACATCGCGGGGAATTAATTTGCCCAAAGGCGATCCCAATGACTCCCCCGAAACTGAAACCATTTGCGGACTCGGAAATCGCAAAAATCAGCTTTTTTTACAACTAATAGATCGAGAAGGCGTTGAGATCTATCAAGATACCATTGATCAAGTTCGTCATTGGCGAAAACAAGGCATTAAAACCGCAGTTATTTCTTCAAGTCGCAATTGTGGAAATATCTTAAAAGCCGCAGAACTCACTCACCTTTTTGATGTTAAAATAGACGGAGTAGATTCTCAAGAACTAAATCTTGAAGGTAAACCCGCTCCCGATGTCTTCTTAGAAGCCGCCCGTCAGCTTGCAGTAGACCCAAAACAGGCGATCGTGATCGAAGATGCCGTTGCCGGGGTTCAAGCCGGACGTGCGGGGAAATTCGGCCTAGTCGTCGGAGTTGATCGCGAAGGCACTAACGAGTCCATGACCGAACAGGGCGCCGATGTGGTTATTCACGACTTGGGCGAACTCGACGATATCTTCTCCCCTGAAAAACAGCATTCAGCCACCTCTGCCGGTTCCTCCTTGCCCTCTGCACTCGAAAAATTCGATGCGATCGCAAAACATCTCAGCAACCGCCATCTGGCGTTATTTATCGACTACGACGGCACCCTCACCCCCATCGTTAACCGTCCCGAAGATGCCATTCTCTCCGACGAAATGCGATCGCTACTGACCCAATTAGCCAATCATACCCCAGTGGCAATTATTAGCGGACGGGATCTCGCCGACGTCCGGGAAATGGTCAGTCTCGATAATTTACACTATGCAGGCAGTCACGGATTTGATATCCTGAGCGCAGACGGAACCCACCAACAACAGGAAAAAGCTAAATCTACTTTACCCGAACTTGATGAAGCCGAACAAAAATTACGCGATCGGCTCAACTCTATCGAAGGCGTAAGTATCGAACGCAAACGCTTTGCGATCGCCATCCATTACCGACAAGCAACAGAATCAGCAGTTAAACAAATTGAACAGATCGTTGATAGTATACTCGAAGAACATCCCCAACTGAGCAAACAAAAAGGCAAAAAGATATTTGAACTCAAACCGAATATTAATTGGGATAAAGGGAAAGCCGTTTTTTGGCTGTTAGATAAACTCAACCTAAATAAACCCGACGTCATACCCGTGTATATTGGCGATGACACCACAGACGAAGACGCAATTCAAGCATTGCACAATCAAAATAAAGGGATTGGAATTCGCGTCGGTCTGCCAGAAGAACCCACACAAGCCGATTATTTATTACGCGATCCCGATGAAGTCAAACAATTCTTTCAAGCATTATCAGGTTTGTAGGGGCGGGTTTCACAGTCACCAGGTGTCAGGTTTCAGGTTTGTAGGGGCGGGTTCCGAATTAATTTATGTTTTCCCACAGATAACTAATATAAACCCGCCCCGCTGCCAGAAGAAGTTAGAAGTTAACACTCACCAGTGAAGAGGGAACAGTTAACAGTGTTGTAGGGGCGGGTTCCGAATTAATTTATGTTTTCCCACAGATAACTAATATAAACCCGCCCCCCTGCCAGAAGAAGTTAGAAGTCACCAACTCAGAAGTTACTGATAACTGCCAGATGAGTTGTTGCAAGATTGCCTATTCCCTTTTGCCCGACCTTATATGATCTTGCGGTTGATTAATTTTCTGATGGGGCTGGGGCGGGTTTAATTCAATCTCGGAGTGGTCGTCAAGATCTCGGCTGAACCCGCCCCTACAGCACTTCGGATTGATTAAGAAAGTCGGAGATGATCTTACTTTTAACCAACTACTTACTTTAATTTGATTATGATGCCAGAAAAAATTTCAGATTGGGAACTAACCTATACCGATTGGAATTCCCAACAGCAACCCCTGCGGGAAGCGCTCTGTGCTTTGGGCAACGGCTACATTGTCACACGCGGCGCCTTTGAAGAAGTCAACGCCGGAGGATGTCATTATCCCGGTACCTATTTGGCGGGCGGTTATAATCGCGTCGAAACCGAAATCGCCGGACATATTATCGAAAATGAAGCTTTAGTTAATTGGCCGAACTGGTTGCCCCTGACCTTTCGCTGCCAAGGCGGGGACTGGCTGAATTTGGATACAGTGGATATTCTCGAATTTAGCTATCGGTTAGATATCTATCGGGGTGTATTGGAGCGAAAAATGCGGTTTCGCTTCGGCGATGAACGAGAATTTTCGTTAATCAGTCGTCGGTTCGTTCACATGGAAAGACCCCACCTCGCAGCCATAGAATGGCGGCTAACCGCTCACAACTGGTCCGGGGAAATTGAAATTCGGTCAGCGCTCGATGGTTCAGTTACCAACCAGGGCGTCGAACGTTACCGCAAGCTAAACGGGAATCACTTAGAAACCCTCGATCGCGGTTTGGATGGGGAAGATGCCACGTTTCTAACGGTTCGCACCAATCAGTCCCAGATTCAAATGGCTCAGGCGGACAAAATTCATGTGTTTGAGGAAGGACAACCGATTTCAACGACTCGCGAACGACACCTCGAAAATGACCGCACCGTGCAGCATTTAACCGTTTCCTGTCAATCCCAAAAAGAACTGCGGATCGAGAAGATTGTCGCCATCCATACCTCTCGGGATTTTGCCATTAGCCAACCCACCCTAGACGCCTGCAAAGCCGTTCGTCGAGCCGATTCTTTTGATGAGTTGCTGCGATCGCACGAGCGCAAGTGGCGACATTTGTGGAGTCTTGCCGATATTAGCCTCCACAACGGCAACAGTCACACTCAGTTTATCCTGCGGTTCCATATTTTTCACCTGCTTCAAACCACCTCAACCAATACAATTGATCGCGATGTTGGAGTCCCCTCAAGGGGATGGCACGGGGAAGCCTATCGGGGACATATTCTCTGGGATGAGCTATTTATTTTTCCCTTCCTAACCTTGCGAATTCCCGAGTTAACCCGTTCGCTGTTAATGTATCGTTATCGTCGGCTTCTTGAAGCGCGTTACTTGGCACAACAGGCCGGTTATGATGGGGCGATGTTTCCCTGGCAAAGTGGCAGCAACGGACGGGAAGAAAGCCAGGATTTACACCTCAATCCTCGGTCAGGTCGCTGGATTCCCGATAATTCTAACATTCAGCGTCACGTCAATGCGGCGATCGCCTATAACGTTTGGCAATACTATCAGGCAACCCACGACAGAGAATTTTTAGCCTACTACGGTGCCGAGTTATTGCTAGACATTGCCCGGTTTTGGGCGAGTATTGTGATTTACAATGGCGATCGCGATCGCTATGAAATCCGAGGCGTGATGGGGCCGGATGAATTTCATACGGGTTATCCCGACACGGAAGTTCCGGGATTAAATAACAATGCTTATACAAATGTGATGGCGGCTTGGGTGCTTCGCTGTGCGGTGAATGTGTTGGATTTTGTCGGTAAACAGCGGGGACAGGAGTTGAGAGAAATTCTGGAAATTGACGACGAAGAATTACAGCGATGGGATAAAATTAGCCGGAGGATGTTTGTTCCCTTTCACGACAACGATATTATTAGTCAGTTTGAGGGCTACGAAAAATTAAAAGAATTTGATTGGGCTGGTTATCGGGAAAAATACGACGATATTCAGCGACTCGATCGCATTTTAGAAGCCGAAGATGACGATATTAATCGCTATCAGGCCAGCAAACAAGCCGATGTGTTGATGTTGTTTTATCTTTTCTCCAGTGATGCCTTGCAAGAGTTATTTGAACACATGGGCTATAGATTTGATCGCGATCTGATTCCCAATAATATCAACTACTATAAATCGCGAACTTCTCACGGTTCGACCCTCAGCCGAATTGTGCATTCCTGGGTGTTGGCGCGATGCGATCGCAAAACCGCCTGGGAACTGTTTGAGCAAGCCTTACACAGTGATATTGGAGATATTCAAGGCGGTACCACCCCGGAAGGGATTCATCTCGGTGCAATGGCGGGAACCGTTGATTTAGTTCAACGCTGCTACATGGGGCTAGAAATGCGCGATGATGTGTTGTGGTTCGATCCGCTGTTACCCCATGAGTTATCCGATATTGAACTCCAACTTCGTTATCGCGGACATTGGCTGTGGTTGCGGTTGACCGATGAAAAGTTGCTGGTATCTTGTGAACGGGGCTGTCCCCATCCGGTTAAATTGGGTTTTCGTCAACAAGTCTACGAGTTGGGCGCCGATGAAACCCGAGAATTTTCCTGTTAGTCCTCCGACAAAATTAACCAAAAAAATCGGTAGAAAATTGACCCCACAACGTAGGGGCGCATGGCAATGCGCCCAAAACCGCCCCAACTTATAAACAATCGGTTGTAAGCTGTTCCTCATTTAAACCGACGATCAATCCGAGGGAAATCCTTTTAGTGCGACCTTTTGTCGCTACTCATACCCAATCTAAATGCGTGACAGCTTAATGCTAATTTAACCTTAAAAGTCAATTAATTTACATCATGCGAGAAAAAGCCGAGCGATCGCCACTGATGCGACTTAGGGTTCAGCGTTTTCTGACTCAGAAGGAGTTAGCCGAAGCACTGGGAGTCACAGAAACGACCGTTAGAAATTGGGAAGCGGGGCGTTCGGTTCCGAAGTTAACGCCCGTTCAATATAAAAAATTGTTGGAAGTTCTGGAAATTACCGTTGAGGAATTGCCCGATCAATTCGGTTTTCCCAATGAGTTCAACGAAAATCAACCCTGAAAATAACAACAGCGTTGGGGCGCAGGCAATGCCCCCAAAAAGTTAACGATTTTTAATACAATTTGCGATCGCATTCGTTCTAGAATAGCTCATGCGTCATTAATCATTTATAATGCGCCTTAAAAGTATTACGATACCCAAATAGTTCAATGATAGTCGGTACTACAGAAGCAGCCCATATTTTAAAAATCTCTACCGCTCGACTGCGAGTTCTTCTAATCGCAGGCCGAGTCCAAGGAGCTTATAAGACCGGGAAGATGTGGCTAATTCCCCTGGTTAAGGGCAAACCCATCATTCAGCGAGGCACAAGAGGCCCGGCTCCCCGTTGGCGCAATCCAAGAAAGCGTGCAAAAACGATTATTCACGTTAATTCTCAAAGAATTCGGCAAAATCAAAAACACCAGGAACAACTTCCCGTGATTAGCGTTAAAGAGGGTAAGAGCAATACTTACGGGCATATTGTCGAAATACCGGGAGGATGTCGTGTTGTCTATCGTCCCGATAAACCTCTGCGTTGTGGTGCGAGGGTTTGGATTGAAACCCTTTATGATGTTAACGTGATCGGTTCGTAAAAATCTCCCGATCTCTCCACACTTTTATAATCGGTATTCAACCGGACTTGATATCAACTCTCACTCAGAATTGATTCCCCTGGCTTGGCTGAGGGAAGTTTGGATTCTCGGAGTGAAAGTTTGCGTTTAAAGAGAATTCATGTAAAATTTTATTGGGTTAAAATTCTTCTCAAATTCACCATTAATTGGCGATCGATGACAAAGGATCAAAACCGTAATTTCGTATTGGGAGCGATTTTTACGATTACTGGGTTGTTACTTCATCTTCCCACGCAGGCTCAACCCCTGCAATATAAAACGACACCGATGTTTGAAAATGTTAAGCTTTCTCCTAATTTTGCCCCCTCTCCGCTGACGGTGAGAGGGTTGAGTGGAGGGCCAATTTCTGCTGAAAATACCGCAGGGCGTCAAGAAACTCCCACCGGTCCTTGTATGGGTTTTGTGGATGAAAAACCCGATCACAAAATTGTTTTAACTGATTTTTTTAAGTATCTCAGTCTGCGGGTTCAAAGTAGTGAAGATACGGTTTTGGTGGTTCGCGGACCGGGGGGAAGTTGGTGTAATGATGATTATCTGGATATGAACCCCGGTATTGTCGGTCAGTGGATGTCTGGAACTTATGAAATTTGGGTCGGTTCCTACGAACCGGATAGTTATCATCCTTATGTGTTGGAAATTACCCACCAACAACAAGAATAAAGGATAAATATTGACTGATTTTTTATTAATTAATGAATCCAGAAAATTTTAAACAGAATTGGAATAAAAACGGGTTTTTTATCGTTCGGAAGTTGTTAGGTTTGTCCGAGGTTGAAGGTTTAAAATTGATCTGCGATCGCATTTTAAATCAGTGGATTATTCAATCTAAAAACCCCGAAAAAACTGCCAATTTAACCAATATGGCTTTTCTCACAGAACCGCGTTATTTTTCAGAATATCCCCAACAATTGACCCGGCTATTAAATCTAATTTCCTCGGATAAAATTTTAGACATTCTCGAAAATATTTTTGATTTTCCCCTATTATTTCATAATACCCAATACTTTTTTAATCCGGCTAATAGAACCCGACCGGGAGATTGGCATCGCGATCAACAATTTGATGCAAAAACGGAAGAAATAGAACGGTTAAGAATGCAAAATACCGTCGGAATACACGTTCATATTGCCTTTTTACCCGATAACAATTTAGAATATATTCCCGGTTCACAGTGTCGTTGGGATAGTCCCGAAGAATTAAACATCCGCAAAGGTTTAAACGGTAAACCCAAAAATTCAGAGGATATCCCCAATTCTACTCGAATTCATCTAGATGTCGGAGATGCGGTATTTTTTAATGCTTGGGGAATTCATCGGGGTAACTATATTGCCGAAATTCCTCGCCGAACCTTTGATATTATTTATGGTACAATTCCAGATTGGTATACTCCTCCTCCTACCTGTTTTTTACAAGAAAATATATTTGCAGAGTTAACCCCTCGCCAACAATTATTTTTTCAAAGGTTTATTGAGAGTTACAAAAATCAATGGTCTAGTAGGTTGGGTTGAGGTCCGAAACCCAACTAATATTGATAAAGTTGGGTTGCGTTAACACTTAACCCAACCTACAACAATTAACGGTTTAGTAGGTTGGGTTGAGGTCCGAAACCCAACTAATACTTAACCCAACCTACGAGATTTTGGGTTTAAATTAGTTGGAAGACAGCAACTTTGACAATGCAGTTTTTAACATTTCAACGGCTTGATTAATTTCCGCTTCTGTTACAATTAAAGGGGGAACAAACCGCACCACTTTCGGGCCAGCCGGAACTAATAACAAACCTTCATTCATCGCCGCTTTCACCACTTCAATCGAAGTTAATTCCGCCTCTGAATTAATTTCCAAACCACTAATTAAACCCCAACCCCGCACATCTACAATTAACTCGGGATATTGACTCCCAATAGACTGAAGTTGACTGCGAAGTTGTTCTCCCCGTTGCTGAACATTGGCGAGAAGATTCTCTTTTTCTACGGTTTGACAAACAGACAACGCCACCGAACAAGCAAAGGGATTTCCGCCAAAGGTACTCGCATGATTTCCCGGTTCAAACACATCGCAAAACGACTTACACAGCATCGCCCCGATAGGAATTCCACCGCCCAAACCTTTAGCCGAGGTGAAAATATCCGGTTCAATTCCGAGGTTTTCATATCCCCAGAGTTTACCACTGCGACCCATTCCCACCTGCACTTCATCGAGAATCAACAAAATCCCTTTTTCGGTGCAGATTTCCCGAATGCGTTGGAAATAAGCCAAATCACCCGGACGAACTCCCCCTTCCCCTTGCAGCGCTTCGAGCATAATAGCAGCAACTCGGCGTTCACTGGCATCAACTTCGGCAATCGTCGCTTCCAAGGCGTTAATATCGTTGTAAGGCACGTAGACAAACCCCGGAACTAGGGGGCTGAAGCCTTTTTGATATTTGGGTTGTCCGGTTGCGGTAATCGTTGCCAAAGTGCGACCGTGAAAGCTAGAATGGGCGGTTAAAATCACCGGATCGGCAATATTTAGCTTATCGTGGGCGTACTTGCGGGCCAGTTTAATCGCCCCTTCGTTGGCTTCGGCGCCGGAGTTGCAAAAGAACACCTTATCGGCGCAAGAATGAGCCGTGAGCCACTTGGCGAGTTCTCCTTGGGGGGGAACATAATACAAGTTGGAAACGTGGTGAAGGGTCTTTATTTGCCGGGTAACGGTATCAATTAACGCTGGATGCGCGTGTCCGAGCGTACAAGTGGCAATTCCGGCTACAAAGTCCAAATATTCTCGTCCGTCGGTATCCCACAGGCGGCACCCCTCACCCCGTTCTAGAGCGAGGGGAAAACGCCCGTAGGTATTCATCACGTGAGCGTTAAACTCATCGGTACTGAAGGGCGTGGTATCGGTGGTTGTAGAGTCTTTAAATAGGGTTTCTAAGCTCACAGCAAACTCCTAAACTTTAGCATGAGTTTCTATCCTGACCTTGATTTTAGGCGAAAAACCTCGGTTAAGGGGGTCACAATAGATTGTAAAATGCTTAAGATCGTTAACGTTTACTGACGCATTTATACCGATAAGTTACATTCTAAATTCCGGCGGGAGTTCATTCGGGTCACGCATTTGTCCCCATCCCGGTGCCACTTGCGCCGAACGAATAATATAGGCCGCTAACTTCTCTGCTTGGGCTTGAGGAAGCCAGGTTTCGGGAATTTGACGACACCAATAGTTTGTATCGCTGCCATCGAAGCTGATAGGATAGCGAAAATAACTAACCAGATTTTTAATATTATCACGAGGCGGAGTTGCGGCTTTCAGGTCTTCGAGAGATAAAGAAACATCCGGGTAAGGGATGGTAACGCCTCCGGCATGACAGTTGAGACAACTCGCTTCAAACAGTCCTTTACCGGTGGTAATATCTTCGGGAGAAAATTGCTGAGTATGACCTTGATTATCTGCGGGAATTTCGATAGGTTCACTGGCTAAATAGCGGCGAACATAAGGATCAACTCCTTCAGCCAAAACGGGGTTGGGAAGCGTAAAAATCCCCAGTCCAATCAGTAAAAAAACCAGTAATAAATTGAAAAGTTTTTGAATGATAAATCGCATTGAGTAAAGATTGAAGTTAAGTTTTCTCTAGAAAATCAAGTCGTTCAGACTTCAGACTTTAGACCTTAGAACAGCCAACTTTTCTTTGCAATCACTCCATTGGGCGTCGAAAAACCAGCTCACTCTAAAACCCAAAATCCGAAGTCCAAAGCCCTGTTGTTAAGTGAAATTAACGCAGGTATTTACCACCGCCCCACTGTTCACCGCGAATTTTAGGTTCAAGCAGAATATAACCCGCGATCGCATACAGATCATCCTCGGTGAGATTTCTCATCTTCGGATAAATATCTGAACTCTTGGTACTCGGATGGATTTCTGCAATTTCTTCAAACCCATCATAGGTGGTGGGATTTTTCATATAGTCTATCAAAGCCTCAATATTATTCCGAGACGGAACAGCACCGGCGAGGGCATCGGGACTCAAGTTGACATCAGGATTGGTTTTGGTCACACCTAAGGCATGACATTGAGCGCAAGCATAGTTAAACAGTTCTTTACCCTGTCTAACCTCTTTTAAACTCAAGACAGTTTCATCCCCTTGTTCGTTGAGGGGAAATGTCCGTAACTCCTCAGTCAACTCGATAGCGTTGGCACTATTGACAAACATTTGAAATGTGAAAAATACAGTGGCTACAGCCAGCCAAATGTATCTTTTGAGCATAATTCTCCTTAACCTTGTGCTAGTTATGGAACCTTTTAATACAGATCGACTCATCTGAAAGTTGTTGGCATTCTCTCAATCGGTGGACGAGGGACAGCCAACAATTAAATGTCATGGATCAATCATCCTCTAGGATGTCTTTTTGGTCAAAAGGTTTGATCGCATGATTGTCTATTTGATCGCCGATAGCCTGTTCAGGGTGATTTTCTCTTCCCCACCCGTTGCGATCGCTGGTTTTGTCTAAAGAATTTGCGAGTTCAGCAACGATTAATCTTGCTGGGTCGAATCTTCTTGTTGGCGGCTAGCCGTAATTTCTGACATAATCGCCTTAGCATCCTCTAAAGCCAAACGGGTCTGAGGATGTTTGTAGGCAATTCCCAACCGATCGCACAGATTGAGTACCGTTTCTACGGGGAGATTGTAATCCTCCGCAATTTCTGCTATGGACAGGTCTGCAAAACCCATGAAATTTGGTTCCAACAGATTTTAATCAAAACTAATTATAGGAACTCTTGGTAACTCTGAAAACCTACTGACCCGCCCCAACTTCTACTTGATTCCCGGAAGAGTTGGACTCCGAGACGATAGCCTAGATATTTTTACTCAATACCGAAGCGCTCATCCTCTGGTAAATTCAGTTTTTTTGACGACTGTCCAACTCTTGGTTAATCTACGATAACAGCTCAAAGGTCGGTACTGATAGAATGATGCTCGCTGAGAGCTGAACTCAAGGGTTTAGTGGGTGAGTGACTCCCCGGATAGTGAGCGGGTTTTTGAGGAAGACGATGAAGGCGAATGAATTGAGCTAAAGTTTTCTTAAGCTGAGGACGAGGAACAATCTGATCGACAAAGCCGTGAGCTAACAGATATTCAGAAGTCTGAAAATTATCCGGAAGCTTTTCTCTGAGAGTTTGTTCGATCACCCGTCGTCCCGCAAAACCAATAGTCGCCCCGGGTTCGGCTAAGATAATATCTCCCAGCATGGCAAAACTCGCCGTTACCCCTCCGGTAGTCGGATGAGTTAAAACCGGGATATAGAGCAGTTTAGCCGAGCGGTGATGCTCTAGCGCCCCGGAGATTTTCGCCATCTGCATTAAACTCAACATTCCCTCTTGCATTCGCGCTCCCCCGGAAGCACAAATAATAATGACGGGATAGCGCTCTTGGGTGGCGTATTCGATCAGGCGAGTGAGTTTTTCTCCCACCACCGAACCCATACTTCCCCCCATAAACCGGAAGTCCATCACTCCCAAAGCCACAGGTTCACCGTCGAGTAAACCCATACCCGTTTGTACCGCATCCATTTGGCCTGTTTTTTCCCGATACTCTCGCAGGCGATCGCTATAGAATTTGCGATCGCGGAATTTTAGAGCATCAAGCGCGTATAATTTGCCATTGAGCGGCATCCAAGTCTGAGCATCAATAAGCTGCTGAATGCGTTCGTTGCTGTTGACAGACATATGATGACCGCATTCCAAGCAAACCCGTAGATTTACTTGCAGATCTTTGGTGTAGGTCAATGCACCGCAATGAGAACACTTCACCCAGAGTCCATCCGCTATTTCTCGCTCTTGTCGCTCTGGGCTGATGGGAACTGATTTTTGTCGATTTGCAAACCAATCAAATAGAGACATTAAAAGAGTATTTTCGGTTAGATTTTGGATCTCAAGCGTGAGGATCTCTGAACCTGTCAGTTTACCTCATTATTCTGTCTAAAATATCATTTATCAAAAAATTGGGTCTAAAACCCTGTGCTAAAGCCACGGCTTTCAGGTAGAATTTGAAAACAAGCGGGAACCGAGATTAGTCGTGGCACACGAACTCACACGCTGTATAAAGGCGCTTTGTCACCAACTCTAGGCACACGAACTCACACGCTGTATAAAGGCGCTTTGTCACCAACGAAGCGTGGAGTTGCCCCAATACCTCACTGCCCTCTAACTAAAGATATGGCATAGCTGGGAGAATCAAGAAATTAAATAGGGTAGGGCATACCCGAATTCACGCTTGGGGAGTAGTTCCGTTAAGAGGCTTACTTGAAAAAGTGTAGTCGGACTAGACATGAAACTGTAAGACCAAAACTAACACTGTTAGTGGAGGCAAGATTCAGCCCAAGAATCCTCGCTCCTTTAGGACGAGGAGTGTCAAAATATAACGATCTGTTTCGTTAATAAGTTTCCTGATTTAATCGGGCGATTCCGATTGCTCCTCAATGGGACTGAGCAGCAGACGGGCGGCCCATTGATGCACCGAATGAACTTGCAGAGCCGCCGGACTCCCCATACCCATGTATGAAGTCAGACCCAAATCGACAATTCGAGTCGGGATGCCGTGAGCGGCTAACACTTGCTGCATTAACTCGGCTTCCCATCGCATGGCGGTTGTTCTGAGGGTAATCCAAGACATGACGAGTTTACTCCCTTACCAAGTGGGGAAAAACAGGTTTAAGTAGGCTGATAGTATTGTCTCACCCCAAAGGGCGCTTATGCCAGCAGCCAGCGCTAAAAAGGGGCCGAATGGCATCGGTTGTCGCCGTTGTAGCCAACCGACGGCGATCGCCCCACCCCCGACAAAGGCACCGAGGAAACAAGCGATAAACCCCGCTAAGAGCAAGTATTTCCAGCCCAACCAAGCCCCCATCAAGGCGGCTAATTTGCTGTCTCCAGCGCCCATCGCGGTTTGTCCCAGGGCGATCGATCCGACAAAAGCAATAATATCCAATAACCACAAGCCCAAAACCGCCCCGATAATTCCCCCCATCAAAGCTTGACTCTGCGTCGCCGGATTTAACCCATTATCCCACCCCTGAGCCATTTGAAAACCGAGTCCGACAACTAATCCAGATTGGGTAAGACTATTGGGTAAAGTCAGGGTATCGAGATCGATAAACGCCAGAGCGACCAACCAACTCAATAAGGCCCAGTATCCAATCATTTCCACCGGGTTGGCTGTATTCCACAACACCAACAAAAACAGTAAGCCTGTGGCGGCTTCTACGAGGGGATAGCGGATAGAAATGGGAGCATGGCAATGTTTACAGCGTCCTCGCAGCCACAACCAACCGAAGACGGGAACATTTTCAAAGGGACTGAGGCGAGTTAAACAATGCGGACAGCGTGAAGGCGGATACAGCAGGGATAAACCCGCCGGAATTCGATAAATGACGACGTTGAGGAAACTCCCGATGGAAGCACCGAGAACGAATACAATCAAGTTAATTAGACTTGTCAGAATGATATCCATGAGGGAAGAGGGAACAGGGAACAGGGAACAGGGAACAGGGAACAGGGAACAGGGAACAGGGAACAGGCAATCATGCAAGAGGTAATTCTAAACTTCTGAACTCCTGACTCGGTGACTCCTGACTTGGTGACTTCTGACTCGGTGACTCCTGACTTGGTGACTTCTGACTTCTGAACGTTTAGGAGAGTTCGGAGTCAATATGGTCGATGGGAATAAATCGCTCCCCGGGTAACAAGATGGGTCGAGAGGAAAAGACTAACAAACCGCGATAGGTTTTCGGATGGATGACCACCCCCGAAGGTCGTCGCATTTGTCTGGCGTGAACCCGCAGATAAGCCTGGTAAATTTCTCGGGCGACTCGTAATAAGTCAGCATCGAGCCGACTTTGATAAGATTGAGGAGCAAGGGGACGTTCAAGAACTTGGCTGAGAAGCATAGACCACAGGACAGTATTGGGGGTGTTAATGTGTTATGTGGTTAGACGGGAGTTGGAAATTCTATTATTAAATCATAGGAGGATTTTCAATTATCCTAATTAAAGAGTGTCACTGACCCAGAGGGTTGTTGATTTTCCCCCGTACATTCGATTTCTCTAAGCCGATGTCCAATCAATCTGACGCTTCACCCTTACCAACTCCCGTGCGCCGAGTCGCCTTCGCTCTGCGTCGAGCGGGTTGGATTAGTTTTTGGGTTCAGCTAGTGCTAGCTGTTGTTTCTGGGATTATTCTGTTATTTGCGATTTTAGTTGCCAGTCAAACTCCAGGTCAAGGTGGAAGTTCAGGAGTGGAAGGCGGCTTATTTTTGGCGCTGGTGGGCTTGGGGGTATTGGGATTTAGTACCTATCGGGCTTTTTATCATACTCGCCTCAGTCAACAACTGCGTGGCCCGAGTCCGGGGCGGCCCAGTCGAGGGGAAACGATGAAGCAAATGCGGGTGAGTTTAATTTCCAATATGGTGGGGATGGTTTTAACGTTGGTAGGAGCCGAAGCCATTAGCGGGATTTTATTGGCGAAGGCGATTTCTCAACCCCGAGGTGCTTTTTTAGACGCTTCGGTGAACCTACGAGACTTTATTCAACCTCTGGATATTTTTATCGTTTTGGCGAATACTCACGCGATTGTGGCTCATTTTGTCGGGATTGTCAGCGCGATTTGGTTAATGGAACAAATCTACAAAGATTAATCTGTTATTGCTGCAAGCCGATGGCAGAGGGCTAACTCCCGAACGGATGAAACCCTCGGGGAAATCCTTTACCTGAATTCCTCATTTTTTTAATTTTCCTGACCTCCGGGACTCCCCATTTCTTTTATAATGGTGGTGTCCGCATCCGGAATCAGAAGCAAGCAATAGAAAATGTGACTCAGATGGTATTGTACTGAGTAACAACAAACGATTCAATATGGAACTAAACTCCTTAATCGGTGTCGGTCTAGCAGAGCCGCACGCCGTTGAAGTTTCACCGGAACGCTTGCGATCGCTGTTAACTGAGATTGAGACTGAACTGCACCACAGTCAAGTCTATCAGATTGCTCTGGCTAATCTGCAAAAAATTCTTGGAGATGCAGCCCCGAAAGGCGAAATTCTGATCAAAGCCGTTGGCCGCGAAGCGATTCAACTGTCTCTGAAGCAATTATTAATTCATCAAAGTCAAACTATAGTACAAACGGTTGCAAAAGACAACTCTAGTTCTAATGGAGTCGCTTCTTCCTCAAGCTCCCCGGAACAGGCGGCCAAAGAAACTGGTCCGTCTGTTGCGGCGGTCTCTGGGTTGGAGTCGGACTCGGTTGGGGAATTTGCGATTGTCTCTGGGGAGGAAGCGGTTTCCCAGAACGTGAACACTTTGGCGGTGACTTCTCAATTGGATGAAACCTTATCGGAAGAAACGCCAGACTCCAACTCAGCAACCGAGGAAACCGCGACTGAGAAGCCGAAAAAACGCAAAAAAAGACTGACCCAAGCCGAATTAGCCGCCCAAGCCATCCAAAAACGGGAAGCGAGCCTGCGTCAGGTTGGTCAGGAGTTGCGACAAGCCCGGGAAGCGCTGTCGTTGTCTTTAACGCAACTTCACCGTCAAACCCTGGTGCCTCTGTCTCACCTGAGGGCTTTGGAAACGGGTCAAATTGACCAACTCCCAGAAGATGTTTACCTGCGGGGGTTCATTTGTCGTTTGGGAAATGCTTTGGGGCTAAATGGTACCGCGATGGCGGCTTCTATACCCACGCCTGACCCGTTGCAACATCTGGTTCCCACTTGGTCAAAAGCACAACTCGACTCGAATTTTTATCTCAATTCTGTTCATCTCTATCTCGGTTATGCGGCAATTTTAGCGGGGTCTTTGGGAGGGATTGCTTGGCTGTCTCAGCAGTCTGCACCGGAAACGACTATTCCTCCGGAAATGCAAAAACTTCTGGAAGAAAATGCGCCTCAGTCCCGTCAACACCACTCGGAAACTGAAACTCCATCGACGCCCGGTTTGCAGTCGGGTGAAATGGGTGTGGTTCTCGGCGCTGATATTGCTCCTCCGCAAGCGATGGATACGGACTGGATGCCCCAGGAAATGACCAGTATGGGGTTTAGCAGTTATCAACCGGAAGGATAAGGGGAGAATGGGGAAGTTTCTTCTCCCCCTCTTTTGGGTGCAATTGAAACGGATGGGTTAATTCTTGAGTTTTTAAGGTTAATTCTATTAGAAGCGGATGGGTTATTTGTGGGGAATTTTACTGGGGAAATCCTGTATTGCAGCGATTACTTTTTCTTGGGAAAATTTACCAATCTCTAAGCTTTAACAACCGGGAAAATTCAATTCTATTGCGGGGAATTTAGCTTGAGAAAGCATGAATGTTAAATTATAAATTATAAAAAAGGGTTAATTCATGTTTCAATCCCCTTGCGGAGAATTTAGCTTTGGAAAGAATAATCCGCCGATTGAAACTGAGTCGGGGAAGGAATTTTAGAGGCATTTTTGGCAAACCTCAAAAATAGGTTGATTTCAGCCTGCAAAAATTATCGACGACCGCTTATTTTCCAAAGATTGAAACGTTGAAACCATTCAATTTTCAAGGATAAGAGCGATTTTGGCAAACCTCCTGGGGTTTTTGCCTCCGCTTGGCTTTGCCAAAAATCGAACTTAACCAATTGTACGACAGATCAAAAATCCTGTCTACCCACAGGCAATTTTAAGGGTCAGCAGGTTCAAACCCAAATACCTTAGCATAGAAGCAAAACTCATCTGTAATTGCCCGTTTAATATTCTCCGCCTTGCGAAACCCATGCTGTTCGTCGGGGAACGGCACATATTCAACGGTTAATCCCTTAGCTTTCAATACTTCTATCATTGTTTCGGCTTGGTTGGGCGGCACCACCTTGTCTTCTAACCCCTGAAAGAATATCACCGGACAGGACAATTGTTCGGTATGATGGATCGGCGATCGCTGAATGTAGATATCCTGGTGTTCGGGATAGGGGCCGATTAAATTATCTAAATAGCGAGACTCAAACTTGTGGGTATCTCGAACCAGCGCTTCTAAGTCACTGACGCCATAGTAACTCGCCCCGGCTTTAAACACATCGGTAAAGGTTAGGGCGCATAATGTCGTATAACCGCCTGCACTTCCGCCTGTTATGGCCATGCGTTCGCTATCAACCCAACCCTGTTTGGCGAGGTATTTCGCCCCATTTGCACAGTCATTGACATCAACGATACCCCAATTATCCTTTAACCGTTGACGATATTCGCGACCATAACCCGTACTTCCGCCATAGTTCACATCCAAAACGGCAAACCCCCGACTTGTCCAATATTGAATTTTTAAACTGAGACTACTGGATGTCGCCGCCGTCGGGCCACCATGACTTTTAACGATCAAAGGGGGTTTTTCCTCTAGGGGGGCGATGTAGTCTTTATTGCTGGGTGGATAGAAGAAACCGTAAGCCGTTTGACCGTTATCGGTGGGAAATTCTATCGTTTCGGCGACAGATAGATAGCCGTTGTCGATGTCGATATCAGTTGAACGTTTCAATACCGACATTTCCCCGTTGGAAAAGTTGAGGCGAACCACTCCACTGGGTTCGGTCGCAGAACCCCCAATAAATAGGATACGCCCTCCGGAGACTTTAATTCCAGAGATTGAGGTGTAGGGAATGTCAATTTGTTGCAGTTGGCGAGACTGGGTGTTTAAAGTTGCCAGATAGGAGTTTCCTTTTTCGGTGTAGGTGCAGATAATGCCGTCGGGAGTGGCAAAACCGTAGGTAGACATTCCGAAAACCCACTGCGGTAAGCCAAACTCGGCGGGGATGGGATAAAGCGGTTCGACCTGACCGGAGCGATAACGGTAAAAGTTCCACCAATTTGAGCGATCGCTTACAAAATAGAGTACACCTCTGAGCGACCATTGGGGCTGAAAAATTGATTCTTCTTTTCCGCCGGCTATCAGTTTAGCATTGGACAGGGAACCATCGGCTTCGACGGTTGCTAACCACAGTTCGGTACCGTCCCAAGGCATATTCGGGTGGTTCCAGCATATCCAACAAAGTTGGGAATGGTCGGCGTTGAGACGGGGGGAGGCGTAGAAATCCATCCCCGATGCGATAATTTTGATATCTTCGGGGTTATTGAGATTAATGCTAACCAGGGTATTAACGGGTTCTCCCTCGCCTGTGTGGTCTTCGCGGACACAAATTAACCGTTGACGTTGGGTGTCAATGACTGCATCGGCGTAGCGGTAATTTCCCTCAAGTGTCAGGGGTTCGGGTGTGACTTCCTCGGGAGTGCTGCTGTTGTGAATGACCTGGCGATAGAGACGTTGATCGGCGAAGTTGGAAAAATAGACGATTCCTTGATAAACAGTATACGATCCGCCACCGTATTCGTGAACGCGAGTCCGCACGTTAAAAGGTTTTGGGGTGACGTCTTGTTGTTGACCCTCGGGGGTGAGTCGCACTAATACATAGCGTCCACCTTCTGAGGGACGTCCTTCCAGCCAGTAAATATCTTCCCCGTCCCAAGCTACACTTCCGAGTCCAACCGTTCCCGCTACAATTAGATCGGCAGTAATGGGAGATTTCCAAGATCCATAGGGGGCCACAGTTCGATCCGTCATCAGTCTCAGAGTTTAATGCAGGTCACAGGGTATTTTAACTTAGATTGCTGCGAGAAGGATTCACCAAAAGGTAATAGGCAATCTTGCTACAGGCAACCATGCAATTTATCTCACCGGTGAGTGCAACGATGGCGTTGCCAGCAGGCGTTGGAGTCTTAGGGTCTTTTTCCCCATCTCCCCACCTCCCCATCTCCCCACCTCCCCATCTCCTCACCTCCCCATCTCCCCATCTCCCCATCTCCCCATCTGGCTACATTTCATCCAGGTTTCGTCAAAACTTCACCATTTCAAACCTTGATTTCCACCAATTTATAAAGCTTTAATGAAGGTGATTGCTTTTTTTATTTCAGATCAACTATATTTTATATGATTAAAACAGTAGGTAGGTAATCAAAAACATGGCCATACTTATCAATTTCGATGATTTAGCTCCCGATACAGTCGTCAGCAACCAATATTCTGGAGTAACATTTTCAACCGATACGGGGTCTGTTAGAACAGTTGATTTGGCAGCTCTATTCGGAACCTCTCAACCCAACATTATCGGTACATACAGTGAAAGTGGCTCTCTGGATGCAAACAAAATCCTTGATGTTGATTTCGATTCACCCGTTAATAATCTTTCGTTTTTCACGATTGGCGATAACACCAATGGTACAGCTGCACTCATTGATGTTTATACCGCTAATGGATTGACGACAACGGTTGACCTAATCACTGATGGTAACGGTTTTGTGCCAGACCTGGTTGATTTATCATCATTCACAAACATTATCCGGATTAATATCAATACTGTCACAGACTCGGGTGGGATTGGTTATGATGACTTTGCGTTTGAGTTTGCACCACTCAACATTGCACCAGTTGCTGTTGATGATAGTGTAACTGCCGCTCAAGGAACTGCCAAGACAATCCTCGCCGCCGACCTACTCGCCAACGACACCGACGAAGATGGCGACCCTCTCACCCTGACCGAAGTCAGTAATCCCCTCAACGGTACTGTTGCCTTGGATGCCAATGGGGATGTGGTGTTTACTCCTGCCTCCGGATTTAGCGGTACTGCCAGTTTTGAGTATACCGTTTCCGATGGTACTGACACAGATATTGGTTCTGTGACGGTCGAAGTCGGAGGTATTTTCAATGGCGGAAATGGGAAAGATACCCTCATCGGTACTGGGGGTAATGATCGGATGTCCGGCGGTAACGGTGCCGATGAACTCTACGGAGGTGACGGCGATGACACTTTGGGCGGTGACGGTAGCGATAACGGCCCAGATCTCCTCGATGGCGGTCTTGGCAACGATATCTTAACGGGTGGCTTGGGACCCGATGTATTTGTCCTCGCCGCCGGCAATGGAACCGATACGATTACCGACTTCCAGACACCCGACGTGATCGGATTATCCGGAGGGTTAAGCTTCTCTGACCTCAGCTTCTCAGGTAATAATGTGATTCTGACTTCAACTTCGGAGGTGTTAGCAACTCTAGTTGGTGTGGATGCGACAAGTTTAACAGCAAATGACTTTGTAGGTGTTTAAATTCTTCGAGCCTCAGAAGTCCTAGTGCCACAATTAACGAGGAGTCAGGAGTCACCGAGTCAGGAGTCAGGAGGGAAGAAGGAGAAAGTTTTTTGATCACTAATTATCCGGACATGATATAAAAATATATCCCCCTCAAATTTTCACTGGAGAGGAGGGATATTTTAGTTTTTTTGAAGTAATGAGTTCTGATTGCTAAAGTGTCCTCATATTAACTCAAATTTTACTTTTGAGCTTTGAAGACGTGATTAATTGTCAGGACGTCGTAACCAACCGTTGAGGGTGAAGCGTCCATGTTCAAAGCGTCGAGATGGACAGCGAACTGGCATGACTTCGTGTTTGCAGCGACTATCAAAAAAGACAATACTATTATTACGGGGTTCTATGGTTTTATATTTGCCATGACTGATGGCTGAACCGTTTTTGAGTTCGGTTTCATAGAGTCTTAATTCTCCCCCAGAAAATTGTTTGGGTTCTTGATGGAAATAATAGACGTAGGTAATGGTTCGAGTGTAGGTTTTTTCGCTTCCCGAGTCGTTATGGATTTTATAAAAGCATCCGTCGTTATGGGCGGTGAGTTGCATTTCGACTTGGGAAACGTCAAAGGGTTGATGATTGAGTTTGGGTAATACTTCGGGTAAGCTTTTTAAGATTTTGTTTCTCATTAAATTATAAAATTCGGGAAATAAGGTGGCGTATAAGATAGAAGATTGACGGTAGTTGACGGCTTGGGTTGTGGTGGTTGAACCGACAAATTGATCGCTTTTCGTGATGGCAATGTCTAATATTTCTTGGTTTTCTTTAGGGGATAAAAAGTTTTCTATAAAAACATGATCGCCGGCTAAAAATAGCGATTCTTTTTGAATAACGGATTGATAGTCGGGTTCGGGTATCGGATCGGTTTTTATTTCGGGTTTGGGTGAAAAGCCGTTGGTTGGGGCGGAAACCGCAGAAGATGTGAGGTTTTCGGGCGAAACTCCTACCATTTCTAAGATTTTGAAGGCGATTTCTGCTTTTTGTTGGGAAGAAATATCGGGACTTTTCAACAGAAATTCTAAGGTTTCTATCGAGAGGTTGGTTAACTGTTTGAGTTGGTCAACTGAAACGATATCGTTAGCCATCTTTCCACTAAGTTCTGAGTTTGTATCTATCATGGCACAAGGGGGTTAAGTTCGGCAATATCTACTTATATTAACTGTTCGTTGTTGCACTTTAGTGCTGTTTTTTTGATGTTTTTCGGGCTAAACCCCAACAACAAAGCTTGGATGATTACTATTCTTATTTTTTGGGGGAAATTCAGGATAATTTTTATTAAAAACCTTGCCAATGACTTCTTGAGTAATAGCGGTAATTACATTAATACTCACTGAGTTCCCGAGTTGATAAAAGGCTTTGCTTGGGTTGGGATGCAGTTTAAAAGTATCCGGAAATCCCTGTAAACGGGCGGCTTCTCTGGGGGTAATTCGGCGAACTCTATTATTATGATAAATTCCAATTCGGTTGGCGTCGCTGGCGACTAAGGTGACAGAAATTTTTTCCGGATCGAGAAATTTATAGACTTCAAAGGAGAAGTTCCCCGAAACGGGTTTGTAGCGTCCGTTGATATGTTTTAAATACTGTTTGTTTACCAAGGATTCCAGGATTTGAGTTAATTTTGGATGGGGGTAAAAACTATAAATTTGTTCAAAAGTGAGTTGTTTTCCGTCTTGATGTTGACCGAATTTTTTCTTCCGTCTTTCGGTAATCAATAAATTCATTAATTTAATTTCGTCTTCGCTACATTTTCCCCGCAAACCCAACTCCCAAGAATGAATGGAATTTCCACCCCGATAGTCTATTAACCGCACGCCATGTAATTTGTTGAAATCGCCCCCAACAACTTGGTTTAAAGCGTCTACAAATTCCGGGGAACAATCAAAGGATGTATCGGGATTTTCTTCGAGAATATCTTTGACTTTTGGCGGAAAATGTTGTAAAGTAAAGAGGTTAAGCTGAACGGCGTTATAGGCGTGAGAATCTTTCGGCCCCAAGTCGGAAATCAGGTTAAATTGAGGCGAGGCGTTTAAGACTCCAACCAGATAAACTCTCACCCGGTTTTGAGGTAAACCAAAGTTAACGCTATTGAGAAGAAATTTATAAAAACTGTAGCCCCTTAATTGAATCTCATGTTCAATGGTGGCGAAGGTTTTACCGCTGTCGTGGGTGGTTAATCCCCGGACATTTTCGAGGATTAAAACTTTCGGCTTCTGGGTATCAATAAGCCGCATAATTTCAAAAAATAGCGTTCCGCGAATTTCCCCAAAACCCTGTTTTTTTCCCGCATAGGAAAAGGACTGACAGGGAAAACCAGCCAGTAAAATATCATGTTTGGGTAAAGATTTTATCTGACGAATATCTCCTTCGGGAACGTGTAGAAAATTTTGAGAATAGACTTGACTTGCTTCTAAATCAATTTCGCTGGCTAGCAAACATTTACCCCTCAACCCGAGAGATTTAATTCCCTGTTCAAACCCCAATCTTAAGCCACCAATTCCAGCAAATAAGTCAACAAACTTCAGCACGTTTTCAGCAGCAATTCATTCAACAATAATTGTAGCATAGCCGATTGTCACCCTAACTGATATTCCACCCAAAACCGTAGGATGGGTTAACGCGATTTGTAACCCATCAAGTTATTTTAGATTAAGTCAACCATCAATTTGTTAAGTCAAATCAACTTTGATGCCGATTTTTTTCAAACGTTCGCTTAACTTTTGTCCAATTTTTTGCTGTTTATCAACCTTTTTCCGGTGTTGAATTCGTTGAGACTCGGGTTGAGGAATTGACTGTTGATTTTTAGGGAATTCTATCCAATTTCCCCCGACATCATACCAGCGTAACCATTGATGTTCAATCCCTTGATAAACGCCTTTCCATAACCCCAAGCCTAATTCTAAATGCGGTATCCAAATTCCCTGTTGGGTGGGTTCGAGTTGTTCGTAGCGACTTCCAACTAGATGAAACGCTTCTAATTTATCAGTTTTTGGCTCAAACAAAATATAATAGGGAATGCGAAGAAACTGTTCATAAACATCCCATTTTGTGGGAATAGCATCCACACCAATCGGAGTTTGACCTAAATCTTCGTTGGTGGTTTCATCAGATAGAAATTCTATCACAACAAAGGGATTAAAACTTTCTTGCCAAGTCACAAAAGACGTGCGAATTTGTTGACCTTGATAGAATTTATCTACCCCAACGACGCCAAACCAGTCAGGACATTTGAACTCTTGGGGACGACGGGGATCGAAAAAAAGATTGATAGAACATCCTGCAAAAACTTGGTCAGAGGGATAATTTGCAGGAATAAAGGTTGATTCTAATAAATGAGATTGATAAAGTTCAAATTGCTCGGGTGTTAAAGAATTGTCAGTTAAATTAAAGTTGTTATATGAAGCACTATTAAAGGGTTTTGTTAAAGACATTCAGATAAATCTCCTCAGAGTTTGTTGAATTTCAGTTTCGACTATCCTACGCAAGGATAGAACAATTGTACTATGTCCGGCTGATAATTCTGTTATGGGGATGGGCGGGTTTATTTAAGTTTAATAGTGAGTGTTAAAGATAGTCTAGAACCCGCCCCTACATAATCAGAATCGATTAATTTGACATAATATCACATTTCTATTATGCAGTAGTTTTGTACTGACATGATCGAAATTTAGGTTAGCTAGATAATAACCAACATCTCAGGGGAACGCCAGAGTGATTTTCCCCCTCTGTATTCTACCCCTAATACTCTCTTTGACGGGAAGATTGACGAAAAAGTTCAATTTTTTGATTCAATTTCTGAGTTTTCAGAAGGGGGTGAACAAGTCGGAGAGTTGCGAGGTTGACGCTGAATTCCCCTGCGAGTTGGGTCATAACCCACCAAAATTATCTCTCCATTAGCCGTGCGAATCCACCCTCTCGCCGGAATAATATCAGCACTGGAAACTCTTTCTTGAACGGGTTGCTGAACCTCTATTGATTGGTCTTCTGGCTGAGTTGGATCAACTAATTCTACCCGCACATTTTCACCTGTAAACCGATTGTCTGGTGTGCTTGGAATTCCCCCCCTTCCCGTAATAATAAACTCGCTTTCATCACCTTGTTTGCAGGGATCTTGTGCAATTAATGCGGCTGGATCTATGACTTGTTGAGGTAATTCAACTAATCCTTTTGCCGGGTCAAGCGCACTATTAAGATCGACCGTTCCACTGAGGGCTGCATCGGTAGTTGAAATGGCAACAATATCGCTGGTATTTTGCAGTAATTCTTGACTAAATTGAGGATTTCCTTGAATTTGTTGTTCTCCCAATTGTTCTTCTACTTGTTGTCGAGTTAGGGGATTTGACCCAAAAATTCCCTCAGCATTAATCAAAATTGCGCCACCCGCACCGCCATCGGCGTTGGCTGTAATATCACTATTTTCTAAACCAATTAAGGTTTGTGTATTAATGGTAATATTGCCCCCGTCAGTACGGGTTGCATTGGTGGTAAAGTTACTTTGAGTTTGTAGACGCAAATCTTGACTATTAACCGTAATACTAGCGGTTTCTGTGCGATCGCGTTGCGTATCTGCCTGTAATATCCCCGTATTAAAACGAAGATTTGGTGCGGTGACAAAAATTTGACCTGCGCTATTTTCTTCTACGGGATTAAGTGTACCATCTCCGGCTGTAACTGAACTATTTTCTAAAAAGATTGACTGGGCGTTAATATTGATATTTCCACCATCGGCGCTGGTGGCTTGTTGAGTGGCTGAAGAAAGAATTCGACTTTGATTTAAGTTTAATGAATCGCTCACCTGCATGGAAATATTACCCGCAACTGAGGGGGTTTGTAAGGCGTTGGGACTGCCGCCTGTAGCTGTAATAATTTCGGAGTTATTATCTAAATAAACTCCTCTGGCTTGAATATTGACATTGCCGCTACGAGTTCCTAAAACTTCATCGCCAACGGTTGTCAAAATCAAACTATTGCTATCAAAAATAACATCATCTCGTACATTTATATTAACATTTCCTCCATTGCCTTGTCCGGCTGGAATGATAATTTCTCCGGTATTTTCATCGGTTTGCGCCCGACGAACTCGGGTGACTAATGCAGCACCATTATTAATGGTAAAAGAACCGTTTGTTACTTCGATTTTAACTTGTCCGGCTTCCCCGACACCGCCATTATCAACTTCGGTTGTAATTTTAGTTTGTTGGGCGGGATCTACCGTCGTTCCCAGTCCTTCTAAATTAATGCGATCGCGAATATTTAATCTCACTTCTCCGGCGAGTGAGGGTTGCTCAAAATTGCCTCCTGAAGTATTAGAATTCAGTTGAGAACCTCCCATCATTAATAAGGAACCGGATTGTATTTCAATGAAGCCGCTATTTCCAACAACATTATTGCCAATATTAGTGTTAATATACGCTTTATTGAAGGTGGTTGATTCGGCTATATCAAAGGTAATACTTCCTGCATTTCCCTGTCCAGCGATGAATTCATTGTTTGCACCTGCACCTTGAACTCTGCTGTCAATTGTTCCTTCTAAAATTGATAGGGAATTGGCTGTAATTCTAACTTCTTGACCGCTACCAATTGCACCCCGATTTACTCTGGAAAAAATACCACTAAGTTGAGGTGGATTGACTCCATTATCGAAGGTTTGGAAAATTTCAACGGCATCTTCGACTTCAATATTAATATATCCCGTATCACCTACTCCAAAGGTATCTGCACTTAATTGTCCGCCATTTGTTAAGGTTAATGCTCCTGCTTGAATGTCAATATTTCCACCAATTCCTACTCCTTTTTCTGCAAGTTGGCTAAAAATTCCGCTGGATTTTGGAGCGGTATTGGGGTCAATTGTTTCTACACCATCAACGTTATCAATTTGAATGCGAGCGCCATCAATTTGAATCTGATCGCGAACATTAAGGGTTATATTACCTGCTTTTGAGGGTTGAATTGTATTTCCACCGGAAGTATTGGCTTCAATTCTTGACCCATTATTGACCGAAAGAAAACCCGCCCGAATGTTAATATCTCCGCTATTTCCTAATACTCCATCTCCAACGGTTGTAATAATATAACCTTGGTTAAGGGTAACAATAGCACGTTCGGCATTAATCGTAATATTCCCTGCATTTCCGGGACGTTCTTCTTCTCGTCTAAACGCTCGACTATCAAGATTTGAACCTTGACTCAGTGATAAAGAATCGCCTGTAATTGTAATGGTAATATCACCCGAATAACCGAGTCCAGAGTTTCCGGTATTGAGTTCGGAAGCGTTGCGAATAATCAGAGAATTAGCGTTAATTTCTATCGGCCCACTATCGCCTAAAACGCTACTCCCGACGTTGGTATTAATTAAGCTTTGATTGTCAAAAACTGCCGAACCTCTAATATTAAGGCGAACTCCACCTGCATCTCCTTGTCCGGCAATTTTTTCGTTATTTTCCCCCGAACCAATCACGCGACTATCGAGAACTGCGCTATTATTTAAAGACAGAGAACCTGCTTGTATTTCTATATTGCCACCTTGACCAACTGCACCTTGATCGACTTTGGTAAAAATGCCCGTTTGTGCTTCAGAATTTGCACCACCTACTCCCAACAGATTAACACTATTTTGAGCATTAATGGTGACATTTCCAGCTTTTGAAGGTTGCGCTTCAGTTCCGCCAGAGGTAACAGTATTAAGTTGAGATGAATTGCTGAGAAATAGTGAACCGGTTTGAATATTAATATCGCCGCTATTTCCAATTGCATTCGCGCCAATATTGGTATTAATAAAACTGCGATCAAGTGTAACTGTTCCAGGTACTTCGATGAGGACTGCACCTGCATTTCCCTGTCCCGCTTGACGTTGGTTATTCTCTCCCGAACCTTTCACCCGGCTATCGAGTGCAGCACCCTCGCTCATGGTTAAATTGTTAGCTTTAATAATAATTTGACCGCCATTTCCTATTCCGCCCGTATCAACAATATTGGAGAGTTTACTATTGGAAATATTAACGGATTCTGTGGCATTGAGTTGTATGTTTCCCGGTGTTGAACTCTCTGGAGTTTGATTATTTTGAGAAATTCCGGCTCTCAATGCGGTTTCGCTGTTAGAAATGGAGATATTACGAGCAAAAATGTTAATATTTCCCCGTCCATTTCCAATAACTTGAACGCTAGAATTATCACTTAATGCAACGTCTGAACGTTGAAGATTTGCGGGAACATTTAAGCGATTTTCTTCAATGCCAATTATTCCCCCGTTGACGCTGGCGAGTTCAATTTGACCATCTCGGGCGACTAACATTCCTTGACTCAGGCTAATTTCTCCCCCAACAAATGCTAAGGTTTGATTGTTGGAAACTCTTAACTGAGCAGACTCAATTTGAATATTGCTAGGATTATTTCGTAACTGTAAACCTATGGGTATATTAATTGTTAATAATGGCGGACTTTGAGGATTGGTTGCGCTAAATTCAATGCCATTATTAAATAAAATACTATCCGCTGAAGAGGCAAAAAATGAACCGCCTACATCTAACCTGGCATTCGGGCCAAAATAAATGCCATTGGGATTAATCAGAAATAAATTCGCCGTTCCTTCAACTCCTAATGTGCCGAGAATGTTAGAAATATTATCTCCCGTTACCCGAGTTAAAATATTTTCAATTCCGGCGGGATTGGCAAAATAAACTCGTTCTCCAAGTCGAATATTAAACTCTCGAAAACTGTGAAATAAATTGGCTCCCCGCGATGCACCGCCCTCAATTCTATCGCCGGGACTGCCATTTATATTAACATTTTGTCTGATAATTGAACGTTCCGAACCCAGTGTATTATCGGGTACAATTTGAGCGGTTGCGGTTTGGTTTAATAGTAAGCCTCCGCCAAACCAGAGACTCACTAAGGGAAACAAGGGGTAAAAATGCGATCGCTGAACCTGTTTCATCTGAATCGATTAACTGTTTAGACGACGGCTACACTATACCTCAATCCGATTTAAAATCCGGATTTCTTATCTTTTCTTATCATAAAGATTCATTGGTTTTCAGTTTTCGAGTTTTCAATTTCCAGGTTAGGTGCAAACAAAAGGCGATTAATCGGAACAATTAAGGCACTTTCATTTTGAGTGAGAATGAATTCACTTGGTTTTGCGGTTACTTCATTAAGCTGCACTTCGTCATTATTTGAGTTGACTTTAACCCGAACAACCTGACCATTTAAGGTTTGAATTTCACCTCGTTGAAGATCATCTGTGGAAATTTCACCCCTATACAAATGATTTTTGAGTAATTGAATGAGTTGACTGCGATTTTCTGGTAAAATTAAGCTATCATATAGCTCTACTGGTAGCTCATTAAATGCTTCTTCTGTGGGTGCAAATAAGACGATCAATCCGGGTTTTTCTAATTCAGAATCGAGATTGGCTAGTTTGATAATTTCAATTAGGGTTTGAAACCTTTCATCGTCTTCGAGGGTTTTAACGATATTACCTAAAGAACGACGAGATGTTGCCCGAACAACTTCGGGATCAAAGGGGTTCTCATTAGAACTTTGAGCTTGCCCTCTCTGTAAAGTAGGTAGCCTATCAGAATTGGGCAAATTTTCCGGTAAACCTCTACTGGGTAAACCTCGATCTTGCTGGGAAGGGTTATCAGAGTGAGCAGGTGTTTTTTTTGAGTCAGTGGAATTTTTTTCCGAGTCTGACTGTGCTAGAATACGACCCGTTATTCCTAGAATTACACTCACTATTATTGCCAAAATTGCCAATTGTTTAATTTTGTTTTTAAGCTTAAAAATAATCATAAGTATCCGTGTTTATTGTTAAAATATTGACTAAAAACACAGGAGCCTAATTATGAGTTTCAGACCTCATTACCTAATTTTGGTACTAGCAACCCTGGTATTGGTTTGCTCAACAAGTGCTAAAGCCGTCGATCCAGATTCACTAATTCTACGGAATATTATACCGAAAGTTGAACGGATTGCCCAGCTCGAATCAACAGAAGATGTAAAAACCCGAGTCATCGAACTTTATGAAAAAGGTACGCAATTGTTGAACTCGGGTCAATTTAACGCTGCTTTGAAAATATTTGAACAAGAAGTATTAAAAATGCTTCAAGGTTTAAGCGATCCTTATGCTCGTTTAGCAAAAGCCGGAACCTTAAACCAAATTGCTTCTGCTTATTATCACTTAGGGGATTATGAAAAAGCTCTCGATTTTTATCAACAAGCATTAAATATATATACTCAAGAAGAAAACGAGCAAGCCCAAGGAGTTATTCTGACAAATATAGGTGCGCTTTATGGCGATCTTGGACAGTATCAAAAAGCATTAGAATCTCATCAACAAGCTCTCGCCCTGGCGAAACAGGTTAACGATTTAAAAAATCAGGGTAAAATCTTTAATAATATAGGAGCAATTTACAAAAACTTGAATCAAAATCAAGAAGCATTAGAATTTTATCAGCAAGCTTTAGAAATTCATCGTCAATGTGGAGATGTAGGCTGGCAAGGAACAATTCTAAATAATATCGGATTAATTTATGCTGAATTAGAACAGTATGATCGAGCAATGGATTCTTATCAAGAAGCTCTCATTTTAGCCGAACAAGATGGTGATCGCGTTACTCAAGGTCGTATCTTAAATAATCAGGGTTTTATCTACAGTAAATTGGGTGATAGTCAGCAAGCTTTAAAGTCTTTAAAAAAAGCATTAGTGATTCGTCAGCAATTAAAAGATTTACCCGGAGAACATACAACACAAAACGATATTGGTACGGTTTATCAAGATTTAGGTGAGTATGAAATTGCCATTCAATATTATCAAAAAGCCTTGAAAATTGCCCGTCAAATCAATGCTCGTCCCAAGGAAGGAGAAACCCTCAGTAATATTGGTTTAACCTTGCTCAATTCCGGTCAAGAAGCTGCTGCAACCCATCAGTTATATCAAGCCGTAGCCATTTGGGAATCACTCCATCCTGGACTCAGTGATGAAAATAAAGTTTCGTTGATAGATAGCCAAGCAAATACCTATCGTTGGCTACAGCAAGCCTTAATCGCTCAAAATAAAATTGAAGCGGCTTTAGAAGTCTCAGAACGAGGTCGAGCAAGGGCATTTACAGAGTTATTAGCTTCTCGATTTAATGCGTCTAATTTCTCGCCACCATCGCTTACATTTAAACAAATTCAACAGATTGCTCGACAACAAAAATCTACTCTGGTTGAATATTCAATTGTCATTGAAAATGAACTGCTTTATATTTGGGTGATTCAGCCGGACGGTTCTGTTGAATTTCGCACGGTTGATATGAGTTTGTTTCCGATTAGTTATCGAAATTTGTTTCAATCAAGACTTCCTCATCGACTTCTGATTGAACCCATTGCTGATTTACTCCCAACTAATCCCGATACTCATGTTATTTTTATCCCCCATCAAGAATTATTTTTTGTTCCTTTTGCTGCCCTACAAAATGAAGAAGGCACTTATCTAATTGAACAGCATACTATTTTAATTTCACCTTCAATTCAAGTCTTAGATATGACCTATCAACATCAAAAATATTTAACTCAAAAAGAAGCCTCAAAAACCGTTGTGATTGGCAATCCTAAAATGCCAGCTATTGCGGATAAACTAGGTGAAGAACCTCAGCCTTTAGATTCTCTCCCTGGAACAGAACGGGAAGCATTAGCGATTGCTCAAATGTTAAAAACTGAACCTATAATTGGCGATTTAGCCACCGAAGATACTGTTGTTCAAGAAATGTCTGAAGCTCGCATTATTCATCTAGCAACTCATGGTTTACTCAATGAATTAAAGCATTTGGGATTAAAAATTCCCGGTGCATTAGCCCTCACTCCAACTTCAAACTCTGATGGTTTACTGACATCTGATGAAATTTTTAACTTCAAATTAACAGCAGAATTAGTCGTTTTGAGCGCTTGTAACACAGGCCGAGGTACAATTACAGAAGATGGAGTCATTGGCTTATCTCGTTCATTTATTTCCGCAGGAGTTCCCAGTGTAATTGTCTCTTTGTGGTACATTCCTGACAATCCTTCTGCTGATTTAATGATAGAGTTTTATCGCCAGATGCAAACCACTTCTGATAAAGCCTATGCGTTGCGACAAGCGATGATTAAAACCATGCAAAAACATCCCAAACCTCTTGAATGGGCGGGATTTATTTTGATGGGACAATCGGGTTTAGAATCGAATTAAATTCTTGAACTTTAACTTCAAGTGTTACTCAAAAACCACCGTTCTATTGTTGTACACTAAAACTCGATTTTGTAAGTGTAGTCTCACCGCCCTGGCTAACACCAATCGTTCTAAATCTTTGCCTTTGCGAATCAAATCTGCAACCGCATCTCGATGACTAACCCGCACAACATCTTGTTCAATAATCGGCCCTTCATCTAAATCTTCGGTAACATAATGAGCCGTTGCCCCAATAATTTTAACGCCTCTTTTATAAGCCCGTTGATAGGGATTTGCACCCGGAAAGGCAGGTAAAAAAGAGTGATGAATGTTAATCACATTCGGGAATTGTGCGACAAAATATGAACTCAAAATTTGCATATATTTCGCCAAAACCACCAAATCAATTCGATATTGCTTTAAAATCTCTAACTGTTGAGCTTCTTGTTCTTTTTTATTCTCTTTTGTGATGGGAATATGATAAAATTCAATTCCAAATTGTTCGGCTAGGGGTTTTAAATCGGTATGATTGCTAATTATAACTGGAATTTCTACTGCCATTTCTTTGGCTTGCCATCGCCACAATAAATCTAATAAACAATGATCTTGTTTCGTTACCCAAATGGCAATTCGAGGGATTTTATCGGAAAAATGGAGTTGCCAATTGGCATTTAACGGTTTAGCAATGGCCCCAAACGCGGGGTTAATCACTTCTCGGGGTAAGTTAAATCCTTCTAATTGCCATTCTATCCGAGTCAGAAAGATTCCCGATGCAAAATCGGTATGCTGATCGGCGTGAATAATATTGCCGCCATTAGAGTAAATAAAATTGGCAATTTTGGCGACTAAACCCTGTTGATCGGGACAAGATAACAGTATCGTTGCTGTGGGTGAATTCATGTGAATATGCCAGAATAGAGATGATTATAAATTATCTGAGATTTTTTCCAATCAATCAATAGGTAAAGAGAAATATGATAGAATATCACTTAATTCAACCCAGAGAAATTCACACCAAACGCCAGAGATTTCGCCCATTGACAACTAACGATCTCGATCCACTTCATCAGCTTTGGATTCATCCTCAAGTTCGTCGCTATCTTTGGGATGATCAGATTATACCGAAAGAACAGACTTTATCCATTATTCATCAAAGTCTAGACTTATTTGAAACCGAACAATTTGGACTTTGGGCAGTTTTTCCCCATTCTGAAGAAATGTTAGCAGGTTTTGCCGGATTTTGGTTTTTTCACGATCCTCCAGAATTACAACTCATCTATGGAATTCATCCGAATTATTGGGGACAAGGATGGGGAACAGAATCAGCACAAGTAATGATTCAATATGCGTTTGACTTTCTTGATTTTAATCAAGTCATTGCCAGTGCCGATGCAGCCAATATAGCCTCGATTCGGGTGATGGAAAAAGCCGGAATGCAATTAAAAAAACAAGTTTTAATTGACGGGAAAGAAACGATTTATTATCAAATTTTTCGAGAACCATAAAAATTTAACAAGCTTTTAACTGACTTAACAAAATCACAATCTCATCAATTGCCTTTCTTAACTCGGAAGTGGATAAATTGGAGTGATTCACCAAAATACTAAACACTAACGGTTGATAATGGGGCGGATAAATATATCCCGCTAACGCCGAAACTCCAGTTAAAGTTCCCGTTTTTGCATAAACAATTCCTGCTGCTGTTGTGTCTCGAAACCGCCATTTTAACGTTCCCGTTTCTCCCGCCACTGGTAGGGATTTTTGATAAATCTCAAACAGCGGTAAATTTGCCATCCCGAGTAACGTTTGAGTTAACGCTTCTGGACTGACTAAATTCTGACGAGACAAACCGGAACCATCCACTAGAATATAACTTTCTGGTTCAACTCCTAACTTTTTTAAGATTTTTTTAATCGCCATTAACCCGGTTTCCACCGCATCTAAACTCGGCTTCTGCACCCCCAAAGTTCGCAGTAATGCCTCGGCAAAAACATTATTACTTTCTAGATTTACGGTTTGAATTAATTCTGAAATTGGCGGAGATTCAACTCTCGCTAATTCCGGTAAATTGTATTGAGAATTTGAGACAATACGGGTTTTTAAGACTCGAATTCCTTTGGTTTCAAGAATCCGTTTAAATTCTCGAATAAAATTTTCCGTCGGTTCAACGACTGCGGCATAAACGGGTTCCGGTTCAGAACCCACTCTTAACTGTCCCGAAACATAAACAATTGATCGGGTTAAATCTCGCCCAATTTCCACAAATTCTCGTTCATTTTCTCGAACTGTAACTGTATTATTTTTAATTTCCCATCCTTGGGCTTGTTGAGGACGAACCCAAGTCACTTTTAAGGGTTGATTAACTTGTTGCGGCGATAAAATTAAATCAAGCGAATTTTGATGTAAAATTAAACTATTAATCGGCGCACCATATCCCGCTTGAATATCTTCCCATTCCCAATTCGGATGAACTGCAAACCCTCGAAAATATCCCTCATCGGCAATTAATTCATTAACCCGATTTATCCCTCTGTTTTTAAGCTGTTGGGCTAAATCTTCTAACTGAATTGCTGTTAAACTCGGATCGCCCCGCCCAACCAAATAAAGATTTCCTTTGCTATCTCCATAAATAGAAGTAGAAATGCGATAATTTGGGGTAAGTTTAACTAAAGCTGCCGCTGTGGTCATCAACTTAACGGTTGAGGCGGGGATAAAATAATATTCCGCATCCCGACTATAAATTTTTTCACCTTGAGACAAACTTTTAACAGAAATTCCCCACCGGAAACGTTGAAACTGGGGGCGGTTGATAATTTCATCAATTTGAGCGTTTAATTGACTTTGACACAGCAATGATGAGGACTGGGGTTTGAGGTTTGAGGGTTGGCTGAGGACGGTAGAAGAAAACCCAAATAGAAGAACTAGGGTAATTAAAATAGATTTTAGCCGAAAAGGGAAAAATCTCCCTCTAATGACCGATTTTAACGAAGAATTAAAGCTTGAGGTTGCCACTTTTATAAATCTAGATTAAAAATATAGGTAAAATAAACGATGAATTCTCAACCGTGAGAGTCTGACCGCGTTGAAATTGCTGTTAACCAATAACTGTAAAATATGACACGTAAAACCACACGACGCAAGTTTATAATGACGGGGGTTGCTGTTGCGGGGGGCATCGTCGGGAGTGCGGCATTGCAGCAACAGCAGTCGCAAATGGCGGCCAGATCTGCCATTCAAGTCCCCAACTCCGCCACAATGCCCGAGCGAGTTTTGGGGAAAACGGGGGTGACTTTGCCGATTTTTGGCTTGGGAGGCGCCGGACAAACGCCCCTTTCCAAAGCGGGACAAGAAGCCGAAGCGATCGCCCAAATTGAAGCCGCATTAAAGTTAGGAATTCGCTATTTTGATACGGCCGCCAGCTACGGACCTAGCGAAGATTATATGGGGAAAGTTTTACCCGCTTATCGTTCAAAAATTTTTCTCGCCACCAAAACTGCCAAACGCGATCGCGATGGGGCATGGCAAGAATTAGAGCGATCGCTAAAACGTTTAAATACAGATTACCTTGATTCGTGGCAATTGCATCATGTTTCTTTCTCGGAAACTTTAGATGAAATCTTTGGTGCAAATGGTGCAATTAAAGCGGTAGAAGAAGCCAAAGAACAGGGTATTATTAAATATACGGGCATTACCGGACATCACGAACCGGATATTATTGCCGAAGGTTTGCGTCGCTATCCGTTTGATACCACATTAGTGTCAATTAATGCGGCAGATATTCACCATCCCCGACCCTTTTCTAAGACGGTTTTACCCGTTGCCCAAGAAAAAAATGTCGGGGTTATTGCGATGAAAGTTCCCGCCTATGGCAAATTAATTCGCAGCGGTGTTTTAGACGGAATGCACCAAGCTATGGGCTATGTTTTGTCTTTAGAGGGCGTGCATTGTTGTATTATTGCCGCAGAAAATGTTGAGCAATTAGAATCTAATTTTAAAGTCGCTCAAGCTTTTAAACCCCTAACTTCTGAAGAAATGGCGGCGATTGAAAAACGAACTGCTGTTGCTTGGCAAGAAAATACTTTTTTCCGGGCTTGGACTTAGAGGGATTTTTTAATCGTTTTTCATTGGTTTCTATGGGGTGGGGGCGGGTTTAAACAGTGAACAGTGAACAGTAGACAGTGAACAGTTTACAGGCGATCGCTCAAAAAACTGAAAACTGAAAACTTTAAACGGTTTTCACGCTCTCACTGATAACTGATAACTGTAAACTTTAAAAAACCCCCCCTATTTTTCGTTAATTCACAGCGGTTTTGCTGAGAACTTCTATCAAACTCCATTGAAATAAAGGAGCATCCGCCGGGGGATTATCAACAATTTTTTCAGCTACCCGAATTTTATAATTATAACCGGGTTCATAATCAAATCCTTTGATGGCATCATAAAACAACGTCCATTCATCTTCAGGACTTTCTCGAACCTGTAAACATTTTTGGGGAGCAACTCCACTACAGGCAACGATTTTTGAGTCTACATAAACGACTCGTTCTTCTGTTGTTGAACTCATGGTTTTGACTTGTTCACTTTGAAATGTCATTGAACTAGAACCTCGCTTTTTACATTAAATTTGCAGTTGATTGTGAACCTTACTCTCTTTAGATCTGCCCCCTCTAACGTTGAAAATACTATCTTTCTTGATCCAAAATTTTCGGTATCTAACCTCTTGCTGTTGTAGCCACGGATGTAACCTTCACTGTTTTACCTTTTGTTCAGTAAACTCTACTGTATCGGTTGCAACCGGACTCATTGCTGTTGGCGATCGCTTGCAAACATTGCCGTTATTTGAGTTTTCTCAATCGGCATTTGTTGGAGCCTGTTGATCATCCCAGGACGTTAACATCCTCGTATTTGTCAACGTTGTATTTTCTTGCGGGACAAACGTCATTACACCCGTTCCTCGCTGTGTTTTGTAGGAAATTTTCAGTTGACCTTGAGGGCTAATTTCATACCATTGAGCCTCCTCTAATGCGGTTAGATACTGAAATTCTTGTCGCATAACCTCTGGCGGACAGGCTTTGCGTGTGGTTGCTAAAGCATTTATACTAAGTTTATTGCCCTCCTTTGTATATGTGGTCATATATTGGTTACAACTGCTAAAACCCCTGACCTGATCTTCTGTAAAGTTAACAGTAATTTCGGTTCCTTTCAAGGGAACTCTCGAAACTGTTCCATCTTCCAAAGACACCAAAACCCAAGTTTTATTCTCTAACTCACCACTTGCTTGAGGTACGAACGTCATTATGCCCGATCCCTCTTCTGTTGTATAGGAAATTTCCAGACCCCGATCATTAATTTCATAGCGCTGCACTCCCTCTAAAGCCGCGAGATAGGCAAATTCTCGCTCCATAATTTCTCCCATACAAGTTTTGCGAGTGGTCGCAGCCGGTGTAATTTGGAGTTGATTGCCTTCTATCTTATAGGATGCAATATATCGATTGCAACTTGCACTCCCTTTCACCTGACCATTAACAAAATTGGCTGTGATTGGTTCGGTCGTTTCTAAAGATTTGCTGTTGTTTTCATCCCTCCACTCTTGTAAAATCCAAGATGTACCCTCCAAATCGATTTGTGAAGCGGTCGTGGTGGGATTTTCCGATAGCAGGGTCGCGGCTAAAATCGGCTTTTTGCTTTCGATCGCCAACCCGCCAAACAGTCCAGTGATTACAAGTAAACCCGTTAAACTTTGACCCAGTTTTAACCTGTAATTGTTCATCTTAGACGTTTTAAATCCTCCCCCACTCAAGCTTCTTGTAGTTTCCTTCAAATGCCTTGCAGATAAATCCGCCCATCTTGTAAATTTTAGATAAAAATTTCCTGAATTTGAACTGCTGATTTCCAGAAAATTCTTTTTAGCACCCTGATTTTATCAGGCTTTTCACTCACTTTCACCCCCCAGACAAAAGGGACTCAATTTAATCAATTCAATCAATCGATCCGACGAACTGATGTCACTCGGCGAGTTCTCGGGTTAAACTCAAGATCGATTCCCAATTGACCCCGATCTAACTTAATCACACCGGGATCGCTTTCCACCACCGTCCAACCCTGCGATCGCAAACGACGGACCACATTATTGATATCTTCACCGACAAACTCTCGACTGGGATCATAATAATTATCGCTGCGGCGATCGCCATCAAAACTAATCGAAAAGGGTTGACCATCGAGACGACCATCCCCAAAAATTTGATTGATGGAATTATTCGCCCCATACTCAATATCAACGGTTCCGGAAGCATTCGCATTTCCCGATCCTTCAATATCGATCACAAAGCTATAAGCATCCCGTCGATCCACATCTCCGCTAAAGCGAATTAAACGGTTATCATCCAAGCGAAACGCCAATTCTGCTTGATCCCGCTCGTCCACATTCACCGTCACCTGAGTAATCTCCCAGTCCGGACGTCCCGAAATTTGCAGCGATCCTTGTCCCCGTTGCGACAACCGGATCGACTCTCCCCGACCCGAACCGGTATCGGCGACCCGAATATTTTCACCCGGTATCCAACCGATCTCCCCGGAGTCGAGAAACTTCACCTCATACCACATTTCCCCCTCACGGGATCGGGTTTCTTTGAGAATTTCCACGCGATCGCCAACTCTACCGTAACCCCGGACCCGCGATCGCCAACTGGGGTCGGTGCGTAAATTAATTCTCGCACTCGGATCGCGATCGGTTAGCACCCCTTCGCCGTCATAAACCTCTGTTGCTGTGCGATCGCGATAAATTTGAGCGTTAGCGGTCAGAGGTTCAATAATAACGTTACCCATTCCCCCGACAACCAGCGAACAAAAGGCTGTCATTAATACCGATTTGATTTTCATCTCTCTTCCCCCAAAGTTCTGTAAATTTTATTCAATTTACCTTTAGAATATCGTCCGAAAGATTGATTGACTTCCCTCAGTTGGACGATCCAAACTGGTGAATTTGTCTCCCCCCGAGGGATGATTTTCGCCAAAGTTTCCGGACGTTCTCTACAAGATCATTCCTACATTTTGACTGACCTGTTTTCCCGATTGTTCCTCAAGGGGAAGAACGAGATAAAAAATCCGATTCGATTCTACACTAATTCTTGAGATGTTCCTAAGATTTACTCATCGTCCACAGGGGCAATTGTTGGGTAATTTGGGGTTGAATTCCGCTAATATTATTGTCGGCAAAAATGAAGTTTTTATCTTGCCAAAGGGGAATATAAGGAACATCTTTAGCGAGAATGGCTTGCAACTCATCAAAGATTGCTTGTCTGGCTTGGGGATTTTGTTCTTGACGCTGTTTATCAATCAATTCATTCACGCGAGCATTATAATAAAACGACCCTTGAGATTGACTCGCGCCCTGTTTACAGCCTGTTTCTGGGGAACCTTCAGCACAATCTAAAAAGGGTTGTAAATAGTTATCAGCATCTAAAAAATCGGCATACCAATCTAACAGAAAAGTGGGATAAACGCCCTTATCCAAATTCTCAAAAGCCGTTGTTGCTTCTACACCTTTGAGTTCCAACTGTAACGCCCCGCCCAACTGTTCATTTGCCAGCGCTTTTAAAGTATTGGCTAAAGTTGCCCGTTTGTTATTTCCCGAAGCATACCAAACCTCAACCACTGCGGGATTTTCTGGAGTATATCCGGCTTTTTCCAACAAAGCTTTTGCCTTTTCCGCATTAGCATCACCATAACTATCTTTGAATACAGGTTTATAGCCATCAAACGTAGTGGGGATCAAACTATAAAGCGGTTCTCCCTGTCCCCGCAAGACTCTTTGATTAATCAAATTCCGGTCAACAATAGCTGCCAACGCCTGTCGAACTTCCGGCTTATTCAAGGGTTCAGAATTGAGATTCAACACCATATAATTAACCGTATTTCCATCGGCGGCGATCATCTGCCATTTGCCCTTTTCCGCTTCGGCCTGTAAACTGTTAACTTGATCGGGATCTAAAGACAGATAAGCAATATCAACCGCATCGCTGCGAAACGCATTAAATAAATTTGCTGGACTCGAAAAGCGCTGAAGATCAACTCCCTGATTTTCAGGCTTTTCACCCCAATATTGATCGAAAACATCCAAACGAACAACATCCACCCCGTATTCGGCGAGTTGGTAGGGTCCGGTTCCCACCAGGGTTTGAGGTTGAAATTTCCCCGTCCCCAACTCGTAGGCTTGGGGAGACACCGCCATAGTTCCCGCCACCGCCAACAGGTTGGGAAAGGCTGCAAAAGGCTGTTTTAAGGTGATGGTGAGTTCATCGTCGCCGCTGGCTTCAACAGACTTGACCGTATCGGCGAGTAAAAAAGCCGGTTGTCCGCCATTTTCGATAAACCGTTTCAGGGAAAACGCCATCGCCTCGGCGTTAAACGGGGTGCCATCGTGGAAGACTACATTTTGACGGAGGGGAATTTTGTACGTTAAGCCATCTTCGCTAACGGTGGGTAAGGCGGTGGCCAACTGGGGGATGAGGGTACTGGTTCCGAGTTCGTAGGTGTAGAGGCGATCGCCGACGTTGTAAAAGATATCATTGGAGAGGGCGTCGTAGGCGTCGGCGGGGTCGAGGGTGCGAATTTTCAGGGTTGTTCCCATCGTAATTCGTCCGGGGTTGGTTTGGGAAGCGGGAGTGTTGGTTTGAGTTTGGCTCGGTGTACAGCTTACGGCCAAAAACCAGCACATACAGAATAAACTGATAAACTGTAGGATAGACCGACCTCGACGGCGCGAAAACCATTTCCTGTGTTGGGTTGTTCTCTGGTATGTTGCGAACATGGGCTTTTCTACCTTCTCAATTCTGAACTATTGATGATAGCCGATAAATGTCCGGGTCTTTCTATTTTGCGCCCCCAGGTGGCTGTTAATTTTTGGGTTAGGGGATTATTGTCTCAAATGATGATGGGGTCGGGGTTTGGAGTCTGTTGGTCGGTTGAGGGGCGGGCGCATCCCTCTGCGTAAGGGTATAGCGCGTTTTTGACAATGTTTTTGCGATCGGGTATTATTGTTTTAGTCGCACCAGGCGCAACTGCACCTCGAAAACTAAATATACTAGGGCTTTCAGGATGCCGCAGTTGAAATCATCTAGAATCCCTATGAGGGATTGAAACTATTACGATAACGATTTGAAAGTATATCACTCGTTGAAATCATCTAGAATTGATACCACAGATTGAAACCCATCTGGCGATCGCTTTCGAGTAGCCGCCGGAAAAGTTGAAATCATCTAGAATCGATACCACAGATTGAAACTATTACGATAACCATCTGGAAGTCTATCACTCGGTTATCGTTGAAATCATCTAGAATCCCTATGAGGGATTGAAACCAGCCAGTTTTAGATGTTGGTTCGCGATCGCCAGCGAGTTAAAATCATCTAGAATCGATACCA
>JAYKHV010000177.1:0-28462 GCA_035285085.1 Lyngbya sp. | reverse complement strand
AAAATGTTTAATTATTGATATTAATTCTGACTCCTGAATTCTGTGTTCTGACTCCTAATTCTTGATACATCACATAAACATCGACAAAACCCAATTCTTGATGTAAAAAAGCATTGGGTAAAGTTCCGACAATTTGAAATCCTAACTCTTTCCACAATTTAATCGCCCGTTGGTTTGTACTGACAACAAAATTAAATTGCATCGCTTTAAACCCCAAATTTCGGGCGGTTTTTAACGAATGTTCCCCCATTAATCTCCCAATTCCTTTACCCCTAGCAGATGCGGCGACCATAAACCCGGCGTTACAGACGTGGGAACCGAGTCCGGGTTGGTTGGGTTTGAGATAATACGTTCCTAAAATGTTATCAAGATTCACCGCAACATAGGTCATTTGCGGGACTTTCATCCAAATTTGTTCGGCTTCGGATTTTGAGGTCTTCGGTGAGAAAGCATAAGTATCTCCCCGACTGACAACCTCTGAAAAAATTAGCCAAATTTGCTCAAAATCTGACTCGGTTGCTGGTCGAATTTCAATCACCGGTTAGAATTGTAATGATATTAATCGGGTGCCGTCGGTTGGGTTGAGGAACGAAACCCAAAATTAGTTAAAACTTCTTCAAAATTAATGTTCAAAGGGAGACATCCGCCTCCCTCATTCAACACTGGATTAACCTCCAGCCGCAAACGTTCCGATAATCAGGATTGACAATGCCATACCCGGTAATAGAAGCAATCCTAACAATAAAAGTTCGTGTCCAGTCATGGCTTTTTAGACCTACAATCACTATAGGATGTAACATAGCATTGATTTTTGAAGCATCGGCTAAATCTTAACCTTGATTTTATAACCGTTTTCTGGGAAGAATTAATCGGAGAATTAATTAATGAAACGACGCATTAAAATCTTATCATTCACCGTCGCAACCACCATCGCCCTTTTATTGCTTGGTGCGACTTTAGTTGTGTTAGGAATCTTTGACGAAATTCTCAATTGGGATATTTTTAGCGCCAAAGTTGAAGCGGTTTTAATGGGAATATTTTGGGCGAGTGTAGCTTTAAGTTTTTTTGGGGTAGCGATCACTTTTGTCTTGGGAATTCAAGAAATTGTTGGCGCAATTGGTTCTTTAAAACGAAATCCAGATTTAGACAGTTCCAGCGTTATTCCTGAAGCCCCCAAAACCACTTATCTGCTGTATATGGTGGGATTGGTTTCCGTATTTTCTGCTTTAATTGGTGTTCTTTCTTTAGTTAATCATCGCATCACCGTTCATCGCACCCGAGTATTTAAAGAAATTGCATCCGAACAAATGAATAGTTTACAAAATAAATGGGTGCAACAAGTCGGTCAAATTACCGCACCGCCCCGAAACAACGTACCGCTATCTTTGCACGATTTAATGTTAAGTATTAGCGGTTTATCTTTCATTAATAACATGACTTTATATTTGCCGGATACCGAAGATGAAACCGTTATTTGGAGTTATGCTCCTGGGTGGAATTTTGAAAAAGAAAAAGGCTTTAAACGGACTTTTGTAGCGAAAGAATATGAACAGGCAATTCAAGCCGCATTTGCCGGAAAACCCGAACTTTTAAATGTTATTAATAATCGCACGGGGTTTACTTGGTATTATGTCGTTAAAAATCCCCAAGACCAACCGATAGCGGTATTAAGAATTAATGGAAATTCTCAAGAAAACTTTCGAGAATATCGTTTAGATGCTGAATCGAGTTAAATTTTGAGAGTGAGCTTGAAAAATAGAAAAAAAATGATAAAATAAGAACGCAACTTCTCTCAAAACACTGCAAAAAATGCTGATTCCCATCGAACAAATTTTCACGGGCGCCAACCTGTTTGTCCTGCCTTTCTGGGCTTTAATGATTATTCTGCCTAACTGGGGAATTACCCGAAAAGTCATGCAATCCTATATTCCCTTTGTCCTGCTGGCTGCGGTCTATATCTATTTATTTTTCAGCAGTATTACCCCAGAAAACGCTGCGGCATTATCCGACCCCAAATTAGCAGATATCGCCCGATTTTTTGCCGATGAAACTGCTGCTGCGACAGGATGGATTCACTTTTTAGTGATGGATTTATTTGTCGGACGTTATATCTATTTAGAAGGACAAAAAACCGGAATTTGGACAATACATTCTCTGGCTTTGTGTCTATTTGCAGGGCCGATGGGATTATTATCTCATATCGTGACCACCTGGATCAAGCAGAAATTTTTCCCCGGTTCGGAAACTGAACCCACATCCGCCAATATTTCTCCCGCCCAACAATCTTAAGCCCAAAAAATTTTAACCTCTACCCAGTGATTTCTCAGATAAAATTCAGCTTGTTAAGATGAAATAAAAGAATCAATGCAAACAACAAACTGGGGTTAAAATTATGGCGGCTGAATACGATTTAGTGATTATTGGGGGCGGTTCGGGAGGGTTGGTTGTCGCCAGTGCAGCCGCCCAATTAAAAGCAAAAGTTGCACTGGTTGAACGCGATCGCTTGGGAGGGGATTGTTTGTGGTTTGGTTGCGTTCCCAGTAAATCTTTAATTCATGCGTCTAGAGTCGCCTATGACGTCAAAAATGCCGCCCGTTTTGGCATCTATACCGAACACCCCAAAATCGATTTTTCCAAAGCCGCCAACCACGTTCAAAATGTGATTAAAACCATCGAACCCCACGACTCGCCGGAACGGTTTAGAGGGTTGGGAGTCGAGGTGATTTTTGGAGAAGGAAAATTTAGCGATCGCCAAACATTTGAAGTTAACGGACGCCAACTCAAAGCCAGGGCGTTTGTCATTTCTACCGGTTCTCGACCCGCCATTCCGCCCATTCCCGGTTTAAAAGAAGCGGGTTTTTTAACCAATGAAAACGTCTTTTCTCTGCAAGAATATCCCGAGAATTTTGTGATTATTGGAGGCGGTCCGATTGGGTGCGAATTAGGACAGGCTTTTTCTCGGTTGGGTTCAAATGTCACCCTCATTGAAAGCGGGGATTATCTATTACAAAAAGAAGACCCAGAAGCCGCCCAAGTTGTGCAAGATCAACTGATTTCAGAAGGAATTAAAATATTAACTCAAACTCGCGCCGAACAAGTCGAATTAAAAGACGGTAAAAAACACATTAAAGCCGGAGAAAATACCATTATTGCCGATGAAATTTTACTCGCCGTTGGGCGGGTTCCCAATGTAGAATCTTTAAATTTAGAAGCCGCAGGAGTTGCGGTTGGAAAGGGCGGAATTCAAGTTAATGATAAACTGCAAACCACCAACCCCCGAATTTATGCTTGTGGGGATGTAATTGGCGGCTATCAATTTACTCATGTTGCCGGTTATGAAGCCGTCGTTGTGTTAACAAATGCCCTATTTTTTCCGGTGAGTAAAGCCAACTATCGAGTTATCCCTTGGGCGACATTTACCGACCCCGAATTAGCCCGAGTTGGGTTAACTGAAAAACAAGCCCTTCAACGCTACGGTAAGGATGTTTACGTGTTAAAACAGCCTTTTTCGGGTGTAGATCGCGCCCAAGCTGAGGGTAAAACTCAAGGGTTTGCAAAGATTATAACACGGGGAAATGGTGAGATTTTAGGCGCTCATTTAGTCGGACCATCAGCCGGAGAATTAATCCATGAAATTGTGTTGGCAATGTCGAATAATTTAAAGGTTTCTGCTTTGACGGGGATTCATATTTATCCGACGTTATCAGAGGTTAATAGTAAAGCAGGATTACTGTTGAAAAAACAGAAGTTTGCTCAAAACAAATGGCAACAAAACCTCTTAGAAAAGTTCTTCAATTTGCGGCGATCGCTTTAAGGAGACAGGAGACACCGAGTCAGGAGACAGGAGTCAGGAGACAGGAGTCAGGAGACAGGAGTCAGGAGACAGGAGTCAGGAGACAGGAGACAGGAGGACCGAGTCAGGAGTCAGGAGGGAAAATTGCATGGGGATTCGCGCCCCCAAACAATTTTGATCACCGTGTAGACGGTGGGGTATTAAACCCATAAGAGAAATGATAAAAAACGACTAAACAAAGCGATCGCCCGCTTCTATTAACGCCGAACGAATACCCGGTTCGCTCATCGAATGACCCGCATCGGGAACAACAATAAATTCGGCTTCCGGCCATGCTTTATGGAGTTCCCAAGCCGTTTTCATTGGGCAAACCACATCATAACGTCCTTGTACAATTATACCGGGAATCTGGCGAATTTTATCAATATTTTTCAAAAGTTGATCTTCGGGTTGAAAAAAGCCACCGTTAACAAAATAATGACATTCAATTCGTGCAAAAGCGATGGCAAATTCATCTTCGCCAAACCTTTGCTTTAAATTAGAATCAACATATAATTTACTCGTACTCCCTTCCCAAATTGACCAAGCTTTCGCCGCTTCTAAACGAATATTAAAATCCTCGCTATTCAGACGTTTAGAATAAGCTTGCAAAAAATTATCCCGTTCTTCTACAGGAATAGGTTTAATATATTCTTCCCAAGCATCGGGGAAAATATGACTCGCTCCTTCTTGATAAAACCAACCAATTTCGGGCGATCGCAATAGAAAAATCCCCCGTAAAATCAAACCATTACACCGTTCCGGGTGAGTTTCACTGTAAGCTAAAGACAGCGTACTTCCCCAACTTCCGCCAAAAACAACCCACTGTTCAATACCCAAACAAATTCGTAATTTTTCAATATCCTCAACCAGATCCCAAGTTGTATTTTCCCGCAGTTCCGCATGAGGTTTACTACGTCCACAACCCCGCTGATCGAACATAATAATTCGCCATTTTTCGGGATTAAAATATTGACGATATTCAGGTAAACAACCGCCTCCCGGTCCACCATGTAAAACCACGACGGGTTTTCCTTTTGGGTTTCCCGACTGTTCAAAATAAATGCTGTGCAGATCGCTAACTTTTAAGGTGCCTTGAATATACGGTTCAATGGGGGGATAAAGTTCTCGCATAGAAAGTCGTTTACAGTTTACAGTTTACAGTTTACAGTGACCAGTAATCAAGTACCATGCTACTGATAACTGATAACTGTAAACTACCTTTTGCCACATAAGCTCTTGCCTTTTGCCTATTTACTGTTCCCTGTTCCCCGTTCCCCGTTCCCTACTCAACTGAATTTAAGCGATCGCGTGCGGCTTTTAAGGCATTTTTAACCTGTTCAAAACCCGTACCACCGTAACTATTGCGGGCGGAAATCACTTGTTTAGGAGCGATCGCATTGTAGATATCATTTTCAAAAGCCGGATGCAAACTTTTCCATTCTTCTAAAGTTAAATCTTTGAGAAGTTTTCCGGCATCCAAACAGGTAATCACCACCTTTCCAACCAAGTTATAAGCTTCGCGGAATGGCACCCCTTTTGTAGCCAAATAGTCCGCAACATCGGTAGCGTTAGAAAAGTCTTCGTTGACGGCTTCGGTTAAACGTTCGGTTTTAAATTCAATCCCTTCTCTTAACAGAATGGTCATCGCTTCTAGACTGCCTTTAACCGTTTTTACGCTATCAAATAAGCCTTCTTTGTCTTCTTGCAGGTCTTTATTGTACGCCAAAGGTAAAGCCTTCATTATCACCAATAAAGCCTGTAAATGCCCAAAAACTCGCCCGGTTTTTCCCCGGATCAATTCGGGAATATCGGGATTTTTCTTTTGAGGCATAATACTCGAACCGGTCGAACAGTTGTCTTTGAGACTAATAAAACTAAATTCCTGGGACGCCCATAAAATCATCTCCTCCGACAGCCGACTCAGGTGAACCATAATCAAACTCGCCGCCCCGAGAAATTCGATCGCCCAGTCGCGATCGCTAACCCCGTCCAGACTGTTAGCATAAACTTTGCTAAATGTCAAGAGTTCGGCGCTGTAATGGCGATCGATGGGAAAAGTCGTTCCCGCCAAAGCCCCGCAACCGAGGGGAGAGATATCAACCCGTTTATAGACATCTCCGAGGCGTTCCCAGTCGCGCTGAGTCATTTCCACGTAGGCTAACAGGTGATGAGCCAAACTGACGGGTTGGGCGCGTTGGAGGTGCGTATAACCGGGGATAGGCGTTTCGAGGTGAACGTCCGCCAGATCGAGTAAAACCCGTTGAAACTCAAGCAGTTGGGCGCGAATTTGTTGAATTTGATCGCGCAGATAGAGGCGGGTATCGGTACCAACTTGATCGTTACGAGAACGTCCGGTGTGCAGCTTTTTACCGACATCTCCGGTAATTTCGGTTAACCGACGTTCAACGGCGAAATGAACATCTTCGGCTTCCACTCCGGGGTGAAAATTTCCCTGGCGATATTCTTGGCGAATTTGTTCTAAACCGGCGACCAATTTTTCCCCTTCATCGGGGGAAATTATCCCCGTTTTTGCCAACATTTTCGCATGAGCAATAGAACCGGTCAAATCATACTCGATCAGTTCAATATCAAAGCCAATACTAGCATTGAAAGCGGCGATCGCCGGATGTAAGGCAGTTTTAAACCGATCGCTCCAGGTTTTTGATTGAGTCATCATCAATAACAAATAACAAATAAGAAATAATCAGACTGAGGGTCGAACAAACATCAAGGTAAAATACTCCTGATCCACCAACCGACACCCGCTCCAATTAGCAACGCCCAAAGCTGTCCAGTTTCAATCAAATTAATCCAGATTTTCTGCACGTTCGCCCAAAGATCGAAATTATCTTGTTGGGCGAGTAACGTGTAGTTTGATGAGGATTGCCCAAACAGGTGAGAAACAGCATTCGCACCTGTCGTTCCATCAAATCCTCCATCAAGAAACATCATTGCAATTGTCCTCGGGCGAAGATTGAACCTGCATGACAACCAAAGTCATATCATCAACATTGTGGCTACCGGGGCCAACAAAATCCTGAACTTGCTCAAAGATATAATCTAAAATCGCTTGTGAACTATTGTAATTTTGGCAAGCCCATTCAAAGGCTTTTTGCAGATTTTCTTCATCAAAGCGTTCGCCTTTTTGATTGGCGGCGTCGGTCAGTCCGTCGGTGTAATAAACGATTGTATCTCCGGGTTGAAGTTGAACTTGTGCTTCAAAATACCGAGTATCGGCATCCAAGCCAATCAACATCCCCAAAGTATCGAGTTGTTGAATCGAGCGAGTTGCCGCTTGCCATAACAATGGCGGATGATGAGCCGCATTACTGTAAGACAGGATACGAGTTGCCGGATCGTACTCGGAATAAAATAAGGTAACAAAGCGATTGGAGGTTTCGAGATCGGCGTACATGACGCGATTGAGATGTTCGAGAATTTTGGCGGGACTGTGGCGGTTGAGAACTTCAGCCCGCAACATTCCTCTGGTCATGGTCATAATTAACCCCGCAGGCACACCTTTCCCCATGACATCGCCGATCACAATACTCCAATGTTCCTGGGTTTTGTCCAGACTGGAAGAATCAGACGTTACCGAGGGGCGACTTTCCCTTTGATCGAAGTTAGAAGGAATAAAATCATAATAATCGCCGCCGACTCGGTTAGCGGTTTGACAGTGAGCGGCAACATCGACACCGGGAATTTTCGGGCATTTGCGGGGTAACAGACGCACTTGAATTTCGGCGCCAATTTCCAACTCGCGATCAAGGCGTTCTTTTTCCCGCAGAGAAACGGCCAGTTCATCGTTAGCAATAGCAACCGCCGTCTGATCGGCAACCAAACGCATCAATTTTTGGCGGGTGGGTGTCCACTGATAGTTAGGATTGTGGCTGAACACATACAGCCGTCCCCGTTCAACATTATTGACTAGAATTGCCGTCCCGAACACTTGCACCTGCGGCCCTAAAAAGTTGCTGACTTGATAATCCAAATTGGCAATATACGACTTCAGCAGATTTTTAGGCATCCGTTCCATCGAATTGAGGGGTGCGACGCTAATTTGACGGGTGGCCGTTTCCAGGGCTTGACGAATATCTTGGCACTGACGGCCTTCTTGACAGTGTAGCCGTTGAAAGCGGACCTGACCGTTGGGTTTAAACAAAACCATTGCACCGCCATCGGCATCTGTGACCCGACTGGCAACGAGGGGAGTCAATTCTAAAAATTGGTTGAGATTCTTAAAACTGCGGAGGGCAAATCCGAGAGAACTCAACAATTCATTTACATTCTGTTGTTCCCGATGTAACCGAGCCACCAGTTCTTTCAACGTCCGCACGGGGGTAATTTCCGTTGGCGTTGACTGACTGGCTTTCGACTCAGCCGTTCCCGGAGTACCGCTGGAGAATCGATCAGAATGCTGTGGCAGGGGCAGAGCAGTCATATCTGGTTTAGATGATGGTTTAGACAAAAATGGGATTTACTGAGTAGCTCAGATTTCACGGGTTACAACCGCAGCTTTTTAGAGATCATCAATAACTCACTTGAGGATTTCTGAAATCTCGGGTAAGCAAACAGTTTGTACCTAATCTCAAATTTCCACAACAACGCTTATACAATCAATGCGACTCAGCCACTCAGTAAAGCTTCAATAAACTCGTAGCTGGAAAAAGGTCGTAGGTCTTCGATACTTTCCCCGACACCAATAAAACGAATGGGCAAACCTAACTGTTGGACAATGGCCAGAGCAACACCACCTTTAGCAGTTCCGTCTAACTTTGTCAAGACTACACCACTCAATTGAGCCGCTTCTGCAAACACTTCTGCTTGACGCAAACCATTTTGACCCAGAGTCGCGTCTAAAACGAGTAGGGATTCTACGATAGCATCTGGTGCTTTTTTGTCAATCACTCGGCGAACTTTACTGAGTTCTTCCATCAGATTTTTTTTATTTTGCAAGCGTCCGGCGGTATCAACCAAGAGCAGTTCGACGTTTCTGGCTCTAGCTGCTTCGATCGCATCAAAGACCACAGCGGCTGGATCGGTATTTTTACCGGGATTGGCAATCACATCAACTCCGCTTCGCTGACCCCAGATTTTCACCTGTTCAACGGCGGCCGCCCGGAAAGTATCTGCTGCGGCAATCAGGCAATTATAATCAGATTTTGTGGCAATGTGACCAATTTTTCCAATGGTTGTGGTTTTGCCTGCACCGTTGACTCCGGTGATCAGCCAAATATTTAAAGTGTCTTTCTCAGGAGCAAAAGCCGGACTGTAGCCATTTTTATAGGGACGTTCGAGGACCTCTCGCAGAATTTGCTTGAGGTAGGCAATTGCTTGTTCGGGGGGGAGAACTTCGGCGCGAATTTTCTCTTGCAGGGCGCTGATAATCGTCTCTGTCGCCTCGATACCGACATCGGCCTGTAAGAGCAAGGATTCAATTTCTTCGACGGCTTCCTGGTTTAATGGCCCCTGACCGACGATCGCTTTGAGTTGATTGAGTAAACTCCGACGGGTCCGACCCAACCCCCGCCACAGTTTTTGCAGCCAGGTAATTTCTTCGATCGCCACATCTTCGGGACGCCGACCTTGATTGGCCAGGACTTCCGCCGACCACATAAACATCTCATCAAAGGCGATCGCCGACTCTTGGGCTTCCGCCACTGCCGCTGCCGGCCCGACGGGTTCGGGTTCTTCCTGGGCGGTTTCTCTTAAACGTTCGATCCGGGCTTGACGTTCGGCTTGAGACTGCGCCCAAATCGGCAAGGGGGCGGCTGCGGCGGGTGTTGTGACCTCCTCTACGTCCGAAGCGTCTTCTGCGGTTTCTGGGGCTTCTGCGGCTTCCTCTGGATCTCGGACTTCGGTTTCGGGGGTGGGAATTTCTCTGAGGGAAGACTCAGTTTCGGAAACATCGGCCATCGGTTCGCTCACCTCGGGGACATAGCTGGAGGTGAGTTCGGGAGAATCTTGGGAAATCAGCGATCCGATTTCCGGGTCGGCCCAGGTTTCGGCTTCCGTTACCGCTTCAACTCCCGTTTCTTCCGCCTCGGGTGGGGGATTGAGGGCGGTTGTCGGTTCTAACTCGGGTTCGGGAGTGGGCGGCGGTTCAACCTCGTCGTCGGGTTGTTGTTTTTGTTGGGTTTGCAGATTTTGGTAAGCGGTTTTTGCCCATTGAAGATATTCGTCGGCTGAGGTTGTTTTTGTGGGAGTTTTTGGGGGAGATTGTTCCGACTCCGACGGTTGAGGTTCGGCTTGCTGATCCTCGGTGGGTTTGGTGTCTGCCGATTTTTCAGGAGATTTGGAAGTTGATCCGCTCGTATCAAACTGACGTCGAAACCAATTGAAAACCATTGTACTGACTCGCTGTTGATTTGAGACTCTGTTCTAAATTATTAATAGTTTGTCAGAAGATTGCCAAATATTGAATCTGTTTTTGAGTGAATTTTGCGCCACTCCCGTACCGAGCAAGCGATCGCAGTGGCACTGGTGGTAACTCGGTAGAAATAGAAGACTAAGACCGCAGATAGAGTCAGGGAAATTATTCGGCATCAAGATTATGAGTAATTACTTATATTTTTCACCTCCTCTGTTGGATAGAAATCATTGAGATTAGATTCAAAACAGTTAACTTAACAAAATCTTTACAATTTTTACAGATTTTCTTGAAAAACCTTCATCAAAAAGAAAATTACGACACATTTAACGGCAAAATCAACCGACTGATAATCTGACCATTATCGAGTTGTTGCAGTTGAAACTGACCTCCCATCTGTTGAATAATCCGGGCGACAATCATCAAATGTTGACCGGGCGGACGATCCAGGCTAGAAGGCGTTAACACATCATAAGAGCGACCGACTTCTAGATCCCGAATCAGTTGAGGATTGATAATACCATGATCGGCAATCACTAATTCAAGTTGTCGTTCATCTAAGGCTTGAACCTTGATCTCAATCACTGCCATTGACGGCGAGCGATAACAAGCAATCAACAACAATTCATATAAAACCAGTTCCAGTTTAAGACTATCAGCAATTAAGGTGAGATTCCTTTGTTGCTGAACTTGCAGCAAAAGTTGGCGATTTTTCAGAACCGGATGAACCCGATCGCGCACTCGCCGTAACAAATTAGAAACAACAATCAAATCATGGCGGTTATGCAGTTGCCACTGCTCGTGTTTGAGTAAAGATGAAGTCGAAGCTAAAGTCTGACTAATTTGGCGTAAAAGCTGTTGATAGCGCAAATTTGTCAATTGATTTTTATGTTCATCGATATTGAGAAACGGGGATTGCTTAAGTTCATTAAGTTCCTTGACCCGACTGCCGACCACTCGATAAAGTTCTTCTAATCGTCGCTGTTTGTACCAATTGAGCCATTGCAATTCTTGTCGTTCTTGAGACAAGCGGCTTTGTACTCTCAGATAACGCCGCATCCAGGCTAACTGGGCGACAAACCCCTCTAAAAGTTCAACGGTTTGCTGGGATTCATCTTCTAAATGGGGATGAGTCAAAATCAGTACACCCGTTGACCGATGTTCGGGATGGGTTCGCAATGCGAGCGCCCAAATTTGACGACAATTAGAGGGACAATTAAGCCACTGGCGGGTAGAAAGGGGAAGGTGGTTGATCTGTTCGCTGAAAATTCCCTCAGTTGCTAAAGCCTGTTGCATCAAAGGATCGCCATCGATATCAATCGTGATCTTTGCTGGCGAGGAGACGGGCTGAAGTTGTTCATAACGCTGAACAATTTCAGCCTGTCTATGGCTTTCTGTCCAAGTCACCAGCAGCAACAAACGACTCGATAGGGTTTGAGCAATTTGTTCGGTAAAGCGACGTTCTAACTCGCCCAGGTCATCGGTTTGCCGTACAATGTCCCAGCCTTTGGCGTTCATCTGACTGAGTTGATGCTGAACCTGAACCTGATGGTTGAGGTGCCATTGATGCAAGATTAAACCCAATTGTTGAGCCACAATTTTCACCAAGGCTTGCTCGTCTTGAGTCCAAGTGCGAGGACTGCTATGGCCGATCAGCAGCAGTGAACGACGATAGGTAATCTGGCTGCAACAGGTGGGACGGTCCCTCATCCGACAGACTAACAGCGATCGCAGGCCGATTTCCCGTAAGGGTTCGCTCCAAGCCGACAGACTGGGGTTGTCCTCCCACTGTTCGATGGCGAGCGCTCCGGTTTGTTGCAGTTGGTGTTCCGAGTCGGGGGTGAGCGCCGCTAGAGGCGTGGTCAGTAACCGATGATGAGGAAGTGGATTTTGATAGAGAAGGTCAAACTGGCGGTTGGTTGGATGTTCTTCCAGGACAAAAAAGTATTCGCTCTTTAAACGCTGACAGAGCCGCTCGGCGGTACCCGATAAGAGAATCGGCCAGTCTTCATCGGTGACAATGGCTCGGGTGATTTCTGCGGTTAAGGCATGATTCTGCTCAATTTGCTTGATGGTCTCGTTCATTTCTGCCAGAGGTGCGATCAAGCCTAACAGTTGAGCCATGCCTCGGACAAAGGTTTTATCGCTGGTTTGCCAGATGCGAGGATGTTTGCCTTCTATGGCTAAAAATCCGAGCAGTTCTCGGTTAGAAATAATCGGAGCCGCTAATAAAGAGCGAACTCGCATTCTCCGCATTAGGCGTCGAGTCACTTCGGCTTTGAGGGTGCTGTGAGATTGACCGATGGAAACGATGCGATCGCCGGCCAAAGCCTGATAGAATTCGCTCAAATCTTGGACGTTAATTCCGGAAGCGGAACGGGTAATTACGGCCTCAAGGGTTTTTTTGAGGTTACTGCTGCGTCGCCAAAAGTAACGTCCGTCCTGATGATACCAATAGATATTGGTGCGGGTGGGTTGAAGACAGCGATGGGTTTCTTTGACGACGGCTTCGAGATAGTGATCCAGACGAGCGAAACGGCGAAACTCAGACAACAACTTGAGAAGGGAAGCGCTCGGTTGTTTGGTTTGCTGACGTTGCCATTCGGTTTCGATGTGATACAGTGCGGTGGCTAATCCCCCGAAGATGATCGAAAGGTGTTCGGTTTCCTTGACATTGAGGGAACGATCCTTGTGAGTTGAGCCGAGTAACACTAACCCAAAACAGCGATCTTTGTGTCGCAGTGGATAGAGAAGGGTTGAGCGAATCTTATAGGTTTGACCCAATTTGCACCACTCACCCATACGGGTTTCGGTTTGCAAGTCGGCGATCGCGATCGGTTGCAGTTGAATGATCACCTGTTCAAATAAATCTCCGGCGCTGAGGGTAAATCGTTGTTTGAGAAAACTAATTTCCTCATCGGGACTGCCGACCCCCTTACCGACTAATTGATGGTCGAGGCGATCGTACAAGCCAATCCAAATCAAACGATAGTTGAATTTCGCTTGCAGATAGGATAAGCTGGTTTGCAATAGGACATCTATATTGTCCTCTTCTCGCAGCGTTTGGAGGACTTGACTGAGGGTCATCGCTTGCACCTGATTGGCTGAATTGAATTGCTGCCCCATAGGAATTAAACCCTTAAAAAAAGTTTGAAATGGATTAAAATCTCACAACGGTGAGTCGGGGTTAGATGAATTTTAATCGTTTTGCTGCATAGCGGAAAGGGTTGAGTTGTTGGTTCGGATTTTGATGATGCCGTTAACAAAATTTTAGGAGAGATTGTTGGATATTTATCGTTCGGGGATACGACCAATTTTATTTTCGGGGTTGAACGTCGATCCGGAGTGGGCGCACCATCAAACCCTACAACTCTTGAGTTGGCTTGATCGCACTTCTTGGATCGAATCAACGTTGTGGTCTTCTTTTTGTTGGTCGGATCGGCGTCTGGTCCAAACTTTATGGGGTTTACAGTTTACGAATCCCATCGGTTTAGCGGCAGGATTTGATAAAGATGGAGTCGCGGCCGGTATTTGGCAAAGTTTGGGTTTTGGTTTTGCTGAGTTGGGAACGGTGACTTTTCATCCTCAACCGGGTAATCCCCAACCGCGATTATTTCGTCTGTTGTCAGACCAAGCGGTTTTAAATCGTATGGGGTTTAATAATCAAGGGGCAAAAGCCCTCGCCACTCGTTTACAAAGTCGAGCAACTCGTAGACCCCAATCGATTCCCATTGGGATTAATTTAGGTAAATCAAAAATTACTCCCTTAGAAGACGCGGCTAACGACTATTTGGGGAGTTTTCGGGAGCTGAAAGCTTGCGGTGATTACTTTGTGGTTAATGTCTCCTCTCCCAATACGCCGGGATTGCGATCGCTACAAGATGCTGAACAACTTAGCAAAATTCTGGACAGTTTGCAACAGGAAAATCAAGGAAAAAAACCGTTACTGGTGAAAATTGCACCGGATTTAGAAAAGGAGGCAATTTGTGATATTATAGAATTGGCACACACTTATCAATTAGCCGGAATTATTGCCACAAATACCACGATTAACCGGGAGGGTTTAACCACTAAAACCCTTGCGAAAACCGGAAAACTCGTCAGGGAAGAAGCGGGGGGAATTAGTGGAAAACCCCTGCAAAAGCGTTCCACAGAAGTGATTCGTTTGATTTGGCAAAAAACCCAAGGACAGTTACCGATAATTGGTGTGGGTGGGGTATTTACGGCAGATGATGCTTGGGAAAAAATTACAGCCGGAGCCAGTTTAATTCAAGTTTATACCGGTTGGGTTTATGAAGGGCCGGGAATGATTCGGAATATTTTAAGGGGATTATTACAAAAGTTAGAAGAACGGGGACTCGAATCGATTTCGCAGGCGGTGGGTTTACAAAACCAGGAAGATTGATTAAGTTCCCAAAACCCCCAAACCGGCGAGTACAAATAAAACAATATTAATCCAAGGAATAAAACTAATATAAATCGCTGACTTTCTGGCTCGAAGTTTATACAAACTCCAGGCTAAAGCAATACAAAACGCCGCCACAACGGGAAAAGTCGCCATTGAGTAGAACAACGTTTTTGTGAGAATCAAACGAAAACCCGTCTCTACATTCGCTACATTCGCTTCTAACAAGTCTTCGGGTTCGGAAGCCAACTCAAAACCCAAGGAAAAAATAGCCCCCATTAAAGCCGGATAGAGAGCCGCTAAATACACTCCAGCATTGGTAATGATAACGACTTTTGGTTTAAACATAAAGGATGCAGCCGCGTGAGAAGCCGAAGTCACTAGATTAATGTATCATTAACCGTGCGATTGTTGGGTTGGCGGGTGTCCGGTGTCCGATGTTGAGGTGGGGAACTAACTGTAGTCATTTTTTTAGCCAGAAGGGTCAGTTAAACGGTTGTAGATGAATAAGACCACAGAGGAGTAGGATGAAGATGAATACAAAATCCTTTTTATTTGGCATTATTTTATTTGGGTTGGGTGTGGCAGGTTTTGGCTTCAGTCTACAAAACAGTTACGCCGATAATACACCTGCGGAGGGGTTTATCGCTCGGGGTACTGAACCGTTTTGGAGTGTTAAGGTAACTCGGGGTGAAATTGTGTTCTCATCACCGACAACCGATGAGCAGAAATACCCCTATAGCAAACCCATGACCGCATCCGGACGTCCGGCGGATTTAGTTCAAGTCTACCCGCTTCAGGGGAACCCTTCGGGTTTTTTAATTATAAGACAGGACAACGCTTGTAGTGATGGAATGTCTGATAACGTCTACCCCTACAATGCCACACTCATTCGTGGAAGTGAGGTGTTAGAAGGGTGTGCGGAAAAAAGATGAGGTAATTAAGTTTAACCCTCAGAGGAACAAGTAAAATTTCTTAAAGATTTACATTAAGAAGACTGCCCCTTAGAATTATAATAATTTAGGGCAGTTTTCAGCTTTTGCTGACCCCAACTTTTTCTCTTTGTTCACCCCTTAACGACTTTGTGTAAATGAAGATTAACTCAACTAAAACATCGTGCAACTTCAAACCGGGACAGGTGGTTTTACTGAAAAACTTTCAAGATATTGGGGTGATTGAAAATGCGCCGAGCTTAAAAATTGATGATGATGTAGAGATTTTCATTCAGATTAAGTATATTATTTATACCGAAAGCCATATAGAACTGGGTTTTTCACCTGTAGAAGTTTCCTACGTGAGCAATATGGCTTATCTAATTTTTAAAACCGTTTTTATTGATAATGAAACCGAAAACTGTACGATAGATTGTGCCTATATTAAAGAATATTTGTCCGAAAGCCAAGAAGTTGAAACGGCGATGAAGGTTGATGTTTTTTTAGTTGAGTAAACAATTAAGTTTATCCGAATTAGCAACTTGTTTAACGGTTAATCTAATGTCAAGCTTTGAGAGTCATTCTATAAATTTGAATGATTAAATTGATACTGTTTATTATTAAAATTATAATATTAAGTTTTATTTTTTCACCGAACCAATGGTGATGCTGGCGTAGTCTTAAAATAAGACCTTGAATACAAAAATAAACGGATATGACATCGCTTAAAATTTTGACTTTAGTTTTATTATTGGTGAGCGCTAATTCTTGTGCAAGTTTTGCTCAATCTACAACCAAACAACCCATTCAAAGACCGACTTCTATTGCTCAAAATTCCAACAACAATCAACTTTCGGGGTATTGTTTTAGTTTAGAAAATGAAAATATCTCTTCGGTTGCTCGGATTTATATTGAGAAAGGAAATAAAGTCACGGGTAATGTAAATGGAGCGATTCATAATGAAGAAGAAGGATACTATACCTCTTATTTTCAAACCATAAACGGCACAAGAAAAGGTAATAATTTAAAGCTAAATATTACTACAAAAATTGAGCTAGATATTCAAAAAACTCAAGAAAATTGGCGATTAGAGGGTGATTCTCTTAATACAGGGAGAGAGGTTTATCAAAGCGTTCCCTGTCGGGTTTCTCAAGTTCGATTTTCTCGGGGTGCGGACTCGACGACGCTGGAAAATTCGGTGGTTCGAGGGAGTCGGGATGTTTATTTACTTGAAGCGAGAGGGGGTCAAAAAATGGATGTTAATATTAGTTCTTTAGAAAAGAATGCGGTGTTTGAAGTTATTGCTCCCAATGGAGAAATTATCAACTCCGAAACCACTCGCACAAGTTTAACTTTACCCGCAACAGGTCGTTATGAAATTATTGTCGGGGGAACTCGGGGAAATGCGAGTTATAAGTTAAATGTGAAAATTAGATAGAAATTAAAAAAGACAGGTGCAAATCCTGTCTTTCTTTGGTATAATAATATGGAAACTAAGGGAAAATCTTAGTAGTTTAGTCCGAGGGTTTAGTAACCGCCAGAACGACCACCTCGACGACCGCCTCCATTAAAAGAACCTCTGCTGTTATTATTTTCGCGAGGTTTGGCTTTATTAACTTTAAGGTCGCGTCCCATCCATTCCGCGCCGTCGAGTTCTTCGATAGCGGCGGTTTCTTCGGCATCTGTATCCATTTCTACAAACGCAAAGCCGCGAGAGCGACCGGTTTCGCGGTCAGTGGGGATATGCACCCGCTTAACCGAACCGTAGTCTGTAAAAACAGACTTAAGATCATCTTCTGTAACCTCGTAGGCAAGATTACCGATGTATACTGACATATGTTACCTCCATCAAATCAGACACTTGTAGAGATAGAACGTTCGGAGGCAACCTTGGAAAAAATGAAGCAGAACGAAACTGTCAACACTGAAAACAAAAACTGCAACCGATACCTATACTCAAACGTTAGTATAACATAAGTTTGGCATTGATCAAGCGATCGGTGCATCAAGGAGGAAAATCCTAGAGCAATTGTTAAAAATTTTGGACGGGTTGAGGGGATTGCCGGAGCAGAGGACTAAACTAAAAAGTTCAGTTGAACCCGAGAAATAACATTTTTTACGCCTATGTCGAACTCAACCGTACAAAACACTCAATCTACTGGGAGAGTTACTGATAGCACTCATTACCAAATTGTAATTATTGGGGGAGGTGCCGGAGGGATAACGGTTGCTTCTCAATTACTCAAAAAAGATCAATCTCTAAATATTGCCATTATTGAACCCTCAGAACAACATTATTATCAACCGGCTTGGACGTTAGTGGGTGCGGGTGCTTTTGCATTAGAAGATACAATCAGAAACGAAAAAGATTGTATTCCTCAAAAGACGACTTGGATAAAAGCTTATGCAGAAACTTTTGAACCCGAAAATAATATTGTCATCACCCGAGATGGTAAAAAAATTCACTATGATTATCTCGTAGTTTGTCCGGGAATTCAAATTAATTGGCATGAAGTGGAAGGATTACCGGAAGCTTTGGGGAAAGGGGGAGTTACCAGCAATTATTCTAAAGACTATGCGCCTTACACTTGGGAATTGTTGAAAAACTTTTCGGGTGGAACGGCAATTTTCACCTATCCTGCGACTCCGATTAAATGTGGAGGTGCGCCCCAAAAAATTATGTATTTAGCCGATGATACGTTCCGCCAAAATGGGGTTAGAAATAAATCTAAAGTGATTTACTGTTCGGCGGGCGCTTCTATGTTTCCGGTGGCGGATTATTGCGAATCCCTCGATAAAATTGTAGAACGACGGGAGATTGATGTCAAGTTTAAACACAATCTCAAACAAATTAAACCGGACAGCAAAGAAGCGATTTTTGAGGTGACAACAGATACGGGTGTTGAACGGGTGAGTTTGAAGTATGATTTTATTCACGTCGCCCCACCGATGAGCGCCCCAGATTTTATTAAAAATAGTCCGTTGGCGGCGAGTTCGGGTTGGGTTGATGTGGATAAAAACACCTTACAACACAATCGCTATCCCAATATTTTTAGTTTGGGAGATGCGTCTTCTTTACCCACTTCTCGCACGGCTGCGGCGATTCGCAAACAGGCGCCGGTTGTCGTCGAAAATCTCTATTCTCTCCTGGCTTCTCAATCGTTAAAAGGTAGTTATGGCGGTTATACTTGTTGTCCTTTGGTAACGGGATATGGTAAAACAATTATGGCAGAATTTGACTATGAAAATAAGCCAAAATCGAGTTTTCCAATGAATCCCGCCGAAGAACGATATAGTATGTGGTTGGTGAAGCGCCATTTGTTACCCTGGTTGTATTGGAACCGGATGTTAAAAGGAGCGCCTTTTGAGGGTGATTTGCTGAAGTTTTTGCAGAAAAAATAAACCCAGTAATTGATTGTATTCTCTTTGAAATAAATGCCTCCTCAAAAAAGTAGGAGGTTTATTTTTTGTTTGGGCTTAATTCCATGAATGGCCTGATTTTGGCCTTTAATTGTGGCCACTTATTGGGAATTTGGCCTGGATATTTTGCGAAAAAATCTATTGACAAGCCAAATATTTATGACTAGGATAGTTTTCAGATTGAGCAAGTGTGAGTTAGATTTAGCTTGCCCTTAGCGCACACAGGTTTTTAGGTTCATTAGGGTTCTGTTCTTAATTGTTTTTTCAGGAGTAATTGAAATGAACAAACTAACGTCGTTTGTTAAGGCTTCTGTTGCCTTATTGTTTGTTTTTGCCCTCTCTTTCGGTCTATTTACTAACAGTGCTTTTGCGGGTAAATTCAGCCTAACTTGCTACAATACCAGTATTAGTGGCTCTACTTTGTATTCCAGTTGCGAGCGTGCTGATGGTTACACAATCAATGAAACTTCCATCAACTTGAATTCTATCATTGAGAACGTTGATGGAAGTCTTATGTGGCAGCCCAGCAACTTCTTTGAAACCTGCCGAGGTCTCTCACTTGATGGCGGAAGCATTATGACTGCTGAGTGCAAAACTCGCGATCAGCGCTGGAATTCCACCAAAATTAACCTCGACGATCACATTGCTAATATTGATGGAACTTTACGTTACGAATAATCGTGATTGTGGTGGGTTAATTTAACACGCTTCTTCACGGAAATCAAAACCCGGATTCTCAGAGAATCCGGGTTTTTGACGGGTAAGATTAGGTGATAACAGTCGGTTCTTTGCGACCGGTTATTGACTGAATTTGAGCAATTTCATCGGCGATGGAAATCAAATCACTCAACGCCTCTTGGGGATCTAAATCCTGTTTAGTTCCATCCGGTTCATAACTTTCTAAATACAGCCGCAATGTGGCGCCTTTTGTTCCCGTTCCCGACAAGCGGAAAATAATCCGAGAACCGTCAGTAAACCCAATGCGAACCCCTTGATTTTTAGAAACACTATTGTCAACCGGATCGGTATAACTAAAATCGTCGGCGTATTCGACTTCATAACGTCCGAAAGTTTTACCTTTCATCTCGCCCAAACTCGAACGCAAACGATCCATTAATGTATTCGCCGGATCGGTTTCGACTTCTTCGTAGTCGTGGCGAGAATAATAGTTTCGTCCGTAAGTTTTCCAGTGTTCTTTAACAATATCCTCAACAGATTCTCCCCGAACTGCGAGAATATTTAACCAGAATAAAACCGCCCACAAACCATCTTTTTCGCGGATATGATTTGAACCAGTTCCGAAACTTTCCTCGCCGCAAAGTGTCGCTTTTCCAGCATCTAATAAATTGCCGAAAAACTTCCAACCGGTTGGTGTTTCATAACAATCTATTCCCAGTTTTTCCGCTACGCGATCGGCAGCTTGAGACGTCGGCATTGAACGAGCAACCCCCGCCAAACCGTCTTTATAACCGGGTACCAAATGAGCATTCGCTGTTAATACCGCCAAACTATCGCTAGGAGTGACAAAAAAGTTCCGTCCTAAAATCATATTGCGATCGCCATCGCCGTCGGAAGCCGCCCCAAAATCCGGCGCATTTTCACCAAACAAAACTTCAACTAAATCGTGAGCATAAACCAAGTTTGGATCGGGATGTCCGCCGCCAAAATCTTCCAAAGGTTCTCCGTTTTGAACGGTTCCTGCGGGTGCGCCCAAACGCTTCTCAAAAATTGCCTTAGCATAAGGTCCGGTAACGGCATGGAGCGAGTCCATACACATCTTAAAATTGCCGGAAGTCAGCATTTGACGAATTTTTTCAAAATCAAATAAAGACTCCATTAATGACCTATAAGGCTCCACAGAATCCATGACTTCAACGGTCATTGTTCCTAATTTAAAACTGCCCGGATTTTCTAAGTTAATATCGGCAGCTTCTAGAATTTTGTAGGAGTCAATAACTTTAGTGCGTTGATAAATAGCCTCGGTAACTTTTTCCGGCGCCGGCCCACCGTTGCTGGTATTAAATTTAACGCCAAAATCTCCGTTGGGGCCGCCCGGGTTGTGACTCGCCGAGAGAATAATCCCCCCCAAGGCGTTATTTTTGCGGATAATACAAGAAGCAGCCGGCGTCGAGAGGATGCCCCCACAGCCGACCAACACCTGACCCACGCCGTTAGCGGCGGCCATTTTAAGAATAGTTTGAATGGCTTGACGGTTGTAGTAGCGACCATCTCCCCCAACGACCAGCGTTTGACCTTCTAGGCTTTCTTGCGTATCGAAGATAGATTGAATAAAGTTTTCTAGATAATGGGGTTTTTGGAAATCAGGAACCGCTTTTCTTAGCCCAGATGTTCCGGGTTTTTGGTCAGAAAAGGGTTGAGTTGAGACCGTGCGTATATTCATACCAATTTTACAGCAGGAACTTCTGCCCACATTGTATCGGGAATGTTCCCCTTTTCTTCAACTTTTCTATCTTGGGAGTGATCCACATCCGTTTCGACAATCATCCCGACTGAATATCGCGTCTTCTTTTAAGCCATTGCATACAGAACCTTTGAAAAGTCGCATTTGGCTAAAGCTGAACTTTGGATGTAGAAGAAAAGTGATCCGCTTTCAATCAGTGAAATTTTTAATAGCAGTGTATCATAGGGGTCTTCTTCTGAGAAACAAATACGAGGGTCGTCGGAAAAATAACAACTGTATCCACCTATTTGCAGAGGACAATACCATCCCTCATTATCCAAAATTTTTAAATAGGCTTCGGTAAATTCCTCGTATAAATCCTCCAGTTCAAACGGAACGGCTTCACCAATTTCGGGGAGAAGAAGTTTGTAAGCGCTGTCATCTTCCAAGCAAATTGGCGCATATTTTTTAGTCCATTGAATCGCGGAACATTTCGTTATCTCTAATTCTGTCGTCTCAAACCAATATTTTTCGGGTAAAAAATCAAAATCTGTTCTCAAGTTTTCCGCGTTGAGATCGGGTTCGGGAAAGTACAAAACCCTCCAGTTTGATTGCGGAGAGTTCAATTCACAAAAACTATAATGATTGGAAAATCCATAACAATCATCATCGGCAATGTAGAATTGCAAAATCCCTTGTTTGAGAAAACCTTCGAGATGGGGTGCTTCTGCAAAATTAATTTGTGCGAGTAGAAGCAGATATTCTCCGTCTGAAGTTTGAGGATAATTAAATCCTTTCGGTAGATAGGGAAATCCTCCCGGACTTTTTTCTCGACCCGGAAATTTACTTTGCCACAAGGTTAGATTTTCATCGGGGATGAGATTGAGGGAAAGGTAGGGTTTAATTGTGGCTTCAATGCGATCGCGATAACGTTCTAAAATCGCAGGCAAATCTTCCTTTATCTTATCATTTGACATAGAAAAATTTCCCTCATTTTTTGGTTTTTATTGTTTCATGTTTCGTTTTAATCGTTCTAATTCGTCTTCGGTTTCCCAACGTTGAAATTCTTGTTCTAACGGGTCTGCTGCGGCGCTAAAACTGTTATAATTAGGTGTCTGAGTCCAGGCTTTTGTTTCCCACTGTTGTTGCTGTTGAGTGGCTTTGGCTTGGGCGCGTGCTTTAACGGCTTCTGCGGCTTTAACGCTGACTTCTTGGCGACGTTGTTTGATTTGCTGATAAAGTTCTTTAGACTTTTCGATGCGCTGTTTAACGCCTTGCATTTGTCCCCAACGTTGGTTTCCCTGACGCAATAATACGGCTTCTCTTTCTCGGGCTGGTTGGGCGAGATCTTCTCGGTTGGCGGCTTCGGCTTTGGCGATGCGTTCGTGCCAGCGTTGAATGTCTTGGGCGATGGTTAAAATTTGTTCTTGTAAGCTTTTTTCTTCACGTTGAAGATCGGCAATTAAACGCAGTGTATCTTCTTGTTGTTCGCGCAGTTGTTCTTCTAAAGCTTGCAATTCTAGATGAGGATTTGCCCGTAAAAATTCCTCTAATCTTGTTTCTAAAAATCGACTAAAATCATCAAATAAACCCATAACTTTTCATTCCTAATTAAACTTAAAATATCTCTAGGGGCGGGTTTATTAAAATTGTCTACGGGATGAATAAATCTATGTGAACCCGCCCCTACTCACTTCCTCAACCTAACCTACTTTCTTTCTAACCCCCCCTTTCAAAGGGCAGGGCTGTTTCATTCTAGCCCTAAAACTTTATTGGTGGGGGGGGTGGGGAGGTAGGGAGGTAGGGAGATGGGGGGAATTTTTATTAACAAAAAGCTATTTTTCATCGGAAAAAAATCTTCTCCCCACCACCCCATCACCCCATCACCCCATCCCCCCCGGCAATTTTTTACTGAGAATGAAACAGCCCTGCTTTCAAAGGGGGGCAGGGGGGATAAAAACCCCCGTTAAAACTGCTGTCCGACATAGATGGTGAGAACTTCACCGTTTCGACGGATAACCGCTTCTTGGTTAACGACTTCTACCAACGTCCAACCGCTGGCCGCAATACTTTCGCCGACGTAGACCCGACGGGCTACCCCGTTGACTTCAAACAACGCCGCCGATCGCTCGCCAAGTTCTAAAATACCCACTAATGTATGAATGCTTCCCTGAGAAGGACTCGTAGTGGCTGCTGCGGTTTCACTGGGTTGTTCTTCGGCAACCGGTGCGGGTTCAGCAGGTGCGGGTTCGGGGGCGGGTTCCGGGGCGGGTGCGCTGGCGGGAGTCGGAATGGATACCGAAGACATTGCCTGTTGCTGTGCGGGTTCGGGTTGGGGTTCTTCTGCTTGTTGTGTGGGTTGGGGTTCGGCTTGGGGTTGAGACTCGGGTTGAGGGGTGGCTTGTGCTTGTTGTGTGGGTTGGGGTTGGGGTTGGGGAGTTTGAGCGGTTTGAGTCGGAGGCGTGGAAAGGGTTCCCGAAGTTTGTCCGCCTGGGGTGGGAGGGCTAACTTGGGGTTGGGCGGCTTGCTGTTGGGCGGCTTGCTGTTGGGCTTGCTGTTGTAACGTCTGCATCACCTGGTTGGACAGCCTCGCCGTGCGATCGGAAGCGTCTTGAATAGACTCCGCCACGCGGTTTATAGCGGCAATTAGATTATTGGTTTCGGCGCCAAGGGGTGTATTGGGTGTGTTGGTATTGGGAACGGGAACCGATGGCAAATTTTCAACCGGAGGCGTCACCGGAAAGGGCGGTAACAGGGGAATGGTTTCCGAGGTGTCCTGTTGTTGGATAGTGGCGAGGGAACGTTCGATGTAGTCGGCGAATTTGATATCGGCTTGGGTTTTGGCGGTTAACGGTTTATCTGCCGGTACTGCGACGGGTGCGGGGGCGAATAACCGATTAATTCCTCCCCGGGTTGCCACCCACAATGATAAGGTAATCAGCAAAGATGCAAAAGCGGTCCCCAGTAAAATGCGATCGAAGGACTGGTCTTTTCCGGCGCTGGCATCCCGCAGTTTAACATCGGTGTCGATCGCTCCGTCGTCTGCATCCCGACGCGCCAACGGGGGTAGAATAATTTGAGGAACTTTTATCGATTTGAGGGAGATGAACTCCGGTTCTACCGGTTCACTGGGCAGTTTGGCGCCTCCGTCGAGAACTCGTTCGACGTCCTCAAATAGATCGTCCATGAGTTGATCCGCGTAGATTTCTACGGATGCGGGATCTTTCAACAGTTGCTCATCTGACAGTGCTGGCGTTGTCTGGTTCATCGTTGTTGTATCTTGAGGCATTTGTCTGCACTCCCCCTCACGTTCGTTTAACCTCTGTTGTTGAAAATTATAAATGATTCGCTATTGATTTTACTACGAAATTCCTTTACAGTCACGGATTACCAGTTTCCGCCTCATCCGCCAAAAGCCAATTTTGCAATAGATAGTAATATGGCCGCAGATTGGGTCTGCGTCCATACATTGGGGATGAAGAAGTCAGTAGGTAATGGTTCATCCTTAAATTGCCTCTAATTTGTGTTAGGTACGATGCTAACCGATGAGACAAGCGGGGCGATTAATATTCATTTCCAAAACCTTCATTTTCGTAAGGTTCATTTCCGAAACCTTCATTCTCGTAAGGTTCATTTCCGAAGCCTTCATTTTCGTAAGGTTCATTTCCGAAACCTTCGTCTTCGTAAGGTTCATTTCCGAAACCTTCGTCTTCGTAAGGTTCATTTCCGAAACCTTCATTCTCGTAAGGTTCATTTCCGAAACCTTCATTCTCGTAAGGTTCATTTCCGAAACCTTCATTTTCGTAAGGTTCATTTGCGAAACCTTCGTCTTCGTAATCGGTATATATCCCGGTTTCTGCATCAAAACTATCGTCTGATTCAAAGATACTTTCGTCGTCCATACCGATGAATATATCCCAGGTTTCATTGTCAACAATACCATCCGGCGACGACAGACCATAATCGGTTTGGAAGGCTTCAACTGCGTCTTGAGTGGCTGTATCGTAAGTTCCGGTTATGCCATAGCTATTGTCATAATATCCCAGTTCATCTAAGAAGATTTGCAAATCTTGAACCTCCGGACCCGTCGCGCCATAGGTTAGGTTTGGAACTTCATATCCATACTCATCAAATCTTCCATCAACCACGACCGCCTGCGATCGCGCTGGCGTTCCTAGAAGAAATACCGGAGAAAAAGCGATGACAGTACCTAAAGTTGCCATGCCGGATTTGAAGAATTTCTTAATCATAACTTAAAACCTCTCTTGACTAGAATAATCGTTACTTTCAAGCAAATTATTTGCTTAGTTGTTATTATATATTGACAGAAGTTTTGGAGTTTGATATCTTCCTATGGTCCGAAACTTGAGTTAACAAACTCAGCAATTACTGGTAAAAATAATCCCAATTTATTCACCTATAGCGCTTCGCGTTAGGCAAGAGGCAACAGGCAACAGGCAACAGGGAAAAAAAGCTTTATATAGTCGGGCTTTTGGCAATTTTTAGTTCCGTGCATTTGTCAATAAACCAGCGCGAACTGCTATATAGTTATAAAGCAATCGATAGAGAAAAGCTTGCCGAAAGGTTATATTTTGCGGTTTCAGTATCGACGCTAATACTGTCTATTCCCCAAATTTAAGCTCAACAATACTCATTCTTTTCCTGACTAAGACACTTTGGGTTAATTTCAGAATGAGTTATAATTCGAGACAAGTTTTCTAAAACATCTGTCTTGTACATCAAGTTTCAATCCGTTTCAGATAATGATTACAATTATAAATCATTCAAACAATATTTTCTTAACGGTTGTCAAAAAGACTTTTTTTTGCTAACACTTATGAAAAACCGTTCATGTATTTAATTTTGGAGAAAGTTGTCAATGAATACCAGGCCCGAATCTCAAGGCTGTTGTAGTTGCCATCACAATCACAGTCACGAACACAACCACAGTCATTCCGAAGCCTTTGACCTCAAAAAAGAACTTCTTCCGATTCTTGCGGTTGTGTTGCTGTTGGTTATCGGGTTAATTTTTATAGAACAACTCCAAGCAACGCCCTATTCTATTGGCGAATATTTGGTTTTTATTCCCGCCTATTTGTTAAGCGGTTGGACGGTTCTCACCAATGCGGGAAGAAACATTTTACGGGGGCGAATTTTTGACGAAAATTTCCTAATGACTATCGCTACATTGGGAGCCATTGCAATACATGAACTCCCTGAAGCGGTTGGCGTTATGCTATTTTATCAAGTGGGGGAATTGTTTCAAGATTTAGCGGTTAGTCGTTCCCGACGTTCCATTCAATCGCTGTTAGAAATTCGTCCCGATACCGCCAATTTAAAAGTGAATGGTTCGGTTCAACAAGTTCGTCCAGAAACCGTTAAAATCGGGGATATTATTCTCGTTAAACCCGGGGAAAAAATACCCTTAGATGGAGAAATTATCGGGGGAAATTCTCAAATTGATACCTCGGCTTTAACCGGTGAACCCGTACCCCGCACCGTAAAAGTTGGAGAAACAGTATTAGCGGGAATGATTAATCAAACCGGAGTTTTAACCGTAAAAGTCAGTAAAAATTTTGGTGAATCTTCCATTGCCAAAATTCTGAATTTAGTTGAAAATGCCAGCAGCAAAAAGGCAAAAACGGAGAAATTTATTACTCGTTTCGCTCAATATTATACCCCGGTTGTTGTATTTTTGTCTCTGGCTGTTGCGCTTTTACCGCCTTTGTTTATTCCCGGTGAAACTTCGGAAGAATGGGTTTATCGGGCTTTAGTTTTATTGGTGATTTCTTGTCCTTGCGGGTTGGTGATTAGTATTCCCCTCGGTTATTTTGGCGGAATTGGAGGGGCGGCTAAAAATGGGATTTTGGTGAAAGGGGCGACGTTTTTAGATACGTTAACTGCGGTGAAAACGGTTGTTTTTGATAAAACCGGAACCCTAACCGAAGGGGTGTTTAAAGTGAGTAAAATTGTTCCGAAAAATGGTTACAATGAAAGGGAATTGCTGGCGTTAGCCGCCCAAGCTGAATCCCATTCCAATCATCCGGTTGCCCAGTCGATTCGAGAAGCTTACGGTCAAGAAATAGACGATAAAATAATCAGCGACTATCAAGAAATTGCGGGTCATGGAATTAAAGCAAAAGTCAACAATCAGGTTGTTTTAGCGGGAAATGATCGCCTTTTGCACCGAGAAAATATTAACCATAATACCTGCGAAGTTGCGGGAACAGTGGTTCATTTGGCGGTTGATGGAAACTATTGCGGTTATATTATGATTGCCGATAAAATGAAAGAAGATGCAGTCTCGGCAATTTCTAGCTTGAAACAAATCGGCATTGAACAAACCATAATGCTGACGGGAGATAACAAAACTGTTGCTCAATCTGTGGCGGAAAAGTTGGGTTTAGACCGCTATTTTGCCGAACTTTTACCGGAAGATAAAGTAGACTCTTTTGAAGACATTCTCCACCAAACCGGAACAAAAAATAAAGTGGCTTTTGTGGGCGATGGAATTAACGACGCTCCCGTTATTGCGAGGGCGGATGTGGGGATAGCAATGGGTGGACTGGGTTCGGATGCGGCGATAGAAACCGCAGATCTTGTGATTATGACCGATGCGCCTTCTAAAGTTGCGGAAGCGATTAAAATTGGCAGAAAAACCCATAAAATTGTTTGGCAAAATATTGGGTTTGCGTTGGGGGTGAAGGGGTTATTTATTCTGTTGGGTATGATTGGAATTGCGACATTGTGGGAGGCGGTTTTTGCAGATGTTGGTGTGGCGTTATTGGCGATTTTAAATGCTAGTCGCGTGTTAAGAACTTAACCCTAAAATCCCTAAAAACCCGGTTTTTCCTTAACTTCAACTAAAAATCCGAAAAACCCGGTTTCACAGAAGTTACCGGGTTTTTGATGTCGAGACGGGAACGGTTAACCGTAATCAACACTGATCGAAACCGTTTAAAATAATAAAATTAGGAGGAAAGTAAAATTTATATCAAGTTCGGTTAAATACCCATCATAAAAGTGTGGGGAGATCAGGAGATTTTTACTAACGGATGACCGTGACTTCATTTAGGGTTTCAATCCAAACCCTGGCACC
>JAYKHV010000176.1:0-8205 GCA_035285085.1 Lyngbya sp. | reverse complement strand
TCCTGACTCGGTGAGGCAGTGCGGACTTGGTGGTTTCCATCAAGGAGCGCTTGCCTTGCGGCTCGGCGGTTTCCGTCGAGAGCAAAGTTTGCAAGAGAGCAACGGACGTTCCCGGAGGGTGACTCCTGTTAAAACCGACATCCACCCCGTCAAAGCCGAAGTGGATGCTAACAGTTATTTCAGCGAAGGGAGAGATGGAGCTAAGCGGACTCGAACCGCTGACTTCCTCAATGCCATTGAGGCGCTCTACCAACTGAGCTATAGCCCCTCGCACTATCTTTCAGAATAGCGAAGTTGATCTCAGTTTGTCAAGTCTTTTGTCAAATTTACTGAACTTCATGTAAAACCAGACCGACTCAGCCCCCGGTCGGATGCAACCCGAAAGAAAATTCTCTCCTAAAAATAGGAGTAAGAATAGGAGTGATGAGACATTTGAGCGAGATGATCGATGCAAGATCCCATCAAAAAGTAGACAAGGATCATAGCAGCAGCAGACAGCGCCACCAAGATACCAGCCAACACAAAAGAGAACTCGCGATAACGGGCAGCTTGTTGCATGAGATGCACAGACCAAGCTACCAGAGCAACGTCAATTATTAGAATAGGAATCAGCATAAGTTACGTTTCGTAACATTTCTTCTATTCTAACAGGAGTTTTGTAACTGTTTGGTGGCAAATATTAATCTTGTCAACCTGTATGATAAGCAATACCCGCTTAAATCACATTCCCACGCTAATTTAGCGGAATTTAAGAATTGGCAAATTTAACAATTGCAGAATTTAACAATTTCGCACCGGAACTTGCTCTTGAGTCAAATAAGACTTAATTTCTGCCACACTCAACTGTCCGTAATGCAGCAATGAAGCCAATAACGCCGCTTCTGCTTTTCCCGTTGTCAAAGCCTCGTAGATGTGATCACAGTTTCCCGCACCCCCGGAAGCAATCACCGGAATTTCGACATTTTCCGCAATAGTTCTTGTCAATTCTAAATCATATCCGGCTTGTGTGCCATCAGCATCCATACTCGTTACCAGAAGTTCTCCCGCGCCCCTTTGCGCCACTTCTACCGCCCAGGCGATCGCATCTATTCCCGTGTTTTCCCGCCCTCCCCGCACGTACACATCCCAGCCAGGGTTCTCCGCATCTTGGCGGCGACGCGCATCAATAGCCACCACAATACACTGCGCTCCAAAGCGATCGCTGGCCCGACTGACAAACTCCGGATCGCGAACCGCAGCCGAATTAATACTGACTTTATCGGCCCCGGCTCTTAACAAATTTTTAATCATTTCTAAGTTTTGGATACCCCCGCCAACGGTTAGGGGGATGAACACCTGTTCGGCGGTGCGATAAACCACATCGATAATAATATTTCGCTGTTCGTGGGTGGCAGTAATATCGAGAAACACCAACTCATCGGCGCCGGCTTCATTATAAATAGACGCTAATTCAACCGGATCTCCTGCATCTTTGAGGTCAACAAAATTCACCCCTTTCACCACTCTACCTGCATTCACATCCAAACACGGTAAAATTCGTTTAGCTAGCATAGAAATGATCGTTTTCCCCTCGAAAATTGTTTTGAATTTTGATTGAGTGTTGTCTCAGCCGTGAACAGAGCGACCAATGTACCTTTATAAGTTTATCAGAACCTTACTAGAGATTCTTCACTGCACTAGAGATTCTTCACTGCGTTCAGAATGACACAGAAATTTTCATCTAAAAAAGAATTAAAATGATCCGCCAGATCCAAACTCAATCATCGTCTGACGGTAAGCCTCCGGTAATCCGGTATCCAAACATTGACCTTTAATAATATAACCTGTCATTGTCTGTTTTTGGCGTAAAATTTCCAAACAAGAGGTAAGCTGAAATTCTCCCTTTTCTCTTTGGTTGGCTTGAATTTGTGCGGCTAATATCTCAAAAATCTGCGGTTCTAGGACATATAAACCAAAAATTGTGAGAAACTGATTCTCATTCATCCCCTGAATACGCAGATGTGTAGAAGCATAATCTAAACTGGGTTTTTCATAAATTTGAGTTAAAGATAAAATTTGTTCTGAGTCTTGAAATGTTCCCGCAACACAACCATAATGATGAATCATCTCTCCAGGTGTTACTCTCAAACCAATTACACTGTGTTGAACTTGTTCGTAAATATTCAAGAGTTGACGCGCACAATTAATGTCTAAATCTGAACGATAAACATGATCGCCTAGCAGCAATAAAAACGGTTGATTATTCACCCAGTCAGCCGCACAAAATACCGCATGACCATACCCTTCTTGTTGGCTTTGAGTTAATATTGTAATCCGTTCGCCTATTTTTTGTAAATATTGGCTATATTCTCGTCTTTCTTCTGAGAGTTTATTCCACAATTCCGGTTGAGGGGGATGTTTAAAGAAAGCTTCAAAAAGTTCACAATCATTCGGTTGTACAACAATTCCCACTTCTTCAATACCTGCTTGAATGGCTTCCTCAACAATCACTAAAATAATCGGTTTCGCCCGTCCATCCTTGTCAATAATCGGAAAAAACTCTTTCTTTAATCCTTTGGTTGCGGGAAACATCCGAGTCCCAAAACCTGCTGCGGGAATTACGGCTTTTTTGACTTGTTTATGATTGTATTGTGAATTCAACATCATTTCATTTACAATGCCCCGTCTATCCAGAGTTCTGCAAGCCGGATACTGCTATCATGTTACCATTCGGTGCAACAAAATCAAACTTCTGACTTCTGACTTCAAACTTCTGACTTCATCAAGTGCCAGGTATCGAGTTGAGGAAAAGTCCATGTTTTCGTGAATATCTTGCCAAAAAACTAAGCTTGACAAATGCCTGAAGTGTCTATATGCTACAGGTTACAAGTCTCTGCGCGAGAAAAGAGTAAGAACATATGGACATTTAAAGTGTCTTTTGGTTTTTTTAGTGTCTTTATTTTCAATGTTATTTTCATCCAAGTCGGGAGGTGTCCCACAATGGCTGAGGTATCATCAATGTCTAGTCGTTCGTCATGGTTCATCCACCTGTTTTTTTGTCGCCATCCCACCTTGTCGCAGAAATTATACCATACTTCGTCCGAAGGGATCTTAACATCTGGGTTTCCGCCCACTTTGAGGTAAATTTCTTTCTGGACGCTAAACCCAAATTTTCCTTCACTATATTTAACCCAAAGTTGATCAATTATTTGCAAGTCTTTACAGGGAAAGTTTTTAATAGCATCTTCATTCAACCAATCCTCATCTTCTCGGTTGGCTACTTTTAGCATTACTCTGTATGTTTCCTCGTCTGCTTCTCTCCATTTTCCTTCTTCAAGCAAGCTACGAAGTTTATAATAATGTGATAAATTGAGTTCGGGCTGTACTTCAAATAGTTTTTTGATTTTATCTCCTTTTAAGCTATAATCTTCCGGGATGATTATTTTTCCATTTTGTGATTTGTTTTGCGGGTAGCTCAAGAGATCTGCTAATTTGGAGTCACTGTTGATCAGAAACCTTGCTTTTTCTTCTGTTGTCTTGTTTCTTAACTCTTGTAATATTTTGGATTGGTTTGCTACTTCGGGAGATATTTGATTTGATTCATTCTCAATATTTTGCGTTTCGTTGTTGAGGTTTAGATTATTAACAGCTTCCGTTTCTAAATCAGAAAGTAACTGTTCGCCCTGTTGGGAATTTTTAATTTCCAAAAAAAGGAGGGGATATTTCAGACAAATTGCGGTAAATTTACCGATTTGTTCAGTGGTTATCGCTCCTTTTTCTTTCCATTTGACTCCGATAGAATAATAAGCAATATACGTTTCCAGTCGAAGCTTATTAATATATTGCTTCAAACGGCGGGGATTATAGTTAAAAAATGGGGCAACCATTCGGATTATATCTTTTAATTTGTCTCGATCTAAATTATTATCGGCAATAATCGGAAAAATAGGTAAATCTTTATAATCTTCATTTGGAAAGTTCTCTATAGATGAATCCTTATTTGAAGAGTTTTCTTCTGATGTTTCTTTAACCACATCTTCGAGATTAGATTTTTTATTCTTTTCCTCATAAGAAGTAAAAAGTGTTGAAAGATAGCTAAAAATATTTCCCAAAAAGCTTTTTTTAGAACGTTCTATCTTTTCAGGAAATAGATTTTCCAGAAAGTCGATGCTTTCCATGTTTTGAGAAGGCTTTGGAACTGTAAACGACAACTGAACAAACTTTTCCATAAAACTAAAGCCGTAGTTCAATTGTTTTCTTAATCGCTCACTGCTGTATTCCTGTTCCTGATTATTTTCATTTAACGAAGCGACAAAGGGAAGTATATCTTTTTGTTTAAATGTGATTGCTGCTGCAACCTTCTCCCGATCCATACCCAAGATAAAAACTAGGTTGGGATCGTTGGAAATCATCAAATTAAAAGCCTGTAACAAGTCGGCTGTCTTACCTAATTCGCAGCGATCTAAATCGTCAATAAAAACGTAAACTTTTTCATCTTTACCCGCATAAGCACTCACAATTTTCGGAAAATCTTGATGGAACTTTTCAATAAAATCAACTTTGTCATCATACTTGGGCGATTGAAGGTATTGGGTTAAATCCATTTTTGGATCGCCAATTAAATCCCTTAGTATTGCTAAAAGTTTTGCAATTCCGGCAAATGAAGCACTACCTCCTCCGAAAATTAAAAATATCTCTAAAATGCGATTCTCTGATTCATTTTTAGTCGATGTGGACTTTTCTATTTCAGATTTATCTGATTTTTTCTCAGTCTTAGATTTATCTGATTCTTCCGGGGTTAGTACCGAATTAACAGAATTTTCAAGCAATTGAGCAAGAGGAGTAAATTTTTCTTCCGAAACAAATCCTATAAATATCCATCCAATAAAGGTAATAGTCAGGAATATAAAAAATGCTATGATGATTGTCTGACAAGTTTTTAACGGTTTATCTTTAAAATTTAAACGACTCAAAAACAACTTAAAGTGGCTCCAGAGATTGGGAACCCAATCTGAGAAATCACGATTTCGAGATAATTCTTCTAAAAAAGAAAGGGCAAAAGTTGCCCAAATTGATTCGCTTTTATCATGTCTCCAAGCGTTAAACCAAACCGTTTGCGTTTTTTGATTGAATTGAAATTTATATTTGAAATAATTTCCGATATCCGATAAGTCCGCCCTAATAAAAGACCAACAGTTTAATAGCCTATATGAAATTTGATCTGTAGCTAGTTCTAGTAAGTCACCAAAATCGCTCACTCGCCTTATTTCTCTTAATTTCCATCTCCGATTATCTTGACCAAAAATACGCCGCTCTATTTGTTTCAACTTCTCTCTATCCCATTCTTCCGACTGGCTTTGTATCTCGGACTCCAGTTGTTTCATAAAAGAAGACTTACCGCTACCCCATTCACCTTCAATAGAAATCGTGATAGGCGGTTTGGTGTCGGGATGGGTTAAAAACTCAGCCATCGCTTTAACATAAGGCTTAAAACCCAGCTTGTCTACCGTTGCGGGTTGGTCGTCAATGGGGTTACGCCCAGAGAATTTTCCATTGTCGTCGTTTGTAGATTCTGCCATAACTAAATATTGACCTCTGTAAGAACTATACAGACCTCGTGAATCACAAATCCCTTAAACCCAAACCATTGATTTTACTGGTCAAATCCTAAATCAAAACCCTTCCGACCCCCTGAAAGAGTACAAAAAGATTTAACAAAGGTGTTTTTGACTGACCCCGGTTTTAAATCTCCTTTGAAATAAAAAACCCAAATGGGTCTGCTGAGAAATAAGAGGGAAAACGCCATAGTAACTCAAAAACAATAAATTCGGAACTAGCCCATTGGTCAGTTGATTAGCTAGCCAATCAAAATCCGTCCGGGCGTAAAAACTTAGGCAACAAAAAAGGGGCCTGAATAGCCCTACTTCCTTTAAAATATATGTTAAGAGTAGGTTGAGTTAAGGTACGAAACCCAACATTGAAAAGTAGTAGGTTGGATTAAGGTACGAAACCCAACATTGAAAAGTATTAACTCAAATAAGTGTATTGAGTCAAACTACTCTCGTAATTTTGCAACAACCGTTGAGATTCTTCAATGGTGATTTTATTTTGTTGTAAAGCAAGTTCGGCTTGACGGCGAATATTTTCAACTAAATCTTCAGCATCATACTGAACATAACCCAAAACTTCCGTCATTGTATCCCCTTTAACAACGTGTTCAATCTGATAACCTTGGGGCGTGAGTTTAATATGAACCACATGAGTATCGCCAAACAAATTGTGCAAATTTCCCATAATTTCTTGATAAGCACCGCCAAGAAATAGGCCTAAATAATAGGGTTCAATCGATTTTTTATCCGGAGATTTGTCTTCAATTTCTCGCAAGGAATGTAACTCTAAAACCGATTTAACATCCCGCAAATCAATAAACTGATTAATCTTACCATCACTATCACAAGTTAAATCGGCTAATGTTCCCCGTTGTGTTGGTTCTTCATCTAAACGATGAATCGGCATAATCGGAAATAATTGATCGATTGCCCAACTATCGGGTGCGGATTTAAACACCGATAAATTCACATAATAAATAGAAGCCATCATTTTTTCCAGGTCTTCTAAATCATCGGGAACATATTCAGACACCCGCACAATTTCTTGGATTTTATGACAACAAGACCAAAACAGTTGTTCAACTTTTGCCCGTTCACTTAACCTTAAATATCCAAAGTTAAACAAACTGATTGCTTCTTCTTTGAATTGAATTGCATCGTGATAGGCTTCTTGATAGTTATCGGGATTGATCGCTTGATAGGTTTCAAACAAGTTTCTTAAAATCAAATGATCGTCTTCTGTAATAGGAGGAGGAGAATTTGGGGGAACTTCACTGGTACTCAAAACATCAAACACTAAAACAGATTGATGAGAAGCGATCGCCCGTCCACTTTCACTAATTAACGTGGGAACAGAGATTTTTCGTTCGTCACAAGCTTCTTTAACCTCGGCGACAATATCATTAGCATAATTCTGCATATTGTAGTTTTTAGAAGCGTGAAAATTGGTTTTAGACCCATCATAATCAATCCCCAAACCGCCCCCAACATCCAAATATTTCATATTGGCGCCTAATTCGCAAAGTTCTACATAAATTTGACTCGCTTCTCGAATGGCATCTTTAATCACACTAATTGAAGAAATTTGAGAACCAATATGAAAATGTAACAGTTGCAAACAGTCTAACAAATCGGCAGATTTTAACGCATTTACAACCTGAATCATTTCCGGAATGGTTAAACCAAATTTAGCGCGATCGCCTGTGGTTCCACACCAACGGCCCATGCCTTTTGTACTCAGTTTCGCTCGAATTCCTAAAAGCGGTTTAATACCCAGATTCCGACTGACTTCAATCGCAATGTAAACCTCTTCTAGTTGTTCCATAACAAGAATTGGAGTATGTCCTAACCGTTGAGCAAACATCGCCGTTTCGATATAATTGCGGTCTTTATAACCATTGCAAATCAGCAGAGAACCGGGAGTAGTTAACATCGCCAAAGCAATTAATAATTCCGGTTTAGAACCCGCTTCTAAGCCGAATTTAAACGGCTGACCAAACCGCACTAAATCTTCTATTAAATGTCGTTCTTGGTTGCATTTCACCGGATAAACACCCCGATAAGTTCCGGGATATTTGTAACGAGCGATCGCTTTGGCAAAACAAGCATTTAAACGTTCGATCCGGTCTTCAAGAATATCGGGAAAACGAATCAATAAAGGCAGCCCTAAATTGCGGCGTTTGAGGGATTCTACCAGTTCGTATAAATCTAAAGAACCGCCCCGATCGCCTTTCGGAGAAACCGTTACATGACCGGCGGAATTAATGGCAAAATAAGGCTCACCCCAACCAAGAATGCGGTACAATTTTTCACTGTCTTCTATCGTCCAAGCTTTTTGAGTTGAGGGTAAAGTCGGGTTAGTATTGGGGGAAGTAGAATTTGATTTTCCAGACGAAGATGATTTTTCAGATTTAACTTCGGGGTGAACAGACGGCAACTCCATGTTATTTGCGATCCTTGCTGTGAGCCTCGATTAAACAGTTTAGCGTGTTGACATCCTCCCCGTCGTAAACAACGGGGATTCCAAGCAGAAGACTATTTCAAGATCTCAAAGATTGATAATTGAACAGCATTCTCTAGGTGGGTTGACGCTTCACGGGTTGCTACTTCCTTTGCG
>JAYKHV010000175.1:0-49698 GCA_035285085.1 Lyngbya sp. | reverse complement strand
GAGATGGGGGGAATTTTTACTAACAAAAAGCTATTTTTCATCGGAAAAAAATCTTCTCCCCACCACCCCATCACCCTTTCACCCCATCAACCCCGGCAATTTTTAACTGAGAATGAAACAGCCCTGGGGGAGGCAGGGGAGGCAGGGGAAGCAGGGGAAGCAGGGGAAGCGAGGGAAATGATCTGTAGCATTATTTGGCGAATTTCATATTAGTTTTAAGACAAAGCAAGAGATAGAAAAATGCTCTCCCAAGCAAAGATGGCGTTGGCAGGGCAGGGGTTGAGCGTTTCGGGCGACGAGAGAAGCCTTAGGCGATGTTTGTAGTGTTCTTCTTGCCACTCCGGGTTTCCGAGGCTGAAGCTGAAGTTAGAGACAATTTCTGCTCGGCATTGTGACGTTCAACCAGAGGAGGCGCCGTCATACGATATTCAACCTCCGGACATTGTTCGTCGGAGTAAACTTTTCGATTCCCTCGACGTTCGAGCTGAGATATCGGTAAAACAATTGGCCACAATACGGTTGCCAGTCCGAGAACAATCCAAGAACTTTTATCCGTGTTGGAAGTGGTTTTATCTTTGAGGAATTTTCTCAAACAATGAGAAAAGAAGATTACACCAATTAGAATATAACCTCGAACCAAAAAGGTAAGAATCATAATTTGAAAGCTTAATTCCTTTTAGGAATGAGAAAACAGAGGCATCGCCCCTTCTGTTGTTACTTTAACAATTTTTTCTGGCAACGACCTCCGTTATTCTACGGATTTTTAGTGGTAAAGTGAGTATGAAAACAATGCTGTTTTTTTGTAAATATACGGAGATCCCCAATCGATTCAATTATTCTCCGGAATTCTCCTCAGTTTCAGGGGTAGGAGTTGACTCCGTTGGTGTGGGTAAACTCGGTTGGCTATCATCTTTGAGGTTGACAAAAATATCATAACGAGTGCTGCGATCGCTAACCACTTCCGCTGTTACCCCAATGGCTTGCATCGCATTCACCCAAACCGCTTGGGGAGGGGGAAGCTGAGGTAAAGAAAGATTGCGACGATCAAAAACTCGTTGAATATCAACAAAGAAACTGCCATTATTGGGACTTAATTCGGTGGGAACCGTTTCTCGAAATAACGGATTTGAGGTAATGCTGTTCTCCGGTTCCGGTAAGATTTGATCGGCAACGGGCGCTCCCAAGGTAGCAAATAGCACATTTTGATCCAGCCAACCCCGAACGACATTAAATCCACCGTAGGGAGAAATCCACTTGACGACGGGCTGACCTTGGAGTTGAGCCGATTGTACTTGAAAATCTTTCGACTTCATCGCCGCATCCAACTTTTCTAAGGCCGTTTCTGCCGCTTTGCGATCTCTGGTTTCCACCATCAAAGCCAATCCCGCCGAAAACTTTTGGGGAGTTTGTTTATTCGGAATTGCCGGAATCAGCGCCAGGGAAAATTCTCCATCCATCCAACTCAAAAAATCTTTCTCCAAATCCATTTGCGTTGTCTGTTTTAAACTGGAACGGAGAGTTTCTGGATTAAAAAGAGCAATGGGATTAGAAGCGGCATCTTTACTGTAATCTTGCCAGAGTCGTTGCAAATTTCCACCCGCGATCGTCATCATCGCATTATCGGGAATCCATTTCAGCATTTGCTGAGATTCATTTTCAACAGCCAGAGTCTTCTGACTGCTCGGTTTATACCAAGAAATCCCTTTGAAATTAATCCCACTTGATTCTAGAATTACACTGCTGACAAAACCTTGATGTTGCTGTAATTTCTCTAGATTTTCTGGGGGAATGGGTTGAGCGGAAGTAAAAGAAGCCACACTCGCCGCCACCGGAATATTTAGATAAACTTGAGCAAAAGCTCTCGGCGTGTTAATTTTTTCAACGGCAGTGGCATAACCCGGAGTTTTGGCGATCGACGCCTCGCCTCGGTAAGTATCGATGGTGCGATCGGTGGCGTTGGCATCGGTTGTCACCAACAAAAACTTTTCACCCAAGACGGCGATCGAGTAATTTTGAGTCGGTAAGCCTTTGGTTTCAATAATTTCAATTCCGCGATAAGTCCGTTCGCCGATCTGCCCTTCTGTCAGCAGTTTCGGTTGAGCGAGAACTTCCTGTGCTTTTTGGGGGTTAGCAATGGGAAAAACCATCACCATCGCCGGTTCTGTCGGAGAAGAAGGGGGCGAGTCCGGTTTGGGTAGCGTTCCGGAGGTAATGGTCTGATGGGGAAGCCACGCCACCATCACTTCATTTCCCACCCAAGGTTTAATGTCTTTTTGGTAGTCAAAACCGCTATCGGTGAACAGGCGATCGCGCCATTGTTGCATCGTTTTATTGAGGGCGGCTTTGGACTCGGCGGTGCCATACTCGCGCAGTTTTTCCCATTGTCTGGCTTCGGTGGAGAACGAAACCGCCATCATTGCATCAGTCGGCACGATATTCGCCCCCAAGGGAACGTTTTCCAGGGCTTTTCTCGAAAGTACAAAGTAGTAGGTGGCGACTCCTCCTGTGATCAGAAGGGCAGCCGCTCCTAGTGTCAACCAGAGGGAGGATTTGTTTTTGTACATCATGGGGAGCAACGATGACGTTTGATGATGGTCTTTAGATCTCCCAAACTATCACATATCAAAGTGAAGTTTGGCAAGATGTCTGGCGAAGCGCCCTCCGAACAGTTCCAGAAGGCAACCGGGAATAGCAGATCATTCATAATTTATAATTCATAATTCATAATTTATAATTGATATTGCCTGCTTTAACTGCTTTACTTCTGTTTGAAGTCGGAAAAGTCCTCAAACCAACCCCTTCGCCAAAAGAACCAAAATAGACTGACTCCGATCGCCAGCATAACCGCCAAACAAACCGGATAACCCCAGTACCAGTTTAGCTCCGGCATATTCCAGGGAGAAGCGTCTGGATTGAAGTTCATCCCATAGACCCCGGCAATAAAGGTGAGGGGAATAAAAATGGTCGAAATCACCGTGAGAATTTTCATGATCTCATTCATTTTATTGCTCATTGTAGACATATAAATATTGATGAGATCCGAAGAAAGTTCACGATTGGTTTCGAGCATATCTCGAATATTAATGGTATGATCGTAGCAATCTCGCAAATACACCCGTACCCGTTTACTAATCAAGCGTGTGCGATCGCGAACTAAGATATTAATCGCGTCTCGTTGCGACCAAATTGCCCGTCGCAAAACTAATAGTTCTTGCTTGATTTCATAGATTTTCCAAAGGGTATGATTACTGGGTCTAAATAGCACTTCATCTTCGAGTGCTTCGAGACGTTCGCTGTAATTTTCAATGACGGGAAAAAAGCCATCAATAATGGCATCTAAAATCGCATAAGCCAAATAATCAGTTCCATTCTTACGGATGCTACCCTGATTATTGCGAATCCGATCGCGCACGGGTTGTAAACAGTCGTACCGGGGTTCTTCCTGAACGGTAATTAGGTAATTATCCCCTAAAATCAGACTCACCTGTTCTCGATGTAGCGTCATGGAGTCCGGTTTGAGTAAGACCATCCAGGCGACAATCACAATTTGGTCAGGATTTTCATAATAGACGACTTTCGGACGTTGAGGAACATTGACCACATCTTCTAAAGCCAAGGGATGAAATTGAAAAATTTGCGACATTTGTCGCCAAGTTTCTGTATTTCCCAGTCCTTGAATATCCAACCAACTCACCGTTTCCGTTGTCAGGTAGGGAACACAGTCTTGAGGTTGATCAAGTTTTACCCGAGTGGCTTTGGCGAGATTGTAGTCGATTAAAACGATTTCTGGTGCAGGGTCATCCGGTTCCAGGTCTAGCGTTCCGGGGAGAGTTCCGGGTTCGTCATAGAAATAGTCTAAGTTGGAGTCTTCTTCCTCTTCTGGGGGTGCATATCCGGTTGTCTGGGAAGGAGAGAGACTGTTTGACATAGAATTGAATTCTCACGGGTTAATTTGAGATTTTAGATCTGCCAATTTTTGAGTGCAAAAAAACACTTTCCCCCTGTAAAAACCACATTTTCCCCAACCCAAGCCAAGGTTAAACCGTTTGAAACTGGGGCTGAGACTGCACGTATTCAAGCAAACCTTCACAGGCATCCAGTAGAATATCAATCACCCGATTAAATCCCTCCGGGCCACCATAATAGGGATCAGGAACTTGTTTGACCTGATGATAGCGACAGAATTCGCACATCAACTTGACTTTGTGTTGATATTGACCAGTCCGATCGAGGTCAAGAATGGATTCATAGTTATCGTAATCCATTGCCAAAATCAAATCAAACTTCTCAAAGTCAACGACATGAAACTGACGCGCCTCGCCCTTCAATACAATCCCCCGTAATGAAGCGGCTTTCGTCATGCGAGCATCCGGGGGACTTCCAATGTGATAGCTAGAAGTCCCGGCTGAATCACAGCTAATCCGCCCACCCAGATGTGCTTGATCAATCAGATGATTCATAATATTTTCTGCCGAGGGAGAGCGGCAGATATTCCCCAGACACACAAATAGCAACTGATAAGGCATTGATTCTCGGCTACCCTTAAGTTGTTGTTACATTCCGGGCAAATTCAGTCCCCCTGTTAATTCTTCCATCCGTTGTCGCATGGTGGCTGTGGAGTTATCATAAGCGGCTTGCATGGCTTCTAAAACCATCGCCGAAACCACCTCGGCCCCTTCACCCATCACATCGGGGGAAATTTCTACGCGACGGGGTTCTTGGTTGCCACTGAGGTAAACTTTGACCAAACCGCCTGCGGCTTCCCCAGGAACCTCCAACTGATCCAACTCTTCTTGAAGCTTTTTCGCTCCTTCTTGAACCTGTTGAGCCTTTTTGAACGCTTCGGCGAGTTCTTTCATTTTACCCATGCCGAAGCCAAATCCTTGTCCTTGCTTTGTCATAATCCTATTCTCTAGCGCCCAGGACGCTTCCAAGTTGTACTTGCTCTTTTCAAAAAAGTTTTAGTCCTACACTAAAGCATTTTCTCGAATTCTGAAGAAAACTGCAACAGTACGGTCTAATTGACATCTCCCGGCTTGAAAAAACCTGGATTCTGTGGTTAATCCACCGAAAATGGGTGAAAACCGCATTTTCTTTAAGCCTGTCAACAGACTCCTAAATCCCTCGGATAGTTAAACTATCTGTGGAATTACTTTGGATTTTTACTTTTGGGCAGAAGCCCATTCGGAATACTATTTGTCTGGCCTATTCGCCATTATACGGTCAAATCCTGACGATTAAAAACCCGTTGTTTCCGTGTTTAGCAGGAGTTTCACCCACTCGGACAAAGACATCGTACCCCGGATTTACTGTGATTTTAGCACGGTTTTCTACAGGTTAAAACCTGTCGTGTCGTTAAACATCTGCGCCGTTGAAACGAGCTGGCTAACTTCGGACCGCGTTATTTTAGGTTTGATCGAAAAGATCAAAACTGAATCTGTTTCGAGTGTCAACTCAGCGGTTGGGGATTTTTCGTCCCTTGACAACACCGAATCCCAAAATCCAGGAACGCAACTGCTATCGGGCATCTCTTCTCAAATTGACTTGGAGAATGATTTCTAAAGATTGCGGATAACAGTCTTGCCGGAGTGGATTTGGGATCACCCCCATAGATAGAAAGTTTGAGAGGCCGCATCACTAAGATGCTTGTTAATTTTATCGTATTTTTCCCGCAACGACAGGCGAATTGCAACCCGGGAAGTCAGTTGAGTTGAGCGTGCTATCAAACCTGTAGAATGAAGCTCGTTGGATCAAGAGGGGTTTAACCGGGTTAAAACTCCCCGATAATCCTCACTTCCGGTTCTAATAGATAAGACCAACGCTGTTCAACCTGTTCTTGAACGTGGCGGATGAGTTGGAAAATATCCATCGCCGTTGCGCCGCCACAATTAAGAATAAAATTGGCATGGCGTTCGGCGACTTGTGCGCCGCCAATTTGATACCCTTTTAAACCCGCCTGTTCAATCAGCCAACCTGCGGCTTGAGGGCCGGGGTTGCGAAAAACACTGCCACAACTGGGCAGATGGTAGGGTTGAGAACTGCGGCGGAGTCGCAATTGGTCGGCGGTATCGGCTAACACCAACGCCGGATCTGCGCCCGGTTTTAACTCAAAGGTCGCTTGTAAGACCACGCGATCGCTATTTTGTAAATTAGAAGTCCGATAGCGATAGCCCAAGTCTTTCGGAGTCAGAACCGATCGTTGTCCCGTGCGAGAAAGGACTTCAGCTTCGGCCAAAATCTCGGCGGTGCAACTGCCATGAGCGCCGGCATTCATCACCACAGCGCCGCCAACGGTGCCGGGAATACCGACCGCCCATTCTAGACCTTGCCAGCCCAAGCGAGCGGCTTTCCAAGCCAAACGGGGCAGAGATTCACCGGCGGCGACATGAAGTCGTCCGGTGGCCAAATCAAAATGGCAGTGGCGCAGAGCACGGGTACCAATTACTAATCCCGATAGACCTCGATCGCTGATCAAAAGATTTGATCCACCGCCCAGTAAGGTCGTTGAGAGTCCTTGTTCGGCCGCCCATTCTAAACTCGCTTGCATTTCATCGAGATTTTTGGGGGCGACATACCATTCAGCCGGGCCACCCACACGGTAGGACGTGTAGGAAGCCAAGGAAACTTTCGATTGAATCAAACAGTCTGTTCCTAGCAATGCAATGCAGCGTGGGGCTGCTTCGCCACTGGCTCCGGGACTCGACTGCCGATTTAGCTGACCTGGAGAGTCGTAGGAAAGCGTCATAACCATAACAAATTTCAAATGCTTTCAAATCGTGCGCAACAGCACTTCGGAGAGTTGATTCACCGCGTGGATCGGGGGACCTGTCATCCTTGCCCTTGGTCAACCCGAGGTGACGGGTGATGTTTGATAGAATGCGATCGCCTCTGGGATAATTTTGTTGAGGTTGCCTGCCCCAAGAAAGAGAGCCAAATCACCGGGTTTGAGAATTTCACTCAATAGGGTGTTGACGGACTCCAAGCAGGGTCGGTAGTAAACCTCAGGGTGATGGGTGGCAACGGCATCAGCCAATTGTTGTCCACTAATTTGACCCGGGTTGACTTCACCGGCACTATAAATGTCCGTCAGTACCACCAGGTCAGCATCGCTAAAACACTGGGCAAATTCTGACAAGAAAGCTTGAGTACGGCTGTAACGATGGGGTTGAAAGATCGCTACAACCCGTTGAACTGAGGTGTTCGTTGGGGAGTGAGGGGTAATGCGTTGGCGAGCGGCTTCTAAGGTGGCCCGAATCTCACTGGGATGATGAGCATAGTCATCGACAAACAGAATGCCATTGGTATAGCCGCGATGTTCAAACCGTCGTTTGGCCCCGGCAAAGCTGGCTAAAGCTTGGGCGATGACCGCAAACTCCAGACCTAAGAGTCGCCCAACGGCAACGGCGGCGAGGGCATTTTGCAGGTTGTGTTGACCCAGTAACTTCAGCTTTAACTGGCCCAACAGTTGGCCCCGTTCCCACACTTGAGCAACAGAACCGTCCGAGTGATACTCAACTGCGTCTACGGTGTAATCGGCGGTGGAATGGGGATTTAAACTATAGGTAATTTGAGGTTGAATTCGCTCTCGAACGGTGGCACAGTCAATACAACCAATTAAAGTTTGGCAATGCTGGGCAAAGGTTTCAAAGGTGGAAACGACTTGATCGAGGCTTTGATAGTGATCCGGGTGATCGAGTTCGATATTGGTGATAATTCCAATCGCTGGGGCAAACTTGACCAGAGAGCCATCGGATTCATCGGCTTCGGCCACTAGGTAGGGACTCTGACCAACACGAGCATTGCCTTCCCAAGCATTGACTTCACCGCCCACTAAAATGGTCGGATCTAAGCCCGTTTCCAGCAGCATATAGGCAATCAGACTGCTGGTGGTGGTTTTCCCGTGAGTTCCCGCTACCGCAATACTTTCATATTCCTCGATCAGGGCGGCTAGGATGTCAGAACGGTGAAAGATGGGACAGCCCAAGGAACGAGCGGCTTTGTACTCCGAATTTTCGGGATGAATGGCTGTTGAACACACGACTTGGGGTAATTGCATCGATTTGGATGCTATGTCTGTGTCGTTAGCCTTGACTGCTTTGGGCGTGACCGCAACGGCTGGTTTTGATCCGTTCGTCTGCCCCAAGTTTACGCTTTTCTGGGTGCTGTTTGGATCGATTTGAGTTGGAAAAGCCTCAAAATTGCTGGCCTCTTGGCTCCAAAAAATATGGACACCCAAGGCTTGCAAACGCCGGGTAATATGGGTCATTTGCAAGTCAGAGCCATAGATTGGCAGGTTGCGCTTTGCTAGAATATAGGCAAGAGCAGACATTCCAATTCCACCAATCCCGATGAAATGAAAGGGTCTGCCACTGAAATCAACAGAACTAGGCATTTTAGCTCCTTAACCACACCACACCACGCCAATAACAGGCGATATCATATCAAGAATTGCTTTTTCCCGATACAGTTGAGTCAATATTTCTCAAAAAGCATTCTACGCCATCCTTCACGAAGAGGGGGCGAAATGCTGTAGTAGTTGTATACTATATCCCTTGTCTCTAGGCAAATACCGGATTCCTCAGCAGAAAATTTCGAGGGGAAACGGACATCACAGTCACCACCTCACCCTTACGGGTTCAGCAGTTGCTCCGATACGGAAACCGCCAAGTCCGCACTGCAACACCTGTCACCAGTCACCAGTTTTTTCAGTGACCAGTGAACAGTGACCTGAAAAAACGTAAGAATGGGTCAGGCTTTACGGTATGATTGGGGTCATTAGGAACCTAAATTATCAAAAGGCTCGTGCCTGAGTTGGGCAATGCCATTGTTAGGAGGAACAAGGTGATTAAAGTCGCAATCAATGGTTTCGGACGGATTGGACGCAACTTTTTGCGTTGTTTGTTGACTCGCGAGAATAGCAATCTCGATCTGGTCGCCATTAATGATACCTCAGACCCGAAGACAAATGCTCACTTGCTGAAGTATGATTCGATGCTGGGGACTCTCAAAGATGTTGAGATTACCGCCGATGAAAATTCGCTGACGGTCAACGGTAAAACCATTAAGTGTGTCTCTGACCGCAATCCCCTCAATTTACCCTGGCGTGATTGGGGTATTGATTTGATTATCGAAGCAACAGGTGTGTTTGTCACCGAAGAGGGTGCTTCTAAGCACTTAGAAGCGGGTGCAAAGAAGGTGTTGATTACTGCTCCCGGTAAAGGCGGAAGTATCGGTACTTTTGTGATGGGGGTCAATGACAATACCTACAAACACGAAGATTTCAATATCGTCAGTAATGCCAGTTGTACCACCAACTGTCTCGCTCCTTTTGCCAAGGTGCTACACGAACACTTTGGAATTGTTAAAGGGACGATGACGACGACCCACAGTTACACTGGGGATCAACGCATCTTAGATGCGAGTCACCGCGATTTACGTCGGGCGCGGGCGGCAGCAATGAATATTGTACCGACTTCTACGGGTGCTGCTAAAGCGGTCGCGTTGGTTATTCCTGAACTTAAAGGTAAACTCAACGGGATTGCCATGCGTGTCCCGACTCCCAATGTCTCCATCGTAGACTTGGTGGTTCAAGTTGAGAAGAAAACCTTCGCAGAAGAAGTGAATCAAGTCCTGCATGATGCAGCCGAAGGCCCGTTAAAAGGCATTTTGGAGTATAGCGATCTTCCTCTGGTTTCCTCTGACTATCGGGGACGGGATGCGTCCTCCATCGTTGATGCTAGTCTGACGATGGTGATGGACGGTGACATGGTGAAGGTCGTTGCTTGGTATGACAACGAGTGGGGCTATAGCCAACGGGTTGTAGACTTGGCTGAGTTAGTCGCCAAACATTGGCCGGCTGCCTAGAACAAGGAATTAGGGATTAGGGATTAGGAACTTGAAGAATCAAGCTCGATTGATCGATTTGGTTACTTGTTCCTACTCCATTTTCCCCCTTCACGACTGGACGGTTGAGTTTTTTAATTGAAAATTAATGTTCTCAACCCGTAGAATATTCAAAAATGTTTAAATCCTTTGTTAAGAACAAGGGGAATTTCCGTCTGAGGTTGCGTCCGCTCAACTAACAGAATTTGGGGGTCAGGGGTTGTCATTCCCACGACTGCGGCTCCCGCTCCCAATTTCTCAACGAACTGTTCGGCTAGGGGTAAAGGAAGACACAGGACTAACTGAAAATCTTCGCCTCCATACAACGCCCAGTCTAGGGCTTGAGAAGGAGATAGCAGCCGTTTTAAAGCGTCTGAAATTGGAATTTGATGTTTTTCTATTCTCGCCCCGATCTGGCTCGCCTGACAGATTTGTACAACCGCATCCGCCAAACCATCACTACTATCCATTCCGGCGACAATCACTCCATCCGGGAGAATGTCTTGTAAAATGGCGATCGCATCGAGTCGCGGTATTGGTCGCTGATGAGCTTGAATTAAAGAGTCTCGTTGGGCTTGAGTTAAAGATTGTCCAAAGTCCGGCTTCAGCAATAATTCTAACCCCGCCCGGGAATCTCCATGCACCCCCGTGACAACAATTGCATTTCCCGCTTGCCCCGTGTTTCGACGAATGGCATACTGAGGATTAACCTGTCCGAAAGCCGTAATCGAAACACAACGCACTTTCGACTGACAGACATCTCCCCCAATGATCGGCGTATTGAAGGGTTCTAAACATTCCGACATTCCCCGATAAAAGTCCTCCACCCAACTGACGGGTGTATCTCCGGTTAACCCCAACGCCACCGTAATACCCAACGGAGACGCCCCCATCGCCGCAATATCCGATAAATTCGCCGCAGTCGCCCGCCAACCGACATCAGAAGCAGAAGTGGTGCGATCGCTAAAATGCACTCCATCAACTAACATATCTGTAGTCACAACCAAAGATTCATCTGGTTTCGGGGTAATAATCGCCCCATCATCTCCAACCACTTCGGCTGGACAAAAACGCTTGACAATCGCTAATACGCCTTGTTCACCAAGATCTTGAACGTTCATAGTCAAAGAAACAACTTTTCCTGATAGGATATTGCAGGATTCCTAAAAATTGTGGGAATCGATCAAATTAGGATTACCCTCATGGTGACAAGAGATCTTGACAATATCAGCCTGCTAGCTTTCCAACAACCGATCAACTGTTGTAATGTCACAGCAATTGCTTACGCATTAACAGCACTGGGACATACCACCTCTGTTGATGATATTTTTTATATAACCCGATTACCGATTGCGACGGTTTTGGATGATGGGATGACGTTGGCGGAAACCTATGATACCTTTCTCAGCTATGTCGAAAATGCCCAGTTACCCCTGTCTGTGAAACTAGAGCATTTCGACAAACGAACCATGACTTTCGACAACTTTATTCAAGAAATTGAAAAAGCGGTCTGCGATGACAAGGATATTCATATTTTAAATTTTAGTGTCAGCATTGCTCACGACAATTTCAATTTGGGCGGTGGTCACTTCTCCTTAGTGGCTGACTACGATCCCAACACCCAGGAAATCACAATTGCCGATACCAACCCCAAGAAGTATACTCGTTTTTGGAAATGCCCCGCAGAACGAATGTATAAAGCTTGTGTTGATAAAGATTCTAGCTCTACTCGCTCTCGGGGAATGATTGTGGTTCGTAAACTTGACGAATCACATCAATAATAATTGACGGCAGAGTGATCTTCTCAGAAGAGTTGTGAGTCTCTGCTGTCAATTATTTGTAATTTTCTGTAAAGTTGCAGGGGTCAACTCCGATGGTATCCTAATCAAATAGAGGCGAGAGACAGTTCTCTAGAACGTTTCTAGCCCTTTGTACTGGATTCTCTACAAACAAATCTATGAGATTGCCTGATGGCCCCAGGCTACCTGCATTATTCCAAACCTTACAAATTATCGCCCAACCGACCCAATTTTTAGAACGGTGTGCGAATCAATTTGGAGATTGTTTTACATTACGGGTACTCGGTTTCAACTCGCCCCCGATTGTTTTTTTTAGCAATCCTGAAGCGATTGAAGCGATTTTTACCACCGATGCGGATAAATTTGAACTCGGCAAAATTACCCACGTTTTTCGACCGTTAACGGGGTCTCAATCGTTAATTATGCAAGATGGCAAACGCCACCAACGTCTGCGTCAATTATTGATGCCTCCTTTGCATGGGAAACAACTTCCCGCCTACGGTCAAACCCTTTCTAATTTAACATTAAAAGCAACTCAAAATTGGTCTCCGGGTGATTTTATTGCCATTCGAGATTATACCTCCCAAATCGCCCTAGAAGTTATTTTACAAGTGGTTTTGGGACTGAAAGAAAACCGACGCTATTTTCAACTCAAACATCTAATTGAACCCTATTTAGAAGGTGTCAATCAACCTCTGAATTCAATTCAATTTTTCTTGCCGCCTTTACAACAAAATTTAGGAAGCTGGAGTCCTTGGGGAAAATTTCTCCAACAGCGACAACAAATCGATGATTTAATTTACGCTGAAATTGCCGAACGCCGGACTAAACCCCTCGGGGAAGATGTGCTTTCGCTGTTAATTTCCGCCCGAGATGAAGCAGGAAAACCCCTAACCGATGAAGAACTCAGAGATCAATTAATTACGTTATTGCTGTTAGGACATGATACCACAGCATCGGCTTTGGCTTGGGCGTTTTATTGGATTCATCGTTATCCAAAAGTTCTCGAACAATTGGTCGAAGAATTAAACGGTTTAGATGAAAATCCAGACCCGATGGATATCGTACAATTGCCTTATCTAAATGCAGTTTGTCAGGAAACGTTACGCATTCATCCCATTGCATTAATTTCTCAACCGAGAGTTGTTAAAGAAACCGTAAAAATCGAGAATTATCAGTTTAAACCCGGTACAATATTGGTGCCGTGTATTCATCTAGCCCACCGTCGGGAGGACGTTTATCCCAACTCCAAACAGTTTAACCCAAATCGCTTTTTAGAGCGCAAATTTTCGCCCTACGAATATTTACCTTTTGGCGGTGGAAGTCGTAGCTGTATCGGAATGGCGCTTTCCCTGTTTGAAATGAAGCTAATTTTAGCAACAATTTTGTTAAACTATCAGTTAGCTTTCAATCAAACTCACGTTGTTAAACCGGTTAGACGGGGAATTACTATCGTTCCTTCGAGTAATTTTAGACTGACGGTGTTAACCGGAAAACAGACGGGTATTTCCAGTAAAACTGTAAACCTTTAAGTTCGTTTCTGCCTGTTTAAACTCACATTATGACAACCAAAACTATTACAGATACAAATCAAAATAAACTGTGGTTAGCTGCAATTAAACCGCCAATGTATAGCGTGGCAATTATGCCGATTTGGTTGGGGACGGCTATTGCTTGGTTTGAACAAAAATACATCAATTGGGGAGTTTTTACCACGTTTATCAGTGCGGCTATTTTAATATTAGCCTGGGAAAACATTCATAACGACGTGTTCGATTCGGAAACGGGAATTGATAAAAATAAAGCGCATTCTTTGGTTAATTTAACCCAAAAAAAGAATTTAGTTTTTGTCATCGGTTTGCTGTGTTTAACGGTTGGGATTGTTGAAATTCTGTTAATTTGTTGGTGGCAAAAAGACTTTACGGTTATCGGTTTAATATTGGGTTGTTGTTTGTTGGGGTACGCTTATCAAGGGCCTCCTTTTCGTTTGGGTTATCAAGGTTTGGGGGAATTTCTCTGCTTTTTTGCCTTCGGACCTTTGGCGGTTTCTGCGGCTTACTACAGTCAAACTCAGAGTTGGTCAAGTGTTAGTTTTGCGGCTTCGATTATTCTCGGAATTTCGACAACTTTAATCTTATTTTGTTCCCATTTTCATCAAGTCGAAGATGATTTAGCTGCGGGAAAATATTCCCCAATTGTTCGTATGGGAACCAAAAGAGGCGCCCAACTTTTGCCCGTGTTTTGTGGGATAATATTTGCAATTACGGTGATTGGAATTATTTTAGGAACGTTTCCAATTTGGACGGTGTTGAGTTTTGCGGGTTTACCTGCTGCGATTAAACTTTGTCGTCACGTTGGTTTAAATCACGATAAACCGGAGTTAATTAGTAACTGTAAATATATTGCGGTTTCCCTGCATTTTTGGAGTGGGTTGCTGTTGGGGTTGGGGTTTGTGATTCATTTCTAAACGATGGTTTACGGCGAATTTACACTCAGAAAAGTTAAGCAAGCCTTCGGTTTAACAACGGTGGAGGGAAGCGGGTTTTTCCCTCCCCTTGAACCGATTTTTCCGAGTGAAATGCTGAGTGCTTTTTTGGAGGAAAGTTTACCCCTGGCGGTTGCAATGGGAAGCGAAAAAGCGCGTTCTGAACTGATTATTAGTCCGATTTTAGTGGAAGTTAGAAAGATATTAAACCGAAAAGTGAGTTTATTTTCGGGTGAAGATTTTAGCGTTGATGCGTCTGTTGGTTTGACGGGGGTGTGCGATTTTTTGATTAGTCGTTCCCCCGAACAGTTAACTATAGAAGCGCCTGCTGTTGTGATTATTGAAGCGAAAAAAGCGGACTTAAATAGCGGGATTGGACAGTGTATTGCGGAGATGGTTGCAGCCCAAAAATTCAACGTAGAAAATAATCAACCCATTGCAACAATTTACGGAAGCGTTACTAGCGGTACCGCTTGGCGTTTTCTGAAGTTAGAAGAACAAACGGTAACGATTGATTTGAGGGATTATCCGCTTCCACCGACTGAGGTAATTTTGGGGATATTGGTTTGGATGGTAGAAAATGGATAGTTCAATGCGATCGCCAATTTTAGTTTTATAATAGGTTATGTTTGTACAGGAAAGACAGAGAAAATAATGCAGGCTACCGAACATTATTACATTGTAACCGATCCAGAAATTCTCAATGGAGAACCGATTATCAAGGGAACACGCACCCCAGTTCGTGCAATTGTAGAAACGTGGCGTTTGGGGGTTTGTGTCGAGGAAATTCCTCAAGGTTTACCCCATTTAACCCTCGCACAAGTCTTTGATGCGTTGAGTTACTATTGCGATCATCAAGCCGAAATTAATCGGTATATTGAGCAAAATCGTATTCTCGATGAGCAAATTGATCCTCTCATCAAAAATCAATGACTCAGATATTTATTGAGCTATATTTGGATGAAGATGTGAATGTGCTTGTTGCTGAGTTAATAAGAGTTAGAGGTTTTCAAGCCATTACATCACAGGAAGCGGGTCAATTAGGTAAGAGCGATGCTGAACAACTAGCCTATGCGGTCAGTTCTCAAAGAACTATAGTTACCCATAATAGGGTCGATTTTGAAATCCTAGCTCGTTCTTACTTTGAGGAGGAACGTATGCACTATGGGATTATATTTGCTGTTCGCAATTCTCCTCAAGAAATTGCACGCAGATTATTGATTATTTTGAATAATGTTACTATTGATGAAATGCAAAATCAAGTTAGATATATTTAGAGATATGAAATCAATATCAAATACAGAGATGAAAGTCTTTTCGATTTCTCTTCAATCCGACGGACAGATTATTGTTCCGCCAGATGTACAAGAACAACTCAACCTAACCGAAGGAGTTGAACTCACTTTGTTACAAATTGGAGAAATTTTGTTACTCACTCCCAAAGTTCCCAAAGTTCCCCAAATAGCCGAGTAGATTTCATCGATAATGGAAGATGAAAATGTGAGTTTGGCAGATCTTTTATCGGGTTTGGAAGCGGAAAGACAAGCACTTTGGAAAGAAAAACAAAATAGAGGTCAATTTTCTTTAATAATTCCTTCGTAAAATTCAGGTTTTAAGTCCCGTTCCATCAAGGCTTCTACGGCTTCTTGAGGAGTAATTTGATTGTTTAAAAGTTGATAAACTTTCCAAGAGATCGGTACATTAATTTGTTCTCTGCGGGCAATTTCAATTAACACGTTGGTTGTATTAACCCCTTCGGCTGTAGTTTCAATATCCGAGATCACCTGTTCTAACGTTTTCCCTTCTGCGAGTCCGTAACCGACCCGATAATTGCGACTCAAAACACTATTACACGTCGCCAACATATCCCCCAAACCCGACAGCCCGAAAAAGGTTTCTTTCTGTCCGCCCAGATGAGTTCCGATTCTAATAATCTCGGTTAAAGCCCGAGTTAATAACCCCGATTTTGCATTGGTTCCCAAGTGTAACCCGTCGCAAACTCCGGCTGCAATTGCAATTACATTTTTTAGCGTTCCTCCCAACTCCGTTCCCACCGGATCGGAACTGGTATAAACCCGAAAACGTTTAGAAGAAAACACCTGTTGAACAAGATTTGCAGCATTAATATCTAAACTTGCAACCACCGTTGCTGCGGGTAATTCTCGTTCAATTTCTTTGGATAAATTCGGCCCCGATAACACCACAATCGGATGATCTGAACAACAAGCCGACCAAATTTGTGAAGGAGTGCAAGTTGTTTTTGTATCCAAACCTTTGGTAGCGGTAACAATCGGAATATTTTCCCTCAAACCAATGGCTTGAATTTGATTAGCCGTTGGCGAAACTCCGGGCATAGAAATCGCAGAAATCACCAAATCTACATCCGCAACAACTTCCTCGATAGAATTCCCCAAACTCGGCGACCAAAGCCGGACTTGATGACGATTATACCTCGCCAAACCCGCCAACGCAGACCCCCACCTCCCGGCGCCTAAAATTGCTAAAATTTTATCTTGAGAATCAAAAGATGAATCGAGATTTTCCTGAGTATTTGTATTGAGGTTAGATTGCATAATCAATTCACGAATAGGAAAGGGGGGTTGAATTTGGGGTTAAACCTAAAATATACCTTATATATACAGAACTCGCATCAAATCCAATGCTATCAAAGAGAAGCAGTCAGATTGCGATCGCGATCGAATTCCAGATCCCTCCGATTGAGGGCAGTAAAGTATTTAATTCAGTTTAAGCTACAGAATGAACTATCAACCGATTCAAAATTACGGCATAATTGGCAATATGTACACCACCGCCTTGGTGGGATTAAACGGATCAATTGATTGGTTTTGTTTTCCCCATCACGACTCGCCGAGTGTATTTGCATCAATTTTAGATGAAAACAAAGGCGGATATTTCCAAATTACCCCCGCCGTTCCCGATGTTACCCACAAACAACTTTATTGGCCGGAAAGTAATATTCTTGTTACCCGTTTTCTCACTCCCGATGGTGTGGGCGAAATTGTTGATTTTATGCCGGTTGGTTTGGGAGAAGATGAAATTGGCTATCATTCCCTGATTCGAGAAGTGCGGGTGGTTCGGGGTACAATGACCTTTACTGCCGATTGTATACCCGCTTTCAACTACGCCCGTGACGAACACGAAACCACCATCACCCCCAAAGGCGCCTGTTTCTACTCCTCAACCCTGAATTTGGGACTCGCCACCGATATTCCCCTCGAACCCAAAAATCAAGGCGTCTGTGCCAAATTCTGCTTAGAAGCCGGAGAAATAGCCGTCTTTGTCTTGCAGGGAACCGAAGCGGGGGCGGGTTGCGGTTTACCCATCAAACCCTCTCAGGCGACAGAATTATTTAAACACACGGTCAACTACTGGCGAAACTGGCTGTCTAAATGTACCTATCGGGGACGCTGGCGGGAAATGGTGGAACGTTCGGCGTTGGTGTTAAAATTGCTGACGTTTGAACCGACCGGCGCGATTATTGCCGCCCCTACCTGTAGTTTACCAGAAGGGATTGGCGGACAACGCAATTGGGATTATCGTTATACTTGGATACGGGACGCCGCTTTTACGGTATACGGTTTGATGCGAATTGGCTTTACCGAAGAAGCCGAAAAGTTCATGTGGTGGATAGAAGAACGCTGCAAAGAACTCAATCCCGATGGTACTCTACAAATTGTCTACGGAATTGATGGCCGTCATATTCTCACCGAAGAAACCCTCGATCATTTAGAAGGATATCGTCAATCTAGTCCGGTTCGCATTGGCAATGAAGCTTACACACAACTTCAATTAGATATTTACGGCGAATTGATGGATTCGGTTTATTTGTACAATAAATATGGCACTCCGATTTCCTATCAACTTTGGTCTCAACTGCGAAAACTGATGAATTGGGTGTGCGATCATTGGCAAATGAAAGACCAAGGAATTTGGGAAATGCGAGGGGATGAACAGGCTTTTGTTTATTCTCGTTTAATGTGTTGGGTGGCATTAGATCGGGCGATCCGACTGGCTGATAAACGTTCCCTTCCGGGTGAACGTCAACGCTGGTTAGAAATTCGCGATCAAATCTATGAAGAAATCATGGAAAAAGGGTGGAATGAAGAACGCCAAGCTTTTATGCAATATTATGGCAGCGATACCCTCGACGCGGCAAATTTAATCATGCCTTTGGTGTTTTTCCTATCGCCTACCGATCCGCGAATGTTGAAAACAATTGAAGCCATTAATAAACCGCCAGATAAGGGAGGATTGGTTTCAGATAATCTGGTTTATCGCTACAATGTTGATGAAACTCACGACGGTTTGGAAGGGGAAGAAGGTACTTTTAATATTTGTACGTTTTGGTTAGTAGAAGCCTTAACTCGTTCCGGACATCTAGATAAAAAACGTTTAGAATCAGCCCGTTTGATGTTTGAAGGAATGATCGGTTATGCTAACCATGTCGGACTTTTTGCCGAAGAAACTGGCCCCACAGGAGAAGCGTTAGGAAATTTTCCCCAAGCCTTTACCCATTTAGCATTAATTAGTGCGGCTTGGAACCTTAATAAAGCCCTCGGAGAACATGAATAATTGTAGGTTGGGTTGAACCCCAGTGAAACCCAACAAATTTTTAGCAATGTTGGGTTTCCTTCCTCAACGCAACCTACGAGTCTTTACAAAACCCCCCCTTATGTAAAGTTGGATCGGTTGGTTGGGGGTGAAAGTTTAAAGATTCCGTAAAAATACGGTTGGGGTCTTGCCGTAACAGAGTTAACCCGATTAGTATGTTTTCAGAAATTTCTTTCAGCATAGCTCCTGATTTCAACAACCAGTCATAGGGGAAAGGCTAACAGTTCATCAAGATTGATATTACAAATAGGGTTGGTGTTGCGGTGAAATCACAAGATTTTTACCCACTTCAGAGGATTGTCAAAAATAGTCTAACCCCGTAATTGTGTGAGTTGAAATCGAGAAAAACGCAGTTAACCTGATGCCTTTAGGTTGACGGGGAGAGATTCAAACGAACTTCAAGGGTATAAACTACCCCTTCTACTCAATTTTCCTAACTATGAACTTTAAAAATATCTTCATCCAGGCTACATCTACCGTAGCTACTGCTGTTGTATTGTCTGCTGCGATCGCACTCGAAGCACCCCAAGCCGAAGCCGCAACTTTTAAGTGGAGTTTCTCTAACGTTATTGGTGGAATAGATGGAACAGTTTCAGGAACACTCGAAGTAGAAGAAGGAGATGAAGTTTCAGCAACATCTGTTGTTCTGACCTCCACCACAAATCCAATATTTGATTCCTTAGTTGGATTTGATTTTACCACACTTCCTAACTTCACAAATCTATTTAATGTTGAAGGAAAAGAGATAACAGCAGCAGCTTTTGCAACTGATTTTTTTGCCAACACAACCAATCTTAATCTGGAATTAAATTCCGAGGAATTCGGAGATATAAATAGTCAAAATCAAGGGACATTAACAATCGCTGGAAACCCCTTTGATGTTTGTACTCAAGATTGTTTACAAACCGCCGAACTTTTTGGAGACAATACCGGAGAAACTCAGTTTGCTCCCACATTCAAAGCCGTACCGGAAGCGTCACCCGCTACGGGATTATTAGTCACATTCGGATTAGTTGGAGTCTATCAACTTCGGAAAACCCTTCGTCGGTTTCATTAATAGCTACTCGTCCTTATTAAGGGCAAATAGAAATTCAAGGGAATTGAATCTGAAAGAACGCCTAGTTTAGTGATGTTTTGTTTGTTAGCTGCGAGTTCAACTTCTCACAAACAACAACCTCAATACAGATGAGATAAGAAAGAGCCAAATAATCCTGCTAGGATGGGGATTACCCATCCTACTTGGATTTGAGATTTTTTGTATGGACTTTAAATAACCCTTTTTCTGTAAAGAAACTCAAAAAAAAATTATAAAATCTTTAGAAACAAATTTTATTTTTATGAGATAATTTGGGTTGAAAAGTGGATTTATGGATGATTTATAAAAGTATTATAACTCGTCGTTGAAGCCTTTTATAAGTTCATAAAACCGAAATCTTTCTGAAATTAAAGGCTAATTTTTTCTGGGTTTAAAGTATGAGAAGCATTTTCACGAAAATTGCTGCTACCGCAGTGACAACGGTTGCCTTTTCAGGTGCGTTCGCTGTTAACGCTTTGGCGGCTACAATGAAACCAACTCCCTTGATTTTTGATGATGATGGGAGTCAAGATGGGATGACCGCTTTAGCTTATATGTTAGCGAATCCTAAGTTTGAGATTGAAGCCATTACGATCGCCCAAGGCATTGCCCGCCCTGAAATTTTTGTGAATAATGTTGAACGGATGTTAGGACGACTCAATGTTACCGGAATTCCTCTGGGAATTGGTAGACCCGATCCTTTAGCGGGAAACAACGTTTTTCCCGACTTTGTTCGGGATGGTTCTGATAGCTTTTGGGCGCCGTTTGTAACGCTACCGGATAGCGCTCCCCCTGCGGAAAAAAAATCGGCCGCCGAACTGATTGTAGAAACGGTTAAAAACTCTCCCGAACCCGTTGCTATTTTAGCCACCGGCCCCTTAACAAATATTGCCGAAGCTTTGCGACTCGACCCCACAATTATCGATAATATTTCTGTCGTTGAAATTATGGGCGGAGCCGTATTTGTTCCCGGAAATTTAACCACATTTCCCGATCCACCTTTCTCTACAAACTCCACTGCTGAGTTTAATATTTGGATCGATCCGCTGGCCGCTCAAGAAGTCTTTAGTGCGGCTGAAAAGGGATTAAAAATTCAGTTAACTCCCCTAGATGCCACCAACAAAATCGAATTTAGTCGCGAAGATTACGAAGCCTGGATCGAGACAGGAACACCGGAAAGTTTAATCGCGGCTGAGTTTTTAGACTTTGCTCTGACTGTGATTCAAAATGACGACGATCCGAACGCAGTTTGGGATTTAGTTGCGGCAATTAACCTCAGTGAATCCGACTTTTCAGACGAAACTTTGCTATCATTAAATGTTGATACAGAATCCGCTCCCGGTGAAAATCAAGGGCGAACTTTTGTTGATGAAAATGGATTTCCCGTGTTTGTTTCTCTCAATCCGAGTTTTGATAACCTGCCTTTTAATGAGGGTAATTTGTTTGCATACCTCGAAGAAAGTAAGTCAGTACCAGAACCGGCAACAACTGGGGGTTTACTGGTATTTGGTGCGTTGGGAGCCGCATTAACTCGTCAGAAAAAACAAGCAAAATAGTTAGAAATGGGGATGGGGATTACCCATCCTTTTATTTCAAGAAAAATTGTTAGAAATTTAATTGTAAAATTCTGTAAATTTTTGGTCGATCCTCAACAGAATCACACTATCCTAATAGGCAAGTTAATGACCTTTCTCTGGGGATAGATTTATGTTCTCAAAATCTTCTGTCAACGCCCTATTAACCTCCGTGTTCACTTCAGCGTTTGCATTGGGGGGAACTGCGGCGAATGCGTTAACGCTAAACGGTTCTTCCGGAAGTTGGAGTAATCCCATCGGGGGAGAGTTTATTCAATACCAAACCCTCGGCGAAGAAAACCAAATTCGTTGGGGTGATCCCGTAACTCCAGGAGAACAAAGCGGACTCGGGTTTACAGGCGTTGATTCTACAGATATTGAACTCGAAAACGTTTTTCAAATTGGAACGTTGCGTCATTTCAATAAGGTTATTTATACGAATGAAAACGGAGTCTCTACAGCCGCCTCTGCGGTTGATTTAAGTTTGAATTTAGACTTTGCTGAATTGGGGATGAAAACCTTTGATTTCAACTTAGAAATTGATGAGACTCTCAATAATGGAAACTGTATGTATTACACTGTCGGTGACGACTGTTCCGACAAGATTTCCTTTCCCGTTAGTTTTGCTCCCCAAAGCTTTGAAATTGACGGAGTTAGCTACACTTTATCGTTAGTTGGCTTTAGTTATGGTACCGGTCAAGATATTCTCAGCGATTTTATTTCCCAAGAACAGGACACTTCACAAGCCGTTTTATACGGGAAAATAACCGCTGTTGATAATATAATCGCTACTTCTACAATGACGGGAACACAAGTTCCTGAACCTCAAACAATGGGAGGGTTTTTGGTTTTGGGTTTAATGCTAACTAATCGGTTTTTAAAACGAGATTGGTCAAAATAGTATTCATTTTATTGCCGCATTCAATGTACTCTTTTTGCGGAATTGATTCTCCCATAATTCCCGCCCCTGCGTTTAAATGAATGCTATTTCCATATTGATAAGCCGAACGAATGGGAATTGCTAAATCAGCTTGTCCTTCCTGGTTAAACCAACCAATCGCACCAGCATAAATCCCTCGGGGTGTATCTTCTAAACGATCGATCCACGCGATCGCCTGACTTTTTTCAATTCCGGAAACGGTAATCGCCGGAAACAAGGCTTTTAAGGCATCCCAAGGCGTTTTATCCCCTTGGAGTTGTCCGACAACGTGAGAAGATAAATGCTGTACATAGGGATATTTTTTCACCTGCATAAAATCTAAGATTTGCACCGTATTCTCAACACAAATTTCTTTCATTTCTTGCTGGACTAATAAAATTGAAAGGGCGTGTTCTTTGACTTCTTTCGCATCGGTAAATAATTCTCGATGCAGTTGCAAATCTTCTTCGGAAGTTTTCCCTCGGGGTCGCGTTCCCGCCAGGGGATTCGTAATAATCCAATTATTTGAATTAATCTCCATTAAAATTTCGGGACTAAACCCAACTCCTCGCACTTCTTGAAACTGAAAACAATAGGAACGCGCCGAATGATTTCCTTGATAACCGAGTGCATAGGTTCCCAAAAGATCGAGTTCTCCCGGAAATTTGATCGAACGACAAATAATCGCTTTTTGCAGTTCTCGCGCTTGAATGGCTTCAATTAACTGCTGAACTTTTTGAATATATTGTTGTTTTTCGGTAAAATATAATTGGGGTATGGAAGTCGAAAAATAAGTTTTGACCGGAGTCTCCAGTTCACAGATCGCTTGTAACTTGGACAGATGATTTAAACTTTTGATATAAACCCCTTCTGAGGTGATGCGAAGTTCGGTTTCGGGAATAAAAAAATAAAGTAGGGGTTGATCGATCGCTTTGGTATAGGGATAATAAAAACGAGCCATATCAAAGCTAACATAACCATATGCTGTCCAATTTTTGATCGGGAATTTCGCCAAGGCTGACTCGACTTGTCCAAAGGGATCTCGGATCGGTTCTAACTGCTTTTGATCTAAACTCTGAATAGAAATGGCTTCTAAACTCACGGACACAACGGCTAAAGCGTTGGCGGCGATGCGAACCTCCTGTTTCTGGTGGTACATCATATAATCAAAAAATAGCCCAGATTCTAGCAGATTTTGCAACAAAATCAGGGAGTCTCTTTGACCGGGGATAAATCGTTCTTGATAAGTCAGCATTTAGTATAGATTGAGGTACACCAACACAGTTAATGGTGTTTGGGGTGAATGTTTCAATTTTTTTAATGTACCATCTCAATTCCGATAAAAAACTTTTGCAGATTTCAATCTGTTAAGCAATTTTTTCCCTTCTCAACGGCTTTCGGGTTGGCTTCGTCTCACGGCTCGATCCAAACATCTCAACTGTAGCGACTGTTGGACAAACAACAATTGAACACACAACCCGAATACCAACCTCTCAAAATATCATTGTTGTTAACCTCTGTCAAGTCAATTTGGTCAGCAAGCCGATCTGAACCGAGAAAATTGCCCAGACTAGAGAAAATCGACTGAATAAGAGTATACAGTTCTGTTAAACAAACCAGACATGATCGCAATTGGAGCATCTATCGGGGGAAGTATTCTGTTACTGTTACTGTTGGCGACTCAACCCGCATTTAGCCAACCCCCACCCGACTCACCCCATCAAACCCTGCAACAAAGCCGACAACTCTATCAACAAGGAAACTACAGCGACGCCGCCAAACTCCTCCAACAAGCCATTTCCGACTTCGCCGCCCAAGGGGATACCCTAAACGAAGCGATCGCCTGGAGTAACCTAGCGTTAGTCTGGCAAAAATTGGGAGAATGGGAACAAGCCTCCATCGCCATCGACCGCAGCCTTAGCCTGTTAAAATCGTCATCAGAACCCCGTATTTTCGCCTCTGTCCTCAATATTCAAGGTCAGTTATATTTTCAGCAAGGACAACCCGAACAAGCCCACAAGACGTGGAAACAAGCCGCTACAGTCTTCGCCCAACTCAACGATGTTAACGGGGTGTTGACGGCGGAAATTAATCAAGCCCAAGCTTTACAAGCCTTAGGACTCTATCGCCAAGCTTTAAGAAGTTTACAACAAATTCGGGAAAAATTGCGATCGCAGCCGGACTCTTTGCTAAAAGCTACCGGACTGCGAAGTTTGGGGGAAGCGTTGCGAGTCGTCGGAGATCTTAACGAGTCTGAAGCGATTTTACGGGAAAGTTTGGAAATGGCTCAACTTTTGGGGACGACTCAAACCCAAGCGGAAATTTTGCTGAGTTTGGGAAATACTCATCGCGCCCAACAACAGCCCCAAGTTGCGATCAACGCTTACCAACAGGCGGCGAAGTTAGCTGATTCTAGTTTAACTCGGATTCAAGCTCAACTCAATCACTTGCGTCTGTTAACGGAAGCTGAAAGTGAAACTATTGCGATCGCCTTATGGCAGGAAATTCGGGTACAATTATCTGAGCAACCGGCCAGTCGGACAGCGGTTTATTTGCGGGTGAATTTGGCTGAAAGTCTGCTAAACTTACCCCAACCGGAATTTAAGGTTGCGGTTGAATTGTTGAGTGAAACTATTGCGATCGCCCGACAATTGCAAGATACAAAAGCGGAAGCTTACAGTTTGGGGAGTTTAGCCGCAGTTTACGAAAAAACGCAACAGTGGGCAATAGCTGAGGGTTTGACTGAGGAGGCTTTGTTGTTGGCTACTGCCATCAATGCACCCGATATTAGTTATCGTTGGCAATGGCAGCTTGGTAGACTGTTAAAAGCCCAGGGCAAAACTGAAATGGCGATCGTGGCTTATAATCAAGCGGTCAACACCTTAGAATCGTTAAGAACCGATCTGGTTGCGGTCGATCCGGATGTACAATTTTCCTTTCGAGAGAGTGTTGAACCGGTTTATCGGCAGTTGGTGAGTTTAATTTTACAACCTTCCCCATCGTCGTCGGGTGAAGTTCCAACTCAGAAAAACCTCATAAAAGCCCGAGAGTTAATACAATCATTACAACTGGCGGAATTAGATAATTTCTTTCGCGAAGCTTGTCTGGATGCCGATCTTCAACAGACCCCTATTGATCGAGTCGATCAGTCAGCGGCGGTGATTTATCCGATTATTTTAAGCGATCGCTTAGAGGTGATTTTATCTTTACCGGGTGAACCGCTGCGATCTTATTCTACACCCATCGACGCCCAACAAGTGGATGAGACCGTCGAGCAACTGCGAAAGTTGTTTATTCCGGTGTTTTCCTCTCAAGAACGTCGAAATCTCTCTCAGCAGGTTTATAATTGGTTGGTGCGTCCGGCCGAAGTTTACCTCCAAACCAGTCAGATCGAAACCTTAGTGTTTGTGTTGGATGGTTCGCTGCGAAATTTGCCGATGGCGGCACTTCACGACGGACAACAGTATTTAATTGAAAAATACAATCTAGCTTTAACCCCCAGTTTACAACTGTTGGCACCGCGATCGCTGGCTGAGAAATCTCTAAAAACCTTAACTTTGGGATTAAGTGAAGCCCGTCAAGGGTTTAACGCCTTACCTGCGGTTGAGTTTGAAATTGAAGAAATTCAATCCCTAGTTCCCACTGAAGTTTTCCTCAATCAAGAGTTTACCGAAGAGCGGTTAGAAAAGCAATTAAATCAGAGATCGTTTTCCATTGTTCATTTAGCAACTCATGGTCAATTTAGTTCTCAAGCTGAGGATACCTTTCTGTTAACCTGGGACGGTCGAATTAATGTTAAAGATTTTGATCGGTTATTAAGAACTTCCCAGAATGAGCTTAAACCCATTGAACTCTTAGTGTTAAGTGCTTGTCAAACGGCGACCGGCGATCAAAGGGCTGCCTTGGGGTTAGCCGGGGTTGCCGTGCGTTCCGGGGCGCGGAGTACCTTAGCAACCTTATGGCAGGTTAATGATGTTTCTACAGCCCTCCTAATGGCAGAATTTTATCACCAATTGACTCTATCGGAAGTTAGTAAGGCGGAGGCACTCCGATTTGCTCAGTTAAAATTGTTACAGGATAACCAATATCAAGATCCCTACTATTGGGCAGCTTTTGTGCTTGTCGGGAAATGGTTATAATCCGCTTGAGCAGTCCTCAATTCCTCTCAGTTTGTCCAACTTAAGTATCAAAAGATACTTAAGGAAAGCTTAAACATTTTCGGTCTCAGCCAGAGTTAGAATTGTTATCTTAGATCATTAAAGATCTGAGAACCCTGGTTCCGGCAAAGGGAACATCAGTTCACCCGTTTAATAAAAACCCTCAACTGGAGAGGAAAACGATAAACTGGGGCATCTGGCGATCGCAATTAAACCATCACCATGAGGAATAACCCCATATGGAAAGACCAATTTTTTCTCAACTGTTTTCTCAACAGTTCATAAGCCTTTTAGTCACGGTTTCTGTTGGTGTCGCAATTATTCCCAGTCTACCCGTCAGAGCCGAAAAATCATCATCTCAGCAAAAAACGAGAGTGACAGTAGCCTTTCAACCGCCTCCGGGAGAAGGAATGCCCAACCGTACCGCCGGCGGTGCTTCCCGGACGGGCAATAGCTGCCCCAGCTTATCAGCAGACAAGAGCGATCTTACCGCCTTAGTGCCTGCGTTAGAAAAACCCAACGGCATCGGTTCAAGTTTAACCGGATTAACCACCGAAGCCACCCCTACATTTTACTTCTTTGTACCCGCCATCGCCGCCACTGAAGGGGTATTTAGCCTCAAAGACGAAAACGATCAAGACGTTTATCAAACTCGCCTATCTGTTTCTGGCAAAGCAGGGATTGTTAGTGTTAAACTGCCCTCAGATGCGCCGCCGCTGAAAGTCGGTCAGTCCTATCGTTGGTCTTTTGGTCTGGTTTGCCAAGCCGAGTCTTCTCAACAGCAACCGGAAGTTGTATTTGTAACGGGGGAAATTCGCCGCGTTGAAGCCGATGTCGCTTTATCGGACCAACTTCAGCAATTGACTCCTTTAGAACAGGCTGCTGTTTATGCCGAAAACGGCATTTGGTTTGATAGCATACAGATTTTAGCAAACTTGCGCCAAACCCAGCCGAACAATTCGATGTTGGCCAGTCAATGGGAGGAACTTTTAAAATCTGTGGAACTCGAAGAAATTGCCAAACAGCCCTTCATCGATTAATAAATTTTCTAGGGGGGGTTGAATAGTAAAATGAACTGCGATCAAACGAGAAACTTTTCTTCAAAACCTGCCCCTATTCCGAAAGCTGTGGGTGTTATGAAGTTTGAAGTTCCCAACCGAAAAAAAAAAGCGTTTTTGGGCTTAAGAACTTCCAACTCTCGCCCGAGGTTTTCGTTTCTTAAGTCCATCCGCCGTTGGTTAATTGTCCCGGCTGTCGCCATCGTGGTGATTGGACTGCGAACGTCCGGGGTTCTACAATTGGTAGAATGGGCAGCCTTCGATCAAATGATCGGTTGGCGTCCAGTTGAACCCGTCGATCAACGCATTGTCCTGGTTACCATTGATGAACCGGATATTCAACAAATTGGACAATGGCCGATTCCTGATGCCACCCTAGCCCAATTAATCGAAAAACTCAAGCAACAACAACCCCTCGCCATTGGTTTAGACATCTACCGAGATTTACCTGTCCCCCCCGGACATCAAGAACTCCTAGAAACCTATCGCACCACACCCAATTTAATTGGTATTGAAAAAGTCGGCAGCGATGCAAACGGTTCGGCGGTCGCGCCCCCTCCCGTGTTAAAAGAACAAAATCAAGTCAGTGCGGTGGATTTAGTTTGGGATGGAGATGGTAAAATTCGACGGGCGCTGTTAACGATACAACCTCCTGGAGAGGAAACGGTTGTCAATATTGGCTTACAACTGGCGTTGATGTATTTACAAGCCCAGGGGATTACGCCGGAAACAACAGCCAATGGCGAAGTTAAACTGGGACAGGGTGTATTTACTCGTTTTACAGGTAATGATGGCGCTTATGTGCGGGCTGATGCGGGTGGCTATCAAGTTTTATTGAACTATCGGGGTTTACTGAATCACTTTCTCACCGTTTCGGTTTCCGATATTTTAGCCGGTCGGGTGTCACCGAATTTGATGCGCGACCGGATTGTGTTGATTGGGACAACGGCTGAAAGTCTCAATGATTTGTTTTTTACTCCCTACAGTAGCAATTTATTCGCAGCCAGCGAACGCACCCCTGGGGTGGTTATTCATGCCAATATCGCCAGTCAAATTCTCAGTAGCGCCCTCGATGGCCGACCTTTATTTAAAGTGTGGTCAGAACCGATAGAATGGTTATGGATTTTGCTGTGGTCAGGGGTGGGAATGACCATCGGATTGAGTTATCGTCCGACGAAAGGAATGATTCGGATTATTCTCGCCGCAGTTAGTTTAACAGTTATTTGTTATCAGGTGTTTTTGCGGGGTTGGTGGATACCGATGATTCCCCCGTTGTTGGCGTTGGTGGGTTCGGGAACGGCAATTACAGGTTATATTGCCAATCAAGAACGTCAAGAACGACAAACTTTGATGAATTTGTTTGGGCGTCATCTCACCCCGAAAATTGCCGATGAAATTTGGCGAAGTCGCGATGAACTTTTAACTAAAGGTCAGTTACTCGGACAAAAGATGACGGCAACGATTCTATTTGCCGATATTCAAGATTTTAGCGCGATCGCAGAAACAATGGAACCCGATCGTTTGATGTTTTGGCTTAATGAGTATATGAATACAATGGCTGATATTGTACTCAGCCATGACGGAATTATTGATAAGTTTATCGGCGATGCGATTATGGCAGCCTTTGGCGTGCCTTTACCCCGGACTCACGAGTCAGAAATTGCCCAAGATGCTATTTTAGCCGTTTCTAGTGCCGTAGCGATGGCGGAGCAGTTGCGATCGCTTAATCGCAAATGGAGACAAAATGGACAGCCAACGGTTTCCATGCGAATTGGAATTGCCACCGGAGTGGTGGTCACGGGCAGTTTGGGCAGTTCTCAACGGATGGATTATACCACGTTAGGTGATACGGTGAACGTGGCGGCCCGTTTGGAGAGTTATGATAAGTCTTTTGGTCAGGGATTATGTCGAATTTTGATTAGTGAAAGCACTTATCACTATGTTCAAGATCTATTTTCCACGAATTTGGTCGGTCATGTTCAGTTAAAAGGGAGACAAAAGGCGGTGGATATTTATCAGGTGTTGGGGATTAAATAAATTGATTGGTTTGATTGAATATTTCTTCCGATAGACGCGATTACTTTTCCTAGCTCTTAAGGTAAAAACTATATCTCGAATCAATATAGTCATGGAAAACGCTAGAGGAGTCACCGAGTCACCGAGTCACCGAGACAGGAGAACCGAGGAAATTTTGAAGAAGAAAGAGGAGGAAAAGGAAAAAGTTTGTTTATCATTTCTCTTATCGGTTTAATACCCCACCGTCACCCGCGGTGATCAAAATTGTTTGGGGGCGCGAATCCCCATGCAATTTTCCCTCCTGACTCCTGACTCGGTGACTCCTTCTTCAATACTAATTATCCGGACATAATCTAATAATTTGCTGCTATAGGAGAACAACAACAATGACAAATGAAACAATGAATAAAAACTTGTCTTCGACTTCTTCAGAAAGCAAAACGTTAATTCTTGCCAGTTTCTTACTGGGTTTTGGTTTGGGTGGGTTTATTGATGGGATTGTCTTGCATCAGTTGTTACAATGGCACCACATGATCGCCAATCTTGTTCCGACAAATACCCTCGCCGGACTCGAAACAAATACCGTTGCGGATGGTGTTTTTAATGCGGGGATGTTTATGATTACTGTAGTCGGTTTAAGTTTATTGTGGCAAAGTATTAAACAAAATCCCTATTTTTCCCTCTCAACTCGCGCCTTTATCGGATGGAACCTTATTGGTTGGGGAGGGTTTAACCTCTTTGATAGTGTGGTTTTTCATGCGATTTTGAGATTGCATCATATTCGCCAAGTTCCCAACTTTATCATTTACGATATCGGGTTTTTCCTCATCGGAGGTTTCCTGATTTTAGCGGGTATCGTTTTAACCCGAAAATATTAATTTCACATTGGAGGGAAATAAAAACCCGGTTTCTAGGAGAAAGCGGGTTTTTGATGTTGTTGGAGATCAAACAGTTGCGGGTTGTTTATTCCCGTGTTATATTACAAAGTAATACAAGTTTAAAACATGAGGAACGAGCAGCAAAAGTTGTTCGTTTAGTTCATCAATGAATCGTGAAGAAATCGAAAAGAGAACGATTTTAATCGCCTTAACAGGTTCGCGGGGTTATGGGTTAGCAACTGCAACCTCAGACTATGACTATCGGGGAATTTTTATCGCCACAAAGCCCTATTATTTGGGATTAAGCCAAATCGAACAACTCGATAAAGGATGGGATGAAACCCCTTCTAAAACCTTTCCCTATTTGGCGAAAGATACCTGTATTTATGAACTCAGAAAGTTCTTGAATTTAGCGATAGACAACAATCCAAATATTTTAGAAGTGCTGTGGTTCAAAGACTATATTCACCTCACAGAAGTTGGTAAAGTATTGCAGCAACATCGACAATTATTTCTTTCTAAACGCATCAAACAAACCTATTCGGGTTATGGTTACGCCCAAATCAAAAAGTTAGAATCTCATCGCCGTTGGTTACTCAATCCTCCCCAACATAAACCGACTGCGGCTGAATTTGGATTGGTAGAAAAACCGCCTTTAAATGTCAGCCAGATTAATAGTTTTTTAGAATATTTGTACTTGTTGGTACGCGATCGCATAGAATTTTTACAACCCGCCAAAGCCTTGTATAACCTGTTAAATGCCGAAATCGACTACAAAGGAATTTTAAAACAACATTCTCTTCCAGATGAAACCTTAGAAACGACTCAAAAATTGACGAATTGTTCGGAAGATTTTATTCAACTGTTGCAAAAAAGCCAACAATATCAACGGGCAATTCGAGAATACAAAAACTACCAAACTTGGAAAAAAAATCGCAATCCCGAACGGGCAAAAATGGAAGCTAAAGTTGGCTATGATTGCAAATTTGCCATGCAAGCGATTCGATTATTGAAAACAGGAATAGAAGTTTTACAGACTCAACATTTAATCGTTGATCGTCGAGAGGCCGGAGATGCCGAGGAATTATTAACCATCAAAACAGGTCAATATTCCTACGATGAAGTCATGGAAATGGCAAAACAACTCTATCAACAACTTGATCAAGCAGAAGCCGTTTCAACCCTTCCTCAGTTCGCTGACGAATCTGTGGTTAATCAACTGTGTATAGATTTAGTTTCCCAACAAGGATTTTAAACCCTAAATCTCCAGAGTAGAGCCAGGGTTGCATCCCAATCCTATTATACCCAGTTTAACCTAAGCTACAAAAATTTTAATTGTCTAACTGTTACTTTTTATCGGCTCAGTTCAGCTAAGAACGGGTCAACACCTATTGCCAAACAAACTCTTTTATGAAATAATTATTACAGGATTGGTAGGTGTCCGTTTAAGCTCCTGCCCTCGACAGTTACACTGGTACTGCGACTCTAGTCGTTAGGCTTAGTCCAAAAAACAGCAAAACAATAAAACTCCCCCAATGAGATTACAATGAGTTGGGGGTTTATCATCAGTTCAGAAAGGTTGCAATGCTGAAGTTCAACTCTATGATCAGGCTGGATTCACTATCGCTCAAATCTTTAACTGAATCTCGGTTCTGGCTGTTAGGGATTGCAGCCGGACTGATGGCAATTCATCTAACGCTAATCCTACATCATGGTAGCAGGGATTTACAGGCAATTAGTTTTTTATTCTGGTTTGCAGCCGCCTCACTGATCTGGCAAAAACGCGATCGGTTAAACTTAGAAAGTGGGGTTTTTTCAAGTTTACTGGGTTTGCTAATTATTGCAGCGGTGTTACTCAAAAGTTCGACGCTGGCGACTTCTAACTTTTTAGGCGTATCACCTTTTATCAGTGGTCTGGGTTTAACCCTCTTAGCTTCCGGTTTTCGAGGGTTTAAATTTTATTGGCGAGAATTGTTAATATTATTTTTTCTGGGTGTCCCCAAAGTCCTCATTTGGCCCGTGATTGACATTTCGGGATTAACAGCACGTTTCGCGACGTTTATTCTTTGGTATTCTGGATTTGAAGCCTCCCGTCGCGGCTTTGAAGTGATCATGCCTGGGGGAGGAATCAATGTCAATATGGGATGTTCAGGCTTTGCGGGAATGTTTTATTTGCTGGGGTTTGCCGTCTTGTTTTTGATTCTATTTCCCCTAAAAAAACTGGAGAAAAAGATGCTGGTTTTGAGTGCTTCTGTAGTGATTGCTTTTGTAGTCAATGGGTTTAGAGTGGCAATTATGGCACTGTTTGCTAATGCTCAAAATCAGGAAGGCTTGCATTATTGGCACGTGGGAGAAGGTTCACTGATTTTTATGATGATTTCTGTGGGACTGTTTGGCTTATTGTGTTGGTTTCTACTGCGTCAAGAAGAACCTCAACCGGAAGAAATATTAAAACAATAAAAGCTTATGAAGTTGTGGCAACCTTTGCGGACTTCGTTACTGATTTTAACCTTTGGAACGGTGGTTTTAGTTTGGGGAAAATCCGTCGTTTCTCCAGCACCCAAAGAGTTAACAAAGACCCCTTTTGACTTTCCCAATCAGGTTCCTATATCCGGATGGAAAGCGATTAAAACTCAGAATTTAGAAGCGGAAATCCCCGGTAAAATCTATGAATATGCCTCGGCAAACCTGAAATTAGAGATTGAGATGGAGTATGTGGATCATCCCCATGTGAATGAAAAGAAATTTCGTCAGTATGATCCGCGTTTGTCCGGTTCAGAAGGAGAAGAAACCGGGTTCAAAAAGCAAGAAAAAACGGGTTATTATCGTCTGGGAATTACAGAAAATCGAGCCTATCTCAGATCTTGTATTAACCCCCGAGGCCCCGGCGTCATTACCTATGAACAGTTCATCCAAAACCGCTATACTTATGATTTACAACCCTCTCGTTTACTCCCTATCCTTTCCGGTCAGGAACCGATAAGAGATCATCGCTGTTTGTGGACTTATGTGTCTATACCGCTAGAGAATCTTTCTGAACAACAAGCCTATTCGATTTTAGAAAAAGTTTGGTTATCTTGGTATCAATGGTGGCATCCTCGGTTTCCCGAAATTTAACCCTTCATCATCAACAGAATTGTCAGGAATTAAAGCTATGACTCAATCTCAGAATAATCCTTTATCCGAAAAAGTAGATGCGCTGTGGAAATTTAGCTCAAGTTTACTGCAAACCATACCTCCTTTGCGCTGGGTTGGCTATACTCTTTTAATCTTAACATTAATTGATTTAATTGTTTTACTTATTCCTCCTCAATTTACGAATCCCGTTTGGGAATTTCAAACAATGGGAGCGATTGTAGAACGAGTTGCCGTCCCTTTAATCGGATTTGTTTTAGTGTTTTATGGGGAACAAAATCTCCGTCCCAAATGGGAAAGACCCCTGTTAAAGTTTTTATCGTTATTAACGTTACTGTTTGGTATTGTTTTACTGTTGTTTCTTCCTTTAGGCGTAATTAACACCTTCAGAATCAATCAGCAGAGTGACAGTCAGATTAATACTCAAGTCGAACAACGGATCACTCAAATTCAGCAGGTACAACAACAACTCGAACAAGCAACCACAGAAGAACAAATGGAAAACCTGTTAAGCCGTCTCGATACTCAAGGACGGACTCCAGAAATCCAATCTGCACAGGAGTTAGAAGAAATTAAAAACCAACTGTCTAATTTTATTTCTCGAACCGAAAGCACCACCAAAACCGAAGCTGAGGCGACCCGAAAAAACCGCAGAATCTTACTCTTAAAGAACTCGATTAAATGGAATTTAGGGGCTTTAATCTCCGGTGTATTGTTTATCGCGATTTGGAAAGCAACCGCTTGGACTCGCCAACGCACCTAAAAGCTTGATCATCATTTAAAAACCGATTTGGAGTTGTCCATTCCCGAGTTAAACTGTGAACAGAGGATGGGCAGCTTTTAGCATGGTGGGAGAGATTACCGAACAGGATACAATACTTAAATGAAGAAACGGCTTCAACGGGAACTGAACAGGGCGCAAGCTTTGCGCCTCTACCAGGCTGTTAGTCGTGATCATACTCCCGTACAATCTGCATTCTTAACTCCGACAGGACAGATGGAAAAAAGGGGTTCTGATTGAGATAACTATTGAGACAAAAGAATGTCACAACATTTTTAACCGACTCACTGACTAACTCTAGATAGAGGATTTTCCTCTAATTTTGACCCATGTTAGCTTAAATTGTTTAACGCAAGCTGAATCTCCAAAATGTCAGAGACATAAGACTATGAAAATTGCAATCTTATCCCAAGACTCTAACCTTTACTCTACAAGACGACTCCGAGAAGCCGGAGAACAACGGGGCCATGAAATGTATGTGATTGACTATTTGCGTTGCTACATGAACATTACCTCCCATAAACCGATGGTCATCTATGGCGGAAAACCCTTAGAAGGATTTGATGCGGTCATTCCCCGCATCGGGGCGTCACAAACCTTTTACGGTACCGCTGTGGTCCGACAGTTTGAGATGATGGATGTGTTCACCGCCAATGAGTCTCAAGCCATTTCTCGCGCCCGTGACAAGTTACGCTGTTTGCAACTGTTGGCTAGAGAAGGAATTGGTTTACCCGTGTCCGGTTTTGCTCATTCCACCAAAGATATTGACGGTTTAATTAATACCGTTGGCGGTGCGCCTTTGGTGGTTAAACTTCTCGAAGGAACTCAAGGAATTGGGGTGGTACTCGCCGAAACCTACCAAGCGGCCAAGTCTGTTATTGAGGCATTTCGGGGGTTAAATGCTAATATTTTGGTGCAGGAATTTATTCAAGAAGCAAAAGGTTCGGATTTGCGCTGTTTTGTCATTGGTGAACGAGTGGTGGCTTCGATGAAACGACAAGCGGTCGAAGGGGAATTTCGTTCCAATTTACATCGGGGCGGAACCGCTGAGAAAGTTAAATTAACACCAGAAGAACGTTCAACAGCGGTACGGGCGGCGAAAGCGATGGGATTGAAAGTGGCGGGTGTTGATATGTTACGCTCTAATCATGGCCCGGTGGTGATGGAGGTGAATTCTTCCCCCGGACTAGAAGGGATTGAAAAAGCCACAGGAATTGATGTTCCTGCTAAGATTATTGAATTTTTGGAGAAGAATGCCGCCAAGGGAAACTCACGCGATCGCATCCAAGGTTAAGGACGTTAAAGGTTTGTTATGAGTCCAAAGAAGCCAATCAATGATATGCTAATTTTATCGATTTGATAGTTTACATTGAGGCTGGGTATCATGGAAGTTAATGATCTTGGATTTGTTGCCACTTTATTGTTTGTACTTGTTCCCTCTGTTTTTCTCTTGATTCTTTACATTCAAACTCGTCGCGAGACTGAAGGACAATAATTTAAAACATTACTTGTTCATCAATCGCGTCTAAGCGAATGTCTAAAAAGCGCTGCGAAGTTGTTAGCTTCACGGCGCTTTTTCTGCTTAAATCAAACTTTAGGATGCCGCAGTTCTTGCCAATAACACCGGACATTCAGCATGAACTCGAACGTAATCGGACAGCGAACCGCCCACCAACCGATCTAAGTCAACCAAACTTTTCGCCACCGTTGGACGGCGATCGGGAGATCCCAAAATCAACAAATCCGCCCCCACTTCATCGGCGATCCGACAAATTTCAGGCCCCGGTTTACCGATCGCACTGACACAACGATAATTTACACCCATCCTCTTCACCGATTCAAGGGCCGTCGCAATCACCGGATCGGCTTCGGCTTTATTGGAGAAATCTTCACTGGATTTTCCCGAAATATCTTTGTTGACATGGGCTAAAATCAATTGTCCGCCACTAATATCCTTCACCAACGACAACGCCAAGTCTAGATATTCTTTAGACGAACTACTGGCATCGAGGGCAACCATGATATGCTTGAGCTTCTTGACATAAATATCATCCTTGACCAACAACATCGGTCGGGAAGTCAACTGAAAAACGTACTGACTGACGGAATTTTCCAAAATCGCTCGCAGTCCTTGTAAGCCTCGCGATCCCATAATAATCAAGTCGGCATTTTCTTCATCGGCGACTTGACAAACAATATCTTTGGGATCTCCCTGCTTCAAACGGGGATTGACTTTACTCGGATCGACTTTAATCGATTGTACCGCTTCGGCTAAAATTTTACCCCCCTGTTCTAATTTTTCTGACATCCCCTCTGCGGACGCTTGCGAGGGAACGACGTGTAAAAGTGTTACAGAGGCTTGTTGAACAGACGGAATATCCATCAACATCTTTAGCATCTCTTCACAAAGTCCCCGTCCCGCAACCGCTACTAGAATTTTGTTGATATTCATTGCTTTTCCCCTCTCGGTGTTGCTAATCCTGATTTAGATTGAATGTGATTTGAGTACCCGTTATCAACTACACTGATAACTGCTAACTTGAGAGACATCAGATTTAACGTCCATTTGTTGACCGATAACGAGTCTATACTTCAGCATAGATCTGATGACTGGCTCAGAATTTGTAGAAATGTAGCGTTTTAGAACAATTTGTAACGTGTCCTTCACTCAACATCCTCAACCTCAACCCCTTTTACCTTCTGTTACCTTCTCTGACGGTTGGTTTATCTGGCCCGTGCGGGTATTTCCCCATCATACTGATTATGCGGGGATTGTTTGGCATGGTACCTATCTGACTTGGATGGAAGAGTTACGGGTTGAGAGTCTACGCTTGCTGGGTCTGGATTATCATAATTTAGTGGCGTTGGGTTGCGATCTGCCGGTGGTCGAGTTGAAGTTACGCTATCATCAATCGGTAAACATGGGGATGACGATTTTGATTAAAGGACAATTTCTCCCCATCAAAGGGGTGCGGATGGTTTGGGAATACCAAATTGTTTCTGAAGACAGTCAACAGCTTTATGTTAGCGGACAAACCACCTTAGTTCCTCTCAGTCGAGAAACGGGTAAAATTATGCGTCGTCTTCCTCCCCTCTTACAAGAGGTTCTGGCTAAAATCTAAAGGTCATCGATTTGAGATCTGCTAGAATTGTCATAAACCTTATCCTTATTTTAAATAGTCTTGAGTCCACTCATTTTGGAGTAAAATATCCGTATCATATTCAATATTATCGAGCAGAATCGAAAAATTTTTCCGGTCGTATTCTCCCTCAAAAAAGGTCTCCAAAATTAAATCATTATCTTCGTCTATATAGGCTTTCATAAATGAAAAATACCCGTTTAATTCATTCACATATTCTAAAATTTCTAGCCGATCTAAATCCGGCTCAAACGAATAAACAATACTGATCAAAACTCCCCGATCGGAAATCGGATTTAAAATCAAGTTTGACTTGCGAGTATGACGACAGTAAAGCCGATCTTCTATTTCCTCAACCCGATAGCCATAAAATTCGAGATGATTGCGATATTTCGCTAACGGATGAGAAGTCGCCTCATTCAAACCTAAATCACTCATCGCTGACAACCCTTGCTCGCGCCGGACACTCTTCTATTATAATCTGATTTTTCCCCGTCATCGATTCTGATCTGAAATCTTTAAATACTTGTTAGGGATTTTAGATGAGAAAAAATCTCTAAACACTAGGGAATTATACGGTAAACCCTTTCAATCCCCAATTCTTACCACAGAAAGAATACCCAAAAGTTATGATCAAAAACCGAACTCAATTCAGTTCAAAAAAGGTATGGCATCTCAAATTCAACCCTTACCCGAAGAGATCATCTACTTAATCGCCGCCGGAGAAGTCATTGACTCTCTACAAGCCGTTGTGCGAGAATTAGTCGAAAACTCCCTCGATGCCGGAGCCACTCGCATCAGCATTTCCGTTTGGCCCGAACAATGGCGCATTCAAGTCGCCGATAACGGCGTTGGCATGGATCTGACCAACCTCAAACAAGCCGCCACCCCCCACAGTACCAGCAAAATTAGCACCATTGCCGATCTCTCCCAGATTACCAGTTTAGGATTTCGCGGAGAAGCCCTTCACAGTTTAGCCCAGTTAGCCCAACTGGAAATTCTCAGCCGTCCCGTCGGGGAAATGGGATGGCGAGTCGCTTACAACCGCCAGGGAGAACCCCTCGAACCCGAAGCCGTCGCCATCGCCCCCGGAACTGTTGTCACCGTGTCTAATTTATTTGACAACTGGCAAGGACGCCGCCAAGCCTTACCCTCGGCCAGCCAACAACTGCGAAGCATTCATCGGATCGTCGGTCACATTGCCCTCTGTCATCCTCAGGTTAACTGGCAGGTGCGTCAAGGTTCAACTTGCGGGTTGCAAATTAGTTCCGGTGTCGCGGCTGACTCGATTTTACCTCAAATCCTGCGGACTGTGCGGCTCGGGGACTTACAACGGCTTCAGGTTGAACTAACCACCCCAACACCGGATAAAACCGCTTCTAACGCTTTACAAGGGGTTTTGGGTTTACCCGACCGCTGTCATCGCCATCGCCCCGACTGGGTTAAAATAGCCCTCAATGGTCGCATGGTGCGATCGCCGGAACTCGAACAAACTATTTTAACCGCTTTTAGCCGCACTTTGCCTCGCGATCGCTTTCCGGTGTGTTTTATTCATTTACAAATTGATCCGGCTTATATTGACTGGAACCGCCATCCAGCCAAAGAAGAAGTTTATTTACATCATCTTGACTATTGGCAAGCACAAATTCAAGCTTGTATTGAGAATACTTTACGTTTAAACCCAACTACAACATCGGCTAAACTCCATCGTGTGGATAAGTTATTAAAAGTCTCAGAAGAACAAGGCCGTTATCAAATTAATCGTTCTATTCAAACCCAAAAAGATCGGGTAACGAATGAAGAATTAAGCTTAATTGAACTCAAAGCGATCGCCCAAGTTCATCATACCTATATTGTCGCCGAACATCCCAATGGTTTATGGTTAGTTGAACAACATATCGCCCACGAACGAGTCTTGTATGAACAACTTTGTGAAGCTTGGAAACCGGTTAATGTCGAACCCCCTATCCTGTTGCAACAGCTTTCACCCCCTCAGTTAGAACAACTCCAGCGTATTGGTTTACAAGTTGATCTTTTTGGAGAAGACTTATGGGCTGTGCGGACTGCACCGGAAATGTTATCACAGCGAGAAGACTGTCGCGAAGCGTTAATTGAACTGAGTTTGGGTAAAGATTTACAAGCCGCTCAAGTGGCAACCGCTTGTCGCAGTGCGATTCGCAATGGTACACCTTTGAGTTTAACACAAATGCAAACCTTGCTCGAACAATGGGTGAGAACTCGCAACCCCCGCACTTGTCCTCACGGACGACCGATTTTTTTACGTCTAGATGAATCTTCGTTATCGCGATTTTTTCGCCGTCATTGGGTGATTGGAAAAAGTCACGGGATTTAACAAACTTTGGTAAAATTTAACTATCAATTCATTCAGGTTAGGATCGTGAATTCTGAGCCACAGTCTAACCCCGTTCCCAGTGATTCTGAACAATCTCAGCCGTTTTCTCCGTCTGCGGATACTTCCGGGAGTTATGCCGAAAAAACCAAGCGAATTTTGGCTTGGGTGCAGGTAATTCGCTCAATTTCTCCATTCGTTTGGGCGATAGTAATTCTTTTGGTTATTATACCTTTGGGCGGTCAATTTTTTATTAATCAAGCCTTTGATTCGGGTTCGGTTAACCGCAAATCAGAACCTCCAAAAACAGCGATTGTGCAGCCAAGGGTAAATTGGCAAGAAGTGGATACAGCCGTCGCCCAGGCTTTAACCAGCGCCCACGACCAAGCCGAAAATTATGCCTCTCAACAACTCGATCTTTGGATAGATGACTTAATGGTCAGAGTAGACGATAATTTCCTTGGCTGGTACTTTGGTTATTTTAATCAAAAACAGATTGAATTCAAAAGCGTTTTTGTGCAATTGAGTTCAGGGGTTGCTAATCTACTCAATCCGGATTTACCCAGTCCGTCGGAGAAAGTTGCCGAGGTGATTACCCGAGATTTTCAAGAAGAATTTGCCAAGCGGGTTCTTCGTCCTCAAATTGCCCAACTGCAACTGGAACGACTGACTCAACAAACGGTAAAACAGTATTTGAATGCGTTATCGGGAAATCTTAATCAGATTCCCCTATCCTATCAAATTCCTCAAGCGGATTGGAATCGCTATTTGAATGATATTGCCATTAGTATTTATGATACTGAGGGTGAAGTTTCTAACTTGTCTCTCAAGGTTTTAGTGGGAGGCAGTGCTTATTTAGCCATGAAGCCTTTAGTTGCCCCTTTGGTGTTGAAAGTTGGCAGTAAAATGGCGGCAAACCTCGCGGGAAAAGCCGGTGCTAAAATTGCCTTGAAAACGGGTGCAAGTTTAACCGGAAAAATGGCAGCCGGGTTATTAGATTGTACGGTAGGGGTGGGAATTTTACTCTGGGATATTTGGGATACTTACCACACCGCCAATATTGAGAAGCCGATTTTACGAGAAACCATTGCCGAATATTTAGAACAGGTAAAAGCTTCGATTTTAGACAATCCCGAAACCGGAATGATGACCGCAATCGATCAACTGGAAGGGAAAATAATCCATGCTCTCGATTATTCAGAAGACATAAGTTCTTAGTTAGATGTCTTGCCCTGATCAATGCTCTATAATTTTAACATAATTTAGATTTAAAAATTAAGAAATTGGACAAACAATATGAAATTTTCCCAGGCTAGACAACGATTTTATCAAGAAATCAATCAGCCAGACGAACAGATTAATCTGGCGAAAGCCGCTCTTTATATCGCTCAAGAACAGTTTCTCAATCTCGATCCTGAAGAATACCTGAATGCCCTTGATGAGATGGCAGCAGAGGTCTTAGAAAGACTGGATGAACAGCGATATCCCTTGAAGGTGATTAAAACCTTAAATCAATATTTATTTGAAGATTTAGGATTTGTCGGAAATCGCAGCAATTATTACGATCCCAATAATAGCTTTTTAAATCAGGTAATTGAACGACGCACCGGAATTCCCATTACTTTATCGGTGGTTTATTTAGAAATTGCCAAACGCCTTGACTTTCCGATGGTAGGAATAGGAATGCCGGGACATTTTTTGGTTCGCCCTGATTTTGAAGGCGCGGGAATTTATGTCGATGTTTTTAATCAAGGAGAGATTCTATTTCCCGAAGATTGTCAAGCTAAATTAGCAGAAGTTTACGGCCAACAGGTGAAACTCCGTCCCCAATTTCTTACCCCGGTAACTTCTCGGCAAATTCTCGCCAGAATGTTAACAAATATGAAAGTTATTTATATGAATGTCGGGGAGATTTTAAACGCGGTCTCTGCAATTGAACGGATTTTACTGTTGTTTCCCGAGGCCCAGAATGAACGGCGCGATCGCGGCATTCTGTATTACCAGCTTGAACGGTGGACAGAAGCCCGTCAAGATTTAGAAATATATCTAAAACATCAGCCCCAGGCACAAGATGCTATGATTATCCGACAACTCCTGTCTCGGATGAAAGCAGACAGATGACCTTTAAAAAAATCAGTTTTGGGGAACTTTTATCAACTTTAACGAGACCCATAAAGGGTATGATCAAGATGACCAATACAAGGTCAAACCAATTGTGAGGAATGGAATAATGAATTTTAAATTTGGGTGTCAGTTTCCGAGCATTAACCGTTTGTTTAAATTGTTCAACCGAGGAATTTCCAAGTCGATCGCTTTGGGATTAGCATTGATATTAGGGTTAACCGCGAGTTTAGCCCTCTTTACCCAACCGGCTCCGGCCGTTGATGAATTTCAATTAAGATATGGTGCGGCGAACATTCCCGTCTCCTTTGAAGAATTACAAACCTTTGCCGAAACAGGCGAACAGTCCAATCAATTGCGATCGCTATTTACCCTGGCTGAACTCACTCCCGAACAAGTGGCTAACTTTCGGACTGCATTGAATTACGGAGTAAACGTTCCTCCCGATCTGGTAGACACGTTATTGAGTTCAAGTTATGGCCGATTGGCCGTCGGAGCGTTAAATCTGTTTATTGCTCCCGATAGCGAAATTGGTAATATAGTCGATAACCTGATCAATGGTTTACAATCGGCGGCTCGTGATGGCAATATCACTCTCGTCGAAGCAATCGTGAGCTATGAAGGACTAGAAGTAATCACGGTTGATATTGAAGATCTAATTGCGCTTTATAATGATGTTGCCGCACTCGGAGAACAAGCGATCGCCTTTCTCAAAGCGCAACCCGAAGTTCAAGAACTGATCTGTAATTAATTGCCACTGTTCCGCATTTTTCTAGTCAATCCAGGCGTTTAGGAGTCGGAACTGTTCGGTAGTTCCCTGTTTCCGATTGGTTAAGAAATTTGTAACCTATCGCAAGCCCCGATATTGTTCTTCCGCCACTCGTTTGAGACGGCGGAGTTGGGCTTGCATATCTGCTTTTGTCCATTGGGCGGCAAACCGATTAAACCCAAACTCAACCAAAGGGTTAGGAATTTCAAATTCAAATCGATTGACGAGCAGCGTCCCGTTGGAGGTGGGCTGACATTCCCAGCGATCGCTTCCCTGAAAAAAGCCTTCAAATCCCCAGACAATCATCCCCGGTTCCCGAGCAATCACCACCGCCTTTAAAGTGGGTGTCAGCAGCGGAATATTCAAGACAAAACGAAACTTTCCCCCGACATCAGTGTTCCATCCCCCCACCGGATCGCAGCGGAGAGCCGGATTCAGCCAGCGGTGCATTAAATCGCGATCGATAATGCAGCGTTCCACCGTCGTGGCACTGGCATCAATTTTAATTGATTGTTCAAATACTTGACGAGATGACATTTACCCTGCAAGCTATAGGCAGATTAGGACTCACATAACGGATTATAATCCGTTAGGACAGATGAGGAGTCACAGAAGGACAACAGAAAGCGAAAAATTCGCCTCTGAAATCCTGCTTTTTCCTAAAATGCAGAGGTTTTCCCCAATTCTGAGGTATTTTAGTCTCTCAGATGGGGATGGTAATCTCAACCTTGAGGTTTGAAATCACCCATCTTCATCTTATACATCTGAGATTGAATCGCTCGAATTGCTGGAAATCCCCAGCATTTATATCTAAAGCTAGATGTGAAGGGATCGCTTTCCCCTCAAAATTCTAGACTTCAAGATTATCTCACAGAGAAACTATGAATGGAACTTGGCACGAAATCACATCAGTCTTCGGGATGACAATACCTACCCTTTCTCATCTGAAATTAGCCCAGGATGCTACATCTAACCCTTTTGATTTGAGCAACTACTCCGTAGGTTCGGTCAGCCTACTGGATCTGGTGGTTGCCCTAGTCATCTTGCTGGTGGGCTATCTGATTGCCCTATTTGCCCAGTCTTTGGTCAAGAGTCTGTTAAAGAAGACCCAACTGGATAATAAAGTGGCTTCCTGGGTAACGGGGCGTTCGGATGCAGGTGATAATATTCCAGTGGAAAACTGGGTAGGCAGCATCGTATTTTGGATTATTTTCCTGTTTGCGATTATTGCCTTTCTCGAAAGACTCGAACTCACGGCCGCATCTACCCCGCTGACAACTTTACTCAATGAGATTACAGCCTTCTTCCCCCGAATCATAGCAGCACTCTTTTTATTGGGGATTGCTTGGGTGGTGGCGACTCTGTGTAAAGCCTTGACAGTACGAGTCTTGAATGCGTTTAGAATTGACGAACGCCTCAATCAGCAAGTTAATGATGGCACCACTCAACCTCACTTTTCTCTGAGTGAAACCTTTGGAAATGCCATCTATTGGTTTATTTTCCTGCTGTTCTTACTGCCGGTTCTCGACACACTCAGCTTACAAGGATTATTAGCACCCGTGCAGCAAATGCTCAATCAGGTGCTGTTTATCCTACCGAATATCTTAGCGGCGATTCTGATTGCCGCCGCCGGATGGGTTATTGCTCAAATTGTGCGTCGTATTGTTACCAATTTGCTGATTGCCGTCGGTACCGATCGCATCGGGAGTCGTTTTGGTTTGGGTGAAACCGCAGGCGGTCAAAGTTTATCTTCAATTATTGGAACGGTTGTTTACGTTCTGATTTTAATTCCCATTGCCATTGCCGCTCTGAATGCTCTGCAAATTGAGGCGATTTCTGTTCCAGCAATTGCCATGCTTGAGGACATTCTGACGATCATTCCTCAATTGTTTGCGGCGGCGGTAATTTTGGTTGCTGCCTATATGGTTGGACGCTTTGTTTGCGATCTGGTCACGAGCGTTTTAACCAGCCTGGGATTCAACAGATTATTCTATTGGTTGGGCCTACAATCGACTCCTCCGGCGAGTACAGTCGGAACCGATGACGTTCGAGTGGTTGACAAAACTTCTACTTCCACACCCACCACTCGCACTCCTTCAGAAATTGTCGGGATTATTGCCTTTGTGGGGATTATGCTGTTTGCCATTGTCACCGCAACAGATATCCTACAGTTGACCTCGTTGACGTTGATCATAGAGCAGATTATTCTGATCTCGGGTCGTGTTTTAATTGGCGCCGTCATTTTTGCGATTGGCTTGTATTTTGCCAACTTAGCTTATCGCTTTGTGCTGAGTTCGGGTACAGGCAATTCTAAACTTTTGGCTCAAGTTAGCCGAGTCGCGATTATTATCTTTGTGGGTGCGATGGCTCTGCAACAGATGGGTATTGGTAGCGATATTGTTAACTTGGCTTTTGGACTCCTACTTGGAGCCATTGCGGTTGCTGTAGCAATTTCCTTTGGTTTGGGTGGACGAGATGTAGCGGCTGAGAAAATCCGTGAAGCTCTCTCTAAAGTCCAAGAGAAATAGATACCGGAGCTAATTTTTAGTTCTCCAAATTAACTTAAATTGTTGGCTGTCGCTGGTTTGCTCGTTAACCTCTCTGGGTTGAGTGGCTAGCGACTTTTAAATTTTATCCGACTCGTTAAACAAAGCCAGCCCTCTCATCTAACTTGGATTGAGTAGAATTGAGGGCTGGAAAAATGTTAAGGGTTAATGTTAACTGTTATAGATGCTTTCCGCGTCTGATGCGGGTTCGCGAGACCCTTTCACCCGAGCTTTGGCTTTGGACGCACTGCGTTTGAGCGCTTGCAAACGGGCTTCATAACGGGCGCGTTGTCGCTTTTTGGGAGTTTGCTCAATTAACATTTTTAAGGCACTTCCCAGGCTCTTGTAGGCGTTGGGTAGCGTATAACCAAATCGAGTTGCTATGGCGATCGCTTTTTCGTCTGCATCGATTGATTCTTGTAGGGTTTTCTCGCCGTTATTTTTCTGGTACAGGCGATAACCGGAAACCCCACACAAGGCTAAGGCTAACAGTAATAATAGTCCATCTTGTACCCAAAGTTCGCCCACTGCTCCCCCCAAACCGATGGCGAGCGCCGCCATTTCCCAACCATCTCGGGGAATGGTATCATTTTGGATGCGGGCGACTTCGTGCCAAAACAGCAAGTTGCGCTGATCCATTGCCAGTTGTTCCCAGCGAACTAAGTCAATCTGAATTTCGACTTGATCTTTGCCAATTTCTTCGCTACGAATTAATAGGGGATTGACTTCTATGGTTTTCTCAACCGTTACCCAACTCTGTAATTCTGGCGGTAATAAGCCTTTTAGTCGCCGCAGTTCGCTCATCTCGGCTCTGGCTGTGGAGGTTGCATACGATGTCATAGTTTCGGCTCAATAAAATTTGTTATACAAACACAGTGAATGTGACTATCCTATCTCGAACGGTCACGGATTTTTCCTCATCCCATTGATACAATTGTGTGAAGGACCGCGAGATTTTGTTGAAATCAGCTAGAACATTTATCAAGTTCTAACTCTTTTGGGTGTCTACAGGACATGACACACCTCAGATCCCAGAACGTCTAGCTACTATGTCTCTATTCTACCATTTATGTTTTAGGCAACTGTGTTTTGTGGGGCGATCGCGCTTGACTTCGCGGGGTTACGGCTATTCATCGCTGATCTTACAGCGAATACAGCCCTCGCTAAATGCAATCACCAACCGCCCATCTTCAAGGCGAAAACTAGAGGTTCTGTCAAATTTCCCTTCTATCTTTTCAGTTCCATCAATGCTGACCGAAAAAAAGCGGAATACTAGCAAGGTTATGGACGGACGGTTAACTTCAATCAATGCACACCCATTTAACTGTACATGATCTACTATTAAAATACGCCAACCCAGTCAGTGTCCATGATTGTCTACGAATTTAAGGCAAAAGGTAAGCCTTTCTTCTTGTTAAAAAAATATCTCCAACTTAGAGTCCTATAAAACTTTTAAATTTTTTGGGGTTATCTAGACAATAAATATCCATTTCAATACCTAAAAATAGAGTTTTCCTTTGATAGTGCATTCCCAACTTTTCCAAGACTCGAACCGAAGCTGTATTTTCTCGTTCAACAATACCCAGAATATCAGGAAGTGAGTATTGTTCAAAAGCATAATTAATCGCTGCGGAAGCGGCTTCTGTCGCTAAACCCTGACCCCAAAATTGAGGAGCGAGTCGATATCCAATTTCCGGTTCATCTTGATTGTCAATTGTTTCAATCGCTATTCCACAATATCCAATTAACTGATTATTGTCTTTGAAAATTACCGCCCATTTACCAAAACCATAGATTTCATAAGACTTAATAAAGTTTTGAATTTTAGCTTGAGTTGCTGAAATAGAAAGTACACCTGCGGACGAAAATTTCATCACTTGAGGATGAGCAAGTATCGGCGCAAGTTCTTGAAAATCTTCCCGTTCAAACTCTCGAATAATCAGTCGTTTGGTTTCGGCAATCTTCATTTTTTATCACTATAAACAGCAGTTTTTCTCTGAAAAATATTCGGATTGTAATTACTTTGTTGTTTGAAACTTTTAGAAATTTTCTAATTTTTATATTCTTCGCTGCCCTCATAATGACATTTGAAAGCCCATAGTTTTACCCTTGAAATTGGTTTATATCTTTTGTGCCAATAAACCAATGTGTCCGGGTGAAAATTGTAATTGACCATAACTTTCTAGCACTTGCACCCCAAAGCCAATCTTATTTAATTCGGCGATAATTTCTGTCCGTTCTAAAAGTTGTAATTGATGAACTTCTTTATCCCGTCGATAAAGTTCTCCAACCTTACAAAAAGTTGTGATCCATCGGGTTAAACGTTTTTGTTGTTTATTTTCCTCCCCATAAACTAACACCGCCCAATCTTCCGTTTGTCTAAAATTTCGATAACTCTCTCCTCCGATAACTCGTCCGGGTTCGGCAATATCAAATACAAAAAAACCCTCAACATCTAAAGCATCATAAACTCGCTGAAACAATGTTAATCGTTTTTCATTGGTGTTGTTTTCATCAAATAAATAATTTAAACATTCCCCGATAGCCGTCACCGCAATACAAGCGGGAATATTAGCGGTAAATAAAGATTCCACTTGAAATTTGGCTCGGGGAACTCGTTGAGATGCGATCGCAATCAAATCCGCTGAAATATCAATCCCGAAAACCTCATAAACCGCCCGATCAAACTGTTGAGCCAGAATACCACTTCCACAACCGAGGTCAACAATTAAACCGTTATTTTTTCCCGCTTTTTGCAGAATATTCAACAAAAAAGATGCCGAATTTTCCGCCAATTCACCAAAACCAACATCGTGAATATAAGCCAAATCTTCACTATAAAATTGAGTCATAGTTCTGAATGTTATGTGAAGCAAAAGGCAGTTTACAGTTTACAGTTACCAGTTATCAGTTATCAATGTTCACTCTTGACTGTTGACTGTTGACTGTTGACTGGTCACTGGTCACTGGTCACTTGGTCGGTCACTGAAAAACTGGTCACTGTTCACTGTTCACTGTTCACTGAAAAACTTGTCACCTCTACAACCATCGGATAAGCTAAAGTAGGGACATCTCCGCCATATGTTGCCATTATGCTTCAAACAGCCACGCAAAATCCAGGTGCGACCGGGACAGACTCTCAACTCGATGTCGAACTTCGTAAAGTCTTCAAAGTCTTTAACGGAGAAACAGCCGTGCGCGGTGTCGATCTAGAGGTGCGTCGAGGGGAGTTTTTTAGTATCTTAGGGCCTTCTGGCTGCGGTAAAACCACAACGCTGCGTTTAGTAGCTGGCTTTGAAACGCCCTCAGCAGGAGAAGTTTTAATTCGGGGACAGTCGATGACCCGAGTTCCGGCTTACCTGCGTCCGGTCAACACCGTTTTTCAAAGTTACGCCCTATTTAGCCATCTCAATGTTCGCGATAACATTGCTTTCGGTTTGCGAGTCAAGCGGCGAGGTCAATCGGAAATCGAGGAAAAGGTCAAAGAAGCCCTAAAATTGGTAAAAATGGAAGCCTTTGCGAGTCGGTTTCCAGCCCAAATGTCAGGCGGACAACAGCAACGAGTCGCATTAGCCCGTGCTTTGGTAAACCGTCCGGCGGTATTATTACTCGATGAACCCTTGGGCGCCTTGGATTTGAAACTGCGGAAGCAAATGCAGGTAGAATTATCGAATCTACACAAAAATCTCGGCTTGACCTTCATCATGGTCACTCACGACCAAGAAGAGGCGATGAGTTTATCCGATCGCATTGCCGTGATGCACGATGGCCGTATCGAACAAATAGGCACCCCCAGCGAAATCTACGAACGTCCTCAAACTCCTTTTGTAGCAGATTTTATTGGCGATACCAACTTATTCTCCGGACGGGTCGAAGCCCTCGACGCCACCAGTCAACTGATCGTTACACAAACAGGCTTGAAAATAGAAGCCTATCCTTCTCCACCGACTCAAACAACCCCAAACTCGGATATTCAAGTCGGAGATGCAGTGGTTGTCAGTGTGCGACCGGAAAAAATATCGATTAATCCTTATCCCGTTGGCGGTGTGGTTAACTGTTTTGAAGGACGGATCGTTAATACAATGTATCTCGGAACTCACCTACAATATATCGTACAGTTACTCTCGGGCGAACAACTGACCGTTCAACAGTCGAAAACCGGTGAGGCGATCGCAGAGGGAGAAACAACCGTATATATTTGCTGGAAACCAACGGACTGTTTAGCCTTGAGTCAACAAACGCTAAAATAATCTTGTTTGTGCGAAACGTTCGAGCATGAAATAAGGCTGAGATGCCCGAAATAACCGCTCGGTGGGACCTCCAGTCCCTTGGCTGGATAGAAGGGACGCACCCCTGACCAGTCTCATAACTGTTTGTATGT
>JAYKHV010000174.1:0-36339 GCA_035285085.1 Lyngbya sp. | reverse complement strand
TCTGACCCGTTTTGACCGTAATCACCGGAAGTTGTTCCTGGTGTTTTTGATTTTGCCGAATTCTTTGGGAGTTAACGTGAACAATCGTTTTTGGAAGCTTTCTCGGATTGCACCAACGGGGAGCCGGGCCTCTTGTGCCTCGCTCAATTATGGGTTCGCCGTCAACCAGGGGAATTAGCCACATCTTCCCAGTCTTATAGGCACCTTCGACTCGGCCTGCGATTAGGAGAACTCGCAGTCGAGCGGTGGAGATTTTTAAAATACGGGCTGCTTCTGTAGTACCGACAATCATTGGACTAATAGGGAATCGCAATAGTTTTGAAACTGTATATCTAGATTATAAATTATCTGCGGATCAATAGTCAATGCTCTGGCTATTCGGTGGCGCGGAGTAGCGGGGTTGAACCGAAGCCTGTCCACTGTCGGTGTACTGGTCGTCTGTTATTCGTTGATTATAGAACCGGATTTGATCTAAGATTCGCGATCGCAAAATTTTTAAAATTTGCATAGATTCATCGCGATCGCTCTTTGAGTCGGGAATAACAATTCCAATCGGATTTAAACAACCCAGTAGAGTAGAGGTTTTGTCTGTATCCCGATGAGGTCAGAAGTTACTGAAAACAGAAAACAGAAAACACGCTCTGACTGGTGACTGGTGACTGGTGACTGGTGACTGTTTTGATGGTATAATCAGTGAGCGAGAAGGGTTAACGTAATATGACCACAACATCCTCAAATTCTGTCAGTTCCATTCCCATTCAAAATACAGAAACTCGCATCGCAGATTTTCTACTTGAACACGGGGAAATTGAGGCGATTTTACCTGTCGTTGTGGGGATAATCGTCACTTCCCGCTTTCAACTCAAAGGCGCTCAAGCCCTGTTAGCCAATTTAATCATTGCCAGCCTATTTCGTCAAATTCTCACCCACCTGAAAAAACAGTCTCATTTGGTCACACCTGAAACGGAAAATATAAGCGATTCGGCAGAAAATTATACAGAAAATAATTTCGATCCAGAGTATACGATTGTTCACTCAATCCCCGGAAGAATTCGCTTAAGAATTTCCCGTTTAGCTACCGATGCAGATTTTAGCCAACGCCTCGAACAAATCCTTTCAGAAGAAGAACAAATTATTAACATTCGGATGAATCGGGCGGCGGCTTCAATTACAATTAATTATACCACTCAAGGCACGAGCGATTGGGAATTGGGAATGCGGTTAATGAACCTAATTGACAGCGCCCTTTCCCCAGAAACACCCGCCAACTCACCCGCAACTACAGCATCAGGGGGTAACTCGCGATGACAGCAACGAATCATAAATTAATTTCCCTTTCTGACACCAACGGGGCGATAATAAAATCGGAACCCTTCGTAGTAGAATCTGCGCCCTATTTGGTTCATGCGGTGCCGGGACGGGTGAGATTTCGGGTTTATCGGCTTAATTCCGATGAATATTATGCAGAAATATTAGAGAAAGTTTTGCAGTCGGAACCGGAGGTAATTCAAGTTAGAATTAACCGTGCAGCCGCTTCTGTTGCCATTCATTATCAACGTCAAGGTTCGAGGGATGTTGAAATTTATTCTCGATTGTCAAACCTAATCCAACAGGCCGGAACCACAATTACCGTCGAAGAGATCTCAAATTCTGCCTTAACCGAAACTTCCGAACCTAACGATGCCGACAACGAGGGAGAATGGTCTAGCCTCATCGCCCCAACCGGCACCACCTTACTCGCCCTCCTCAGCAGTTCAACCCGGTTGGCGTGGCTGCGTCCTTTGGCTTGGGGTTCCCTGGCTTTGGTTGCCTTTCCCGTCGCCCAACGCGCATTTTACAGCCTATTTGTCAAGCAAAAACTCAACATTGACTGCTTGGACTTACTCGCCCTAAGCTTGGGAGGAGCGCAAGGAAAACTCGTTACACCCGCCCTCGTCCTCACCCTACACGAACTCGGCGACGTCATCCGCGAACAAACCGCCCGTTCCACCGAACACCAAACCGCCGACCTACTCGACACCATCGGACGTTTTGCTTGGGTCGAACGCAACGGCGAAAAACAGTTAATTCCGAGCGACCAAGTCGAACCCGGAGAAATCGTTTTCGTCTATCCCGGCGAACAAATCCCGGTTGATGGGGTCGTCACCGAAGGAAAAGCAGTCGTCGATCAGCAGCAACTCACGGGCGAATCCATGCCTATTGTTGCAGAAAACGGCACCTTTGTCTACGCTTCGACCTTAGTTAGATCGGGAAGTCTGCACATCAAAGCCGAACGCATCGGTCAAAAAACCCGGGCTGCGGCGAGTTTGGAACTGTTGCAAAAAGCGCCCGTTCACGATACCCGCATGGCAAACTATGCCGCCCAACTTGCCGATCGCCTGATCGTACCTTCGCTTATTTTAGCAGGAATTGTCTTCGCCGCCACCCGCGACCCCGCCCGAGCCGCATCCATATTAACCCTCGATTTTGTTACCGGAATTCGGGTTTCCATTCCCACCGCTTTTTTAGGCGCTTTAAACCACACGACCCGACACGGTATTTTAGTTAGAAGCGGACGCACCTTAGAACAATTAGCCGAACTCGATACCATTGTTTTTGATAAAACCGGAACCCTAACTCAAGGTAATATTTCCGTCGTTGGGGTGAAAACAATTTCCGGGCGAATGTCGGCAAAAGAGGTGATAAAATATGCCGCAGCAACCGAACAAAGAATTACCCATCCCGTCGCCGAATCAATTGTTCGTTACGCCCAAGAACAAAACATAGAAATACCGCCTCGGGTGGATTGGAATTATGAAGTCGGTTTGGGAATTCGGGCGGAAATCGAAGGTCAAAACGTCTTGGTGGGAAGCGGAAGATTTATGACCCAAGAGGGAATTAGTTTGGAAGGATTAGATAAACCCGATACCGAAAATTCCCCCGTAAATTCCGCTTGGATGTCGTTAATATATGTCGCTTGTAACGGTAAATTGCAAGGGGCGATACAGTACGCCGACCCGTTGCGTCCCGAAAGTTTGGAGTTAATTGAAGAATTACAAAACCGCTACGGAATGGAGATTCATTTGTTAACCGGAGATAGCCGTCAACGGGCGGATTTGGTTGCAGAAGAATTGAACATTCCGCCCAAGCGAGTTCACGCCGAAGCTTTCCCCGAACAAAAAGCGAAAATTGTTCGAGATTTGCACCGTTCCGGGCGAACTGTGGCGTTTGTTGGCGACGGGTTAAATGATTCGGTGGCGTTGGCTTATGCGGATGTTTCGGTATCTTTTGAAGACGGTTCCGATGTGGCGAGGGAAACGGCCGATATTGTATTAATGAATAATGATATTAGCAGTTTACTACAGGCGATCGCCATTGCCAAGGAAACCCGCAATTTAATTGACCAAAATACCCTGCTTGTCGTCGCCCCGAATTTAATTGCTTTGGGGTTGGCTTCTGCTGTCGGTTTAAACCCATTAATTGCGACGGTTATTCACAACGGTTCGGCTATTGCTGCGGGTTTAAATAGTTTGCGTCCGTTAGTTCAACATCAGTTAGAAGGAGGAAATTCAACCACTCGTTCTATCATGTCCGATGAATGAATTCTAATTTTGTAGGGGCGGGTTTATTACAGTTTTCAGTTATCAGTTTTCAGTTATCATCTCACCTGTTCACTGTTCACTGTTCACTGTTCACTGTTTAAACCGCCCCACCCCAAAACAGGATTAATCAACCGAACATGGTATTACAATCATCAAATTTTCGGGTTCAATTCTTGATCATATGATATCCGGTTTATTAATGTTGCGATCAAAACGGGGTGGGTTTATCTCAATCTTTGAGTAGTCGTAAAGATATTGGCAGAACCCGCCCCTACAGTTGGGATTGTTGATGAGTCGGATATCAGATAATATATTATTGGAGGAACTATGTCACTAATTCATTGGGATCGGTCTGTTCTCTCACTTCATTTGCGAGAAATTCTCGAAGACGAAAACCCCAACCATCAACTCGCCTTAGCCGGACTGGGGGTAATTGTGTTGGGAACCATTGTCGTTCCGGCAGCAACAAAATTAGGACGACCCTTGATAAAAGCCGCCATTAAACAAGGGTTATCCCTTTACAACGATAGCAAACCCATTCGGACAGATATCGAACCAAATGGGTTTAATCCGAACCACAATTCGACATCTGCCGAGAAAATCCCTTAGTTTTTCGGGCTGCTGTGGTTGGAGAGTAAAGCCGCTTTTTGTTGGGCTTTTTGTTGGGTTTCTGCGGCGACTTCGGCTTTAGCTTCGGCGACAATATCTCCGAACACTTCGCCGGTTTCAGCCATCGCCGCTTTTGTTTTTTCGTACATGGAAACCCCGCCTTTTATCGCCGCCTTTGCAACGGGTTTGAGTAAGGGAATGACCGCAGGAGTTAAGACTAAAACTCCGACTCCAATTGCAATTGTTCTGGTAGGGTTATTTTGGTAAGCGGTTCTGATGCGCTCAACAAGTGCCAGTCTAGCCTGATTTTGAGTTAACATTTATTATCCTCCGCCAAGTACCTGCGTCAAATCTGGAGAACTTCTCGCTCGTACAATTTTGTTTTTATCGAATTGCCAGCAAATTGCGATCGCCAGATCGGATGTTCCCCAGATTCTCATTTAACCACAGGCGGCGATCAAAACTCAAGGGTGTTGCAAATCTCAGGATTCTCTTAAGATTTTATCTCCCCTTCCCCCCAAACCGTCTCGACCCCCACCCACTGCAAACTAGCCATTGCCCAATTGACAGTTGCTCGTTTGTGCGACACTATTGCTGTAGTTGGAGGATTACCAGAACGCAGAACAGATTCTATTCTGTTTTTGTAGTGTCGTTAATCTTCTGATAAATATAATCGAGTAATTCTCTAACTGTGAGAGTTGGAGGGCAATAATTTGGTAGTTGAAAGCTCTCTGATGTCGAAACCAGCCAAAGTCTATTGGGAGAACTGTTGGTTTTATAATAATATGAGAACAAGCCAATTTTTTCTGCTTCTCCGTCTGGTATCTCAATTTCAAATTCATTTTCTATAGCCATAGCAAGTTCCCATCCATCTAGTCCATCTGCACCTAAATTGTCTGCAAGATGGCTATCTAAATTTACTTGTTCTGCTTCGACTACTAATTCTTCGACCAGTATCTCTTTCAGTTTGATAAAAATTTCGGGTTTCAACTCGGCTTCACGTTTGGCTTCTTCTGCCGCTTTTCGTTCGGCTTGTTCGCGCAACTCGGTTAAACGTTTGGCTTCTGCCCTCGCTATTCGTTGTGCTTGTTCTTGCAATTCGTTTAAACCTTTAGCTTCTACGGCTTCTCGTTCAGCTTGTTTCTGCAACTCGGCTAAACGTTTAGCTTCTTCTACCGCTTTTTCTATCGCGTCGTTAATCTTTGGATAAAGATAATCGAGCAATTCTCCAACTGTCAAACCAATGTTTTCTGCTTCATAGTCTGGTATCTCAATTTCAAATTCATTTTCTATAGCCATAAAAAGATCGAGGATCTGTAATCCCCATGTATCATCTAAAGCCAAATCGTCTGCAAGATGGCTGTCTAAATTTACATCTTCTTCATCGACTCCTGATTCTTCAGCCAATATCCTTCGGAGTTTGAGAAAAATTTCGGCTTTATTTTTATTCCCATCAAATTGTTTTAGAAACTCTGCTTGTTCGCGCAACTCGGCTAAACGTTCGGCTTCTTCTACCGCTTTTTGTTCGGCTTGTTCTTGCAACTCGGATAAACGTTTAACTTCTTCTACCGCTTTTCGTTCGGCTTCAAGCTGAATTTGATACCTCATCTTTTCAAGGCGAGAAATAACGATATCCCTCACCCTAGCCAAATCTGCTTTAAAACCGCTCTGTTGATAGATTTCGGTCGCTACATCCCAAACAATTTTATCAACATTAGACTCCATAAATATTAAATTTTCATCCGTTGGAGTGGCGATTTTATCCAAACAAAGGTTAGCCGCCATATCCAATATCTTTAATTGATATTCCTTTTCGGATTCATTCATAATCGGATAGCAACTCCAAAAATGAGGGCAGCCAACAGAATTTTAATTTCAAGAGCGACTAAAAACTAACCCCTTCCCTGTCCTAACCCCCCTGAAAATCCCCCCGGCTACGCCACCCCCCTTTCAAAGGGGGGAAGGGGGGATAAACAAATTGGGATTAAATAATCGGCGTTTCAACGACTTCGTGATGGTGTCCGTGACAGTGACCTCGACCTCTGTGACCCTTGCCGTTTCCGCATCCCGACTCAAGGCTTGACATCAACAACACCTGCTGAAGTTCTGCCAAAAATTGACGGACTTTTTGCCATTCTACCGCATCGGGCGAAGCCGCATCACATTGTTCTTGCCAACGATTGATTAACTCTTGCAGGTCGTTTTCTGCGAAGCCCACCGTCTCCCCATTATCCAACTGTCGGGTAATTTCCAGCAACTGTTCTTTCAGCGCCATCGGTACGCGAATGGTTTGGGTTGCGCCGTGTCTCCAAGCCCCCGGACGTCCGGCACCGTGACGACATCCTCCTCTTCCGTGCATATCAATTCAACTCCTTACGTTGCGATGTCTCCATCTTAGACCGTTTTTAATTTTGTGACAATATCTAAAACGTTCACATAGACAAAAATATAGATTTTGTGACGAAACCATAGACTTTCAGTGATGTCCCGCTCGTTGTTGCGCTTCAGCCCTGCGAGGGGGCGTGCATCCCAACAACCCCGACAACAGTTGCAGGTTATTGTCAATAAAATCCGATTGTCTGGAAACACTAACAAAAATATCCTTAAGCCGTAACCAAATTATTGCCCAAATCTTGGTAAAAAAAGCCCGGTTGAAACAATTGAATATTGTTGTCAATTAACTTTTTAGAATCATTTAAAATTTTCCCAAATGAACCGGAAAAAAAGACCCGAAAGCGGCTCACCTCAAGTTTTAGATGAATTTCAGGATAATAAAATTTGTAAAAAAAAAAGAGTTCTACTTGTCATAAGAACCCAAAAGGATTAATCTAGAATAATAAAGTAACTTAACCTTCGCTTAACTGAACCTAGTGCCAAGGGATTAAGTTCAGCATCTACTCTAGATTCCCCCAAAGGAGGTGGAATATGACCAACACGACCCCGCAACCCATAAACACAGCAATAGAAGTGGTTCATGCAACACCGGGACGTGTGCGAATAAAAGCAAGAAATCACAAAGAAACAGTCGCCCAACACCTGCGACAAATTGAGGGAGTCTACAGCGTTATATTACATCCCGATACCGATAGTTTAGTCTTGAAATTTGACACGCGAAAACTGTCACTTTCTCAACTTTTAGCCCAGTTAACCCTTTCTCACCGTGCGTTAGAAAATCAATTGGAACATCAGAAGGTTTCTGGCGAACAGACGGTTACATCTATCCAAAATTCTCAACCCTCAACAGAAGTCATTGAAACCCTAATTCGGATGAGTGCGGCGATGCTACTGAACCGACATTTAGGAATAAGCGGTTGGGTGTCGCTTCCGGTTTCCTACGCAACCAGTCAAGCCACAGCAAAAGTCATCAACGGCGTCAAACCCCAACTGAAAAATGCCGCACTATTAACCGCAAATTTGACCGCTATCAATTCCAACAATATCCCCGAGAAAAAATTAGAAATCAGCGTCATACATTCCACACCCGGACGAATTCGGCTGAGAGTTCCGCAAGTCCGAGAAGATTCCCGCTATGCCAAACGCTTAGAAAGATTCGCCGAACAAATTTCGGGAATTAAAACCATTAACATCAATCCCACAACCGCTTCGGTGACGATTATTCATCAGTTTAATAGTATTGTCAAACTGGAGAGTGAGTTAAACCGTTTATTTGATAAAGTCGCAGAAACCCAACTCAATCTTTCTGAAATATTAACCGCTCCCGTAACAACTTCCGAAATACAACTCGCCCCATCGGTTGAAGAAGCACAACCCGAAACAATAGTCGAGAAGATTGTTGAAAAATCCGTTAAACCGACGGTTGAACAACCCAGACAAACCGTTTCGGAAACCGCTGTAAATACAACGCCAAAAGTTCCAGATAAAAAAGGAGTATTTTCAGACTTTAAGTCTTCAATGTTATCAATGTTTTTAAACTTTATGGCAGGTCGTCCCGCACCTCAAACGGTCGGCTAGTTCAACGCAAAACCTTTTCACCCTTTGAATAAAAGCGAGGAAATTTATCATGGCACACCTTCATCTATTGAGAACCTTCAAACAAACATCAGTAACAACCGCAGCCGTTGGAGTCGGTGCATTAGTCTTAGTTCCCTTACTCGTTCCCGTCGTTAAAACTGTCGCCAAAGCCAGTATAAAAAGCGGCGTTAAACTTTATCATAACGGACAAAAAGCGCTCGCCGAAGTCGGAGAACTTTGGGAAGATACTATCGCTGAAGCCGAAGCGGAATTAGCCGCAGAAAATCCCGGTAAACAAACCGTCGATATTCAAGCTTCTGCGAACTAATTTACTGATTAGTGATTGTTAAGTCACCCCTGTAGGGGCGGGTTTTTAAACAGTGACCAGTGAACAGTGAACAAGTACCGTGCAAGTTTCAGATGCCAGGTGACAGGTGAGATGATAACTGATAACTGGTCAGGTGATAACTGATAACTGATAACTGGTCACTGTATAAACCCGCCTTGGCTTTTATTCGAGGCGCGAGAACCGTTATAATAAGAGTTCATGCGATTAGCTGCAAAACTCCTAACACCTAAAACTCTATGGTTTCAACTGTTCCCGCCCTCAACACCGATAACCTCTCTCAACTGCGATTAGAAATTCGCAATTTGCAACCGCAATTGGTCGAATGGCGTCGGCGACTGCATCAACGTCCGGAATTGGGGTTTAAAGAACAGTTAACCGCAGAATTTATTACCGAGAAATTAAAAGCTTGGGGAATTGAACATCAAACCGAAATTGCCAAAACCGGAATAGTCGCAACCATAGAAGGTCATCAGCCCGGACCCGTTTTAGGCATTCGGGCGGATATGGACGCCTTACCGATACAAGAAGAAAATCAAGTTCCTTACAAGTCCCAACATGACGGAATTATGCACGCTTGCGGACACGACGGACACACCGCCATTGCATTAGGAACTGCTTATTATTTAGCTAACCATCGCCAAGATTTTCAAGGAACAGTTAAATTTATCTTTCAACCCGCAGAAGAAGGTCCGGGCGGCGCCCAACCGATGATAGAAGCGGGAGTGTTAAAAAATCCCGATGTTGATGCAATAATTGGGTTGCATTTATGGAATAATTTACCCTTGGGAACAGTTGGGGTGAGAAGTGGTGCATTAATGGCGGCGGTCGAGTTGTTTGAATGCACGATTCAAGGTAAAGGCGGACACGGGGCGATGCCGCATCAAACGGTTGATTCTATTGTTGTCGGCGCCCAAATTGTTAACGCTTTACAAACCATTGTTGGTCGCAATGTTGACCCGTTAGACGCCGCAGTCGTAACGGTGGGTTCTTTTCACGCCGGACACGCCAATAACGTGATTGCAGACTCGGCAAAAATGACCGGAACCGTGCGATATTTTAACCCGAAATATGCGGGATTTTTTGGAAAACGCATGGAAGAAATTATCGCCGGAATTTGTCAGGGTCAGGGGGCGAGTTACGATTTGAATTACTATTCGTTTTATCCGCCCGTGATTAACGATAGTCGCATGGCAGAGTTAGTTAGAAGTGTTGCGGAAACAGTGATAGAAACCCCCGTCGGAATTGTCCCCGAATGTCAAACAATGGGCGGCGAAGATATGTCTTATTTTCTGCAAGAAGTTCCCGGTTGTTATTTCTTTTTGGGTTCGGCAAATGCGGAAAAAGATTTAGCCTATCCCCATCATCATCCCCGGTTTGATTTTGATGAAACGGCGTTGGGAATGGGAGTAGAAATGTTTGTGCGTTGCGTGGAAAAATATTGTTCAAAACAGCAATGATCAAGAAAATTGTGGTAACATTAATTAAGGGATATAAAATGTTTATTTCTCCCTTATTACCCCCCAGTTGTCGATATCAACCCACCTGTTCAACCTACGCAATACAAGCGGTTGAACGTTTTGGAGTCATTCAAGGGGGATGGTTGGCAATTAAAAGAATTCTCCGCTGTCATCCCTTTCATCCGGGCGGATATGACCCCGTTCCTCACAAACATTCCCCAAAATGTAAGAAGTAGTTGTTAGAGTTTGGGAGAATTAAAAACCCTCCTCCTGTATTATATTGGTTTTGGGCGTAGGGGCGCAAGTTTTGGGCGCAAGCCTTGCGCCCCTACGTTTCATTTTCAAATGATGCTAAAATATCTTCGGATAAAGGCTCATTAAAGTCTTCTGGTACGATAAATTTGCCTCGATCTAGCCCCAAACTTGCTCGTCGATTGGATGTTGGACGAAGCGGAACTAACTTGGCGATCGCAACACCTTGATTTGAAATAATGATTTCTTCTCCAAGTTCTACGCAGGACAATAACTCAGAAAGGCTGATTTTGAAGTCGTGGGGTAGGTTTTCAATCTGAAGTGTAGTCATCGCCATTTCACAAATCACTTGATTGATTATATCAATATTTACTGACTTGTAAGTTTCAAAGGATAGAGTCTGATTGAAATTAGACCAAATTGGGTTTAGTTATAAGTGTTACCGTAACAACCCAATTCACTATCAAGTATCAATCTGATGTTATAACTAAAAATAGTTTAATCCGTAAAAACACCGAATAAAAAAATTAATTTATTGCTTGTAAGGCTCGAAAAAATGTCAACAATAAATATCACAATTAGATATGATAATAGTCACAATCATCAACAGCCTAACCCCAAGATAATCAGCGATAGCAACATTATTTCAGGTGACAGCTATGGCCAAAGGCGACCATATTTATGTTGATTGGGGCTTGTTTGACCATCATGGGATAGACTGTGGTGATGGTACGGTCATTCATCGTTCTAAAGATTCCGCTAGAATAACTAGGGTCTCTAAAAATACGTTCGCTAAAGGAAAGCAAATTAGAACCAAGATTTATCAGAAAAAATATTCTCCTGATGAAATCGTTAACAGGGCAGAAAGAAGATTGAAAAAATCTCATACCGAGGGATATGATGTTTTGTTTAACAATTGTGAACACTTTGCATACGACTGTACAACAGGTGAACCTGATAGTTGGCAACTTATTAACGCAGGTGCAGGTGTTGCGGGTGCCGGTGTTGTAGGTGCTGCTTTAGGGACTGCAACCACACAAGTAGCTGCTGGTGGTATTTTAGGGCTTGTCGGATTTACCACTACAGTCGCAGCTTTTCCACTTGTAGCAGTTTTAGGTGGTGCTGCTGCTACAGGTTTAGGAGTTTACAAAGTAGCTAAATGGATAGACAATTCCGACTCAAAATCATAGGATGAGTAGCTTCAATTCAAAGTTGAGGTAAAACTACGAAATCGTTAATAAATAATCCCCTATACTACTACTTACCATGAGTATAGGGGATTTTTATGACCTAGCTAATATTTCTACTTGTAGTAAAGGGGCTAGGAATGAAATTAAGATGAATTGAATGATGAATGATGAATGATGAATGATGAATTTTCCCTGTTCCCTGATCCGATGTTGCCTGTTCACTGAAAAAACTGGTGACTGGTGACTGGTGACTGGTGACTGGCTACAGGACTTCCCCACAGAAAAATCAGGTGTTAACAATCAAGAATGTTATGCTAACACCTGGATCGGTGAACCAATTTGTACAACTCTACGTCTGGAGAATCAAACAAATCGATTCGCATGAAGGACGCTCCCATCATGTTCACCTCCAAAATAAACCGTTCCGGAACATCTTTATTAATCGCACTCGGATTAACCTTTAGTGTGGCGACACCCGTAATTTTTAGCCCCAACCCCGCCGTCGCCCAACGCTTCCCCGGTTCCCTCCGACGCGATACCATCACCGCCGGCACGATCATTCCCATCGAATACGAAACCGCCGAGAAAATCGTTCTCACCCCCGAAGAAACCGTCCCCGTAACCTTCAAAGTCTCCAAAGAGGTTCGGACTACCTACGGACAAGTTTGGCTTCCTCAGGGGTCAGAAATTAACGGAGAATTGCGCCCCGCTTCTGGCGGTTCCCAATTTATCGCCGATGAAGTTATCCTTACTGGCGGTCAACGCTATCGCCTCAACGCCAATTCTCAAGTCGTGACTCGCACCGAAACCATCCGTAAAGGTGCTTCTGCCGGTGATATCCTTAAAGGTGCCGCCATCGGCGCTGCTGCGGCGACTGCAATTGCAGGAATTGTCGGAGATAAAGCGATCGCCACTGAAGAAGTTTTGGGCGGTGCCGGACTGGGTGCGATCGCCGGAGTATTCTTAGGACGGGAGAAAGTCGAAGTTCTGGTAATTCGTCCCGAAGAAGACCTCGATTTAAGATTACAATCGGATATCGTCTTTCGTTAATCTCAAATAAGCGGAGTTTTCAGTTGTAAAAGGTTACAATTCATTACTCCCCTGTTTGATCGCTCCCCTCTCCTACGAGGAGAGGGGTTGGGGGAGAGGTCAAGAGAGGTCAAAAACGGTGAATTTCAGAATAAAATTAAGGGTGCAAAATGGGCATTCCTACAAACATTTAAGAAAATTCCTATGATTTTACGTTTAAAAAAATATCTGGCTTTATTTGGTCTAATTTTAGGCTTAACCGTTATTTTTAACACCCTCAACCCCAAACTGGGTTTAACCGTCGAAACCTGGCTCGCCCAAACCATCCCCAGTCCTCTTTTTTCTCCGCCCATTCAATGTACAATCGGTGAAGATTGCTTTATCCTACTTTACCCCGATCGCGATCCCTCTCCCGATGCCGTTGATTTTGGGTGCGGACGGCAAACCTATGACGGTCACAGTGGGACTGATTTTGCGATCTCCGACGAAGGAATGATGGCCTACGGTGTACCCGTCTTGGCCTCCGCCCCCGGAAGAGTCCTCAGAGTGCGAGATGGGGTTGAAGATCGTCGGGTTGAAGATCAATTTGATAGAGATGCGGTTGAAGGGGCAGAATGCGGGAACGGGGTTGTTATCGATCACAGTATTATTTCTAATGGTGTCGGTTGGGAAACCCAATATTGTCATCTCCGCCAGGGAAGTATTGAAGTAGAACCCGGAGATATTGTTGATACGGGAAGCGTCTTAGGACAGGTGGGAACTTCCGGTTTAGCTTCATTTCCCCACGTTCATCTGAGTATACGTTATCAAGGTGAAGTCGTCGATCCGTTTGTCGGACCGAATGCCTCATCCGGTTGTAATGTTACCCAAAATTCCCTTTGGGATCGACCCCTTCCCTACACCCCAACCGGGTTAATTCGCGCCGGCTTTTCCAGTGAACCCCCCACCTTAGATCAACTCTGGGAAGGAGAATTTACCGAAACCTACTTTTCGGCTGACGAACCGGCGCTGTTGTTTTGGGTGCAAGCTTACGGTACTTTAGCCGGCGATCGCGTTGAATATCAACTTTCCGATCCGCGAGGTCGGGTCGTGGTCGAACATCAAGAACAGATAAACTCACCCAGTCGGACTTGGCTTGGTTATATTGGCAAGAGAAATAGTCGTCAACGACCTCTAACCCCCGGAATTTGGCGCGGAGAATACCGTTTGATTCGCAATGGACAAATTGTCATTGATGTGACCAGAGATGCTGAAATCCGGTAAGAATTTTCAGCCAAATCTATCTTTAGTTAGTTCACAACTCGCGATCGCTTCTATTACGATAAAAGCTTAATCAGGAAGTGAGCGAACCAAGTTGATTGGGGACAAATTACTGCTCTTGTAATTGTCCCTTTCCCACAACCCTTGGCACTGGGAAACGAGACTTGGCAGTTCGGATCAGATTTTTTATAGTACAGCTAGAAATTGCAAATTTTCACTAGCTGACCCGATGAACATTAACCGTTTTTTTCAAGGCTTAAAAGCAATGTTACTGGATTCTCCCAAACAGGTTCAGACTCATTCGGGAATGGGATCTATTCCTCATTCCCAAGGAACAGCATTTCGGGTGTGGGCGCCCAACGCCTCCAAGGTTTATGTAACGGGTAGTTTTAACAATTGGTCAGAGACGGCCAGCCCGTTAAACAGCGAAGAAAATGGTTTTTGGTATGGGGATTTTCAAGAAGCCCAAGTCGGCGATGAATATCGGTACATTATCGTTAATAAAGAGACGGGACAAAGCTACAAACGCAAAGACCCCTACTCCAAAGAAGTCACCCACTCTGACGGAAATTCTATCATTGTTTCTGCTCAATTTCAATGGGGCGATCGCGACTTTACGCCTCCCAACTGGAATGAGTTAGTTATTTATGAAATGCACATCGGTACGTTCGCCGATAAACCCGGAGGAAAACCCGGAACCTTTAAAAGTGCCGCTCGCGCACTACCCTATTTAAAAGAACTGGGTGTTAATGCCATTGAAATTATGCCCAGTGCCGAGTTTGCCGGTGATTTTTCTTGGGGTTATAACCCTTCCGATATTTTTGCCGTTGAAAGTGCTTATGGCGGTGCAAAAGCCCTGAAAGAATTTGTGAATGAGGCTCATCAAAATGGCATGATGGTAATTTTAGATGTCATTTACAACCATTTTGGCCCCAGTGATTTAGATTTGTGGCAATTTGACGGTTGGAGCGAAGACGACAAAGGAGGCATTTATTTCTTTAATGACCGACGAGCCGAAACCGCTTGGGGTGAAACTCGTCCCGACTATGGTCGCCCCGAAGTGCGTCAATTTTTGCGCGATAATGTGTTAATGTGGCTAACCGAATATCACATTGATGGACTGCGTTGGGATTCAACTTTAAATATCCGTTCGATGGAAGAAGATGGAACGGAAATTCCCGAGGGTTGGAGTTTAATGCAGTGGATTAATGAGGAAATTGACAGCCGTTTTCCCGAGAAAATTATGATTGCAGAAGACCTCCGCAATAACGAATGGATTACCAAAGATACGGGGGCGGGTGGAGCCGGATTTGATGCTCAGTGGGACCCCGATTTTCTGCATCCGGTTCGGGGTGTAATTACCGCTCCCGAGGATGATTCTCGGGATTTGAATGTCATTAAAGAAGCAATTACTCATCGGTATAATTCTGATGTATTTGAGCGGGTAATTTTCCTAGAGGCACACGATGAACCCCGACTTCCCGAGGAAGTTTGGGAGGGAAATGCTGAGAGTTGGTTTGCTCGCAAACGTTCAACTTTGGGTGCGATTTTAGTTCTGACTTCCCCCGGTATTCCGATGATTTTTCAGGGTCAAGAATTACTGGTATATAACGGGTTTAAAGACACCGATCCGTTAGATATGCAGCGGCGTCATGCCCTCGGCGGAATTTTTGCCCTCTATCGGGATTTAATCAGTTTACGACGCAATGTAGACGGAAATACTCGCGGTTTCCTCGGTCAAAATGTGAACGTTTATCATGTTAACGATAACGATAAACTTCTCGCCTTTCATCGCTGGGAAACGGGCGGTGCAAAAGATGATGTTGTGATTGTTGTTAATCTCGCAGACCGCAGTTATGACAGTTACAATTTAGGCTTTCCAAAAGGCGGTGCTTGGCGGGTGCGGTTTAATAGCGATTCCCAGTATTATAGCGAAGATTTTGGCAATTTTGGCGGCTGCGATATGATTGCCAATGAAGGCGAAAAAGATGGGTTAGAGTACAACGGAAATATTGCGATCGGCCCTTACAGTGCGTTGATTTTATCTCAAGATCCTGAAGATGTTGAAGATGTAAAAGCAGAGTAACGGTAAACCCAAAAACCCGGTATTTGTGAAAGTTATTCGCACATAACAGCCATCACTTGTTAAGTCAACCCAAAAACCCGGTTTCTTTGAGAAACCGGGTTTTTATCGCCTTAAAATTATCAAATTAAGGCATAGAAAGCGGTTGAATAAACTGCCGATTTGCTCGAACATAACAGCCATCAGTTGTTAACAACCAAGGGTTATTTCCCCGACTTAAATCAAAAGCATTGGCTCGGTTTTTATTCGCTTCAATTTGGTCAACATTCGTGCGATAAACCCGTTTAATTGTACCGTTCGGTTTTTCGCGACAATTCAATTCACCATCACTAGAAGTTACTTTCCATTTCGGCCATGTCGAATACCGCAACGGTTCAGAAAGCCAAGTCCCGGAATTATTCCAGTTAAAATTTCCTTTTCGGTCAGGAGAAGGCAAAGCTTCAACTAAGTCTAACGTATAGGTTTTACCCACCGAAGCACAACTCGGACCGCCTTTAACTTTCCAAGTCACTTTTGCACCCATTCTCGCCGAACGATCAATCTGACGACGAACTATGGTAATATCACCAATACATTCCCCTTTTCCATCCAAACCGCGATCGGAAAATACACCTTGATAAATGTAAGAACCCGGTACACCTTCTGCATCGGTAATGCGGATATCTCCTACAATTCTACGGTTATTAACCGTTGTCGAATAATTTCCAGCTAATGTGCGGTTAGCATCGCGTTTGACAACCAAAGTCGTTGTTCCACTGGTGCTTTTGTACGTTGAAGCCAAAGCCGGACTCGACATTAATAACAAGCCTGCGGCGACAGATAATAAACTGACCGCTTTGAATTTAATCTTTTTCATCGTTCGCTCCCTGGTAAAGACATCTACTATAAGAAGTCTCCCTTTCTCTTACAAAGACTTAGCCGACAGTTCAGGACAATATAGACAGTTTCCCAATAAAAAAATTCCCCCTGAGGGAATTGAAGAAAATGTTATTTTAGATTAGTCCCGAGTTCTGGAATCTATAGAAAAGTATTCGAGGTATCGGTTATTTCGGAGACCGACGTTCTGCTAATCAGAAGTTGTTGTAGAACCTCGAAGCAATTACGGCTATTAGCGCGAGTAAACCGAGCGATCGCCGAAAATAGTTAACGCCATCGAATAACTCCATCCACGCCCAAGTAAACCAAGAGCCAAAAGCGATCGCGTCCAGACCTGTATGGAGATTGCCACTGGGAACAACGAATGTGAGTAGAGTGGTTGTAAACGCGACCACTATCGGCAGATTTGGAGGTTGGGCGATCACAATATTGCCCTCGCTGTCTCGAAACGTTTTATCGAATAAGTTCTCTTCCATGAATCGTCCAACAAACTATTTTTCCTGAATCTAAGTCTACTTGGCTTGGTTTGGTTTTTCTCTCCCCCTTTAGCAATAACTAGAGGTAGAGTCGGACATTCTGTGAAGAAAGGGCTAAAGTTCTCGCCGATCTTCATCACTAGATTTATGGGTTTAATTTTTTATAGTGCTACTTGAATCGGGAATAGGGAACAGGGAACAGGGAACAGTAGACTGTGAAAGGTTTCTAGGATTTAGGAATGTCCTAACCAAAAAACGTACTGCTATAGAAAAGATTTATTAAACCCTCTGAATTTTATTGAAGATTCCCTTAAATTCATAAATTTTGTATAACAAGATTCTGCAAACCGACTCAATTATTCATTTTCATTTTAACTTGATGCGTCCAACAATTCTAAAGAAATTGTAGATTTCTAGCCCATTAGTTCAGTCGTCGTCAAAAATCGTGAAAAAGGCGAAAACGGATTCCAGTATAATATCCGTTCTGCCCGCTAAATTTGATGTGATAGGATAACCTCATGTACGAAAAAATTACCCCTCCCACCACAGGCGAAAAAGTAACCTTCAACAACGGCGAACCGGTTGTTCCCGATAATCCGATTATCCCGTTTATTCGCGGAGATGGCACCGGCATCGACCTGTGGCCAGCCAGCCAACGGGTGTTAGATGCAGCCGTAGAAGCCGCCTACGGGGGTCAACGGAAAATTAGTTGGTTCAAGGTCTACGCCGGCGATGAAGCCTGCGAACAATACGGCACCTACCAGTATTTACCGCAAGACACCCTCACCGCCATCAAAGAATACGGCGTCGCCATCAAAGGTCCCCTAACGACTCCCATCGGCGGCGGTATTCGTTCGTTAAACGTGGCGTTGCGACAAATTAACGACCTTTACGCCTGCGTTCGTCCGTGTAAATATTATTCGGGTACGCCTTCCCCCCACAAAACCCCGGAAAAATTGGATGTAATTATTTACCGGGAAAATACAGAAGATATTTACTTGGGAATTGAATGGAAAGAAGGAACAGAAATTGCCGAAAAACTGATTCATATCCTCAATAATGATTTAATTCCCGCCACACCGGAACACGGTAAAAAACAAATTCGTTTTGATTCGGGAATTGGCATCAAACCCATTAGTAAAACGGGTTCTCAACGGTTAGTTCGTCGGGCGATCCAACACGCTTTAAGGTTGCCCAAAGACAAACAAATGGTAACTTTAGTGCATAAAGGGAATATTATGAAATATACCGAAGGTGCATTTAGAGATTGGGGCTACGAACTGGCAACCAGCGAGTTTCGCAACGAATGTATTACCGAACGGGAATCTTGGATTTTGGGAAATAAAGAAGATAATCCCGAGATTTCTAACGAAGATAATGCCCGAAAAGTTGAGCCTGGATACGATGGATTAACGCCTGAAAAACGTCAGGAAATTGTTCAGGAAGTGGCGCAGGTTTTAGAGGCAATTTGGGAAACTCACGGTAATGGGAAATGGAAAGAAAAAATTATGGTCAATGACCGCATTGCCGATAGTATTTTCCAACAAATTCAAACCCGACCGGCAGAATATTCAATCCTGGCGACAATGAACCTGAATGGGGATTATTTATCCGATGCGGCGGCGGCGATGGTGGGCGGTTTGGGAATGGGTCCCGGTGCAAATATTGGCGATGAATGTGCGATTTTTGAAGCGACTCACGGCACCGCACCCAAACACGCCGGTTTAGATCGCGTTAACCCCGGATCGTTAATTCTTTCGGGAGTAATGATGTTAGAATATATGGGATGGCAAGAAGCGGCCGACTTGATTAAAAAAGGCTTGGGCGCTGCTATTTCTAACCGGGAAGTGACCTATGATTTAGCTCGGTTAATGGAACCGCCTGCGGAATCTTTGAAATGTTCGGAATTTGCCGAAGCAATTATCAAACATTTCAAGGATTAAAGATTAATTATGGTTCGAGGGTTGGATGGGCATTGCTCATCCGACTATTCCCAACAGGGACAGGAAGCTAATAACGCTTCAATTTGGGGGCTGGCAGCCGGTTTTGCCCAATGATAACCTTGAGCGAGTTGACAGCCCCAACTTCGCAATGTGGCTAATTGTTGTTCTGTTTCTACGCCTTCTGCGATGACTTCTAATCCCAAACTGTGGGCTAAGTTAACAATAGCAGAAGCAATTTTTGTTGTACCATTGGACTGAGTAATTCCCGAAACAAAAGACCGATCAACTTTTAAAGTCGTAATGGGGAAATAATACAACCGACTCAAGGAAGAATAACCCGTCCCAAAATCATCAATACACAATTGAATCCCTAATTTTGTGAGTTCTTCTAAAATCGGAATCACCGTCTCCGCTTTTTCGGCGATCGCACTTTCGGTAATTTCTAACTTTAAATAATGCGGATCGCAACCCGTTTTCGTTAAAATTTCCGCCACCATTTCCACCAAATTGGGATAGGTGAGTTGGTGAATGGAAAGATTAACACTCATAAATAAAGACGGAAATTGAGGGAAGGTCAACTGCCAAAGTTTGGCTTTTTGACAAGCTTCTTTGAGTACCCATTGACCGATGGTTTGAATTAATCCCGTTTCTTCGGCGATCGGAATAAAATAATTGGGTGGAATCATCCCCCGTGTGGGATGTTGCCAACGCAACAAGGCTTCAAACCCGGTAATTCGCCCGGTATCCATCGAGATAATGGGTTGATAATAGACTTGCAGTTGCTCGCCATCGATCGCCCGTCGCAGGTCATTTTCAAGCTGAAGCCGTTCGAGAGCGTGACGGTGCATGGTTTGGTCAAAAACCGTATAACAAGCCTTACCGCGTGCTTTCGCGCGATGGAGAGCGGTATCAGCATCTCGGATCAAATCTTCAGGATGAACGTAGTCCGTACTCCCGAGAACAATTCCCAAACTGGCGGTGGTGAAAACCTCGTGGTTTTTCAGCATTAAAGGTTTGTTGAGATGTTTTTGAATGCGTTCGGCGACCTGGGAGACTTTTAGCAAATCTCGAACATTATCAAGCAAAATCACAAATTCATCGCCACCGAGTCGCGCCACCATATCCGTCGGACGAATACAGCCTTGTAGACGTTGAGCGATCGCCATCAGAAGTTGATCGCCTGCTTGATGACCTAAACTATCATTAATCAGCTTAAATCGGTCTAAATCCAACAACAAAACGGCAAACAAATAATTTTGATGTATTCGAGTTTGCTCAACGGCTTGCTGTAGCCTTTGCAAAAACCAACTCCGATTGGCTAAACCTGTAAGTGGGTCAAGATGTTCGCGAGTCGAGAGTGGACTTTGAATCTGACGGTTCGGGTGAATCTCTCGTTGAATCGCTAAATAGTATATGATTTCTCCTTGGCGATTGAAAAGAGGTTCGATGTGCCAGCGGTTATAGGATTCGCTGCCATCTTGACAATAATTAATCGCCTCAGCCTCAAACACTCGTCCTCGGGCTAAGGTTTGCTTCAACCGTCTCAGGACACGGCGATCGGTTTTTGGGCCTGAGAGAATTTGGGGAGCTTGACCTAAAATTTCCTGGGGTGAGTAACCGGTAAGCTTTGTAAACGCTGAATTAACATAAATAATTTCTGGGCCGCGAGGATGGAGATGACTTCGGGTAATCATCACTGCATCTGTGGTAATTTGTAATGCTTTGGCAAATACATAATGCTGACACAGGTGTGTTGAGGCGATGGGTGTAAGCCAGTTGCAGTTAAAGGTATCCCTTCCCCGAGTTTCTTCGGGGTAGAAGAACCGATGGGTTTGTTCTCTGGTTTCCGTGCGATCGCAGAAACATACTTCCTCTTGTTCAATCCGAGCCGCAAACTCATTAAAGTTATTTACACCCATAAGGAACTTTCCGCTACGCCTAATCTTCTTTGATATTGGAATTTAAGAGAATAACCCAACATTGGAGAGCCGGTCCTAACCCATTGAGTTACAGACCTTGGCTGTGTTGAGTGATTCAGATGACTGATTTCGGCAAAATATAAACACAATCTTAAACGTTCTGGGTAAATCAGACTAATACCCGGTTTCAGAGGGCAATCGGAAAAAATCAGGGGTTGTACCCCTAGATTGGGAAATCCCTACCGTTTTCCCGGAAATGTGCCTCATCTCTAGGGAAAAGAGAACCCCCAACTCCACCCGATGAAGATACAAGTTCTCCTCAATCAAGCTACAGGGTCTTCTGGCTAATTAAGAGTTTATGCGATACTACAAACTAAGGTGTAGCCAAAATGTACACCGCAGGTGATGATCAAAAATTGGATTGAACAACCGCAGGATGAAGTTCTGATTGGAGCTAAAAACAGACTCAACCTCTCTCAATTTGAGCGAGTGGATCGAGCACATTGTGCCACTAGAGCGGCTATTTCAACTTCTAACAACCGGTCCTCGGCGAAGTTATACATTCTCATGCCACTTTGCTTCTAGACTGGATGCAGACTCGTGATTAGGAGGGCTGTCATTGACTGAGGAGAATAAATCAACTCTGACAACGATATCGCGTAAAGAATTGCGGGAGCTAGTACGCTCACAACTGCAAGTCTTGTTGGAACGGGGAGATTTGCAAGCGGCTAAAACAATTCTCGTCCCCGTACAACCGGCCGATATTGCTGAAGCGATCGAAGGTTTACCGGAAACCATGCAAGTAATTGCTTTTCGTTTGTTATCCAAAGACGAGGCGATCGAAGTCTACGAACAACTGGACTCCAGTGTTCAGCAGTCTTTGTGCGAAAAATTTAAACGCCAGGAAGTCATTGACATTGTTGATAAAATGTCACCCGACGATCGCGCCCGACTGTTTGATGAACTCCCGGCGGCGGTTGTGCGGCGTCTGGTGTCTCAACTCAGCCCCACTGAACGCCAAACGACTGCGTTGTTACTGGGGTATGAAGCCGGAACCGCAGGTCGGATTATGACGCCGGAATATATCTCTTTAAAGGAGCATTACACGGTTGGTCAAAGTTTGGAGCGGATTCGCAGTTTGGCCAATGTCACCGAAACGATTTATTCGCTTTATGTGACCGATGGCGATCGCAAGTTAACCGGAATTCTGTCTTTGCGGGACTTAGTGACCGCCCAACTGGATCAGACGATTGGTGATATTCTCAACCGGGATTTGGTTTGTGTGCAGACCGATACGGATCAAGAGGAAGTGGTGAGGATTATTCAACGCTATGACTTTCTGGCGATTCCGGTGGTGGATAGCGAACAGCGACTGGTGGGGATTATTACCGTTGATGATGTGTTGGATATCTTGCAAGAGGAAACCACCGAAGATATTTATGCCCTTAGCGGGGTGCAGTCTCAAGGGGATAATTATTTTCAAGCCAGTTTGTTAACGGTGGCTCGCCGTCGGGTGATTTGGTTATTGATTTTGCTGCTCACTAATAGTGTGACGGGTGCAATTTTGAAAATGCAGCAGGATATCTTGCAACAGGTGGTGGCGTTGTCGTTTTTTATTCCGCTGTTAACCGGAACGGGTGGAAATGTCGGCGCCCAGTCGTCTACCGTTGTGATTCGGGGGATGAATACCGATGAAATTCGGGCGATGGGGCCATTGCAAGTGATTTGGCGGGAAGGTTTGGCGGGTGCTTTACTCGGGACGATTTTGGGGGTTTTAGCAACGGCTTGGGCAACTTTGTTTATTGTTCAGGGGAATGTATCTGTTGCGGTGTCGGTTGGGATTAGTTTGGTGGCGATTTCGATTTTGGCATCAGTGGCGGGTTCGGCTTTGCCGTTTTTATTTCGGACGTTGGGGTTAGATCCGGCGTTGATGTCGGCTCCGTTTATTACGACGGCGGTTGATGTTCTCGGCGTTTTGATCTATTTCAATTTGGCTCGATTGATTTTGCAACTCTAACTTAGGTTATGAAAATTCAAAATGGGCTGGAAATCGTTGAATCGGTTTTTCTCGCCCTTGCTATTATCGGTATTGTTGCCACCGTCGGGGGGTTTTCGGTTCTAAGCGCAATTATTCCCTTGACTATTTCTTTATTATTCAACCAAATTAATCGATATCGCCTCGCCCAACAACAGTATAAGCGTACCGCTCACTTGAAAAAATTGTTCGATCGCGATCGAGTCCTATTAACGCAATTAAGTGAACAGTTAAAGACTCAGCAATCCTCATCTTCTTGGGTTTTGGAACAATGGCATCCCGAGCTCTCGCCAGCGACTCAACACCAAGTTGACTCCGGGACAAATCATTCCCTGTTCCAAAGCCTCTTAGAACGCCAGGTACTCCTAGAACAAACGGTTCAAAAGATCCAACAAGAGATAGAGAGGGTTGTCGTCAAGTTTCAACATCGACCCGAGTTAGAGCAAATTGAGCATCTAACGGGGGTGATTGTTGACTTACAACAGTTTATCAATGAATTGCCTCAATGGGGTCGATTGCAGCAGCAACAATTGATTGAACTTCGCGATCGCGTTGAGTCTGTGTTAGATCAGTTATCCGAGGAAATAGCAGAACATCCCCAACGGGCTGGGACTACTTCTGATGAGCAAACCCACAGCGATCGCGATTCTTGATCGTCTGGAGAATCTTCAAAGGAGTGAAAGTATCTGTAACTCAGGCACAGCTTGGGTTTGAGGATAAGGTCTTCTGGGGTTCTCCGTATTTTCACGGATCGTTTGTCTTGAGCAGTCCCAAAAGATCCGTAATATCAACATTCTCAACCGAGGTAGGTTCTGGATATTATGGTGTTGGTAGATGTGAAGCTCGTTTTCTCTCCCCGGCCCCATAAGTCGGGGTTTTGTTTTGTCTAATTGTTGTCGATTGCCACATTATTTGTACATTAAACGAAAAGTTAGGAAAAAGGCAAATAACTGTTTAAGAGCAAGAAAATGTCTCCTTCCCTGCCGTTGTTGCATCTAGTGCCACTCACGGGCTTGGGCGTAGTTAGAGCTAATTCCCTTTTATATCAATACTTTTGACGTTTAAGGTTGAATGGCTGACCGTGCCAATATATAAGTTATAGTTATGGCAATTGGGTCAATTTAGGAAAAAGGCATTTATCTGTTTAAACAATTTTCACCAAAAAAAGACAAAAAGGCATTTATCTGTTTAAACATCAATTCCTTCAAAAATTCGGCTCAAAAAGCCAAACCTACCATCAGGTGGGTGTTTCAGGAAATATTTGATTTGGGCATTAAATCTTTAAACTGGGCATTTATCTGTTTAATATACAGCAATTGTCAAAAACCAGGGTCTTTTCGGCGCATCAACCGATTTGTTTTCAACGAAGGTTAAACCGTACAAACTAAACTGTAGAAAAGTGTTGCTTAGTTTTTCTCACTGGATTAACCAGTAATGGCTGTACGGCGCAGCGCACTATTTCCTCGACGGTAAACGCCTCTGGAAAATACTTATCTCTTGATCGGTCGGCTTCCATTTACATCGGCGTTGATAACTTTCCCGCTACTCGACTTGAACAGCCCTCGCTTAACTCGTCTGCCTTCATAGGTTTCGTGCTTGCAAGGTTTTTCTAAATCTAGTGCCGAAGTTTTACTGGTGTAACTCTCCTCTGTCTCAATCACTTCGATTCCTACCAATTGGCATTTATAAGTTAGCTGTTTAACTAACTTTGAATGTGGAATCTGGGTAAATTGTTGATTATTTCGCTTACCTATATTGACCTTCTGCTTCCAATTGTCATTCTTGCCAATCACCAGTGTTTTAATGTTGTGTTCAACTAAGTAGTCAACAATTATTCGACTGGTTTGGTGTATATAATTGTCTACAAAACGGTTTCGATAATAGGTTAAAGATTCAATTTTGTTGCTTGTTCTGCGTTTCCCAGTTAGATAACTCTGGTACTTCGCTTTAAGTTTGTTGTAATGTTTATTGACACTTTTCAGTGGTTTCCCGTTAATCAGCAAAGGTCTAACACCTGGCTTATTTGTTGATAGAGCAACCAATCGGTCAATACCTAAATCAACACCTGCGATATAGTTAGAGTTTACAGATTGCTGTTCAGGTTTTTCATAGACAATCTCAACGAAGTAACAAGCGGTTGCCGGAACAATTCTAACCTCAACGACTTTTTGAACTTTTGTTGGGATTTGAATGTTAGACATTGACAAATGACAAATCCCTCGTTTTAGAGACTGTTTGTAAACTGACTCGTGAGAGTAGATTACAACGGGCAGTCCTTTCTGCTTATCCTTATACTTGGGGATTTTCGGTTCAGCAAAAAACTTTTCTGGGGACTTTCGCCATTCTTTATGACCTTGAAAATATCCTCTCCAAGTGGACGTAACTCGTTTGATGATTTGCTTTGAAACCTTTGTAGGTAGGGCTAAGTAAGCATCACTACTCTTGGTTAGGTGGGTATTGGTCGGTGAGTGACAACGATGAACCTGTTTCAAAGAATTGTTGACGACAATAATAGTTAGCCAGGTTATACAAGTTCTTAGACTTGTACGCTAACTCATCGATTTCTTTCCAGTATTTATTACTGGGTTTAATGAGATGACGCTCAACGACTCTCATTGGCCAATATTCCTAAAACTGTGACCCCTTCAGATTATATCGTTTCTCTACGACTTTCAACAATTTTCTACAGTTTACGCTTAACTGTCGTCAACCCCGGTTTAATGGTTATCCCAAACACGCAATTTCTCTCAACGGTTCGGACTTCTATTCTCCGAACTTTTCCTGCCTTTTTCGCGATCGCCAGCTTCGCCCTGCCCCTACCCGTTTTGGCGCAAACCGATCCCTCTCCAGAACTTGAACCCGCCCCACCAGAGGACCCGAACTATATTATCCCGCCTCGAATTGCTCCGGAAGCCGAAATCAATCCTTTTACAAAAACTATACGATTAAATGATACCGCCATCACCCACCTGACGGAATGGGAATTTTTGTCGGGGTACACTTTTGGCGACCGGATTGAAAGCGATCCTTTTTTAAACGGGCTGGTCAAACTCGACAGTCAAGTGGTGGAAAGTTTGACCCGAAATAATATTTACATCGTAGACCAAACCGGCCGTTATTTTCAACTGCGTACCGTTCCCAACGAAAGAGTCGTTACCACCACCACAACCCAACCTCAAACGGCGATCGGATTGGAACTGCAAATGACTTTTACCGGCGCCTGTATTTTTGATGAATCTGCAAGCGATCGCCAGTGTACTTTTACCCCCGGTTTGGTGATCGATCGCGACAGTATTGACGAGCGTTTTTTGGTTCCCACTCGGGTTTTCCAAACTTCTCAAGTCGGGGATACCGTCACCCCTGAATCCTTTGCTGCCATCCAACAGCCCGGTTTTCAACGGGGCGCCAACGGCCAAGACATTGGGGTTGACTTTTATTTTCCCAATATCGGTGCGTTTCCGGGCAACAGTCAATCGCTACAAACGGAAATCGAGCGGGAAGAAGACTTAGATAATACCATAGCCGGAACGGGTTATCAAGTCAGACAGGTGGTTAAAGCCAACGACACCGAAGCGGTTTTGGGGCGTACTGTTCGCGGCTTAACGGTTTTGGGGGCGGACGAAAATCGCCTGGAAAATACCGTTTTGCAGGCCGGCGCCCTACTTCTGCCCGATGTGATTCCCGACTTGGAGGGCGGTGCGAATCCGGTTAACACCAATATTAACCGAAACTTATTTCTCGCCGCCAACAATACCCGCTTGCCCGCCAGCAGTTTTACTATTTATTCGGCGGGAATTGGACGGGCGGAAAGTTTGACCCCGGAAATCACAGAGTTAAGCGAAATTCCCCCGGCAAATTATAACAGTATTTGGCTGGGGATTTCTCCGGTGATCGAGCGAAATCTTGAACCCGGCGAAACTTTTTATCAACCCACCGGGGCGCCGAGAACGGTTGCCCGGGGCGCCGGCGAAGGCGGTGCGGATACAAATGTACAGTTTATTTCGGCCGTTAACGGCATCAATTTTTCTACGGCAAATTTGCAGGATTATTATACGCAAATTTATTTGAATATTTTTAACACCGATGTGAATTTGATTGGGGAAAGCATTTATCGGGAAGAAACCGTTTACTATCCCCACCTGAGTTTGACCGGCAATTTGACGAATACTCAAGAGGCGGTCAGGTATTACGCGGGGGCGATCGCTTCGGAAGAATTCAAGGCTTATCTAGGGGGCGATTATACTAATAATACCATCGGGGGTTGGATTTTTCAAGCCGGAGGAATTGGTTATTTGAACCCGGATCGAGATTATTACAGTCAACTTTGGGCGACGGTTTCCAAAAACATTTCTTTGGGCGAAGATGCCAATTTAATCTTGACCACGGACTTGAATTATGCGTTAGATCGGGAAAGTCGAATTGGCAACGTGGTTAGCGATTCCCCGGCGAGTACGGTGGAGGCTAGCGCCCGCTTGAATTGGAAAATAGTCTCTTTTAGATTGACCAACTCTTTTGGAGATATTTTGCCAAATTCCTATTAAAATCAACTGCGAGCAGATTTAACGGTTAGCCCGACTAATAACCTGCTTTTATTCATGTATTTTGCACCAATTGATGAAAATACCAGCCGCTCTCGCTACGGTGCAAGTTTACTGTTCAAGCTCAGAGATGGTTATAATAGCCCCACGCTTTCGGTCAACTGGCAAAATCAGGAATATGATTATGGTACCGACTCTTTTGGCAATAATTTATTGGTCAAAGATAATGTGTTCACGGTGCTATTTAGGATAGGAAATCCCGCCAATCCTTTCGTGCCTAAAGTACCCGATTAACTCTCTTTGTAGCGGCTTTACTGTTTGGAAGTCGCTACAGATAATTTGTTTTTTTGTCAAATCAAATTAATTGACTATTTAATGGTTTTCAGTAATTAAGTGATTTTTTACCCGTTTATTAAATTTAATTTTTTAGGGGATTTTTTTTCTGGATTTTTGATTCGTCCAGTTTCAACACACTGTCATTTTTCTGGCTTTGTGTTTCTTGCCTTCTATCCTTTCAATTTGCTTAGAAGTTTGGGTTGAATTTTTGAATTTCTGTGACCCACTCTCGACGGCTAGAATGTTCTAAATTCAAAATATCTTCTAAAGACCAGTGAAAATGAAAGGCAATACAAGCTACCTCCTCACGGAGTTGTTCTGAGGGGTAGCTTACGACTCCCCCGACAAGGCTAAATCTACTCTAAACTCATCATTACATTGGGGACATTTGACCACAAAATAAGCCGTATTTTGTTGATTAATTCGATTATAAAACTCCCGCAAATAAGCCAGATCGAGAGTAAATAGATTCTCTAATATTTCGGGAGTCACTGAGGAGAAAGTCCCCAACTGAGTAATAACCCTTGATAACCGCACTAAAACAGCATATACTGGCTCTACCTGTGCGCGAGTATTTTTCTGAACAAAGATTTCATCTTTTGCCGTTGCTAACCGCATCACACCCTGGCTATGAACCTGTCCTTGTTCGTCAATTAAGCCTTTGGGTAGTGTAAAGTTAAATTCAGTTGGGGGTAAGTTTGAACTGGTCATGCCAAATTTTAGATGTTTCTTAATTATAATGATTTGTCGTACAAAATTATGATATTTATTATAACTTGTGAGGGGTAAAACTATTTTATTCTAATTCATTAATCTGGCGATAAAACTTAATTAAATAGTCTAAATCACAAGCATATAAGTTCTCAATAATAACAGGATTCACCTCCTCTAACGCACCGAGACGAGTCACAACTCTCGACAATATTAACACCGTAGCATAAGCAGGATTTGACTTCACCCGGGGGTCGCGCAGGGGAATAATTTCATCAATTGCTTTTGCCAAACGCATCATCCCAATGCGATGAACATTGCCATCGGTGTCTAAATAACCTTTGGGTAAAGTAAACTCAAACTCGGTTTGCAACATTAGAATTTATAGACTTCGCGTCACGGTTTCAACAGCTAATTCTAATTCCTCAATTTCAATCTCGCTACTCCCTGCGCTGACATCCATCGCACTGTAACGAGTTGGCCAGGCGCCTCTAAATTGAAACCGAGCTTGTTCTTGACCTGATTGATCATATATTGTTAAAGAACCATCGCGCAACTGTTTCGCCCAGTTCCCCTCTTCAACAGCATTGAACCACTTCCAAAGCGTCATTGAATTGGTCATTCCTCGCCGCAAAATAATATTTTCCGTCTTAGAATTACCGGGAACTTTTGTGCGAATAACCCGACCAAATTTAGCCGGTTTGCTCCCCCACTGTTGGGGTGTAACCTCACAAAATTCGATGACCTCCTGAGTGCGTTTAAACCCCCGACATTCGAGAAACGTCGCATCAACGGGTTCCTGACTTCCTTCGAGTTTGAGTTCGAGATAAAATCGAGAAGCAGTGAGCAGTTCGGGAAATGTTGCCATTGTTATTCAATGAATAATTTGCCCTATAAACTATTGCACTCGTTCAATACCTTCGTGAACCAATTCTAACGTTTCATTTGCCATATTTGTATCCCCTGCGGCAAATTTGGGGCCTTCATACTTGCAGGGATAAGCATTTTTAATTTCCCAACGCGCTTGCATACCACCCGCCTGATCGTAAGCCGTAACTGATGCGGCTTTGCGGTTGCCAGTCCAATTGGAAGCGCCGCCATCATTGGTATTACAATCTTTATACCAGATATAAAGATCTTTATCCGTTGTGGCGACAACCTTGACCGTTACTTTAGAAAACTTTTCACTCGTGGGAGTCGCTTGGCGAGTTTTTGTACCGCCTTTTGATGAACCCAAAACCCCCGCATCTCCCGCTACGGGAGACTCAACAGATAAACCCCCAACTTCTAAAATTTGTTTTTCCGTGACTCCATCAGCCTCGAAATAAAACTTACAAGCCGTCAGAAGTTCAGCCATTTTTTTAACCCCTTAACGCAATTTTTGAACAAGCAATCCAAAGCCAAATTAAACCCGATCAATTATTGATTGGGCGCCCACTGACTAACTCGGAAAACAACAAACTCAGCCGGACGAACCGGACGAACCCCAACTTCAATGTACAATATCCCCAGTCTCATGGTTTCTTCTGTATTGAGATCTCCATCGCACTTAACATAAAATGCCTCTTCCGGAGAACTTCCAAACAGCGCCCCTTCCCGCCAAATTCGTTCGAGAAAGTTATTAACCGTTCGTCGAACTCGCGCCCAAAGATCTTCATCATTCGGTTCAAAAACCACCCATTGGGTTCCCAGTTCAATTGATTTTTCAATGTAGCTCATCAAACGACGAACACTAATATAACGCCACAAAACATTATCCGGTTCAACCAAAGTTCGGGCGCCCCAAACTTGAATTCCTCGGTTGGGAAACTTGCGAACACAATTAATTCCTTTGGGGTTCAGTAATTCTTGTTCGCGGAAATTCGTATCGTAAGCCAAACCAATCACCCCACGCGGCGTAACATTAGCGGGCGCTTTATATACCCCTCTGGTTTCATCGGTTTGACTCCAAATTCCCATCATATGACCGCAGGGAGGAACATAAATTCCCTTGCCATTATCTCGGGGATTGGGAACTTTAAGCCAGGGATAATATAACGCCGAAAATTGAGAACGACGGCCGAATTGATTCAGCCATTCGGCAACATCTTGGGGTTTACTTTGTTCGGGAGAAACAGGGCTATTTCCTCTCCTAACTTTAACGGGAGGCGAGTCCAATACCACCATCCGAAAAGGGGGACTCGGCGCCGAATTTTCGCAGTTCGTCATCATCATTTCCATGAGGCTGTGAACCTGTTCTAAATTCAACAAACCCCGCTGATAAGCTAACATTAAATCCGGACAGGCAATAATCGCAACTTCATCAATTTCAAATAACCCTTGAATCCCGGTTCGATTGTTGCGGCCTCCGTAAGTTTTGCGATAAAGCTGATCGGTCGGATACACTTCGGGAGGCGTACTAATTTCATAAATTCCATTCGCCGGACGGCGGGACAAAGGCAGTCCTTCCGTGGCTTGAATTTCTATTTCTAAAAAAGGAGACTCTTGAAACGCCGTCTCAACAAATGTTCCCGCTTCCGGTTCCGGACTCATCGACAAATGTCTGTGAGTTGAAAGAATATCTTCGCCCTGTCTCAAAGTGACTTTAAAATATTCGCCGGTATCAAAAGGTTCCTCGTCGGGGTTGTCCGAGGGCCGGGGTTCGTCCGGTTCGACGATGACGTTAATTCGGCCGTTTTCGACCTGTTCCGGCTTCATCCGAAACGCGAGGGAGGGCCGCTGACTGACGGTTGTAATGCTTGTAGTGGTGAGATTTTCCTCGACCTGGGGCTTTTTTCCGGTTGTGTGGGGAAGTTGGGTGCCGATACTCACGACCCAGCAGCGACCCCCGCCATTATCAAACCATCCCCTCACCGCAAAAGGCAGATAAGCGCCAAAATCGGTAAACCCGTCAGAACCCGGTTTTCCAAAGTATTCTAGATACTGAGTCCAGTCCGTGATCAGTTGCGGTTCAAACAGTTGGGCATCTCCGCGAATATCTTCGGTGAAGCCGACAAATCCTGCTACATTCATAGTCACCCCTTGAATGGGGCGACTACCTCGCTCTATCTCTTCGACGTATACACCTGGCGCAAAGTAATCTAGACGAGCCATCAGGAAGTCTCCTTAACGAGTCTTCAATTGTGTGAGTAAACTTTAAGTGACTTAATGATAGATCGACTCGGCCAAAAAATGAAACAATAATTCCAGAAATTTAGTAAAGTTTAAGTAAATTTTGTTTAAGATTTATTTCCAACGCGATCGAAGAATTAAGTTATGGTTTTCCGAAGTTTATGACTGATTTTCGATATTCTTTTGTCAAACCGAAGCGCACACTGCAAAACCCATGAGTAATTATCTGGCGATCGCTACCGTTACCGCTATTTTGCAGCAAATGTTACAGACAGGCATCGCCAATGATGTACCCGGCGCCAGAGTAACAACAATTCGTCCTGACAATGCTGGGGGCGGGGTTCCCGATACGGGGATTAATATTTTTCTCTATCAAGCTTCTCCTAATCCCGCATGGCGGAATGCAGATTTACGCACTCGCCGCCCCAAAGATAATCTAATTAAACAGGCTCAAGCCGGACTGGATTTGTATTATTTATTAACCTTTTATGGCAACGAACAAGAACTCGAACCGCAGCGTTTGTTAGGGAGTGCGATTCAAACCATAGTCGATCAGCCGATTATTACACCGGAAATGATCGGTCAAGTTATTAACAGCAATTCTTTTCCTTTTCTAACCGCATCAACCCTGGATGAACAAGTACAATTAGTGCAGTTTATTCCGGTTCCGATGACCACAGAAGAATTATCTCGTCTTTGGTCAATCTTTTTTCAACTTCCCTATTCTCTCTCCTTTGGCTTTCAAGCAACGGCCGTTTTAATTGAGGGAAGAAAACCCGGAAAAGCGCCCTTACCCGTGCGATCGCGTCAATTTTATGCGGTTCCAAATCAACCGATGATCGAACAGATTGAACCCTCAAACGGAATCAACCAACCCATCACCGCAAATAGCACCCTAAATATTCGAGGAAAACAACTTCTCGGAGAGCAAACCCGGATTCATATTGGAGGCGCCAGAGTCATTCCTCAAGACATTACAGATACTCAAATTACCCTAGATATTTCGGCTTTATCCTCTCAAGAATTCAACAGTTTGAGGGCAGGATTGCAGGGTTTGCAGGTGGTACATTTCATTCGAGATCGCTTGAGTTCAAATTCAAATCGAACCCTTGAATCCAACGTTATCCCTTTGATTTTGCGTCCGACGATTACCATTAATTCGGAGGAGATCAATTTTGAAGAAATAGAAGATAATCTGTACTCGGGAGAGATAGAAATTCAGGTAGATTTGAGAGTGGGATTCAAACAACGAGTATTTTTATTACTCAATGGTATCTCCGATCAAAACTCACAATCCTACATTTTTTCGGCAAAACGACGAACTCGCAACAGTCATATTTTGACGTTTTCACTGGAAAATATCAAACTCGGAGACTATCTGGTGAGAATGCAAATTGATGGTGCAGAAAGTCTCTTGACTGTGGATAATGATAGATATTCAGGCCCTATTCTACACGTCCTATGAATTCTCCTGACTTCCCCGACTGGTACACCGCCAACGCCCAGGTTTTAATGATAGCCTTGAATCAAGTTCGTCAAGCTTTAAACCGTCAGATTTCCTACCTTCAAAATCAAACCGTTGAGGAGGAAAATCAGCCAACACAGCCAATTGATTCCCCAAATTTAGATAAACCGTTCGCCCTCGATCAACTGTGCAAACATTTTAATTTGTCCGAATTTGAGCGGGAAATTTTATTACTCTGTTTGGGAATGGAACTCGATCCAACTTGGTCTTCATTGTGCGCTGCGGCTCAAATTGATTCTCAACAAAGTTATCCCACATTTAGTTTAGCACAAACCCTTTTTGAAAAGCCAAACTGGAAAGCGATCGCGCCGGAATCTCCCCTGAGACGGTGGAATTTAATCGAAGTGGGGGCGGGAAATTCTTTGGCAAATAGTCCGCTAAGAATTGATGAAAGAATTCTGCATTATCTCGTCGGAACCCATCAGTTAGATAAGCGGTTAGTTGGCATCGTTAAGTTAGTCTCTGTTACCGAAAGTTTGGTTGAATCTCATCAAAAATTAGCTCAAACGATTACCGAAACTTGGATAAAAGCAGATCGACCTTTTCTAGAAATCGAAAAATTAGAATTACCCATTATTCAACTTTGCGGTAACGAACGGGTGGGAAAACGGGCAATAGCAACTCAAGTTTGTCATCGGTTGGGATTCGCTCTTTTTAGCCTTTCTACCCATGCCATTCCCACCAGTTTAAACGACTTGCATCAGTTTATAGAACTGTGGGAACGGGAGGCAATTTTAAGCCAAGCCGTTTTATTATTAGATGCCGATCAAACGGATACAATAGATGCCGCCAAAGAAAATGCGATCGCGTTAATTATCGAACAAATTTCTACTCCTGTCATTATCACCTGTCAGGATAGACAGCCGCCACAATATCGCCCGATAATCACCTTTGATGTGAACAAACCCACCTCAAACGAACAGCGAGAACTTTGGAACCAAGCGCTGGGAAAATCCGCAGAAAATACAAATGGATTTGTCGATCAATTGGTTTCTCAATTTAACCTCAGTTCCACCGATATTCAAGCCGCCTGTCTGCAAATTAAATCCCTAGAAAATTATACCATAAACTCGGACAATCTTTGGAATATTTGTAGAATTCCGGCGCGACCTAAATTAGATGAATTAGCCCAAAGAATTGAAGCTTCCGCGAGTTGGGAAGATTTGGTTTTACCCCAAACTCAACAACATATTCTTCAAACTATAGCCGGCCATGTTCGACAGCGAATGACCGTTTATGAACGTTGGGGGTTTGCTAAAAAAGGCGCGAGGGGATTGGGAATTAGCGCTTTATTTGCGGGGGCAAGCGGCACCGGAAAAACGATGGCGGCGGAGGTTTTAGCGGGGGAATTAAAGTTAGATCTTTATAAAATAGATTTGAGTACCGTTGTTAGCAAATATATTGGCGAAACCGAGAAGAATTTAAGGCGAGTTTTTGATGCGGCAGAAACCGGAGGCGTGATTTTACTTTTTGATGAAGCCGACTCATTATTTGGGAAACGAAGCGAAGTCAAAGATAGTCGCGATCGCTATGCTAATTTAGAAGTAAGTTATCTGTTGCAACGCATGGAAGCTTATCAAGGATTGGCGATTTTAACAACAAATTTAAAAGATTCCATCGATACGGCATTTATGCGAAGAATTCGGTTTGTTGTCAAGTTTCCCCTGCCGGATGTTAACCAACGGGCGGAAATTTGGCGGCGAATTTTCCCCAAAGATACACCAACAGAAGACTTGAATATTAAGAAACTCGCAAAATTGAATATATCGGGAGGAAATATCCGCAATATTGCGCTCAATGCCGCATTTTTAGCAGCCGATGAAGGTAAACCGATTGCAATGACACATTTATTAAAAGCAACGGAGAGCGAATATGCTAAACTAGAGCAACCCCTAACAGAAACCGAAATTAGAGGTTGGGTTTAGTTCTCAGATTTTACCTAAAATAAAAGGAGGATTTATGGTCGGTAAACCTGCGGCACGGTTGGGAGATATGACGGCACATGGTACGGTTTTAAAACCCGGTTTGGGAAGTCCTAATGTGATGATTGGAGGTAAACCCGCATGGCGAGGATTAAACCCCGCAGCCGCCACACAATTAGCAAAAGCAATGACAGAAGTTATGATATCTGTTAATAAGTTTACCGCAGCAACAAGTACGGGTAATCCTGTCCTCGCCGCCGACGCTTTAAAAGAGATGGAAAAAGGAATTTCTAAAGCAGTCAAAATAATGGGTTCTGTCGATCAGCACTTTTGCGAAATGCTGTTAGTTCCCCCTGTTCCACCGCCTCATGCAAACGGTGTGGTTATTAATGGCAGTTCAACGGTTTTAATTAATGGTTTACCCGCCTGTCGCCAGGGAGATATGATTCAAGAAACTGTTTCTGTAAATACTATTGCACTCGGTTGTCCGACGGTTTTAATTGGCGGTTAATTGATTGATTTGTGTTAGGTTAATACTTAAATCTTAACAAATCTTATGACTTTTTTCCTGGGATTTGTTCCCAACTGGAAAACATCCTCTGGGGATTATTCCTCCGGGGTAAAGTCCAACGAGAAGGGTTCTATTTTGATTTCTAATTCAACTGACAAATTGCTCTAAAAATTTTGTGGCGATCGCGTGAATTTGTGGCAAACTATGAAAAAGGCTGAAATCAACCGGGAAGCGAAACATGACTCAAACGTTTATCTCGCGCCAAAAAAGCCAATCCCCAACCTCTTCTCCACCCGTGCAAACGAGTCAGTTCGCCAACCGTCCTTTTGCTGAACCCGTTCAACAAAAAGCCCCACAGCCTGACCTGCAAACAATTCTACAACGGGCAGAACGGGCGGGCAATCCAACGGCAAAAATGGCTTGGGGGAATACGCAGCCAGAAGTTCAACGTCAGGGGGGAACGGAGAATGAAATAGAAGAGTCGAAAGTTCAGAAAGAAGCCGAATCAGATACTCAGTCTCAAGATTTAGAAGAACAGAAAAATACGGAAGTTCAAACTCAATTAGATTCAACTATTCAACAACAAGAATCTGAGCAGAAACCGGAAGAAGAAACCGTTCAAAAACAATCAACTCCCGAAGAAGAACAAAACCA
>JAYKHV010000173.1:0-68943 GCA_035285085.1 Lyngbya sp. | reverse complement strand
TTCCGGTTTCCCATGCGTTTCATTCTCGTCTGGTTGAACCGATGTTAGCCGAGTTTAGGGAAGTCGCAGAAAAAATTCAGTATAATTTGCCGTCGATTGATATTGTTTCTAACGTTACGGGAACATTGGCAACCGAAGAAATAACAACCGCAGAATATTGGTGTCGTCATCTCCGTCATTCGGTGAAATTTGCTTTTGGAATAGAGAGATTGAACCAGTTAGGAATAGATATTTTTGTAGAAATCGGGCCGAAGCCAACGTTAATGAGTTTAGGACAAAGTTGTTTGGGAAACAGCGATAAATTGTGGTTGGCAAGCCTTACCCCTAAACAAGAAAATTGGCAAACAATATTATCGAGTTTATCTCAGTTGTATATAGCTGGAGTGGAAATTAATTGGTTGGGGTTTGACCAAGATTATTCTCGTCAACGGGTGGCTGTACCGACCTATCCTTTCCAACGACAACGTTATTGGCAAGATATTCCTGAGATAAGGCTTTCTTTTAACTCTCAAAATCTTCATCATTTACTGGGTCAAAAACTTAATCTAGCCAACTCACAAACCATTCATTTTGAAAGCAAGCTGAGTCAAAATTATCCTCATTTTCTTCAAGACCATCGAATATTTGAGTCAGCCATTTTACCCGCATCAGCTTATATAGAAATGGCGTTAGCTGCGGGAAAACAAGTTAATCCTACAGGAAATTTTGGCTTGGAAGATGTGGTTTTGCATCAGGCTATGATTCTTCCTGAAAATGGAGAAAAAACAGTTCAACTGATTTTAACTCCCCAGGAAAATCACAGTTATTGCTTTGAAATTTTTAGCTTACTAGAAAATTCACAAGTTTGGGTGAATCATGCTAGTGGAAAGTTAGTTATTCAAGCTGATGCAGTTCAGAATAGAAATCAATTAAATCTTAAAGCCGCAGAAAAAGGAACAATTCAAACCGTTGAAGCTGTCTATCAAAATTATCAAAACCGAGGGATAACCTATGGTGATTCTTTTAAAATTTTAGATAAAGTCTACAGATTAGACTTTGAAGAAAACCAAGTTTTTGCGCAAATAAAAACCTCGAAAACTATCGTAGAAGAATTGAATCATTATCAGATTCATCCCATTCTACTCGATGCTTGTTTTCAGGCGATTGGTGCAGCCTTCTCAGGCGAACAGTTAGACACTTATTTACCCGTCAGTTTTCAGCAGCTTATTATTTATAATAAATTAGATAAAAAGCCCTTTTGGAGTAAAGTTAAACTGCATTGTACATCGAATCCTAAAGTTTATAATGCTGATCTTTTAATAGCAAATTCAGAAGGAAAAATTACAGCACAAATCAATCAGCTACAAATTCAAGCGGTCACTCGTGAAGCGGTTTTAGGAAATTCCACTCCAAACCTACAAGATTGGTTGTATACCGTTGAATGGAAACCTCAACCCCTAAGTACATCTGCAACTAATTTCGTAGTTCAGACTCAAGAAATTTTTGATGAGATTGTCCCCGAGTTCAGGCAATTTTTAAGTCAACCGCAGTTTAAAAAATACGTTCAACTGTTACCTCAATTGGAAGATTTTAGCCTCAGCTATATTATCCAAGCGTTTAGACAGATGGGGTTTGAGTTTACAGCTAAACAGCCATTTTTATCTCAAGAATTAGCAGATAAATTAGGGATTACAAGCAAACAACAACGTCTATTTGAACGACTACTAGAAATCTTGTCAGAAGCCGGAATTCTGCAAAGACAAAATCAAGCTTGGGAAGTCATTAAAGAATCGGTTCCAATTGATTCTCCGAGTCAGATTCAGACCCAACTCTGTCTAGACCCAGAAATACAAGCGGAACTTTCCCTTTTAACTGCTTGTGGCTCTCATCTAGCAGAAGTTTTGCAAGGAAAATTGGACCCCATACAGTTACTCTTTCCGAGTGGAGATGTTAGCTTTTTAACTCAACTTTATCAAAACTCACCCGGAGCAAAAGTGATGAATACCTTGGTCGAAAAGGTTATTCAAAAAACTTTAGAAAATCAACCTCAAACCCAAAAGCTAAAAATTCTCGAAATTGGGGCGGGAACTGGCGGAACAACAGCCTATCTATTACCCCATTTAAAAACTGAAAATATTGAATATATCTTTACGGATGTTTCTCCATTATTCACCACGAAAGCAGAGCAGAAGTTTAAGGACTATTCCTGTGTTCGCTATCAACTTCTAGACATTGAGAAAGAACCCAATGTACAAGGATATCAATCCGAAAGTTATCAGATAATTATTGCGGCTAACGTATTACACGCCACCGCAGATTTACGTCAAACTTTAGCTCATATCAAGCAATTATTAGCACCGGGAGGAATGCTGGTTTTACTCGAAGGAACTCAACCTTTATCCTGGCTCGATATTATCTTTGGTTTAACAGAAGGATGGTGGAAATTTAGCGATAATTTCCGTCCCAATTATCCTCTAATTTCAGCCTCTCAGTGGAAAAACTTACTATCAGAAAATGGATTTGAACAAGTTGCAACACTTGAACCCTCACAAATTGATTCGCGTAGTTTTTCTCAGCAAACTGTAATTGTTGCTCAAAAATATCGGCATAAATTACCAGAGAATACAACTCAAAAACACTGGTTAATTTTTGCCGACAGTCAAGGCGTTGGTCAAAAATTAGCAGAGCGTTTACAAGAAAGTGGAGAACATTCAACGCTCGTTTTTGCGGGTTTAGATTATCAACAGTTAACCCCAAACCAATTTCAGATAAACTCTAATAATCTTAATCACTATCACCATATAATCGAAAGAATTAAAACCCAAAAATTCTCTCTAACAGGTGTGGTGAACTTGTGGAGTTTAGAGACTCCTAAAATCGAAAATTTGGGTTCTGAGGAATTAAAGATAGCTTCTCGGCTGGGATGGAATAGTACGTTAAATATAGTTCAGTCTTTGGTGAAAAGTTTAGACTCAGAATTACCAAGTTTATGGCTAGTAACCAGCGGTTCAATTTCAACTGGAGAGAATGGAAGTTTATCGGGAATCCTTCAATCACCTGTTTGGGGAATTGGAAAAGTTATCGCTTTAGAACATCCCGAACTAAAATCGGTCAGAATTGATTTAGATAACCAAAATGATATTATAGAAAAATCGGAAATATTGCTCAGTGAAATTAAAGAAACTAGCAAAAATGAAGATCAAATTACTTGGCGAAATGATACCCGTTTTGTAGCTAGATTGGCACGTGTAAGTCAATTGAAAAACTTAGAAACTTTGCAGATTCCAAACGAACCCTATCAACTGACCGTTACTCAACGGGGAACATTAGAAAATCTTCAACTGCTATCCTCACCTCGCCGCCAACCCAATCCAAAAGAAGTAGAAATTAAAGTCAAAGCAACTGGACTTAATTTCCGCGATATTCTGAACACTTTGGGACTTTATCCGGGAGATGCAGGTTTATTAGGATGCGAATGTGCGGGGGAAATTATTGATATTGGTAATGAAGTCAAAGGTTTAAATATTGGAGATAAAGTGATAGCAATTGCGGCGGGTAGTTTCAGCAAATTTGTTACCGTTAATGCGGCAATGGTTGCTCAAATTCCTGACAGTTTAAGCTTTGAAGAAGCAGCCACAATACCGGTGACATTTCTAACCGCATATTACACCCTATATCATCTGGCTAAAATTACTAAAGGCGACCGGATTTTAATTCATGCAGCAGCAGGCGGTGTCGGTCAAGCGGCGGTGCAGTTAGCCCAACAAGCGGGGGCGGAAGTATTTGCAACTGCCAGCCCGAGTAAATGGAAATTTCTTCAATCGTTAGGTATTCAACACATTATGAATTCCCGAACTTTAGAATTCGCCGATGAAATTATGCGGCAAACTCAAGGTCAGGGTGTTGATATTGTTCTTAATTCTTTATCCGGTGAATTGATTGATAAAAGTTTTTCCGTACTTAAAGATAACGGACGCTTTATTGAAATCGGAAAGGCTGGTCTGAATACTAACCAAGTTAATGAAATAAAACCCAATGCTTGTTATTTTAAAATTGATTTAGTTGAGCAGTGTCGCAGAGAACCCGATTTAATTCAATCGATGTTGCATCATTTAATGCAGCAGTTTAAAGACGGAAAACTTCGTCCACTCCCTCGCCAAGTTTTTTCGATTCAAAACTCAAAAGAGGCTTTTCGGCAGATGCAACAAGCCAAACATCTTGGTAAAATTGTTATCTCTAATTCATCGATTCGGGGTGATGGAACTTATCTAATTACTGGCGGTTTAGGGGGGTTAGGATTATTATTAGCAGGTTGGTTAGTTAACAAAGGAGCAAAACATTTAGTTTTGGTGAGTCGTCGGTCAGTTAACTCAGAAATTAAGGCTAAAATAACTCAGTTTGACAAAGCTGAGGCGCGAGTTATAATAGCTAAAGCCGACGTTTATAACCCGAATAAACTCGCTGATATCTTTCAAGAAATAGAAAAAACTATGCCTCCTTTACGGGGTGTCTTTCACGCTGCTGGAGTGCTTGATGATGGTGTATTAATGCAACTCAACCGCGAACGATTTGAACAGGTCATGGCTCCCAAAATTCAAGGGGCTTGGAATTTGCATCAGTTCACTCAAAATCAATCTCTTGACTTGTTTATTCTCTTTTCTTCAGCAACAGCATTATTAGGTTCGCCCGGACAAGCAAACCACGTCGCCGCCAACACATTTTTAGATGCTTTAGCACACTATCGTCAAAGTTTAGGACTACCCGGACTAAGTATTAATTGGGGGGCTTGGTCAGATATCGGAGCGGCTGCAAATAAAGCCGAAACCAACATCAGTTTAAGAGGGGTTGGGATGATTTCTCCCAGACAAGGATTAGAAATATTAGAACAATTAATTACGGAACCTAGCCCACAAGTTGGGGTCATTCCAATTGATTGGTCGCAATTTTTACAAGTCAATAAAGTTTCGCCCTTTTTCGCAGAATTTAATTCTACTTCCGAAACTCAAAAAACCGAAAATTTATCGTCTTGGTTGCCCCAACTTCAACAAACACCCATCAAGAACCGTCGAGCAGTCTTAGAAAAGTTAATAATCGGTGAAATCTCAAAAGTTCTTGGCTTTCAACCCACCGAATTAGATGTAAAAACCGGATTTTTTGATTTGGGAATGGATTCTCTGACTTCTGTTGAATTAAAAAATAGATTGCAAACGGGTTTAGAATGTAGTTTACCTTCTACGGTTGCATTTGACTATCCGACAACAGATGCTTTAATTAACTATCTAGAAAGTATTATTCCCATAGAGTTTAAGCGAGAATCGACAAAAGTTATAGACCCCATACCCAAAGATTTAGAAATAGAACCAAATCAAGAACTCTCAGAAGATGAAATTGCCAATAAACTCGATGAAAAATTAGCTAATCTCGATAAATTTCTCAACTTATAGGAGGTAAAATAATGAATCAAAATTATTCCGAGCCAAAAGAGCAACAAATAGACAATCGCTCCCGACTAACCCGAGCATTGCAAGCTATAGAAAAAATGCAGTCTAAATTAACAGAAATGGAATCGGCACGTACAGAACCGATTGCCATTATTGGGTTAGGCTGTCGCTTTCCAGGTGCAAAAAATCCCGATGAATTTTGGACACTTTTACAGCAAGGAAAAGATGCTATTTCCGAAGTTCCCCCCGACCGTTGGAATATCGAAAATTACTACGATTCAAATCCTGAAAGCCCAGGAAAAATCTCAACTCGTTATGGTGGATTTGTCCCCAATTTAGCTGAATTTGATCCTCAGTTTTTTGGAATTGCACCGAGAGAAGCTGTTAGTCTAGACCCTCAACAGCGCTTACTTTTAGAGGTGAGTTGGGAAGCTTTAGAAAATGCAGGAATTATCCCCGAACAACTTACAGAAAAACAAACAGGAGTCTTTATCGGAATTAGCAGTAACGATTATTCTCAACAGTTACTCACCCGAGATATTAAAGAAATTGATGCCTATATTGCTACGGGAAATTCTCACAGTACAGCCGCAGGTCGTCTTTCCTATTTGTTGGGTTTTACGGGGCCTAGTTTAGCTGTAGATACCGCTTGTTCATCTTCGTTAGTGAGTATTCATTTGGCCTGTCAAAGCTTGCGAAACAAAGAATGTAATCTCGCTTTAGCTGGAGGTGTTAACCGCATAATTTCACCCGAATTTAGCATTAACTTTTCCAAGGCTAAAATGCTCGCTTCTGATGGTCGCTGTAAAACTTTTGATGCGGCAGCCGATGGTTTTGTGCGTTCGGAAGGTTGCGGAATTATTATTCTTAAACGTTTATCGGATGCGATTAATAATGGAGATAAAATATTAGCTGTAATTCGAGGTTCAGCAATTAATCAAGATGGTCGTAGCAGTGGGTTAACTGTTCCGAACGGCCCCTCTCAGCAAGCTGTAATTCATCAAGCTCTAGAAAATAGTAAAGTTAATCCCGCCCAAATTAACTATATTGAGGCACATGGAACAGGTACAAGCTTAGGTGATCCTATCGAAATTGGTGCGTTAGGGGCTGTTTTTTGCGACACCCACACCTCAGAAAAACCCTTAATTGTTGGTTCAGTAAAAACCAATATTGGTCATCTCGAAGCTGCGGCTGGAATTGCAGGATTAATTAAAGTCGTGTTAGCATTACAGCATAAAGAAATTCCATCTAATCTACATTTTAACAGCCCTAATCCTTATATTAATTGGGATAAATTTCCGATCACAGTTCCCACCCAATCAATGCCTTGGTATTCAGGAGAAACACCAAGACTCGCAGGTATAAGTTCTTTTGGGTTTAGCGGAACGAATGCTCACATTATTGTAGAAGAAGCCCCGTCTATTAAATTAGCTAAAACTACCGAAAACCGCCCTTTACACCTGTTAACTTTTTCTGCTAAAACACCTGAAGCCCTCGAAGAATATATTCATAACTATGAGCATTATTTAACTCATTGCCAAGCATCTATAGAAGATATTTGCTATAGTGCAAATACGGGGCGATCACACTTTCAATATCGGCTTGGTGTCATAGCAGATTCTGTTGGCGAACTTCGGCAAAACTTAACAAATAAAAAATATATTACTAAAGGAAAAACATCTTATAATTATTCTAAGATAGCCTTTCTATTCACCGGACAAGGTTCACAATATGAAGGCATGGCACTGCAACTTTATCAAACTCAGCCCACTTTCAGAAATACCCTTAATCACTGCGCTGAACTTCTCCACAATCATTTAGATATCTCATTATTATACCTGCTATATTCGCCTAAGTTTCAACCCCTAATTCATCAAACCATATACACTCAACCCGCCTTATTTGCTGTTGAATATTCCTTGTTTCAACTGTGGAAATCTTGGGGAATTCAACCGGATATTCTCATCGGTCATAGTTTAGGAGAATATATCGCCGCTTGTGTGGCGGGAGTCTTCAGTTTAGAAGATGGACTCCAACTCGTTGCCACTCGCGCCCGTTTAATGCAGCAACTTCCGCAAGGCGAAATGGTTGTGGTTTTTGCTGACGAAAAAACCGTAAAAGCTTGTCTGGAGTCACAGCCGAATCTGGTAGAAATAGCTGTTATTAACAGTCCCCAAAATACTGTAATTTCCGGTGAAATTGAAGCCGTTAACCAAGTCGTAGAATCTCTCAATCAACAAGGATACAAAACCCAAAAACTTCCGGTTTCCCATGCGTTTCATTCTCATCTGGTTGAACCGATGTTAGCCGAGTTTCGGGAAGTCGCAGAAAAAGTTCAGTATAATTTGCCGTCGATTGATATTGTTTCTAACGTTACGGGAACATTGGCAACCGAAGAAATAACAACCGCAGAATATTGGTGTCGTCATCTCCGTCAGTCGGTGAAATTTGCTTCGGGAATTGAGACATTGAACCAGTTAGGAATAGATATTTTTGTAGAAATCGGGCCGAAGCCAACGTTGATTAGTTTAGGACAAAGTTGTTTAGAACAGAGCGATAAATTGTGGTTGGCAAGTTTCACCCCCAAACCAGACAATTGGAAAACAATATTATCGAGTTTATCTCAGTTGTATGTAGCCGGAGTGGAGGTAAATTGGTTGGGGTTTGACCAAGATTATTCTCGTCAACGGGTGCCTTTACCGACCTATCCTTTCCAACGCCAACGTTATTGGTTTGAAACTCCTCATCAAAAGTCACAATCGAAGAATAATAGACGACAACCTAATAAACATCCGTTGTTAGGAAATAAGCTCAATCTTGCCAAATCTGATGCGATTTTATTTGAAAGCCTAATTAGTTTAGAAGATTTAGACTTTCTCAATCATCATCGTGTTTTTGATACTGTTATTTTACCTGCCGCTGGTTTTCTTGAAATTGCATTAGCGGCCGGACATCAACTAACTAAAAATACAAATTTAGTTTTAGAAAACGTTAGTATTAAAGCACCCTTAACTCGGGTTGAAAATGAGAACAAGATTTTACAGACTATTCTAATACCTGAATCTAATCAAGCATATACTTTTGAGATATTTAGCTCTGTAGAATCTAATTATGAGGCTTCTTGGATACTCCATGCGAGTGGAAAATTGACAACTGAAAGCTTGAGTGACTCTCGGGTTATTAATCCTCAAGACAATTTTGAACAAGAAGTAAATGTAAAGAACTATTATCAGCAGTTGCAAGCCAACGGGATAGAATTTGGTGAAGACTTTCAAGCGATCCATAAATTATGGAGTAATGAGTCACAGTCTCTAGGAATTATTCAAATATCAGAAAAACTGATTGGCGAAATTTTGAACTATAGATTTCATCCAGTATTGTTAGATGGATGCTTACAAACTTTAGGTATAAATATAGGTCTAAATAGCCTAACAGACAGTCATTTAACAGCTTATTTACCGATAGGTTTAGAACGATTTGCCTTTTATAACAATCCGAATTTTAAAGTCAAAACTTTGGCTGAAATTAGACCAATTAAGTCTCCGAATCAACAAATCTTAGCCGCAGATTTAAAAATTACTGATTTGGATGACAAACTCATTGCAACAATAGAAGGCTTACAACTTCAACCTGTCAGCCCTGACTTACTCTTTAAAAATAAATCTAATTTATTTGAGGATTGGCTTTATAAAATTGAATGGAAATCTCAAAATAATACAAATACAACCAAATCGGCGGATTATCTGCTTAAACCCGAAGACATGAAACAACAGTTGTCTTCCCAATGTACTCAATTAATTAATCAAGCAGAGATAGTCAAATATCAGGAGTTATTACTCGAAATAGAGTCATTGAGTTCAGCTTATATTTTAAATGCTTTTCAGCAGATGGGCTGGAATCTGAAAACAAATCAACAGTTTTCAACTGAAGAATTATTCCAAAAATTAGAAATTGTCAGCCAACACAAAAGACTGTTTAATCGGTTGCTAGAAATATTGGCAGAAGATCGGATATTAGCCGCCTCTGAAAACGAAAATTGGGGAGTGATTAATTTACCCAATTTACAGCCAGTGGAAGTACAGCAAAATACATTATTACAACGTTATCCAAACGCCCAAGCCGAGTTAACTTTATTGCATCGTTGCGGTTCACAATTGGCTGAAGTTTTACGCGGAAATTACGATCCGACTCAGTTACTTTTTCCCCAGGGAGACTTAAGTTTAACAACTCAAATCTACCAAGATTCTCCCGGTGCAAAAGTAATGAATACAATCATACAAAAAGCAGTCTGTTCAGCTTTAGAAAATATTCTCCCCGAACAAAAAATAAGAATTCTTGAAATTGGTGCGGGAACAGGCGGAACAACTGCTTACTTACTCCCCTATCTGAATAAATCTCAAACCGAATATACTTATACTGATATTTCCCCTCTGTTTGTCAATAAAGCAAAACATAAGTTTCAAAACTACGATTTTGTTAAGTATCAAGTTCTAGATATAGAAAAATCTTTGGAGGTACAGAACTTTGAAAGTCATCAATATGATATTGTTATTGCTGCTAACGTTCTACACGCAACCTCAAATTTACAGCAAGTTTTAGATCGGATTAAACGTTTACTGCTTGCTAAAGGATTGCTGATTTTGTTAGAAGGAACTCAACCTTTGCGTTGGTTTGACTTAACCTTTGGCTTGACAGAGGGATGGTGGAAATTTAACGATAAAGATATCCGTCAAAACTATCCTTTAATTACTGCGTCTCAATGGCAAAAACTGTTAATAGAAAGTGGGTTTGAACAGGCTAAAAACTTAACAGAAAATTATAATAAACCTCTAGAGCAAGCAGTGATCGTTGCTCAAGTTGATCAACTCAATCAGTCAGAATCAAAGCAATGGTTGATTTTTGCGGATCGGCAAGGAATGGCTCAACAACTTACTCAGCTTTTGACAGATCAGGGAGAATCCTGTACTTTGGTCTTTGCAGGGCAAGAATACCAACAGCTAAATCAACAAAGCTATCAAGTGAATCCTAATAAAATAGATGATTTTAATCAACTTTTTGCAACTATAACAGCGAAAAATATAATATTTCAAAAAGTAGTCTACCTATGGAGTTTAGAAACTTCAGCACCCGAAGCTTTGAGTTTAGAAGAATTGACAACAACCTCCAAAACAGGCTGGCAAAGCTTATTAAATCTAACTCAATCAATGGTTAAAAACTATTCTGAACCGCCATCTTTAGCAATTGTTACTAAAGGATCTGTTGCAACTGGAATAGAAAATAACTTGTCAGGAATAGCCTATTCTCCCCTATGGGGACTGGGGAAAGTCATTGCTTTAGAACATCCAGAACTGCACTGCATTCAAGTCGATTTAGATCCGGAAAAATCGCTTGAAAATCAAGTCAATATCTTGTTAACTGAACTCAAACATCCCACAGCAGAAAATCAAGTAACATTTCGTCAGAATACCCGGCAAGTATCTCGATTAACTCGCTACAAAACCAACAGTTTAAACCAATTAGAACTTCCCAAAAATAAACCCTTTAAACTGGGAATTTCAAAACGGGGAACACCGGAAAATCTGAAGTTACAACCTACAAATCGCCGTCAACCCAAAGCACAAGAAGTTGAAATAAAAGTAAAAGTAACTGGACTTAACTTCATTGATGTTTTGGATGTATTAGGTGTACTTCCCTTTGAAAGAGATTGGTTTGGGGTAGAATGTGCAGGTGAAATTGTAGCAGTTGGAGAGGGGGTAGAACACGTCAAAATAGGCGATAATGTTATCGCTTTCGCGCCGGGAAGTTTTAGCCAATATGTAACTGTTAACGCTCAATTAGTGACTTTAAAACCCGCCCACTTAACTTTTGAGGAAGCGGCTACAATTCCCGCTAATTTCATAACAGCTTATTATGCCTTACATCATCTTGCAAAAATTTCCAAAGGAGACAAAGTTTTAATTCATTCTGCCGCAGGTGGAACCGGGATGGCGGCCGTAAAAATCGCCCAAGCTATGGGAGCAGAAGTGTTTGCAACTGCGAGTTCTAGTAAGTGCGAATTTTTAAAATCATTAGGTATAAAACATATTATGAACTCGCGAACGTTAGAATTTGCCGATGAAATTATGCGGCAAACTCAAAACCAGGGAGTTGATATTGTTTTCAATTCTTTATCCGGAGAATTTATCCCGAAAAGTTTATCGATACTTAAAGAGAATGGACGTTTTATAGAAATTGGCAAGCGAGAGATTTGGAGTTTAACTCAAGTCAAAAGCCTCAAGCCCAATGTCTCATACTACCTGGTTGATTTAATGACTACCGCTCAAGAAAATCCAAGTTTAATTCAGTCACTTTTATCAGAAATAGTGCAGAAGTTTACAACCCAAGAATTACAACCGTTACCCCACAAAGTCTTTAATATTCAAAACGCACCTGCTGCTTTTCGATATATGCAGCAAGCCAAACATATCGGTAAAATTGTCATCACAAATTCAACTCAAGAAAACCGGAAAGATTTCTCGGAGGGAACTTATCTAATTACAGGAGGTTTGGGAGGATTAGGACTGTTAGTTGCTCGTTGGCTGGTTGAAAAAGGAGCGAAAAATATAGTATTATTAAGTCGTCGCAATCCCAACTCCGAAATTCAACAAACTCTGGATGAACTAGAAGCAATGGGAGCGAAAGTAGTTGTCATTAAACTTGACGTTTCTGATCGCAAAAAATTAACCGAAAATTATCAAAATATCCAACAAACTTTACCTGCGTTACGGGGAGTTTTTCATGCTGCTGGAGTCTTAGAGGACAGTGTATTAATGCAACTAAACTCTGAAAAATTTGAGCGAGTAATGAAGCCAAAAATGCACGGTGCATGGAATTTACACCAGTTAACAAAAGACCTCCCTCTCGACTATTTTGTACTCTTTTCTTCGGCGGCTTCGCTGTTAGGTTCACCTGGACAAGCTAACCACGTCGCAGCGAATACTTTTCTAGATACGCTTGCTCACTACCGCCAAATGTTGGGGCTACCCGGACTCAGTATTAACTGGGGTGCCTGGTCTGAAGTCGGAGCGGCGGCTGAACGTCAAGTCACTCAGCAGATGAGCCTCAAGGGAGTCGGAACGATTTCTCCTCAGCAAGGGCTAGAAATTTTAGAGCAATTAATCGCTCAACCCGACCCACAAGTTGGGGTAATTCCGATAGATTGGTCGCGGTTTTTACAACAAGGATTGACTTCCCCTTTCTTATCAGAAATTATCCCAACAGAAGCACAACCCAAACAGACAGAAAATTCAAAAATTATCCAAAAATTGGCAACCGTTCCCGCCAATGAGCATGAATCTATTTTAATTTCTTATTTGCAAGGTGAAGTCGGTAAAGTGTTAGGACTGCAACCCTCTCAATTTCCCGATCCAAAGCAAGGCTTTTTTGATATGGGGATGGACTCTTTGATGATAATTGAACTGAGAAATCGTTTGGAGAATAGTTTGGGAAAATCTGTCCCTTCAACTGTGATTTTTGAATATCCAACTATCAAAGATTTAGCCGAATATATTACAACTGAAATTCTACCAAATAACCCCTTGATTAATTCCAATAAAAATGTTAATGTAGTTTCGCAAGAACTGCCAGAACTTACCGGAAATAATATAGAAAATTCTATTACGAAAGAACTTGAAAACTTGGAAAAATTATTAGGAGGTTAAACCCATGAATAATCTATCTTCATCTGAACGAATACTTGCAGCCCTAACAGAAGCTCGAACCAAGCTCGAAGCTGTAGAACAAGAGAAAAATGAACGGGTCGCTATTATTGGCATGGCGGGTCGTTTTCCAGGCGCTCAAACCGTTGAACAGTTTTGGGAAAATATAAAAAATGGGGTCAACTCTATACAATTTTTATCGGATGAAGAATTAGTTTCATCTGGTGTGAGTTCAGATGAAATTAATGCTCAAAACTATGTCAAAGCTTATGCGAGTTTTGACAAGATTGAATACTTTGATGCCGCCTTTTTTGGTTACTCTCCCCGAGAAGCAGAACTGATCGATCCTCAACATAGAATTTTTCTAGAATGTGCTTGGGAAGCCTTAGAAAATGCAGGCTATGACCCCGAACGCTATTCGGGTAAAGTAGGGGTTTATGGGGGATCGGCATTAAACAATTACATCATTAATCTTTTCAACAATACGGCTTTAAGAAAATCGGTAGACTCGGTGCAGTTTGTCATCAGTAATGTTATGGGTTTAATGCCCACTAGAGTTTCTTATAAATTAAACTTAAAAGGCCCGAGTTGTGGGATTCAAACCGGATGTTCGACCTCATTAGTGAGTGTTCATATTGCTTGCCAAAGCTTACTGAAACAAGAATGTGATATTGCCCTAGCAGGTGGAGTTACAGTTAATTCCGCTAGAAAATCAGGTTATATTTATAAGGAAGACGGAATTGCTTCTCCTGATGGTTATTGTCGTGCTTTTGATGCGAATGCAAAAGGAACAGTTTTTGGAAATGGAGTGGGTATTGTTGTCTTAAAACGGCTGAGTAAAGCCTTAGAAGATGGCGATCAAATTTATGCCGTCATTCGAGGTTCAGCTATTAATAATGATGGTTATCAAAAAGTGGGTTTAACGGCTCCTAGTGTAACAGGTCAAGCCGAAGTTATTGCAACCGCAATTGCCAAAGCGGGTGTAGAACCTGAGACCATTAATTACATAGAAACGCATGGTACTGGAACAGCATTAGGCGATCCGATTGAAATTTCTGCTTTGACAAAAGTTTTTGGTAAAAGTAATAAGAAATATTGTGCGATAGGTTCAGTAAAAAGCAACATCGGACATTTAGATGCGGCAGCAGGAATTGCCGGATTAATTAAAGCGACATTAGCCCTCAAAAATAAGCAAATTCCCCCCAGTTTAAATTTTGAGAATCCTAACCCTCAAATTAACTTTGCTGACAGTGCATTTTATGTCAATACTCAACTGTCAAATTGGCAAAAAAATGGCAGCCCTCGCCGTGCTGGAGTCAGTTCTTTTGGTATGGGAGGAACGAATGCTCATATCATTCTTGAAGAAGCTCCTCAAGTCGAAACTTCGAGCAATTCTCGTCCTTGGAAATTGCTCTTACTCTCTGCAAAAACGCCATCAGCATTAGAAACAGCAACAACTCAGCTTGCAACCCATCTCAAACAGCATTCAAATTTAAACTTAGCAGATGTAGCTTATACTTTACAAACCGGAAGAAAACATCACGAGTATCGCCGAATGCTAGTCTGTAAAGAGTTAAAAGATGCTCTTGAAACCTTAGATAACTCAGAAAATGAATCCCAAAAATTATTAACAAAATTCTATCAACATAGCCCCCAAACCATTGTGTTTATGTTCTCGGGGCAAGGCAGTCAATATATTAAGATGGCGTTAGAACTCTATGAAGCCGAACCTCTTTTTAGAGAAGTAATTGATGAGTGTAGTGAACTTATCAAACCCCATTTAGATCAAGATATAAGAGAAATAATCTATCCTAAACAGCATCCAGAAAACAACTTAATTAATGAAACAGCCTATGCACAACCCGCACTATTTATAATAGAATATGCTTTGGCTAAGTTGTGGATAAGTTGGGGCGTAAAACCTCAAGCAATGATTGGTCATAGTATTGGAGAATACGTTGCTGCAACTTTGGCGGGTGTGTTTTCTTTAGAAGATGCTTTAGCCTTAGTTGCAACTCGAGGAAAACTGATGCAAACCTGTCCATCTGGGGCTATGCTTTCGGTTTCTTCAACACCGGAAAAAATTCAATCTATCCTTCCCCAAGAATTAGTAATTGCAACGATTAATTCTCCCGATTTATGCGTTATTTCCGGTTCAAACACTGCGATTGAAACATTCGAGCAAGTTTTGAGTCAACAAAATATTACCTATCGTCGTTTACATACATCTCATGCTTTTCATTCTCCTTTAATGAAACCAATTTTAGGCGTATTTAAACAGATAGTTACCAAGATTAATCTAAATCCTCCTGCAATTCCCGTCATCTCGAATGTAACAGGAACTTGGCTGACTGCAACTGAAGCAACTCAAGCCGAATATTGGGTTCAACACTTAAGAAAAACGGTGCAGTTTTCTGAGGGAATTAAACAGGTATTGCAAAAGCCAAATCCTCTATTATTGGAAGTTGGGCCTGGAGGTACATTGACTGTATTTGCCAAACAGCATCAACCTGATATAAATGCCTTAACCTCCTTGCGTCATCCCCAAGATAAACAGTCAGATTACGCTCATATTTTAGAAACTTTAGGACAACTTTGGCTATCGGGAATAGAAGTTAATTGGTCGGCATTTTATGGGAATGAACGACACCAGCGGGTACCCTTACCCACTTATCCTTTTGAACAACAATATTATTGGATTGAACCCGAAACAGAAACTAATAATTCTCAAGAAAAACTTCAAGAACCGCAGAAAAAGTCGAATTTAGACGAATGGTTTTATGTTCCTTCTTGGAAACGCTCAACCCTGCCTAAGCCTTCCTCTAATACAGAACGTAAATGTTGGTTGATTTTCGTTGATGAAATTGGATTGGATGAAAAAATTGTTCAACGCTTAACATCAGAAAATCAAGTTGTAGCTGAAGTCAGAATTGGAGAAAAGTTTGTTCAACTTACTGAGACTTTATTTGAGATCAATCCTGAAAAGTTTGATGACTATCAACATTTAATAAAAATCCTGAAACAAAACAACTTTGTTCCTAATGAGATACTTCATTTTTGGGGAAGCGAATCAGGAGATAATTTCAATTCGACTTTAGAAATTGATTTTGAATCTTATCAAAAGAAAGGTTTCTATAGCTTACTCGCTTTAGTTCAAGCAATTACTCAACAAAACATTGATGCCCCTGTAAAACTGACAACAGTTACGAATAATATTCACGATGTACTCGGTACAGAACCTTTGAATCCCGCTCAAGTGACACCACTCGGGTTATGCAAAGTTATTCCGCAAGAATATCCCCATATTACCTGCAAAAATATCGATGTTGCTGTTCCCAAAAATTCTGATTTATTTGCAAAAGTAATCGAGCAGTTGATAGCGGAATTACAACAAAATTATACAGATAAAGTCGTTGCTTATCGGGATCGATATCGATGGATACAAACATTTGAATCGGTGTTTTTACCCGAACATTCTGCACAAGAAACACGATTTATAAAAAATGGCGTATACTTAATTGCAGGAGATTTAGTTGAAGGATTAGGATTGGTATTTGCACGATACCTGGCTCAAGAATTGGAAGCAAAACTAATTTTAGTCGGCCGTTCAACCTTGCCGGAAAAACATCAATGGGAACAGTGGTTAGTCTCACATGGTGAGCAAGATAATATCAGTCAATGTATTCGGAAACTGCAAGCTTTAGAAACATCGGGAGCCGAATTTTTATTCTTCAGTGCTGGCTTGGCAGATGAAACAAAAATGCAGTCAATTGTCACTCAAGCCTATGAAAAATTTGGTCAAATTAATGGGGTAATTCATGCTGGAACAATGGGAGATAGATCAAGCTGTCCAATTCAAGATTTAGATCTCGAAAAATGTCATAATCAATTCCAAATGAAAGTACGGGGATTAATGACACTAGCCAAAATTTTTGAGGCAAGAAAACTTGATTTTTATCTGCTACAATCTTCTCTATCCTCAATCGTAGGAGGCGTTGGATTTGGTGCATATACAGCCGCAAACCTATTTATGGATGCTTTTGCCAGCCAACAAAATAAAAGCGGTTCAACGCCTTGGATTAGTATCAACTGGGATGCCTGCCAATGGGACGAAGAATTAAGCCCTAACAAAACAGGTTCAGCATTGATTGATTTAGCGATAACACCCAATGAAGTTTGGCAGGTATCCAAGCGTATTCTCTCACAGAATATTGTTTCTCCAATAGCAGTTTCACCGAGAGATTTACACGCTATAATTGAGCAATCAATTCAACTGAAAACATCGGAAAACTTAGAAAGTTCACACTCAACTCAAACGGAACATTTAACTTATAATCATGCTCGACCCCATCTGAAAACATCCTATACTGCACCTCGTAATGAGATTGAAAAAATAGTTGCAAATGCAATGGAAAATTTATTGGGGATAGAGAAAGTAGGAATTTATGATAACTTTTTTGAGTTGGGCGGCCATTCATTGCTGGCAATTCAAATTATTTCTCGTTTGCGAGAAGAATTTCAAATAGATATCCCGATGCGAGAGTTTTTATTTGAATCACCCACTGTTGCGGGAATTGCTAAAATTATTGAGGAAAATAAATCAAAACAAACGGATGATCCGGAAATCAAAAAACTCTTAGAGGAAATCGAAAATTTATCATCAGACGAGGTTGAATCTATGCTATCAATTCAGGGTAACTTACAGGAAGATGATGACAAAAGATAATTGATCACTCTGTAGCTAATAAGACAAACCAAGAAATAACAATTAATTTGGAGATGAACATGGATTTTAGTTTATTTTATTTTGATGGAGATGGATCGGTTGCACAACCTAATAAGTATCAGTTACTTATTGACAGTGCCAAATTTGCCGATCAAAATGGTTTTTCAGCTCTGTGGACACCCGAGCGACATTTTCACGCTTTCGGCGGACTTTATCCGAATCCTTCCTTAACAAATGCTGCCCTTGCAATGGTCACAGAAAGAATTCAATTGCGAGCAGGTAGTGTTGTTGTACCCTTACATCATCCCGTCCGAATTGTAGAAGAATGGGGAGTAGTTGATAACCTTTCAAATGGTCGAGTTGGGATTGCTTTTGCCTCCGGTTGGACGATGGATGAATTCATTCTTTCTCGTGAAAATCATGCAAATCGCAAAGCAAATATGTGGCGAGGAATTAAAGCAATTCAGCAACTTTGGCAAGGGGAAGCTGTAGACTATCAAGATGCAAGTGGTAGAACAGTTCAGGTGAAAACTTTACCAAAACCAATTCGGCAAAACCTTCCAATTTGGATTACTTGTCAATCTCCAGAAACGTTTATAGAAGCGGGAAAAATGGGCGCTAATGTTCTCACTTCTTTGCTGGGTGGCACTTTAGAAAGCATTGCTCCAAAAATAAAACTTTATCGAGAAGCTTTAGCAAAAAAAGGTCATAATCCCGAGGAAAAAAAAGTAACTTTAATGATTCATACTTTTTTAGGAGAAAGTTTAAACGAAGTCAAAGAACAAGTCAGGCAACCTTTTTGTGATTATCTCAAAACCCACTATGATTTGTTGGATAACTTAGCTAAAAGTATGGGGTTAAATGTTAGCCTCAAGACTTTCTCAGAAGATGATCTCGATAGCTTACTCTTATTTGGAGTAGAAGGCTTTATGAAAGGGCGATCTCTTATCGGCACTCCAACCAGTTGTCTTCCTTTTCTTCAGCAAATAGAGCAAGCAGGTATCAATGAAATCGCCTGTTTAATTGACTTTGTTCCCAGTTATAAATCTGTCATGGAAAGCCTGATCTACTTAAAACAGTTACGAGAAAAATACTATGCAGTTCAATTGAGCCAAAAAACATTAGTTTAGAATCGTAGCCTAAAAACTATCACACCTTAAATTTGATCTATGACCAACAATAATCAAAGATTGGATAAACTATCAAAACTAATTGCAAATCTTTCACCTGAGAAACGCCTGTTGCTTGAGGAACAACTTAAAAAGAGAAAGCAGCAATTCAATTCACTGAAAATTCCAAAACGGAAAACAGAAGATAACCTGCCCTTGTCATTTTCACAGGAAAGGCTTTGGTTTATCCATCAGTTAGAACCAGAAAATTCAGCTTATAATATTCCAGTTGCTTGGCATATTAACGGGCATCTCAATATTGCTATTCTTGTACAAACTCTGAATGAAGTTGTCCGGCGACATGAAAATTTAAGGACTACTTTTAACAGCATCCAGAATAATCAACCTCAGCAAACAATTTTATCGAATTTTACTCTAAAGATTCCGATAATTGACTTGCAAATCTTATCCGACAACTGCCGTGAGAGTGAAGCCAAACGGCTGGCAAAACAAGAAGCAAAAAGATTTTTTAATCTCAATAAAGATCAATTAATCAGAGTAACGTTATTAAAACTCAGTGAAACTAAATTTATCTTGCTTTTGACCTTACATCATATTATTGCAGATGGATGGTCAAGAGGAGTTTTACTGAAGGAATTTTCTGCAATTTACAAAGCCTTCTCGGAACAAAAACCCTCACCATTACCCGAACTAAAAATTCAATATGTAGACTTTGCAATTTGGCAACAGCAATGGCTGAGTGGAGAAGAATTAAAAACACAGTTAAGTTACTGGAAACAGAAACTTAAAAATTTAACAACCCTAAATTTGCCGACAGATTATCCTCGACCTGTAACTCAGAGTTTTCGAGGAAAAACTCAGTCATTAACACTTTCTAAAGAACTAACCACAGCTTTAAAAACGCTGAGTCGTCAGCAAGGGGTTACTTTATTTATGACCCTACTGGCAGCTTTTAAAATATTATTACATCGATATAGTAACCAAGATGATATTGTTATTGGTTCTCCGATTGCCAATCGAAATTGGCAGGAAACAGAAAGCCTAATTGGTTTTTTTGTTAATACTCTAGTTTTGCGAACTGACTTATCAGGAAATCCCTCTTTTGAAGATGTTTTAAAGCGAGTTCGAGAGGTGACTTCTGGAGCATATAAACATCAAGATTTACCTTTTTCCAAGTTAGTAGAAGAACTTCAACCGGAACGCCATCTCAGTCATAATCCTTTGTTTCAGGTGATGTTTCAGTTTCAAAATGAGGCTTATCAGTTTCAAAATTCATCCAGTCCAGAATTACAATTACCCAACTTACAAATCAGTCAATTTTGGATCGACCCGGAATCAACTAAGTTTGATCTCACTTGGCATTTAATTGAGCGAGAATCAGAAATTTTAGTCGTTATAGAATACAGTACAGACTTATTTAAACCAGATACAATTGCACGAATGCTTGGGCATTTTCAGATGCTATTATCAGAAATTATTGCCAACCCACAGGTCAAACTTTCTTATTTATCAATTCTAACTCTTACTGAACAACATCAATTGTTAACAGAGTGGAATAAAACTCAAGCTAATTATATTAATACCTGTGTTCATCATCTATTTGAAAATCAAGTTCAACAACAACCTGATGCGGTTGCTATTCGTTTTGATTTTGAGGAAAATTTCAAAAATAAAACAACTCTAACTTACAAAGAACTTAATATAAAAGCGAATAAACTTGCACATTATCTTCAAAAAAAAGGAGTTAAGCCCGAAGTTTTAGTCGCAATAGGTATCCCACGTTCACCCGAGTTACTGATTGCGATTTTGGCAGTTCTCAAAGCGGGTGGTGCCTATGTTCCACTCGATCTTAACTATCCTTCAGAGCGGTTAGGCTTTATGCTCTCTGATGCACAAGTTTCTATGGTATTAACCACTGAAAAGTTAAATTTAGAGATAGCAAAGCAGATCCCATCCACTCCAACTTTAAATATTAGAGAAAACTGGAATATTATTGATTGTGAAATTGATTCTAATCCTAAAAATTCAGGAACTATACAAAATTTAGCCTATGTTATTTATACCTCGGGTTCAACGGGAAAACCCAAAGGAACGCTGTTAACCCATCAAGGATTTATTAATTATTTAAACTGGGCAATTCAAGAATATGATTTCGTTAATGGAGAGGGTTCTCCCCTACATTCTTCAATCGGATTTGATGCCACAATTACCAGTTTATTCTGTCCTATATTAGTTGGAAAAACCGTATTTATTTTATCAGAAAATCAAGAAATTGAAGCTTTGAGTGCAGCTTTAAGTTCGGAGACTCAATTCAGCTTGGTTAAAGTCACTCCGGCTCATCTAGGGATATTAAGTCAACTTCTGTCGCAGCAATCAAAACTGAGTCAAATAAACTGCTTAATTATCGGTGGAGATGCTTTGTTAGCTGATAATCTTTCTTTCTGGCGTAAAAACACTCCAAAAACCAGATTAATTAACGAATATGGGCCGACAGAAACAGTGGTTGGATGTTGTGTTTATGAAGTTCCAACCCCGGCTTCTCTTTCGGGTGCAGTTTCCATTGGTCGTCCGATTGCAAACACTCAACTTTATATCTTAGATCGATATTTACAACCCGTTCCAATTGGTGTCCCCGGTGAACTCTATATAGGAGGTTTAGGTGTAGCTAGAGGTTACTTAAATCGACCAGACTTAACAGCAGAAAAATTTATTCCTAATCCTTTTAATACAAATAAAACTCAAGACCGTCTGTATAAAACTGGAGATTTAGCACGATATCTGACCGATGGTAATATAGAATATTTAGGACGGCTCGATCATCAGGTAAAAATTAGAGGATTTCGCATCGAATTGGGCGAGATAGAAGCGGTATTAACTCAACATCCAGAAGTTCAAGAAGCAAGAGTTACAGTTCAAGAAAATTCCGCTAATCAGCGCTTAGTTGCTTACATCATAGTTCACTCTGACATTCAAGATTCTAGCTTAGAAATACAAAATAAACTGCATCATTTTCTCAAAAATAAACTTCCCCATTATATGATTCCAAATGCTTTTATTGTCCTATCTGCGTTTCCGCTAACTCCAAATGGTAAAGTAGACCTTAAAGCCTTACCTAAAGTAGAGGAAGTGATAAAAACATCTTCTTCTGTGGCTCCGAGTACCTCTAACGAGACAATATTAACGGAAATTTGGAGAGATGTTTTAGGAAAAGAAAACATTGGAATTTATGATAACTTCTTTGAATTGGGTGGGGATTCTATCCAAAGCATTTCAATTATATCTAAAGCAACTCAAGCAGGCTTAAAATTAACACCTAGACAGATCTTTCAGTATCAAACCATTGCTGAATTAGCGGCTATTGCAACCTCAAATACACCTCTAAAAACTGAACAGGGTTTAGCGACGGGTTTCGTTCCTTGGACACCCATTCAGCATTGGTTTTTTGAACAAAAACTTTTACATCCACATCACTATAACCAGTCTGTTGTTTTGGAAGTTTCACCGGATATAAACTTTCAATATATTGAACAATCTATTCAGCAAATTCTCGTACAGCATGATAGTTTACGATTGAGATTTAAACAGGAGAATACAGCCTACAAACAGTTTTATTCATCTCCTGAAGAAACTATTCCGGTCAGCTACATTGATTTATCAGGATTAACAGAAAATCAAAAAAGAGAAGCCTATCAAACCGCTTCATATCGTTTACAAAAAAGTTTAAATATTTCGTCTAAGCTTGTTCAAGCTGCTTTGTTTAAACTTGGAAATAATCAACTTGATCGTTTGCTTTTCATAATTCATCACCTTGCCGTTGATGGAGTATCTTGGCGAATTCTTCTTGAAGATTTTGCACTAGCTTATAAACAACTGAGCCACCAAGAAAAAATCCTACTTCCCGCTAAAACAAGCTCTTATCAAGATTGGTCAACTGGCTTGATTTCTTATGGTGAATCGGAAAAAGTTACCTCGGAATTGAACTACTGGTTAGCTCAGTCCCAGAAATCAATTAATTCAATACCTGTTGATTTTCCTATAGAAAATTCAGCCAATACAGTCGGTTCAACTGCTAAAGTGAGCGTAAGTTTAGATATCAATCAAACTCAGCTAATTTTAGAAGAAATCCCGAAAATACTCAAGACAAAAATTAATGATATTTTGTTAACAGCCATCGTTCAAAGCTTTGCTCAGTGGACGGGTTTCCGCTCGCTTTTAATTGACTTAGAAGGACACGGAAGAGAAGAACAGTTATTTGAAAACATAAATATATCACGCACAGTCGGTTGGTTTAGCAGCATTTTTCCAGTTGTGCTAGAGTTAGGAACAATTCACAATACAGGAGAGGCTATTAAGTCTATTAAAGAACAACTTAATCGTATTCCTAATCATGGTATGAATTATGGAATTCTGCGATATCTCAGTCCAGATAAAACTGTGCGTTCTCAATTGAAAGCAACTCCTCAAGCTTCTGTTATTTTTAACTATCTCGGTCAACTTAATCCTGTAAAATCTGAATGGTTTACATTGGATATATCAGAGTCAAGTCAGTTCAACCGTTCTCCCGATCAAATTCGCCGTTATCTGTTAGAAATCAATGGGTTTGTGAGTCAAAATAAACTGCAATTTAATTGGATATATAGTCAAAATATTCATCAACGAGAAACTATTGAATATTGGGCTAATCATTTTATTACTGCAATAAAAGCTTTAATTACTTATGCTTCCACTCCAGAAGCCGAGGCTTATACACCATCCGACTTTTCCTCCGCCCGTATCAATCAAAAACAACTTGATAAATTGCTAACAAAACTCAAAAAAACAAATTAACTAACATTTAACAAAATTAACCTGTAGTTTATTCAAAATTAATTTCTATGTCTAAACAAGATATCCTTGATATATACGAACTTTCTCCCATGCAACAGGGAATGCTCTTTCACACCCTGTATAATCCCAGTTCGGGTGTATATTTTGAGCAGCGGAGTTGTTTAATTTCTGGAGAACTAAATACGCCAGCATTTAAGCAAGCTTGGCAACAGGTTATAACTCGATATCCCGTGTTGCGTACAGCCTTCTATTGGGAAGAATTAGAGAAGCCATTACAAGTCGTTTATTCACAAGTTAACTTACCTTTTATTGAAGGAGACTGGCAAAATTTTACGCCAAACGAACAAGATCATAAATTACAATTTTTTTTAATTTCAGAGCGAGAAAAAGGTTTTCAACTGGATCAAGCTCCCTTAATGCGTTGTGCCTTATTTAAACTACAAGAAAGCACTTATCAATTTGTTTGGAGCCATCATCATCTACTGATGGATGGTTGGTGTAATGGTCTGATCATCAAAGAAGTTTTAGCATTTTATGAAGCCTTTAAGCAAGGTCAAACCTTATCGCTTATACCCTCACGTCCTTACCGAGAATATATTAGTTGGCTGCAACAGCAAGACCTCTCAAAAGCAGAAATATTTTGGCATGAAAATCTTAAGGGCTTTACAACTCCAACGTCACTAACAATAGAATATTATCAAAATAAGGAAGATGTTCATGCTCAAGAATATCTCCAATTTTCCAGCGTAGAAACAATTAATATACAGTCATTTTGTCAGAAACATCACCTGACTATAAATACTTTGATTCAAGGGGCTTGGGCATTACTTCTCAGTCGTTACAGTGGAGAATCTGATGTTGTATTTGGTGCAACAGTATCAGGTCGTCCTCCCACTTTACCAGGAGTAGAATCTATTGTTGGGCTGTTTATTAATACTCTGCCTGTTCGGGTAAAAGTTTCTCCCCAAATGCAATTAATTTCCTGGTTGCAAACCCTACAAACTCAACAAATAGAACGAGAGCAATATGCTTATAGTTCTTTGATAGATATTCAACAATGGAGTGAAGTTTCTACAGGAAAATCGCTATTTGAAAGCTTGCTAGTCTTTGAAAATTATCCCATTTCTATCGATACAGTATTAAATCAATCAAACAGCAGCTTAAAAATCAGTCAAGCTTGGGGTTTTGAAAAGACAAATTATCCTCTAGCGTTGTTTGTTTTACCGAATTCCGAACTCTTATTCAGGATAGATTACAACAAAAGTCGTTTTATTCCTGAAAAAATTAAGCGGATTTTAAAACATTTTAAAATATTACTATTAGAATTAATTAGTAATCCTCAAGCAAGATTATTTGAGTTATCCCTATTCTCACCGACTGAACAGCATAAACTTGTGATTGAATGGAATAAAACCGAAACAGAACTTTCTCATCAAGCCGCTATTCATCAATTATTTGAAGCACAAGTTAAACAAACGCCCGATGCTGTTGCGGTTGCTGACGAACATCAACAATTAACCTATCAAACCCTCAATTACAAAGCGAATCAGCTTGCACATTATTTACAGAAACAGGGGATAAAATCCGAACAATTAATTGGAATTTGTTTAGAGCGTTCTTCTGAGATGCTCATCGTACTTCTAGCCGTTATGAAAGTGGGTGCTGCTTATGTTCCCCTCGATCCTGCCTATCCTCAAGAACGTCTGTTTTTCATAATAGAAGATGCTAAAATTTCATTATTAATAACTCAATATAACCTTTTAAATCACAACGGTAAAACAGATAAAGTTATTTATTTAGATGAGCAATGGGAAGCGATCGCGCAACAGAGTTCCGAAAATATTGACTCTCAGATTTCACCTCAAAATTTAGCCTATGTGATTTATACTTCCGGTTCTACCGGTCAGCCTAAAGGTGTAGAAATTTGCCATGAAAGCTTAACAAACTTCTTAATAGCAATGCGTCAAAAACCGGGTTTATTGCTCGAAGATATTGTCTTTTCAGTAACAACACTTTCGTTTGATATTGCCGCATTAGAATTATATTTACCTATAATAGTAGGCGCTCGTTTAATAATTATCAGTCGTGAAATTGCTACAGATGGTGTTGCATTGCGTGAAAAATTAAACATCTTCAACCCGACACTAATGCAAGCCACACCTGCAACTTGGCGAATGTTAATAGCTGCTGGATGGACCGGAAGCAAAAATATCAAAATTCTTTGCGGAGGTGAAGCACTCGATCATCATCTTGCCCAACAACTTTTACAAAATTCTGAACAAGTTTGGAACCTTTATGGGCCGACAGAAACAACAATTTGGTCAGCTATTTATCAGTTAGATTTAAGTTGTATTTATCCCGAAAAATCTACTTATGTTTCAATTGGTCGTCCCCTGGCTAATACTCAATTTTATGTCTTAGATTCTCACCTACAACCCGTTCCAATTGGTGTTCAAGGTGAACTTTATATTGCAGGTTTAGGTGTGGCTAGGGGTTACTTAAACCGTCCTCAATTAACAGCAGAAAAATTTATTCCCAATCCTTTTAGTAAAAATAAAACTCAAGAACGCCTCTATAAAACAGGCGATTTAGTGCGATATTTACCCGATGGAAATCTTGAATACTTAGGACGGTCAGATGATCAAGTTAAAATTCGAGGTTTTCGGATTGAACTTGGTGAAATTGAAGCGGCATTAAATGAGTATCCAAAAATCAAAAAAGCAGTAGCTATCGTCAACTCTGATGAAGCTGGCGAACAGCGTTTAGTTGTTTACTTTCTTCGTGAAAATATAACTCAACAGTCACCAAATCAAGAATATAATAATCGAGCATTGCGTATTTTTCTTGAGGAAAAATTACCGAAATACATGATGCCTTCCGCATTTGTAGAGTTAGAAGCCTTTCCTTTAACTCCCAATGGAAAAATAGATCGTCGTGCTTTAGCAGCGATTGAGTATCAACTTCCCACCACAAATAACAGCATTCAACCTCAAACACCAGTTGAAGAAATTTTAGTCGGAATTTGGGAAAATATTTTAAACTTACAGGGAATTGGAATTAATGAAAACTTTTTTGAATTGGGCGGACATTCCCTATTAGCAACTCGTGTAGTTTCCCAGATTAGACAAATCTTTAAAATAGAGTTTCCTTTGCGTTATTTATTCGATTTACCTACAATTTTTGAACTTGCTCAAGAAGTAGAGATTTTAACGCAGAATCATTTAAAACTGCCCATTTCACCCATTCAGCCAATATCTCGTTATACCGATTTACCTCTGTCTTTCGCTCAACAGCGACAATGGTTTTTATCACAGTTTGAACCGAACAATCCTTTTTATAATATTCCTGTAGCTATTCGTTTACAGGGAACTTTAAACATTACAATTCTCAAGCAAACTTTTTCAGAAGTGATTCATCGCCATGAAGTCTTAAGAACTGCTTTTCACACTATTGATGGAAAACCCCAACTTTCTATTTCAGAAACTTGTGAATTAGATTTACCGATTATTGATTTAAGTCAGTTGTCTGAAACTAAGAAACAAGCAACAATTGAGCAATTTTTATTTGCAGAAACCCAACAACACTTTGATCTGGGTTCTAGTCCATTATTTCGTATTAAGTTGCTGCGCCTGAAGGAACAAGAACATATATTACTCCTGGCTTTCCATCATATTATTTCTGATGGTTGGTCAATGGGTGTATTGTTACATGAACTCTCAACACTGTATCAAGCTTTTCTAAATCAAGAACCTTTTCCTTTAGAAGAATTACCCATTCAATATGTTGACTTTGCCAGTTGGCAGCGACAATGGTTAAAGGGTGAACTTTTAGAAAATCAGCTTTCTTATTGGCGACAAAAATTGCAGGATGCACCTACACTTTCACAGCTACCGACCGATCGCATTCGTCCAGCCATTCAAACTGTTCAAGGTGCCAGTTACACTTTTAAGATATCCCAGCAATTATTAGAAGGTTTAAAAATACTCAGTCAGCAGTCAGGAAGTACCCTGTTTATAACGTTACTTACTGCATTTTACACATTAATTCATCGCTATACAGGCAATGAAGATTTTATTATTGGCTCTCCAATTGCCAATCGTAACCGAGCCGAAATTGAAAAATTAATTGGCTTTTTTGTAAATACATTAGCTCTGCGAGTAAATTTATCAGGAAACCCAACCTTTGAGGAGTTATTGCAGCGAGTTCGTCAAGTCTCTTTAGAAGCCTATGCACACCAAGATTTACCTTTTGAACAGCTACTAGAAGAATTAAAAATTTCTCGTTCTTTAAGTTACACACCTTTATTTCAAATCATGTTTGTGCTGCAAAATGCTCCTCTGAAAGAAGTAAAATTTTCCGATTTAAGTTGGAGTCCTGTTGAGATTCCTCGCCAAACAGCCAAGTTTGATTTAACTCTGTCATTAACAGAAACAGATGAGCAGATCGTCGCAATTTTTGAATACAATACAGATTTATTTGAACAAAATACTATCTCTAGACTCGCCGAGCATTTTCAAAATTTATTAGAAGCTATTATCGTCAACCCTGAACAGAAAATCTCGGAATTAACGTTATTAAATCAAGATGAAAAACAGCAAATTTTAGTTGAATGGAATCAAACTCAAACCAATTATCCGCGAGAAGCTACTATTCATCAACTGTTTGAACAACAGGTTGAACAATATCCTGATGCGATCGCTCTGACCTACGCCGAGCAACAACTCACTTATCGAGAACTTAATATTAAAGCCAATCAAATCGCACACTATCTGCGAAAAATAGGCACGAAAACCGATACATTAATCGGAATTTGCATGGAACGCTCACTTGAGACGTTTGTGAGTATTTTAGGGATTTTAAAAGCCGGATCAGCCTATGTTTTTCTCGAAAAGAACTATCCTCAAGAACGCCTAGAATTTATCTTAGAAGATACTCAAGTTTCAGCAATAATTACTGACCTAAACAGCAAGAATTTTGAAGCTTTAAATATTCCGATTTTAAATCTAGAGAAGAATGATTGGCAAATCCTGAGCCAAGAAAGCTCAAGCAATCCCATTCATCAAGTAACAGCAGAAAACTTAGCTTATGTTATGTACACTTCCGGTTCCACAGGAAAGCCAAAAGGGGTGTGTATTCCTCATCGAGGAGTGGTTAGACTTGTTAAAGAAAATAATTATGTGAACTTTAATACTGAAGAAATTTTTCTTCAAGCTGCACCTCTTCCTTTTGATGCTTCCACTTTTGAAATTTGGGGAGCTTTACTCAATGGTGGACGCATCGTTATATTACCCAATCATCAGCCTTATTTAAATGAACTCGGAGAAATTATTAAACAATATAATATAACTACACTCTGGCTAACAGCAGGGTTATTTCATCTCATGGTTGATGAACAGCTTGAAAGTTTTAAAAATGTTCGTAAACTTTTGGCGGGTGGTGATATTTTATCGGTGATTCATGTTAATAAACTATTAACAGGATTCCCTGATTGTAAACTTGTTAATGGCTATGGCCCGACAGAAAGCACAACATTTGCCTGCTGTTACTCCATGACAAATGTTGCTCAAATTAGTCAGTTTTTACCCATTGGTTATCCCATTTCTAACACTCAAATTTATGTATTAGATCGCTATCTTCATCCAGTACCGACAGGAGTTCCTGGTGAACTCTACATCGGAGGCGATGGTCTGGCTAGAGGTTATCTAAACCGACCAGATTTAACTGCCGAAAAATTTATTCCTAATCCTTTTAATCCTCAAAGCACATCCCATCGTTTGTACAAAACTGGGGATTTAGTGCGATATAAACAGGATGGAACGCTTGAATATTTAGGTCGTTTGGATAATCAAGTTAAAGTTAGAGGTTTTAGGATAGAATTAGGAGAAATAGAAGCCGTATTCAATCAACATTCAGCAGTTAAAGATGTAGCTGTAATTACAGATAATCAACGAGTAAACAAACGTCTTATTGCTTATGTAGTTCTCGATGAAAACTCCGAAGCCATTCAAAATCAATCTTTAAACATCCTCTCTCAACTTCGAGCTTTTATCACCGAAAAGTTACCTGACTATATGATTCCTGCTCTTTTTGTACCCATAGAATCACTTCCCCTAACTTCTAATGGAAAAGTAGACTATCGAGCTTTATCCCAACGAGAACTTCTTCAATTGGAACCTCAATCAGAATTTGTGAATCCTCAAACTGCAATTGAAATGAAGCTGGCTGAAATTTGGTCAGAAATTATTCAAGTTGAGCGGATAGGAATTCACGATAATTTCTTTGAGATAGGAGGAGATTCTATTTTGGCAATTCAGATTATTAGTAAAGCCAGTAAAGTAGGAATTCAGCTTACACCCAAACAAATTTTTCAATATCAAACAATAGCTGAATTAGCTGCAATTGCTACAGTAGAAAAAGCTATCAATAGCGAACAAGGATTGATAACGGGTTCAGTTCCTCTAACTCCAATTCAATCTTGGTTTTTTGAAAATCATAACCAAGATATTTCTCACTTTAATCAGGCGATTTTCCTTGAATTTAAAGAAAGTTTTGATATTGCTACTCTAGAAAAAACTATTCAGCAGTTATTAATTCACCATGATGCACTACGTCTTCAGTTTGAGCAAACAGAATTAGGTTGGGAACAAACAATAACTTACCCCAACTCTGAGATACCATTAACCTACTTTGATTTATCTAATCTCCCAGAACCCGAACAAAATCAAGCTCTTGAATTCACCGTCAATGAAGTTCATAAAAGTCTGAACCTGTTAACTGGAAGCTTGGTTAGAGTTGCGCTGTTAAATTTAGGATGTGATCGGGGTTATCGCCTGCTATTTGTTATTCATCATTTAGCTGTAGATGGTTTATCTTGGCGAATTTTATTAGAAGATTTTAAAACAATTTATGAACAAATTAAAAACGCTAAAGAAATTGATCTGTCTTTAAAAACTACATCCATAAAACAATGGTCTAACGCTTTACAAGAGTATGCAAACTCAGAGTTAATTCAACAATCTCAAAACTATTGGTTAACCATTATAGATCAACAGATAGATTCATTACCTGTAGATTACTGTCGGGGGAAAAACACGGTTAAAACATCAGAAACAGTTACAATATCTCTCAGCTTGGAAAAAACACAAGCCTTGCTTAAAGATGTTCCCTCGGCTTATAATACTCAGATTAATGATATTTTGCTAACGGCATTGACACAAACGATATCTACCTGGACAGGTCAAAATTACCTTTTAGTTGATTTAGAAAATCATGGTAGAGAATCTCTGCTAAATGATCTCAATCTTTCTCGAACAGTCGGATGGTTTACATCTATTTTCCCAATGCTATTAGAATTAAATACAACAGATTTAGGAGAATCAATAAAAACAATTAAAGAACAACTTCGTCAAGTTCCTAACTCGGGAATGGGCTATGGAATTTTACGCTATCTGGCTGCTTCAGAATCAAAAATTCCCAATTCTAAAGCTGAAATCTGTTTTAACTATCTGGGACAATTTGATCAAATGTTATCTTCTTCTATGATGGGTGTAGCCTCGGAATCAAGCGGTCAAGCTCGTAGTTCAAAACAAACCAGAGCTTATTTGTTAGAAATTAATGGATTAATTATTCAAGGAAAACTAAAATTTCACTGGACATACAGCAAAAACTTTCATCATCGCACCACCATAGAAAAATTAGCAATGGACTTTAGAGAAGCTTTAAATCAGCTTATTAATCACTGCTGTTCCCCGGAAGCGGGAGGTTATACACCCTCGGATTTTTCATTGGCTGAACTCGATCAAAATCAACTCAATCAAGTTCTAGATCAAATTGAATTCTAAACCTTAACTATTTTCCGAAAACCCGAACAAACCAACTTAAAGCCAAACGAAAATGAATCAAAAACATATAGAAGATATCTACCCACTTTCTCCAATGCAGCAAGGAATGCTGTTTCACAGTTTGTTAGCTCCCGAATCAGGAGCTTACATTGTACAGTCTTGTTATGAAATTCAAGGCAGTTTAAATCGCACCGCTTTTGAACAAGCTTGGCAGGAAGTTATTAATAGACATTCAATTTTAAGAACAGCTTTTGTTTGGGAAAAATTAGAGAAACCCCTACAAGTTGTTGGTCGAGAAGTCAAAGCTGTAACTGTTTATCAGGATTGGCAACACCTCACACCAGAGCAACAACAAAGCCAACTTAACTTTTTACTAAAAAATCAACGAAAACAAGGCTTTAACCTAGCAAAACCGCCTTTAATGTCTTTTAATTTAATTCAAGTTCAAAATAATATTTATCAATTTATTTGGACGTACCATCACCTGTTATTAGATGGTTGGTCTGTCCCTTTGATTATCAAAGAATTGATCAACCTTTATGAAACTATTACTAAAGGTCAAAAATTATCTCTAGAAAAGCCTCGTCCCTATCGAGATTATATTGCTTGGTTACAACAGCAAGACCTATCGAATGCTCAGACATTTTGGAGTAAAATACTTAAAGGTTTAACGACACCAACAACAATTAGTCGTAAAACTGACCGCTTGAAAAGTAAAAATCAAAACTATCAAGAACAGCAGCTTAAGCTGTCGGAAGAAGTCACGGCAAAACTGAAATTTTTTGCCAAACAACATCAAGTTACGATTAACAGTTTAGTACAAGCAGCCTGGGCATTAATTTTAAGTTTTTATAGCGGAGAACATGATGTCATATTTGGAGCCACTTATTCGGGTCGTCCTACCAACTTAATTAACGCTGAACAGATAGTCGGAGTATTTATTAATACCCTTCCGGTGCGAATTTATATAGATGGAAAAGCAACTTTATTGGAATGGATTAAACAACTTCAATCTCAACAAATAGAAGCACAGCAGTATCAATATATCCCTTTAGTAGAAATCCATCGTTTGAGTGAGATTTCCAGAAATTTACCCTTATTTGAGAGTCTTGTTATTTTTGAAAACTATCCCGTTGATGCGGCTCTCAAACAATCCGTAAAAAATCTCAAGATTAAAAATGTTTCGGCTCAAGAACAAACCAACTATCCTCTAACACTTTACGCAGTCAGTGATTCTCAGCTTTCACTAAAAGTTGTCTATGATTCTGAACACTTTAACTCAGTAACCATTGCTCTAATTTTAGAGAACTTAAACACCTTACTCTTAAGCATAATTACAAATCCGCAACAAAAGCTTTATCAACTCTCACTTTTATCTCAATCTGAGCAACACAAACTGCTAGTAGATTGGAATCAAACTCAAACAACATTTAAAAACCTCGCCTGTATCCATCAACTTTTTGAAACCCAAGCCCAACAAACACCGGATGCTATTGCTATTGCTGACTCACACCAACAACTCAGCTATCAAAAGCTTAATACAACCGCTAATCAACTCGCTCACCACCTACAAAAACAGGGCGTTAAACCCGAACAAACTATTGGCATTTGTTTAGAGCGTTCCTGTGAAATGGTCATTGCTTTATTAGCCGTTTTAAAACTTGGAGCTACATATATTCCCCTTGACCCTGCTTATCCTAAAGACCGTCTTAATTTTATTATAGACAACGCAAAAATCTCATTTATTATTACTCAAACTTTCCTGAACTCTCTCCGATTATGCGTTGAAAATATTTTCAATATAGACGAACAGTGGTCAATTATTGTTCAAGAAAAAACTGATAATTATTATCATAACGTTACACTGGAAAATCTCGCCTACATTATTTACACTTCTGGTTCTACGGGTCAACCGAAAGGTGTACAAATTTCTCATCACGCCTTTAGTAACTTTCTGTTTGCTATTAATCAACATCTCAACCTAGTACCATCAGACGTTTTATTATCTGTTACCAGCCTCTCTTTTGATATCGCCGCCTTAGAACTTTATTTACCTATAATTCTCGGGGCGCGTGTAGTGATTTCCAGCCAAAAAACAACCGCAGACAGCCAACAACTTCAACATCAAATCAGCCAATTAAACATCACAATTATGCAAGCCACGCCCGCTACCTGGCAAATGTTAATTCTGGGCGGATGGTCAGGAAAGCACAATCTAAAAATTCTCAGTGGAGGAGAAGCATTAGACCCGAAATTAGCCCAACAACTTGATCAAAATTCTCAACAACTTTTTAACGTTTACGGGCCGACTGAAACAACAATTTGGTCATCTGTTTATCAAGTTAAAAACTCAGAAAATTTAGATGAAAATCAAACCGTTTTAATTGGTCGTCCCCTTGCTAATACCGAGTTTTATATTCTCGATAAAAACTTACAACCCGTTCCGATAGGAGTACCCGGAGAGTTATATATTGGAGGAGTCGGAGTCGCCAGAGGGTACTTAAATCGAGCCGACTTAACGGCAGAACGTTTTTTACCCAATCCATTTAAAAAGACTTTTGAACGCCTGTATAAAACGGGGGATTTAGTGCGATATCTGAACGATGGAAATGTTGAGTATTTAGGGCGGTTAGACTCTCAAGTTAAACTGCGAGGGTTTAGAATAGAATTAGGAGAAATAGAAGCGATATTAAAACGACATCCGCAAGTTCAACAAGCGGTCGTTGTAGTCAATTCAAAAGCTGAAGAAAAGCGTCTGCTCGCTTATATCGTCTCTTCAGAAAACTCCGAGTTAACTGTAACAAAACTGCGGAAATTTTTAGAAGATAAGTTGCCAAGTTATATGATACCTTCGGGTTTTCTAATATTAGATGCTTTGCCTCTTACTCCCAATGGTAAGATTGATAGACGGGCGCTTCCAATACCCGAACAAATTCGTCCACAGTTAGAAGCAACTTATGTGATGCCAAAGACTGAAATTGAAAAAACAATTGCTCAAATTTGGCAAAAAGTTCTTAATCTAGAAAATATTGGCATTCACGATAACTTTTTTGATTTGGGGGGACATTCTTTATTAATGGTGAGAGTCCATAGCCAATTGAGAACAGCATTTTCATCTGATATTCCATTAGTAGAAATGTTTAGATATCCGACCATTCATGCTTTGGCTGATTATTTTAATCACTCCCGATTAGAATCAAGTCATCAGCCAGAGGATAGAACAGAACAGCTTACAGTTGGTAAGAAAAGGTTATCTCAACTCCGTCAACGGAAAGCTTTTCGAGATAATAAACATCAAAATAATTAAAATTTAATTTTACTGTCCTCTGTTAGAAAAATTAGTCTCGCTCACAAATGGAAAACTTAAAAATGGCTACTCAATATAACGGTTTAGAAATTGCAATCATTGGAATGGCTGGTCGCTTTCCAGAAGCTCCGAATCTAGAACAATTTTGGGACAACTTGAAAAATGGTGTTGAGTCTATTCATTTCTATCAAGACAAAGAACTTCTAGAACTTGGAGTAGATGAGGATCAGATTAATCATCCTCAATATATTAAAGCCGGTGGAAAATTAGACGGAATAGACTTATTTGATGCTGAGTTTTTTGGGTTTAATCCTAAAGAAGCAGAACTTCTAGATCCTCAACATCGTTTGTTCTTAGAATGTGCTTGGGAAGCCCTAGAAAATGCGGGTTATGACTCCGAAAAATACTCGGGAACGATAGGTGTTTACGGGGGAGCGGGAATGAATGGTTATCTATTCAATCTTTATACGAACCCAAAAATCAGAAATTCGGTCAGCAACTACCAGCTTTTTTTGGCGAGTGATAAAGATTTTCTAACAACCAGAGTATCCTATAAATTGAATCTTTCCGGCCCAAGTATTGATATTCAAACAGCCTGTTCAACTTCATTGGTTGCCGTTCATTTGGCTTGTCAAAGTTTATTAAGTGGAGATTGTGATATCGCCTTTGCGGGAGGAGTTGCGATTTCTAAACAAGTTGGTTATTTGTATCAAGAAGAAGGGATTTATTCGCCTGACGGACATTGCCGAACATTTGATGCTAAAGCTCAAGGAACCGTAGGGGGAAATGGCGTTGGAATTGTTGTATTAAAACGATTAGAAGATGCCATCAATTCCGGTGATTCTATTCAGGCAATTATTAAAGGATCGGCGATTAATAATGATGGTGCATTTAAAGTGAGTTATACCGCTCCTCGAATTGATACTCAAGCACAAGTTATTCGAGCGGCTCAAGTAATGGCTGAAGTCGAGCCAGAAACGATTAGTTATATCGAAGCGCATGGAACAGGAACCGCTTTGGGTGATCCTATAGAAATTTCAGCATTAACTCAAGCTTTTCGTGCGGGTACTGAGAAGAAAAATTTTTGTGCGATCGCCTCTGTAAAACCTAATGTTGGACACTTAGATGCTGCGGCTGGAGTTGCAGGTTTAATCAAAACAATTCTCGCTCTAAAACACAACCAAATTCCCCCTTTAGTTCACTTTAAAAAACCGAACGAACAAATTAATTTTGAGGACAGTCCCTTTTATGTAAACACCACTTTATCAAACTGGAAAACGAACAATTATCCTCGACGAGCAGGTGTAAGTTCTTTTGGAATTGGAGGAACAAATGCTCATGTGATCTTAGAAGAAGCGCCAATAATTCAACCGTCTAGTCCTTCTCGTTCCTGGCAATTAGTCCTACTTTCAGCAAAAACAAATACAGCTTTAGAAACGGCTACTAACAATTTAGTCACTTATTTCAAGCAACATTCAGACTTAAACCTAGCTGATATAGCCTATACATTAAAAGTCGGGCGTCGTGCATTTAATTATCGTCGGATTATGGTTTGCCAAACCCTTGAAGAAGGCAGAAAAACCTTAGAATCTTTAGAACCCGATAAAGTTTTTACGCAATTTCAAGAACCGAGTCATCGGTCTGTAATCTTCATGTTTCCAGGGCAAGGAACACAGTATGTAAATATGGGTTTGGAACTCTATCAAACAGAGCCTATTTTTAGAGAAATTGTTGACGATTGCAGTGAAACCCTTAAGCCTCATCTCAATTTAGATTTACGGGATATTCTTTATCCAAAACAATCTCAAAGTGATGAGACTATTAACGAAACTCTCTATGCTCAACCCGCTCTTTTTGTCGTTGAATATGCTTTAGCGAAACTGTGGATGGCTTGGGGAATTTATCCCGAAGCAATGATCTGCCATAGCGTTGGGGAATATGTAGCCGCTTGTTTGGCGGGCATTTTTTCCTTAGAAAATGCACTTTTTCTGATTGCAAATCGAGCAAAATTGATGCAGCAACAGCCTCCCGGTGCAATGATTTCTGTTGCGTTATCGATAGAAGATGTGCAACCTTTGCTAAGTTCAGAAATTGCAATTGCGGCAAGTAATGCACCTAAATTATCTGTATTATCGGGTTCAATAGCAGCCATTGAACGCTTGCAAGAACATCTAGAAAAACAGGGAATTTCATATAAAAGACTGCACACTTCTCATGCTTTTCACTCTCCAATGATGGACTCTGCACAAACTGAATTTCTGGAAATTCTCGAAAAAGTTTCGTTAAATAATCCTCAAATTCCTTTCATTTCAAATCTCACCGGAACTTGGATAACTGCTGAACAGGCAACCGATCCGAACTCTTGGGCTAAACATCTGCGTCAAACGGTTTTATTTTCATCAGGAATTGCAGAGTTAATTCAAGATAAAAGTCGCATTTTTTTAGAAGTAGGGCCGGGACGTACTTTAAGTTCTCTGACGAAACAGCAATCAGATTTCAAGGAACAGCTTGCGCTATCCTCTATTCGTCATCCTCAACACAATCAATCTGATACAGCTTTTTTACTTACAACTTTAGGCAAGCTTTGGTTAGCCGGAGTTAATATTAATTGGTCGGGATTTTATACCGATGAAAATCGTCAACGCTTACCTTTACCAACCTATCCTTTTGAACGCAAAAAATACTGGGTTGAACCTTCGTCAGAGCCTCAACAAAAACCCAATAAAAAACGAAATTTAGCAGACTGGTTTTATGTTCCTACTTGGGAAAGAATGCTATCACCTGATTCTGTAGATGTGAATCGTTTAAGTCAACTCAAAAAAAGTTGGTTAATTTTTATAGATACTCTCGGAATTGGGACAGAAATTGCTCAAAAGTTAATTAATGCTGGTCAGGAGGTTGTGACGGTCAGTAGAGGAGAAACCTTTGACGAAGTGGGTTATCGAACTTTTGAAATTAACCCTCAAGAAAAACATGATTACCAGGCATTAATTGAAGATTTAAACTTGCGAGAGTTTCATCCTGATTATATTGTTCATCTTTGGGGAATCGAAGACGATAAACCCTCCTCTAATTTAACGTTTAAAACAGACAAAAATCAGGAATTTTATAGTTTACTGTTTTTAACCCAAGCAATTCAACCCGAAAAAACTGATAAGACTATACAAGTTTTTGTCGTTACCAATCCCATCTATAATGTGGTAGGTTCAGAAGAAGTTAATCCTGAAAAAGCAACAGTTTTAGGGCTATGCTTGGGAATTGGGCAAGAATATCCTCAACTGTCTTGTCGTCATCTTGATGTTATGCTTCCGAATGCAAAAGAAAATCATAAAAAACTCAGTGATTGCCTACTTGCAGAATTCTTAGATGAACCTACAGAATTAACTGTTGCTTACCGGGATTATTATCGCTGGAAGCGTACATTTAAACCCATTCGCATTGACGAAAATCAAGAGAAAAAGTTACAATTGCGAGCGGACGGAGTTTATTTAATTGTCGGCGATTTTGATTCGGGAATTGGTCAAGTTTTAGCCAAACATCTAACTGAAAATCTGCAAGCTAAACTCATTTTAGTAAGTTCTGAAGAAATCCCCGATAGTTCAGATTATGTCAGTTTTAAAGCAGATATTACCAATGAAGACGCAATGCAAGCCATTGTAGAAAAAATAGATGAACAGTTTGGCGAACTTCATGGTGTCATCTATTCAACACCTATGAGCAATGAACACTCTATCGATTTACTTCAACAACTGAAGCCGGAAAAATGCGAGTATGGTTTTCAAGAACAAGTTAAAGGATTGTTGGTTTTAGAAAAAGTGTTGCGCCATAAACAGCCAGACTTTTATCTTATTCAATCTTCACTTTCATCAATTGTCGGTGGAATTGGTTTGGCCGCTTATTCTGCTGCAAATCAAGTGATTGATGCGTTTGCAAATTCTAAAAATAATCAAAATTTAGCGAACAAAATACCAACTTTATGGTATCCTGTAAATTGGGATGCAATTGCCTATCAAACTCAACAACAAACGGTCACAGGATTAGGTGCAAATTTAGCAGAATTTACCCTAAAACCCGATGAAGTTTGTCAAGTTTGTCAGCGCATTTTCTCATTAAAATCGCCGACTCAAGTCATTGTTTCTAAGGGAGATTTAGACACTCGGATTAATCAGTGGGTCAAGCTGAAACCTGTGTCAGAGAAAGTTGACAATTCGCAAACGAAGTCCCAATCATCGGCTTCTGGACATTCTCGCCCCAACTTATCTCAAGAATATGTTGCACCCCGTGATGAAATTGAACAAGCTATTGCTATAATTTTGCAAGAAGTTCTGGGCATCGAGGAGGTTGGAGTGAACGACAACTTCTTTGATCTTGGGGGACACTCTCTGCTGGCGATTCAGGCAATTTCCCGTCTGCGAGAGACATTCCAGGTTGAGTTACCTTTGCGGAGTTTGTTGTTTGAAACGCCGACGGTAGCGGCGATTGCGACAGTCATCGCTCAAAATCAACCTCAACCGGAGGAATGGCAAGAGATGGCTGAACTACTGGCAGAGGTCAAACGCCTCTCTCCTGACGAAGTTCAACAGCACCTAAATACAGACGAGTAATTTTTAAATTCCGGACTAATGAAGAATCAATCTCAAGAATTTTTAAAAGAAATTGCTAATCTTTCTCCAGAACAACGAAAGCTGTTTGAGCGACGCCTGCAACAGAGAGGGTTAAAGCGTCCTCAAGTGCAGACTATTCCTCGGAGACAGACCTCTGACCTGCCATTGTCTTTTGCTCAACAGCGCCTCTGGTTCATTCAACAGCTTGACCCGAGTAATAGTTCATACAATGTCCCCAGTGCTTTTCGTTTGCGGGGACGCCTAAATGTGGCGATATTAGAACGAACGCTCAACGAAATTGTCCGGCGACATGAGACGCTGCGAACGACTTTTACAACCAACGCCGACAAACAACCCATTCAAATTATTTCACCCTTTAAACCTTTTTCATTACCCGTTTTTGACCTGAATCTACTAACAGAAAATGAGGCAGAAATTCAACGTATTGTCACCGAATTTGCTCAACATCCTTTTGATTTGAATCATCCATTATTACGATTAATATTATTGCAGTTGGATGAAACAGATTTTATTCTGCTGATGGCTACCCATCATATTATTTCTGATCGGTGGTCGATAGGGGTTTTTCTGCGAGAAATGGGTATTTTTTATAAAGCTTTTGTTGAAAATAAAAATTCTCCATTAGCAGAATTACCGATTCAATATGCAGACTGGGCGATTTGGCAACGTCAAAGACTTCAAGGTGAACTTTTAGAGGCTCAAGTTAATTATTGGAAGCAGAAACTCGGGGATGAATTACCGATTTTAGAACTTCCTCTCGATTACCCACGACCTGCAATTTCAACAGATAAAGGGGAGCATTATCCGATTGTTCTCTCGAAGTCTTTGTCCGATTCATTGAAGGCATTAGCAGCCAAAGAAGGCATCACTTTATTTACATTATTATTAGCAAGTTTTAAAGCTTTACTCCATCGTTATACTCAACAAAATGATATTATTATTGGGACGGATATTGCCAATCGTGATCGCTCAGAAATTGAGGGTTTAATTGGACTATTAGTTAATACCTTAGTCTTGCGAACAAATCTGGCTGGAAATCCTTCTTTTCGAGAGCTATTGCAGCGAGTTCGAGAAGTAACTTTAGGGGCTTATGCTCATCAAGATTTACCCTTTGAAAAGTTGGTTGAAGTGTTGAACCCCGAACGCAATCTCAGCCAGATGATGCCCCTTTTTCAGGTTAAGTTTGACCTGCAACTCGCCCCTGTAAAACCTTTAGAATTATCCGGGTTAATATTAGAACGTTTACCTTTAGAAAGTAAGACAGTTAAATATGAACTTCGCTTCAATCTTCAGGATACCGAACCGGGTATAAAGGGACAAGTTGAGTACAACACAGATTTATTTAAAGAAGCTACAATTGCTCGTTTAGTTGAGCATTTCCAAACCCTACTTTCAAGTATTGTAGCGAATCCAGAACAACGTTTATCTGAGTTATCAATTCTTCCAAAAACCCAACAACAAACCCTTTTCGTTCAATTTAATAATACTCAACATGACTTCAAAGATAGCAGATGTATTCATCAGTTGTTTGAAGAACAAGTTAAAAGAGAACCGGATGCGGCTGCGTTAATCTTTAATCGGGATATTCTCACCTATAAAATACTCAATGAACGGGCGAATCAGCTTGCTCATTACCTTCACAAATTAGGAATAAAGCCAGAAGATAAAGTAGGAATTTGTGTCAATCGTTCTGTTGATATGGTTGTTGCCATTTTAGCAACTTTAAAAGCGGGTGCTGCTTACGTTCCTCTCGATCCGACTTATCCGGTAGAACGTCTATCTTTTATTGTAGAAGATGCACAAATTTCGGCATTAATTAGTCAATCGGAAATTTTAACAGAAGCCGGAGAAACTCACTCAAGAATTAATCTTGATACAGACTGGAATAAAATTGCCCAAGAAAGTTTAGAAAATCCTACCTCTCAAGTCACAGAAAATAACTTAGCTTATGTCATTTATACTTCCGGTTCAACCGGTAAACCCAAAGGCGTAGCAATAGAACATCAGAGTACAATACAGTTAATTCATTGGGCGAAAGAAGTTTTTAGTCCAGAAAGTATTGCAGGTGTTCTTGCTTCAACTTCCATCTGTTTTGATTTATCCGTATTTGAATTATTTGTTCCCCTGAGTTGGGGAGGAAAAGTCATTTTAGCTGAAAACGCTTTGGATTTACCCAATTTACCTGCGGCCCATCAAATAACATTAATTAATACAGTCCCCAGTGCGATCGCTCATCTCCTTCAAATTAAGGTAATTCCGCCATCAGTTTGTACAGTGAATTTAGCCGGAGAAGCCTTACAAAATCGCCTGGTTCAACAGCTAGAAGAACAGAAAACAATTCGGCAAATTTATAACCTTTACGGTCCTTCTGAAGACACAACTTATTCAACTTATGCTTTAGTAAAAAGTAGTTCTAAATTATCTGTTCCCATTGGTCAGCCGATCAATAATACTCAAGCCTATGTTTTAGATCAATATTTACAACCTGTTCCCATTGGAGTGAAGGGCGAATTGTATTTAGGGGGTGACGGACTAGCCAGAGGCTATTTAAATCGACCCGAATTAACCGCCCAAAAGTTTATTTCAAATCCCTATAAAATTTTTCAAGAAAATAGGGGGAATAGGCTGTATAAAACTGGTGATTTAGTTCGCTATCAAGCGGATGGAACGTTAGAATTTTTAGGACGTATTGATCATCAAGTTAAAATCAGAGGTTATAGAATTGAAATCGGAGAAATTGAAGCCGTTTTAAGTCAATATCCGACCTTGCATGAATGTGTAGTAACGGTGCGAGAAGATGAACCGAATAATAAACGTTTGTTGGCTTATGTTGTCTTTTTATCCGAAAATGAACAATCTAATGTGAATCACCTCCGACGCTTCCTAGAACAAAAGTTACCCAGTTATATGATCCCCGGTACTTTTGTAAAATTGGAAGCTTTACCCCGTCTTCCCAATGGAAAAATTAACCGCAAATCTCTACCCGTTCCCGATACATTTAGACCCGAATTAACGGTTGCCTACATTGAACCGAAAACAGAATTAGAAAAAACAATCGCTGAAATTTGGCAAAAAGAACTTAATATTAATTCGGTTGGAATTCACGATAACTTTTTTGAGTTGGGCGGACATTCTCTATTGGGAATTAAAGTGATTGCCGAAATCGGCGAAGCTATTGGTGTACAAATTCCCTTGCGTTCTTTATTTGAAAAACCCACAATATTTGAATTAGCTGAACAGATTCAAACTCAAAATCAAGCCCTATCTGTTTCACCTTTACCTCAAATTATTCCTAACCTAGAAGACCGTCATCAACCCTTCCCGCTCACCGATATTCAACAAGCGTATTTGATGGGTCGTAGCGAAGCCTTTGAGTTGGGAAATATTGCAACACACGGCTATCGTGAAATCGAAATAATTGGCTTAAAAGTTGAACAAGTCGAACAAGCTTTACAACGCTTAATTGAACATCACGATATGCTGCGGGTTATTATTAAAACCGATGGACAACAGCAAATTTTAGCTGAAGTTCCGCCCTATAAAATCAAAACAATAGACTTGCAGGGAGAAAGTCCCGAGCGTGTTACCGCAACATTAGAAGAAATGCGCGAGCGCCTCTCTCACCAAATTTTACTCACAGATCGCTGGCCGTTATTTGAAATTAAAGCCGTTTTATTGGAAGACAATAAAATTAGATTTTTTGTAAGTTTTGATGTCTTAATTGGGGATGCTTGGAGTTTGCAAATCATCGGACGTGAACTTGCAAAACTCATTCAAAATCCCGATATTTTATTATCACCTTTATCCCTTTCTTTCCGAGATTATGTCTTGGCTGAAAATGCTTGGCGAGATTCCGAACTTTATCATCGTTCTCGCAACTATTGGCAAAACCGTCTTGTTAACTTACCTCCCGCTCCCGAACTTCCCCTTCAGCACAATTTAGCCAGTATAAAAAATCCTCGGTTTGTACGCCGAAGTGGACAATTAGAACCTCAAACTTGGCAACGTCTCAAACAAAAAGCAACTCAAATTAGTATCACTCATTCTGGAGTTTTACTGGCAGCTTTTGCAGAAATTTTAACAACTTGGAGTAAAAGTTCTAAATTTACTCTCAACTTAACTCTCTTTAATCGCCTGCTCGTTCATCCAGAAGTCAATGAAATTATCGGTGATTTTACCTCATCTTTATTGTTAGAAATAGATAACCAACAACAGAATAATTTTATAACTCGTGCTAAAAACGTTCAAGCACAACTTTGGGAAGATTTAGATCATCGTTATGTTAGCGGGGTTCAGGTTTTGCGAGATTTAGCTCGGATTCAAGGGCGAGTTTCGGGTGCATTAATGCCCGTTGTATTTACCAGCACCTTAACTCAAAATAGCCCGAAAATGTCCCGTAGAAACTGGCAAACAGAAGTGGTTTATAGCCTGAGTCAAACCTCTCAAGTTTACTTCGATCATCAAGTCTCTGAAATTGGCGGTGCTTTGGTCTTTAATTGGGATACAATTGACGAACTTTTCCCAAGCGGATTATTAGATGAAATGTTTGCAGCTTACTCCAAATTTTTAGAGCGTTTAGCCAATGAAGACGAACTCTGGAACACCACAAATCGGCAAGTTTTACCGCCTGCACAACTGCAAAAAATTACAGCAATTAATGCAACTGACACCGATTTTAAAATTTCAAATCAACTTCTGCACAATTTATTTTTTGAGCAAGTATCTGTCTGTTCAGAAAATATCGCTGTTGTTAGTGCAAAACGGGCATTAACCTATAAACAATTAAGTAATCATGCTCTAAATTTAGCAAAGCAACTTCAAAAACTAGGCGTTTCTTCTAATCAATTAGTTGCGATTTGTATGGAAAAAGGTTGGGAACAAGTTGTCGCTGCTTTGGGTATTTTAGCAGCAGGTGCAGCTTATGTTCCTATCGATCCTCAGCTACCAAAAGAACGACAATTGCACCTATTACAAGAAACTGACGTTAAACAAATTCTCACACAATCTTGGCTGAATCATCAATTAGAAATTCCAGACAATATCACGCGAATTTGTGTAGATACTCTTGAACTTTCTTCTGAAGAAACCGAACACTTGGCTTTAAACACTCATAATACTCCGCAAGATTTAGCCTATGTGATTTATACTTCTGGTTCTACGGGGTTGCCAAAAGGAGTAATGATTAATCATCAAGGTGCCGTCAACACAATTATTGATATTAATCAGCGTTTTAATATAACTTCAAATGACAGAATTTTAGCTATATCTGCGCTTAACTTTGACTTATCAGTGTATGATATTTTTGGGACGTTAGCAGCCGGCGGAACGATTGTTATCCCCAATGCTGAGGCGACTAAAGATCCGGCTCATTGGGTAGAATTAATTGAACAGCAAGAAATTACAGTTTGGAATTCGGTTCCCGCATTGATGCAAATGCTGTTAGAACATTTAAACTCTCGCTCTCAAGTTAAAAATTCCTTACGTTTGGTCTTACTCAGTGGAGATTGGCTACCCTTAGATTTACCCAACCGCATTAAAAATACACTGAATCAAAATACTAAAATTATTAGCTTAGGAGGTGCAACAGAAGCGTCAATTTGGTCGATTCTTTATCCGATTGAAACGGTTAATCCTCATTGGAAAAGTATTCCCTATGGTCGTCCAATGGCGAACCAACGTTTTTATGTTTTGAATGAAGCTTTAGAGGCTTGTCCGATGTGGGTCACAGGACAGCTTTATATTGGTGGGATTGGACTCGCTAAAGGATATTGGCGAAATCCTGAAAAGACAAATAAAAGTTTTATTATTCATCCTAAAACCCAAGAAAGATTATACAAAACGGGAGACTTAGGGCGATATTTACCCGATGGAAATATAGAATTTTTAGGTCGGGAAGACTTTCAAGTTAAAATTAATGGATACCGAATAGAACTCGGTGAAATTGAATCCATTTTGAAACAACATTCTGCCATTCAAGAAGCAATCGTGACAGCTATAGGGGAAACGCGAGAAAATCAACAATTAGTTGCTTATATTGTTCCGAAAGAACCCCAAAATGTCTCCGGTATTGATAAGATTGAATTCAAGTTGCAACAACCGGGACTACGCGCCACAGAAGCTAAACAACCAAGCATTGAATTACCCAAACCCGAACTCTGTGAAGAATTTACTCGGGCTTATTTACAACGTCAGAGTTATCGAAAATTCTTGGATAAACCGATATATTTACAAGAATTTAGTCAGTTAATAAGCTGTTTGATGCAAATCAAACTTGACAACTCCCCCTTACCTAAATATCGATATGCTTCTGCCGGAAGTCTTTATCCCGTACAAACCTATTGTTATATAAAACCGAATTCTATTGCAGAAATTAAGCCCGGAATTTATTACTATAATCCCGCAGAACATCGTTTAATTCTAATTCAAGAAAATGCTCAAATTGACAGCAAAATATACGGGGTAAATCAATCCATATTTGAACAATCGGCTTTTGCTATATTTTTAATGGGGAACTTCAATGCAATTCATCCAGTTTATGGTGACAAAGCAAAAGATTTTTGTTTGTTAGAAGCGGGTTACATGAGTCAACTTTTAATGGAAACTGCACCCAAGCATGAAATCGGTCTTTGTCCAATTGGTGTTTTAGAATTTGAACGTATACAAGAATGGTTTAAGTTAGAACCCAATCAAATATTATTACATAGCTTTGTAGGCGGTCGCATTGATAAGGCTTGGACGAAACAGTGGTTGTCTCCAGAAACTCCTCAAAAATCCGAATCGATTCTAGAAAAATTACGTCAGTTTTTACGCGAGAAGTTACCCGAATATATGATTCCTCAAAACTATATAATCTTGGATAAACTTCCCCTAACACCCAATGGAAAGATAGACCGTAAAAACTTACCAAAACCCGATAATTTTACCGGGCGAAATCAAGTAGAATATATAGAACCTAAAACTGAATTACAGACAGAAATAGCAGCAATTTGGCAAAAAGCTCTCAACTTAGAAAAAGTAGGCATTCAAGACAACTTCTTTAATTTAGGAGGAAATTCTCTATTAGCCACTCAGGTTATTTCTCAAATGCGTCAAGCCTTTAAAGTTGACATTTCAATTCGTCGCTTTTTTGAAACGCCAACTATTGCTGATTTGGAACTAGAGATAAAACAAAATAACAATCAAGTTCCTCAAACTGAATCCATTAAAATTGAGCGGGTCAACCGTAATGATTCCCAAGAAAATCTAGATAATCTCGATCAAATTTCAGAACAACAACTTGATGATTTACTCAGTCAAATGTTAGCGGAGGAAAACTAATGAACCCAACACCATCTAACCTTTCCAAACTTTCGCCCGAACAAAAGCGAGAACTGCTCAAACAACTCATGCAAAAAAAGGCTAACAAGCCTCAATTTTTCCCGCTTTCATTTGCTCAACAGCGACTTTGGTTTCTAGATAAACTACAGCCCGGAAGTTCAGTTTATAATCTTCCTGCTGCTTTGCATTTGCAGGGTTCACTCAATATTGATGCTTTAGAAAAAAGTATTAATGAAATCATCAAACGCCATGAAATATTGCGAACAAGCTTTACAGAAATTGAAGGTGAGATGGTTCAGAGTGTTTATCCAGTTTTGAATCTCAGTATTCCCGCGATTGATTTTCAGGAACTTTCTCAAACTCAACGAGATATTGAAGTTAAAAAGCAGATTCAAAAAGAAGCATCACAGCCCTTTAATTTAACTCAAATTCCTTTAGTACGAGCCAAATTATTAAAGCTTTCAACCGATGAATATATACTGCTATTTACCCTGCATCATATTATTTCTGATTACTGGTCAATGCGGGTACTGATTCAAGAACTAGCCGCAATTTATAAAGCTTTTTATCAAGGTCAAAATTCACCTTTACCCGAACTCAATATTCAATATGTAGACTATGCTGTTTGGCAGAAAAAATGGTTGGAAAGTGAAGCTCGTTCGGAGCAACTGAATTACTGGAAAAAACAATTAGGGAATCATCCTAAAATTCTTCAGTTACCCACAGATTATCCGCGTCCAGCGGTGCAAACATTTAGAGGAGAAAGTCAATCTTTTTCTCTATCTTCTCAACTTTCTGAATCTCTGAAAGCTCTTGCTCGTAAGGAAGATGTAACCTTATTTATGTTATTATTGGCGGCTTTGAAAACGTTACTTTATCGCTACACTCAACAAGAAGATATTGTAGTGGGTTCGACGGTTGCGAATCGAAACCGCCCCGAAATTGAAAACCTGATTGGCTTATTTGTTAATAACTTAGTTTTTAGAACAAATCTATCTGGAAATCCAAGCTTTAGGGATTTTATCAAACAGGTGCGTGAAGTCACTCTAGGGGCTTATGCTCACCAAGATTTGCCGTTTGAATATTTAGTAGAGGAATTGCAGCCAGAACGGAATTTAAGCCACAATCCTCTATTTCAGGTGATGTTTATTCTTCACAATACTCCGACAAAAACTGTTAAACTCCCCAATTTAACTTTTAATTATATTAATCCCGAAAATAAAACGGCTCGATTTGATTTGAGCTTGGATATGTATGAACATCCATCGGGACTTACCGGAGTATTTGAATACAATACAGATTTATTCAAAGCTGAAACAATTGGCCATCTAATTACTCATTTCAAAAACTTATTAGAACAGATTTTAACTCATTCTCACCAGAAAATATCCGAACTTTCATTTCTAGCGGAAACCGAAAGACATCAACTATTGGTCGAATGGAATCAAACTCAAACAACACTTGAAAAACTCGCCTGTATCCATGAACTTTTTGAAACCCAAGCCCAACAAACACGGGACGCTATTGCTATTGCTGACTCACATCAACAACTAAGCTATCAGCAACTTAATAAAACAGCAAATCAACTCGCTCACTACCTACAAAAACAGGGCGTTAAACCCGAACAAACTATCGGAATTTGTTTAGAGCGTTCCTGCGAAATGGTTATCGCTTTATTAGCCGTTTTAAAAGTCGGAGCCACATATATTCCCCTTGACCCCGCCTATCCTCAAGACCGTCTTAGTTTTATTATAGACAACGCTCAAATCTCACTCATCATCGCACAAAAATCCCTCAATCATCTTCAATTACCGTGTAAAAATATTCTCAATCTAGACGAACAGTGGTCAGTTATTGCTCAAGAAAAAACGGATTATTTTTCTAATAAAATTACACTGGAAAATCTCGCCTACATTATTTATACTTCTGGTTCTACAGGTCAACCGAAAGGCGTACAAATTTCTCATCATTCCTTAAGTAACTTTCTATTTGCTATTAATCAACACCTCGATTTAACACCATCAGACGTTTTATTATCTGTTACCAGCCTGTCTTTTGATATCGCGGCTTTAGAACTTTATTTACCTTTAATTCTCGGTGCGCGTGTGGTGATTCCCAGCCAAAAAACAGCCACAGACAGCCAACAACTTCAACATCAAATCAACCAATTAAACATCACAATTATGCAAGCCACGCCCGCCACCTGGCAAATGTTAACCCTTGGCGGATGGACTGGAAAGCACAACCTAAAAATTCTCAGTGGAGGAGAAGCATTAGACCCGAAATTAGCCCAACAACTTTATCAAAATTCTCAACAACTTTTTAACGTTTACGGGCCGACTGAAACAACAATTTGGTCATCGGTTTATCAAGTTAAAAACTCTGAAGACTTAGAGAAAAAATCAACAGTTTTAATTGGTCGCCCCCTTGCTAATACCGAATTTTATATTCTCGATAAAAAGCTACAACCTGTTCCGATAGGAGTACCCGGAGAGTTATATATTGGAGGAGTTGGAGTCGCCAGAGGCTACTTAAATCGAGCCGACTTAACCGCAGAACGTTTTTTACCGAATCCTTTTAAAAATACTTCCGAACGGCTGTATAAAACGGGAGATTTAGCGCGATATCTGAACGATGGAAATGTTGAGTATTTAGGGCGGTTAGACTCTCAAGTTAAACTGCGGGGTTTTAGAATAGAATTGGGAGAAATAGAAGCGATATTAAAACAGCATCCAAAAGTTCAACAGGTTGTAGTTTTGGCTTCATTAACGACCGAAAATCAACGTTTAGTTGCTTACCTTGTTCCTCACTCAAAAAGCGACATAAGCTTATCAAATATTCGGCAGTTTTTAGCTAAAAAGTTACCCGGCTACATGATACCTTCTGCTTTTATGGTGTTAGATAATTTTCCTCTAACTCCCAACGGTAAGATTGATAGACGTGCGCTTCCAAATGTTACAGAACAAGTCACAAACTTATCAAATACTTACGAAACACCCCGAACACCTACGGAGGAAATCTTAGCGGGAATCTGGGAAAATATTTTAAATTTAAAGCAGATTGCCAGAAAAGATAACTTTTTTGAATTGGGGGGACATTCGTTATTAGCCACTCGCGTTATCTCTCAAATTCGCGAAGTTTTTAATGTTGACTTACCGCTACGTCGTTTATTTGAAACGCCAACAATAGCGGGATTAGCTGAAGCAATTTTTACGGCTCAAAACACCAATTCAAAGCATACAATTAAACCGCTTCAGCGTATTTTTAGAGAAGGAAATTTACCTTTATCTTTCGCTCAACAACGACAATGGTTCCTTGCTCAACTCGAACCCGATAGTCCTTTTTATAATATTCCCGGAGCAGTCAGAATCGAAGGAAAACTGAATATTGGGATACTTGAACAAAGTATTAACACAGTCATTCATCGTCACGAAGTCCTAAGAACAAGTTTTCTAACTGTTGAAGGAAAACCCCAAATCGTGATTTCACCTTCACTTGAGTTAAATCTACCGATTATCGATATTAATGAAGTCCCAAACTCACAGGTAGATGGTTATATTAAACAATTAATTAAGCGACAATCGCGGCACCCGTTTGAACTCAATACCAGCTCTTTATTAAGGGTTATAATCATCAAAATTGCTGAAACAGACCACATTATTTTGATGACGTTACATCATATTATTTCCGATGAACAGTCAGTAATTATTCTAATACGGGAAGTTGCCAAACTGTATGAAAGTTTCTCGCACGCTCAACCGTCGCCTCTTGTACCTTTACCCGTCCAATATGTAGATTTTGCGGCTTGGCAACGACAATATTTAGAAGGAGAATTATTAGAGAATCAATTGGGTTACTGGCGACAACAGCTAGAGGGAATACCGACGGTCTTAGAACTACCAACTGATTACACACGTCCGGCGGTTCAAAGCTTCCGAGGCGCGACAACAACTTTTACACTTTCTCCCGAACAATCTCAAGCGATTAAAACGTTAAGTCAGCAGTTGGGCTGTACGTTATTTATGACCTTTTTGGCGGTATTTAAAACATTATTGTATCGCTATACCGGAAGCGAAAATATTGTGATAGGCTCTCCGATTGCCAATCGAAACTCAACAGAAACGGAAAGTTTAATTGGATTTTTTGCTAACACCTTAGCCTTGCGAACCCACCTAACCGAAGACCTCACCTTTGAACAGTTATTACAGCAGGTTCGAGAAGTGGCTTTGGGGGCTTATGCTCATCAAGATTTACCTTTTGAACAGTTAGTAGAAGCACTCCAACCGCAGCGAGATTTAAGCTATACGCCCCTATTTCAAGTGATGTTTGTCTGGCAAAGTGCCGCAATAGAGCCGATTAAATTATCGGGTTTGAATTGGCATTTAGTCGGGAGTGAAAACAATACAGCCAAGTTTGACTTAACCTTATATATGGCTGAAACCGTTGAAGGATTAGTCGGAAAATTTGAGTACAATACCGATTTGTTTCAAGCAGAAACCATTCAGCGTTTAACAGAACATTTTCAAACCTTACTTTCAGGAATTATCGCCGAACCCAAACAAAAGTTATCTCATTTACCGCTTCTTCCAGAAGCTGAACAGCAAAAATTACTACAGGAATGGAATCAGACCGGCTTAGAAGTTCAACCCGTTTGTTTACATCAGTTATTTGAAACCCAAGTTGAGAAAACACCCCGTGCAACCGCTTTGATTTTTGAGAATCAACGTTTAACTTATCAAGAGTTAAATAATCGGGTTAATCAACTGGCACATTATTTACAAAAATTAGGAGTTAAACCAGAAGTAAAAGTTGGTATTTGTGTTAAACGTTCGGTTGAAATGGTTGTCGCTATGTTAGCGATTCTCAAAGCGGGTGGCGCTTATGTTCCCCTCGACCCAACTTATCCACAAGAACGGTTAGCTTTCATGTTGGAAGATGCTAAAATTGCCGTTTTAATCACTCAAAATAACGAATTTTTAGATTTGAGTTCTTCTCTCAAAGCCATCGTTAATTTAGATAGAGATTGGGAAAAAATAGCTTTAAAAAATCAAACAAATCCGTTTAATCAAGTTATTCCCGAAAACTTGGCTTATGTTATCTATACATCCGGTTCTACAGGTCAACCGAAGGGAGTTGCAATTGCTCATTACAGTTCTGTGATATTTATAGAATGGGCAAAAACTGTCTTTACAAAAGAACAACTTTCAGGCGTTTTTGCCTCAACTTCTATTTGTTTTGACCTCTCGGTATTTGAGTTGTTTTTACCGCTCAGTGTCGGAGGAAAAATTATTTTGGGTGAAAACGCTTTACAGTTGCCCACCTTACCTCATTCCGAAGAAGTTACTCTGATTAATACAGTCCCTTCTGCCGCTACAGAACTGCTTAGAATCAACGGTATTCCTAATAGTGTAAAAACCGTAAATTTAGCAGGTGAAGCATTATCTAACACTTTAGTTCAGCAACTTTATCAACAACAGATTCAGCAGGTTTTTAACCTTTATGGCCCTTCCGAAGATACAACCTATTCAACCTTTGTATTAACTCAACCGGGAAGCAATCAAATTCCCTCTATTGGTCGTCCAATTGCTAATACTGAAGTTTATATTTTAGACCGTTCTCTGCAACCTGTTCCGGTCGGCGTTCCCGGTGAATTATATATCGGAGGGTCGGGTTTGGCGAGAGGATATCTCAACCGTCCTGAACTGACAGCAGAAAAATTTATTCCCAACCCATTTGTTGAAAAAAATAAAGCAAACCAGAATAATCGTCTTTATAAAACAGGAGATTTAGTCAAATATTTACCCGATGGAAATATTGAATACTTAGGTCGGTTAGATAACCAGGTTAAAATTCGGGGATTCCGCATTGAACTCGGAGAAGTTGAGGCGAGTTTAGTTGAACATTCCCATGTTTCTCAAGCCGTTGTTAGTGCTTGGGAAGACGAGGCTAAAAATAAGCGTTTAATTGCTTACATTATTCCCAAGTCTAAAGACGAAAAGTTAGCATCTGAACTGCAACATGAATTGCGTCACTTTCTCAAAGATAGGCTACCCGATTATATGATTCCTTCGGTGTTTATGGTGTTAGAAAGTTTGCCGTTAACGCCTAACGGAAAAATTGACCGCAAAGCATTACCAACACCCGAAAATCAGCCGATTAAACAACAGTTAGACTCTGCCAAACCTCGAACTTTAAAAGAAAAGCAACTCGCTAAAATTTGGAGTCAGATTCTCAGAATTAACCAAATTAGCATTAATGATAACTTCTTTGAATTGGGTGGTGATTCTATCCTCGCGATTCAAGTTGTTTCTCAGGCGAATCAAGCGGGTTTAAACATAACACCGAAGTCTATTTTTCAATATCAAACTCTCGCGGATTTGGCTGCAATAGCCGAAGAAAGAACAGCTATAAAAGCCGAACAAGGAATTATTACAGGTTCTATCCCGCTTACCCCAATCCAACACTGGTTTTTTGAGCAAAATTTCATCGATGCTCATCATTGGAATCAGTCGATTTTACTGGAGGTTCAGTCTGAAATTAGCTTTAATCAGTTAGAAATAGCGTTTCAAACCTTACTCGCACATCACGATGCTTTACGCACATATTTTGAGCAAACACAACTCGGTTGGCGACAGTTTAATTCTGACAACAATTTAGACTTTCAGATTCTCAAAATCGACTTATCCGAACAACCAACACAACAGCAAACACAAGCGATTTTCACAACTGCTACTCAGCTTCAAAGTAGCTTTAACCTCTCTCAGCCTCCTTTGGTAAAAGTCGCATGGTTCGATTTAGGTCATCATCAAAACGGTCGATTATTAATTGTAATTCATCACTTAATTATTGATGGGATTTCTTGGCGAATTCTATTAGAGGATATTCAGAATATACTCCAAACAAGTTCCCAAAGCCAAAGGTTTAAACTTCCCGCAAAAACAACTTCCTTTAAACAGTGGTCAGAGTCTCTAAAAGACTACGCTAACTCGGCAGAACTTCAAACCGAACTTGAATATTGGCAGAATATCTCTAACTCTGAAATTGCCAAAATTCCGGTTGACTTTCCAACTGGAAATAACACAATGGCTGAAGCTCAAACGGTTTCAGTAACGATGACTTCGGAAGAAACTCACGCTCTTATTCATCAAGTTCCAACGGTTTATCAAACACAAATCAACGATATTTTACTAACGGCTTTAGTTAAAACGTTTTCTCAGTGGACCGGACAACGCCAACTGTTAATAGAACTCGAAGGACACGGACGAGAGGAACTTTTTAATACTGTTGACTTATCCCGCACGGTGGGTTGGTTTACCACACTGTTTCCGGTATTATTAAATTTAGGAAATAGTGAAAATTCCGACGACAATATTAAGTCAATAAAGGAACAACTCCGTCAAATTCCCAACCGAGGAATAGGTTATGGTTTGTTGCGATACCTGAGCAGTTCTAGTCATCTCATTAAAAATCAAAATGCAGAAATTCGCTTTAACTACTTGGGACAAGTTGACCACATCTTTCCCTCAAATTCCCTATTTTATCCCGCCAGCGAACCAACTGGAATCGCTCGCAGTCCTCGAAATCATCGAAACTGTTTAATTGAAATTGATAGTATCGTTTCTCGGGATAAAATGCGGTTCAATTGGACGTATAGCCAAGCCGTTCACCGTTCTACAACGATTGAAAATCTGGCGGAAAACTTCTTAAATAGTTTGCGAAAATTAATCGAACACTGTCTATCCTCAGAAACGGGAGGTTACACGCCTTCAGATTTCCCGCAAATGGATTTTAGTCAAGATGAACTCGATGACCTTTTAATAGATTTATAAACTTTTATTGACCAATCTTTTAATCCTATTTAGCAAACCCAACTTAACATGAATCAAAATAAAAACATTGAAGACATTTATCCCCTTTCCCCGATGCAACAGGGTATTTTATTTCATACTCTGCTTTCTCCCGACTCTGGCGAATATATTCCTCAAGTTTGTCTGACTCTAACCGGCTTATTAAATATTCAACAGTTTAAACAAGCTTGGGAATACGTTATCGCCAGACATCAAAGCCTAAGAGCCTCTTTTCATTGGGAACGTCGAGAACAACCTTTTCAAGTTATTTATCGACAGGTTAACTTACCTTGGTCTCAACAAGATTGGCGAAATTTGTCACCCGATGAACAGCAAGACTTATTAAAAAACCTCCTAAAAACCGATAGCCAACAAACATTTAATCTGAAAAAACCTCCCCTCATTCGACTTAATTTAATTCGACTCACTGACCAAACTTATAAACTGATTTGGACTCAACATCATTTGATTCTTGATGGTTGGTCTGCGGGATTGGTGATTAAAGAAGTTTTAGATGTTTATCAAGCGTTATCCGCCGCGAAACAGTTTGATTTACCGAAAATTCGTCTTTATGGCGAATATATTGCTTGGCTGTACAAACAAGATTTATCAACCGCTAAAAAATTCTGGAAAGAACAATTAAAAGGGTTTACAACTCCGACATCTTTAAGAATTGAGAAAAATTTAAACTCTATTTCTCACACAAACCAACCCGAAGAACAACAGATTAAACTCTCTAAAGCTACAACATCAGAATTACAATCATTTGCTCAAAAAAATAAACTGACTATAAACACAATAATTCAAGGTGCTTTTGCAATACTTTTGAGCCGTTATAGCGGCGAACAAGATATTTTATTTGGTGCAACTTCTTCGGGTCGTCCAGTTGCGTTAACCGGAGTAGAATCAATGGTTGGGTTATTTATTAATACTCTACCCGTTAGAATCAAAGTCCCCGGTCAAGCGGTTCTTATTTCCTGGTTAAAGCAATTACAAAACCAACAGTCTGAAGCGTTACAATATGAATACACCTCTTTATTAGAAATTCAAAAATTGAGCGATATTGCAGCCGGATTCCCTTTGTTTAAAACCCTTTTAGTTTTTGAAAATTATCCGATAGATACAACTTTAACACAACAAAAGACAAGCCTGAAAATTCAAGATGTATATTCGGTTGAATGGACGAACTTTCCCCTAACAATATTAGTCGGACTGGGTTCAGAACTTTCGATTAAACTTAAATATTCTGGTCATCTTTTTGAACCGACAACTCTCGGCAGATTTTTAGAACATTTCTGTATATTACTCGAACAAATAATAGCGAATCCTCAGCAACGCTTGGGAGAGTTGAACTTCTTAACCCCAACCGAACAAAAACAGCTATTTTTTGACTGGAATAACACTCAAATTGACTATCCGACAACTTTAACTATACCCGAATTATTTCAAAGACAAGTTGAAAAAACTCCCGATGCGATCGCACTGGTTTTTGAAGGTCAATCTTTAACCTATCAAACTCTCAATTATCAAGCCAATCAACTCGCATATTATTTACAAAATCAGGGGATTACATCAGAATCTTTGGTGGGGGTTTGCGCCGAACGTTCTCCAGAAATGTTAATCGCAATTTTAGCCATTATCAAAGCCGGAGGCGCCTACGTTCCTCTCGATCCCTCTTATCCACAAGATCGATTAGAATTTGTCCTAAAAGATGCTCGGGTTTCTACTCTCCTCATTCAAGAAAACCTTTTAGATAAAATCTCGAATACTCAAGCAAATATTATCGTTTTAGACGACAGTTTAAAAGCTAAAACTGCTCAATATTCATCCTTTAATCCTCCGAACACTATCACCAACCAAAACAGCATTTATGTCATCTATACTTCCGGTTCAACGGGTAAACCAAAAGGAGTGATTAACACCCATCAAGGACTATGTAATCGCTTATTCTGGATGCAAAATACTTATCAATTAGTTCCTGGCGATCGCATTTTACAAAAAACACCTTTTAGCTTTGATGTTTCCGTGTGGGAATTCTTTTGGCCCTTGCTGAATGGTGCTTGTTTAGTCATGGCTAAACCCGAAGGTCACAAAGATAGCTATTATTTAGTTCAACTCATTATTAATCAACAGATTACAACCCTACATTTTGTTCCGTCAATGCTGCAAGTTTTTCTAGAAGAAAAGAACTTGAAACAGTGCAAATCAATCAAGCAAGTTTTCTGTAGTGGGGAAGCTTTAAGCCTTGAACTTCAAAACCAATTTTTTGAACAATTTGATGCCAAATTACATAATCTTTATGGCCCCACAGAAGCCGCAATTGATGTGACAGCTTGGAGTTGTATTCGTGATAGCAACTTATCAACAGTTCCCATTGGTTATCCCATCGCAAATACTCAAATCTATATTCTAGATAATCATCTGCAACCTGTACCCGTCGGCGTACCCGGAGAATTGCATATAGGCGGCGTTGGACTGGCGCGAGGCTATTACAATCGTCCTGAATTAACGGCTGAAAAATTTATTCCCAATCCTTTTAATTCTCAACAAAAATCAGATCGTTTGTACAAAACAGGTGATTTGGTGCGATATCTTTCCGATGGAAATTTAGAGTATTTAGGAAGGCTGGATTATCAAGTTAAAATTCGCGGACAGAGAATAGAATTAGGAGAGATAGAAGCGGTATTACAACAACATCCTGATGTCAAATCCTGTCGAGTAATCGCTCAGAATAATCGCTTGAATGATCAATATATTGTGGCTTATCTCATTTTACCCGAAAAACCGAGTAAACTAGAAAATTTACATCAAAAGCTACAGAATTTTTTAGGAGAAAAATTACCCGAATACATGATTCCCAGTCATTTCATCACTTTAGATGAGTTTCCTTTAACCCCCAGTGGAAAACTCGATCAACAGTCACTCCCTAAAGCAGAAAACATCAATCAAAAAACATCGGTTTATGTTCCTCCTCAGAACGCAATAGAAGAAAAAATAGTCACCATTTGGCAAGAAGTTTTAAAACTAGAAAAAATCGGAATACACGATAACTTTTTTGAACTCGGAGGACATTCATTACTCGCAACTCGGGTTAATTCTCGTTTGCGAGAAACCTTTCAAATGGATATCCCTTTGCGAACTCTATTTGAGAAACCCACCGTTTCCAGTTTAGCCCAACGAATTTCGACCCTGCAAATGACAATTCAGCAATTTTCACAGCATTCTAAAGTTCAAGAAGGAACTCGAAAAGAAATGGAAATTTAGCCGGAAAAATATCGCTTGATGAAAACCTTTCTCCCGACCGATTTTTACGTCATTGAAACGGGGCGCACCCATGAGTTACCGGGTGTCTCTGTCTAGCCGTTGTACTTCACCCCATGTCTAACAATATATTGCCAAAAGTCACCGAGTTGAAAACCATAAGACTACGGTGACTTTATTAATTTCACTATTATACTCTTTTTTCTCTTGAAACAGATAACAAACTATATAATTAACTTTATATCCGGCTCCGAAGCCAAAATACCACAAACTGGTTATTTTGTCGAGAGAGACAAGGACAGTATAGTAAGTGTCATACGCAAAAACTCGGAGAGTAATAAAAAAAAGATATACCTGTAAGTAATCTCACTGAAGTTCTCAGTGAATCAGATACAAAGGATCGTTAAGATCAGGGTAGCTAAGTAAAACAGCTTAAGTGCAAAGATAGCAGCAGTTTTCAGGCTGACTACAACACAACACTCTCAAAGAGCATCTGACGCCTTCACTAGGAAGAAAAGGCGTAAAATTAGAGAGCAGATATCTACGAAATCTTCAAAGTTTTAACCCTTAAAAACGTTGATGAGCATTAAGGGTTTCTGGGTGGTAATTATCATCAAACGAATAAGAGGCTGAATTTTTTTTGTGGAGTTTTGCCTCTACAATTATCTGGTCGCAGCATCTAGTTTTAAGGAACAATCAACCTCATCAAACAAATAAGAGGCTGAATTTTTTTTGTCGAGTTTTGCCTCTACAATTATCTGGTCGCAGCATCTAGCTTTTAGGAACAATCAACCTCATCAGAGGTAAAAATCATCTTTACCCCAAGTTAATCCTCCGAAATTTTTTAGGAGGAGCGACAGTCTTGAACGTAATCATTCAAACAACACTGAAATGACGCATTCTACTCCTGTAACTACCCAAACTTCCTACTCCACTATTTCCGAACTCACTCAACAAAATCCGGAAACTTTTAAAAATTATCTAGAAACTTCTTCTTCGGTTGGAATGAGCCGGAAAAAACCAGACATTCTGGTTATTATTGATGCTCAAGTCGAAGACGCAGAAAAGCTGCTCAAAGGCGTTGTAAGCGGAACGAAAGCAATAGTTCTCGACTCTACTAAAGATGGAGTGGAACAGATCACAGAGGCTCTCGGAGAAAATACGGATATCTCTGAAATTCAGATTATTTCTCACGGTTCTCCCGGTTGTTTACAACTCGGGAATAGCGAACTGAGTCTTGAGACGTTAAACCGCTACGCCAACTTATTAAAAACTTGGTCTGTTAGCAGTTTATTGCTCTACGGTTGTAACGTTGCAGCCGGAGACGCCGGGGTTGAATTTATCGAAAAACTCGGTAAAATTACCGGAGCAAAAATAGCCGCTTCAGCCAATAAAATCGGTTATTCGGCTTTGGGAGGAGACTGGAATTTAGAAGTAAAAACCGAAGAATTTGAAGTCTCTTTAGCTCTGACTTCAGACGCGATCGCCAACTACAACTTTACCTTCCCTCGCCCCATTAAAATCAGATTAAGCGATAATGATCAGGGTGATAATAAGGATACAAGGGGCAATCCAGCCTCGCCAGTGACAATTGAAGCTCTAGACGGAAATGGAAGAACAGTTACTTATAACTTTGGGCAGGGTGAGAACGAAGAAATTGTCAGCTTTATAGACTCGGAAAGTAATGAACTATTTGAGATCGTCGACAGCATTAGTACATTTAAGTTGAGACGGTTTAATAACAATGAAGTTCAAGGTAAGCGACAAGTCATCTGGTACCAAACAACGACTGATAGCACCAATACAGAGATTAAATTAGCTCCGAATCTTGCCACGGGCAACGACGATGAGGAAGCGATGGAAGTTGCTTTGCGTAGTGACTTGATTAACCGAGGTACGGATAATATTTTCGCTAATACTGCCACCAACACTAGAAGACCTATCAACAACATAGAACGAGTTGACTATATTCAGGAAGGGGGTTTAAGTTTATTAAATGTTCCCCAAACCGATCTAGATGATATTGGTGTTGTGATCATGGAACGGGGAGGAAATGATGCTTTCTTCATAGCAGCTATTACCAAACTTGATGACAATGGCGATCCCAGTGCGTTCGGGGAGTTAGTCGAGGTTGGAAAGAATGATTGGGGCAAATCTGACGATGTTAAATATACCTTCCAAGTTCTGCGTCAAGAGGAAGGCAAAGACGAGATTATCTCCTCACAGCCCAACGACGACATACAACCCATCGGAGGCGTTTTTATCAGCTACCAAGATTTGTTAGGTGAGAATCCTGATATTGATCAATTCTTTGGGTATGCTCTGTTTTCACCGGATATTGATAAACAAAAAGCAAACGAAGACTCAAACTACTTGGTTGATTGGAGTAATTTTCCCCTCGATACCCCTGAGGATCAGAACGACGCAGGAGGTTTGGACTTAGTAGGAGGAGGTTTTATCTATCAACGGGCAAATCTTAATTTTCCTCCCGTTGCTGTAGATGATACCGCTACAACACCGGTAAATACATCAGTTCCTATTGAGGTTTTAAGCAATGATTCTGACCCTGACTTTGACCCTTTAAATATCGTTGAAAATAGTATTACAACTCCTGCTAACGGTACTGTAACTCTCAATGATAACGGTACACCCGATAACCTCACAGATGATGTGATCATCTATACACCCAATCCGGGGTTTACTGGTCAGGATAGCTTTGAATACACCATTACAGATGGTCAGGATACAGATACAGCCACCGTTACCGTTACAGTAAACGCACCACCGACAACAACGGTTAGTGGAACAGTCTTTAGCGATATCAACGGCGATGATAACTTTAACGCCCCTGGTGAAGCGGGATTAGCGAGTATCAGCGTTAACCTCGTTGATGGTAATGGGAATGTTGTCACCGTTGCGACGGGCGCTGATGGTAGCTACCAGTTTAATGATATTCTGCCGGGGAACTACACCGTTCAAGTTGATACCACTGACACTGATATTCCCGTAGGCGCAACACTCGGAACTAACAATAATATTGCCCTGACGCTGGCAGCAAATCAACCTCAAACTGGGATTAATTTTGGCTTTGACCTCCCTCCTGCAAACACCAATCCCGATGCGGTTGATGATACTCTGATCACGGGCTTTAACACACCCGTTACCATCAACGTTCTCGGCAACGATACCGACCCAGAAAACGACCCGTTAGCGATTACAACTTTTGACCAAAATTCAGCCAACGGCGGAACAGTTGCACGTTCAGAAAATGGTCAGTTAGTTTATACACCGGCTGCCAATTTCACCGGAACAGATACCTTTACCTACACCATTAATGATGGCAATGGGGGAACCGATACCGCAACAGTTACGGTAACAGTTGAAACCCGTCCAAATACCAATCCCGATGCAGTTGATGATACTCTGATAACTGGTTTCAATACACCCGTTACCATCAACGTTCTCGGCAACGATACCGACCCCGAAAACGACCCGTTAAATATTACAACTTTTGACCAAAATTCCGCTAATGGGGGAACCGTTACTCGTTCAGAAAATGGTCAGTTAATTTATACACCGGCTGAGAATTTCACCGGAACAGATACCTTTACCTACACCATTAATGATGGCAATGGAGGAACCGATACCGCAACAGTTACCGTTACAGTTGAAGAACCTGTAAATACTAATCCTGACGCAGTTGATGACGAGCGTTCAATCCGTTCTAATACATCAATTACAATCAACGTTATCGGTAATGATAGCGACCCGGAAAATGATCCCTTAAACATTAACAGCTTTGACGCCAACTCAGCCAATGGTGGCACCATTGCTCCTTCTCAAAGTGGTCGAGCGTTAGTCTATACCCCTGCGGCTAATTTCACCGGAACAGATACCTTTACCTACACTATTGATGATGGTAAAGGGGGAACCGATACAGCAACAGTTACCATTAATGTTGAAAGCGATCAAACCTTGCTGGCGGCGAATGACACCGCTACCACCGACCAAAATACCAATGTTACAATCAATGTTTTAGCTAATGACATTGACCCGGAAAATGATCCGTTAAACATTAGTAACTTTGACGAAAATTCAGCCAATGGCGGAACAATTTCTCGCTCAGAAAATGGTGAAGCATTAGTTTATACACCCGCTCCCGGTTTCTCCGGAACAGATACCTTTACCTACGAGGCGACAGATGGAACGAATACCGATACTGCGACTGTTACCGTTACCGTCAACCCCTCGACCAACACAGCTCCCGCAGCCATTGATGACGAGCGCCGAACTCTCCCCAACACCTCCGTTACCGTCAATGTTCTCACCAACGATACTGACCCGGAAAATGATCCGTTAACCATTGATAATTTTGATACAACCTCCGCCAACGGGGGTATTATCGAGCCTTCTGAAGATGGTCAGGCGTTAGTTTATACACCCCCTCAAGGGTTTGTAGGAACAGACACCTTTACCTACACCATTAATGATGGAAATGGCGGTACTGATATTGCCACTGTTACCATTAACGTCACCGACGAACAACTCAAACCCGAAGCGGTTGACGACCGAGCCACGACCCAACAGAATACAGAAGTTAGTATCAATGTTGTGGCTAACGATCTTGACCCGGAAAACGATCCGTTAAATATTAATTCCTTCGATCAAATTTCCGCCAACGGAGGGACTGTTGCGGCTTCAGAAGACGGTCAATCCTTAGTTTATACCCCGGCTGCGGGTTTTACGGGAGTTGATACCTTTGTCTATCAAATTACTGATGGGACAAATACCGATCTCGCCACAGTTACCGTTAACGTTGAACCCACCACCCCAGAGAACCAACCGCCGACAGCAACCGACGAAAACGTTAACACCCCCTTTGAAACTCCTGTCACCTTTAATCTGAGTGATAATGTCAACGATCCCGATGGAAACCTTGACCTCAATACCATAGACTTCGATCCGACAACCCCAGAAATTGATCGTCAGCTAACATTACCTCAGGGAACATTTAGCGTTAATAATCAAGGTCAAGTCACCTTTACACCCGTTGGCGGTTTTAGCGGTAGTGTCACTATTCCTTATACTGTCGCCGATGATTTAGGAGCAACTTCCGAACCTGCCAATATTTCTGTTACCGTTAGTCCGAACTCAAACCAACCGCCGACCGCAGAGAATGTACAAAGTTCATCCATTCTCAACAATAGCACTCCCATACCTCTACCCTTGTCTACGGCGAACTTTGGCGACCCCGACGGTATCGTAGAACGGATTAACTTTACCTTACCCGACCCCGGACAAGGTACGCTGTTCCTCGATGGTGTGGCGGTAACAGACCCCGCTGGGGTTCAACGGTTAACCCCAGATCAACTTGATAACCTCAGCTTCCGACCCAATTCTCAATTTGTGGGGAATGCCACCTTTACTTACACCGTAACAGACGATGATGGGGCTAATTCTAACGAGGCTAATATTACCATTCCCGTTAGCGCCTTCTCTATTCCGACCAATCCCCCAATTCCCTCAATTCCCTCAATTCCCTCAATTCCCTCTGAACCTTCCGAACCCCCCGCTAATTTACCGCCTGTCGTCGAAGATCAAAGCAAGACCGTTCCCAATGACGGAAATCGTTTTCCGGTCCCCCCGTTAAAAGGGAATGACCGAGATGGTTCGATTAAATTCTACACCATCACCGAATTACCCCCGAATGGTACTCTGTTTCTCAATGACGAAGAAATCACCAGCTTAGAACGAGTTCGGCGTCTAACCCCCGAACAAGCCGAACAACTCTCCTTTAAACCCAATCCGAATTTTACAGGAGAAATTCGCTTTTCTTACACCGCCACCGATGATGACGACACGGTTTCTAACGTGGGGATTGTACGCCTGACGGTGGAAGATGACGGTTCAATTCCTCGGGGTGAACCCATTGATGATGGCGGTTGTGACTGTCCTCCTTTACCCGAGTTTGGTACTGTTCCCCTACCCGAACCTTTAGGCTTGACTCCGAGAGCGTTTAATGCCTTCGATAACATTATTGATGGCAGTGATAACGTTGATGATATCGTAGCCGGTTCACAGGGTAGTGATGTGGTGTTTGCCTTTGGGGGAGATGACCGCATTGAGGCTTTTGACGGCGACGATACGATCAATGGGGGTGTTGGTAATGACCTCCAATTTGGCAACCAAGGTAACGATTCTATCCTCGGAGGAGACGGTCGGGACACCCTTATCGGTACTGAAGGCAATAACGCCTTCACAGCGTCGGCTAATATTGAGGATAATGATATCCTTCACGGTCACGGCAACGATGATTTAATGCAAGGTGGCCCCGGTGCTGACCTGATCTATAGCGGTAAGCAAGATGATTTCGCCTTCGGGGGCAAAAACGATGATCTGATTTTCGGAGATCAGGGTAATGACACCCTGCACGGCGATCAGGGCAATGATACCCTCGTTGGTGACACCGTTGATGAAAGCGAGATCGAATCCGAACGCGGTCTGAGTGGGATGATTGATTTGGTCTCGGGGGGTGCCGGCGATGACTTGATCAATGGCGGTCGCGGTAATGATACCCTCAGCGGTGGTGTTGGAAATGATACCGTTCGGGGCGGGAAAGAAGATGATCTCGTCTACGGTGAAGCCGGAAATGACTTGATGTACGGGGATTTGGGCAATGACCAACTCTGCGGCAATGAGGGGAACGATACCATTTATGGTGATATTAACGACAACCAAACTGCCAGTACATTTCCCGGACGTGATAGTATCTGTGGCGGTAGCGGTAATGATATCCTGTTTGGGAATGAAGACCAAGATCGCCTCTGCGGGGGAACCGAGAATGATACCCTCTATGGTGGGTTAGCCGAAGATACCTTAGCCGGTGAACAGGGCGATGATTGGTTGTTTGGCGATCAAGGTGATGACCTGATTTCTGGCGGAAGTGGTAGCGATCGCTTTATACTGTTCTCAGGTAGCGGTACGGACACCATCCAAGATTTTCAACTCGGTACCGATTTAATCGCTTTAGGTGGGGGTTTAAGCTTTGAGGCGTTAACTCTGTCTCAAAGTGGAACCTCGACGATTCTCAGCCTCGACGGTCAACAGTTGGCAATCCTTAATGATATACAGGTCAGCGCCATCACCGAAAGTAGCTTCAGCACTTTTGTCGGCTAACCTGCTATCCTAGCAACAGCGATCGCGATTGGCGATTTATACTGAATCGATAGCTGCGCGATCGCTGTTGGCTTCTACTGTTGATGAGGGATTTGGTGTGACTCGACCTTTTGTTTCACAAAAACTCGTTTTTTCCTATATCTTTGCGACAGTCACCACAGTCACCCTGTTGGTTTGGATTCTCAGAGGTCTGGAGGTCTTAGCTTTCTTACCCGGGATAGTCATCTGGATACTGATCATTTTATCGATTGCCACTGGGGTTCTTCGACAGGTCAGCCGATAGAAGAAAATCTCAATTGAAGAAGGAGTCAGGAGTCACCGAGTCAGGAGTCAGGAGGGAAAATTGCATGGGGTTCTAACCCCAAACAATTTTGATCACCGTGTAGACGGTGGGGTATTAAACCCATAAGAGAAATGATAAACCCAACCCAGCATCCAGAAAATCCACAGAACTTAAAGACGACTGGTTTCCATCGGCTGACTTTTGAGAAACTCAGTATTGACACCCGACTCACGAGTCAGAGCAATTTTTCCAGTCCGAGCAATTTCACGGATACCAAACCGACTCAGCACTTGAATAATAGCGACCATTTTTCCGGGGTCTCCAACCACTTCAACGGTCAGGGTGCTTTCACCAATATCTACAACTCTAGCGCGAAAAATTTGAGCCAGTTCAATAATTTCTGAACGCATCGCACTGCCATTACAGTTAATCTTGAGCAGCATCAACTCCCGTTCAACACAAGGAACCTCAGTAATATCCTGAACTTTGAGAACATTAATCAATTTGTAAAGTTGTTTGGTAATCTGCTCAATAATTCGGTCATCTCCCGGAACAATCATCGTAATGCGAGAAATACCGTTTTGTTCAGCCGGACCCACCGCCAAACTTTCAATATTAAAACCCCGACGTGCAAATAAACCCGCAATGCGAGTCAGAACACCTGCTTCGTCTTCTACTAAAACAGAGAGAGTATGTTTCATCTCAAAACTTGAGCTTGATCAAAATCATAAATTGGCATTTATTGATTCTATCGAAAACCTGTCACGAGTTTTACAGTCACCAGTCACCAGTCACCAGTCACCAGTGAAGAGGGAACAGGCAACAGGGAACAGGGAACAGGGAAGGGGAAAGGGGGAAGGGGAAAGGGGGAAGGGGGAAGGGGTAATTCTAAACTCCGTTCCTCCCAACTCCGTTCCTCCCAACTCCGTTCCTCCCATCTCCCGACTCCGTTCCTCCCAACTCCCGACTCCCGACGGTTTATGTAGAAGTTTCGACTTCGGGAACTTCTTCAGTTTTCATCACGACTCGCAACAGAGGCGGAGCCACAAAAGTTGTCAAAATCACCATTAAAATAATCGCCACATCCAAAGCCGGTGAGAGCGCTCCGCTATCGGAACCCACAGCAGCAAAAACCAGTCCAACTTCACCCCGAGGAATCATTCCCACGCCAATTGCCAAGCGGTTAATTTGGGGTAAACCAAAAACACTCCAACCGGAAACCACCTTACCGAGCATGGCAACCACAATCAAAAACGAGGCAATAATTAAACCTTCTCGGTTTTCGGGTATGGCGGGGTTAAGAACACTCAAATCCGTTTTGGTTCCCACCGTCACAAAGAAAACCGGAACGATGACATCCGCAATCGGTTTAATGAGTTCCTCCAAATCCTGGCCGTCAATATCAGTCTCATCGAGAACCAAACCCGCCGCAAACGCCCCTAAAATCGCTTCGAGGTCAATCGCCGCCGCAATATAAGCCAAAATCAACGCCAGCATTAAAGCCGGAATCACCACGCGACCCCTAGTTTTGAACTGTTTGGCGAGGGCGACAAAGGTGCTGTTTAAAAAGCGTCCCAGGAGAATAGAACCCACCAAGAAAACGCTAGCACTGATAATCAAGTAAACCACATTGAGAACATCAACTTCCCCGGTTTTGGCTAAACTGGCAACAACCGCGAGAACGATAATTCCCAAAATATCATCCATCACCGCCGCACCCAGAATAATCTGACCCTCGGTAGACGAGAGTTGACCGATTTCTGTGAGTACCCGTGAAGTAATGCCGATGCTCGTCGCCGTTAACGCCGCACCTGCGAAAATCGCCGCCACAGTGGGTGTGTGGAAAATTAGGATTAAACCGGCGGTTCCGGCAACAAAGGGGACTGTCACCCCGACAACCGCCACCAGTAGAGACTGAATACCGACTTCCAGCAGTTGTCTGATGTTGGATTCTAATCCAATTTCAAACAACAAGATAATCACCCCCAATTCAGCGAGAACCGACAGGACCTCACTCTGAATTTCATAGGTGGCTTGAGCGGCTCCGGGGTCTAATCCGGCTGTTGTTTCTAACAGACTCATAATTAGGGAGCTAGTAGAGTCCCCATTTTCGGGAAACACAACCAAATGCAGGGCGGAGACTCCAATTACCACCCCGCCGACTAATTCCCCCAAAACGGGCGGAAAGCCTAACCAGTTAAAGAACTCACCGCCGACTTTACTCGCCAGAAAAATAGCAACTAAACTCAGCAGTACCCCGCACAAAATCCACACCGATTCCGGTTCAACAGGTGCTTCTTCGGTTGCCGTTGCCAGCAAGGGGAGAATATTAGATAAGTTGATAGAAAAAACTGGGTAAGAATTTACGGAAGCAACGAGATCAATCATTCATTCGGCAGAACTCATCGATGTTTAGTCTAACTGAACCCGGATCATTCCCGTTGAGACAATTGCAACAGTTGGGATATGATCTAGAAAACTCGATGCTTCAGGCTCGGCATTTGTACCCGCACTTGTTCGAGGCGAGTCGGTTGAATTTCTGCAACCGCCACTCCCGGTTTATCTCCGGCATCATCTAAAATCACGCCCCAAGGGTCGATAATCATCGCATGACCGTGAGTGTAGCGCCGACCATAGTGATTTCCCGTTTGGGCGGGTGCAACGACATAACAGGTGTTTTCAATCGCTCTGGCTTTCAGCAACACTTCCCAATGATCTTTTCCCGTGTAGGCGGTAAAAGCCGCCGGAACAAATAAAACCTCTGCGCCTTGACGGGATAAATGGCGATAGAGTTCAGGAAATCTTACATCATAACATACCGATAAGCCTAAATTGCCTAATTCCTCAGATGCGTAAACGGTTGGTAACTGTTGACCCGCCATCACCGTCAACGATTCTTGATAGTTGTTACCATCGGGCAGATTAACATCAAATAAATGCACTTTCTGATACCGAGCCAATTCATTCCCACTCGGATCGATCAGTACGGCTGTATTATAAACTTTGCCGCTTTCAGTCGGAACTGGAAATCCTCCAGCCAGTAGCGTTACCTGAAAGCGTTGGGCTGTGGTTTTGAGAAATTTTTGGGTCTGTTCTGCAATTTCATGGGCTTGAGCTAATTTTTCTTGCTCTTCGCCCATAAATGAAAAATTCTCCGGTAAACAGACTAGCTCCGCCCCCCGACGCACGGCTAAATCGATTAACTCAACCGCCTCAGCCAGATTTTTTTCTAGCTTGGGCAAACTTGTCATTTGAATTGCAGCAGCAAGATAAGATCTCATAGAGCCAAAGACGACAGTGGGGACAGTTATTAGCTAAAAATAATAACACTGAAACAACACGGAGCGAATGCCCATCGGGGGCAGGGCCGTTTCATTCTAGCCCTAAAACTTGATTGGTGGGGAGGACCGGAGGTAGGGAGGTAGGGAGATGGGGGGAATTTTTATTAACAAAAAGCTATTTTTCATCGGAAAAAAGTCCTCTCCC
>JAYKHV010000172.1:0-19502 GCA_035285085.1 Lyngbya sp. | reverse complement strand
TCTGACCCGTTTTGACCGTAATCACCGGAAGTTGTTCCTGGTGTTTTTGATTTTGCCGAATTCTTTGGGAGTTAACGTGAACAATCGTTTTTGGAAGCTTTCTCGGATTGCACCAACGGGGAGCCGGTCCTCTTGTCCCTCGCTTAATCAAGGGTTCGCCGTTAAACAGGGGAATTAGCCACATCTTCCCGGTCTTATAGGCACCTTCGACTCGGCCTGCGCTCAGAAGAACTCGCAGTCGAGCGGTAGAGATTTTTAGAATACGGGCAGCTTCTGTAGTACCGACGATCATTGAACTATAAGGGAATCGCAATAGTTTTGAGAACTGTACAATCTAATGATAAATGATCTGCGGATCAATGATCTGCGGATCTGCTATTCGGTGGCGCGGAGTAGCGCGGTTCGACCGAAACCTGTTCACTGGTCAGGTGATAACTGGCGCAGCCCGCGCGGTCTTGGGGTCCCCCCAAGTGGAGCGCTTTCCTCGCGACGAGCGCGGAATGGTCGCGAAGGCAAGTTCGCGCATAGAGCGACAGGCTTTCCCGTAAGGGTCAGGTGTCTGTTATTCGTTGATTATACAACCCGATTTGATATTAGATCATGTCCGGATAATTAGTGATCAAAAAACTTTCTCATAATCCTCCTCTTTCTTCTTCAAAATTTCCTCGGTCCTCCTGTCTCCTGTCTCGGTGACTCCTGTCTCGGTGACTCGGTGACTCCGTGATTCCTCCACATCGCTTATTTATATCGGACTTTCCCGAAAAACCCGCTAACTTTCGCACGCATCGGGTTTTTACTCTTGGGTTTTTCGTTGGCGATCGCCAAGTTTATTCTACTTTCTTTATTTCGTTGTCATGGTTTGAATTCCATCCCAATCTTCGGGCGGTTTATTTTCCAAATATTGAAGCGATCGCATCAGATAAATCTGCACCACCTGATCGGTTTTGTCCAGAGCTTGAGCCGTTTCAAAATGTTGGATAGCTTGTTTAAAATCTCGCCGAATATAAGCTTCTCTACCGCGATTATAATGCTCTAAAAAACGTTCTTTTTCTGGGGTCAGCAGTTCAGAACGGGCATCAATCAACTCATAAATACTAACGGCTTGATTTTTCCCTTTTACCCGAACTCTATCTAACTCTCTCACCCAAATTTTATCACTGCATAACTGATAAGTCATCTCGCTTAAAATAATATCACAACCGTAAGTTTTAGTCAATTGTTCTAAACGAGAACTTAAATTCACTCCATCCCCAATCACAGTATAATCCATCCGTTTTTGTGAACCAATATTTCCCGAAACCACCTCACCGGAACTCATCCCAATTCCAATTCTAATTTGCGGTTCATTGGGACGAGAATCATTAAATTCTTTCAAACGCTTACGCATATCTAAAGCCGATTTTACCGCCATCCAAGCATGATTTTGTCGCAAGGGAAGCGGCGCCCCAAATACCGCCATTAACGCATCTCCGATAAACTTATCAAGGGTTCCTTCATGGTGAAAAACCGCCTCAACCATCGTTTCAAAATATTGATTGAGTAACGCCACCACATCCGACGCATCGAGATTTTCAGTTATGGTTGTATAGCCGCGAATATCGGAAAATAAAATAGTAACTTCTTTGCGTTCACCCTTCATTAACCCATCTTCACCCAACGCCATCACCCGTTCGGCGACACCCGGCGTCATGTAACGATACATGGTGGTTTTCATGCGTTTTTCGCGGCTAATATCTTCAAGAACAACCAACCCCCCTCGCACTCCTCCTTCCGGGTTGGTTAAAGGATTAACAGTTAAATTAATACCCCGTTCAATGGGTTGAATTTGTTCGGGATCAAAATCATAATAATTTTCCGGTTCTCCCCAGAGCAAATACACATTTGAGTTTTGGCGATCGGGAACAACTAAAACCGGAATTTCATCATCATTTTTCCAGTCTTTTTCTTGGTGTTTGACCAAGCCAACCGTTAAACTTTGTTCGGGAATAAAATGACGAGAACCATGTTTTAAACTACTTTCTAACCAAAACTTTAAATTTTCTATCGGAACCACTTCCCAAATTAATCGTCCCTTGAGTTTTTCTTCCCAAAACTCGCGAATTTCTAGATTTTCTGCTTTGCGTCTCGGACAGCCCAAAAGTTCTAAAGCCGCATCATTAATGGTGACAATTCTCCCCTGCATATCCGTCGAAATCACCACATCAGAAAGACTTTGCAGAATATCCTTCTGATATTGTTTTTCCAGCATCACATTTTCAAACAGTTGAGCATTTTGTAACGCAATCCCCGCCTGAGCATTAAACGCCCGTAAAAACGCTTCATCCGAGTTAATAAAACTGCCTTTATGTTTATTAATTAATTGCGTCACTCCAATCAATTCTCCCGCCGAATTGTAAACAGGCATACAGAGAATATTGCGAGTTCTGTAACCCGTTTGTTGATCGACAGAAGGATCGAAACGAGGATCGGTATAAGCATCGGTAATATTCAAAACTTGACCCGTAGAAGCCACAAAACCCGCAATTCCTCGATTGGCGGGAATGCGAATTTCCATCATCGTTCGGCCATCAGCCTTGGCAACTTTTGACCACAGTTCATTCTTCTCTTTATTATATAAAAATATCGTACTGCGATCGGCGTGCATCAACCGACGAGCTTGCTCCATTACTAAGAGCAACGTCTTTTCTAAATCTAAGCTTTGACCCAAAGTATTTGTTGCTTCCAATAACGCCGCCACACCCCGTTGATTTCGAGCCGCAATATAAAAAGATTGGCAACTCTCTAAAATAATCCCAATCGAATCAGCAAAAGAGCGAAATTGCTGTTCATCCTCCTGATTAAACGGCCCTTCTGATTTATTCAAAAGACGCACAACCGCAACAATTTCCTCCGGATTTTGAGAGCTAAAAATCGGCATACACAGAATATTTTTCACCGAGTAATTGAGAGGTTGATCGACCTCCGGATCAAACAGACGGCTGGTGTGAATATCCGCCACATTCACCGTTTCACCCGTATTCGCCACATGACCGATAATTCCCGCATTCATCGGAAAGCGAACTTCTTGGGTTTCCCCAGTTTCTTCTTGAACGGTTTTGTACCACAGTTGATTTTTACTGCGATTAATTAAGAAAATCGTTGTGCGATCGGCTTGGATAATTTGACCAATTTTGAGAGTGAACGCATCAAGCAGTTGTTCGAGGAGTATTTCGAGCGCTTCATTATTGATTAGATCAATGGCTCGAAGAAATTGTTGAAACTCGGCGGTGATAAAATCTAATATACATATGAACTCCCCAATTGGCATATTCTTGACACGATCTGCCAACAAACCCATGCGATCGACTTGAGTCAATGTAGCGAGAATGCTACCAGCATTAGAAAAGGTCATGGGAGGGATGTTTGTTCAACGAAGATGGCAAATCAGAGATTAGCTTAGGTGGAAGCAGCAAACCCGTTAACACAGAAACAGAAAACTCCGAAATTGATACCCCGAAGTGTTGAGGAAATCCTGACTCATCGGTACTCAATTCAATTAACATTTGTCAGATTGATAAAATCGGCTAATATTACGAATTGAGATTGGGAAATCGTCACCGAGATCTGACTCCTGTTTGCTGACAACGGGCTACTGTTCACAACTGCCATTTTCTCTGTCTTCAGTCTAAGCGTCCAGACCAAACTAAGCAACTGATGGCAGAACATGACGGCTTAAAACCGCTTGATAGTAGCGTCGCAACTGCTGAGTTGCCGCAGGCCATCCCCAACGTTCCGCTTCTTGACGGGCATTTTGGCGTAAGGTTTCCCGTTCAAGCTGATGAGAAAGTAACCGTTGAGTGGCTGAAATCGCCCCCTCCTCATCGGTTGGATCAAACAGATAACCATTAACCCCATCGGTGACAATATCTGGAATACCCCCCGAACGAGCGGCCACCACAGGCGTTCCTGCGGCCATCGCCTCCAGCAAGACTAACCCTAAAGTTTCGGTGCGAGAGGGGAAAATAAACGCATCAGCACAAGCATAAGCATCCGCCAGTTCCTCTCCGCGCAAATACCCCACAAAATGAGTCGGAGTTCCGGCAAAATGTTCTTCTAAAGCTTGACGATTTGGGCCGTCCCCCACCAACGCCAAACGCGCATTGGGAATGGCTTCTAAAACGGGTTTAATGCGGTCAATTTCCTTTTCCGCACCCAACCGTCCGACATAAAGCAATAAAGTACAATCTGGGTGGCCTTCGGTTAAGCGATCGCGCATTTTCGCCGTAGCCTTATGAGGTTGAAACAGTTCCGTATCAACGCCCCGTTGCCAGAGATCCACCCGTTCAATCCCATGAGATCGCAATTCTTCGACCATCGCCGTTGAAGTACAGAGGTTCAAATTAGCTTGATTGTGAGCCGAACGCAGGAGTCCCCAAAGTACCTCTTCCAACATCCCTAAACCGTAGTGATGCAGGTATTGAGGCAAGTGAGTATGGTAGGACGCAATCAAAGGCAGATTCAACTTTTTAGCATAATATAACCCACCCAACCCCAAAACGGCAGGATTAGCAACATGAATCAGATCCGGTTGAAACGCCTCAAGTTTGCTCCCTACACCCGGATGAGGAATGGCAATTTTTAACTCGGGATACAGGGGTAAAGGAAAACCCTCCACCCCAAAAATTTCACATCCCTTGTACTCTTTGAGTCCCCCTTCCGGAGAAATAATCAGAACTTGATCGCCAGCCCGGTGTAAATGGTCAACCGTATGACACAGCCGCGTAACAATGCCATCTATCTTGGGTAAAAAAGTTTCAGTAAAAAGAGCGATTCGCATAGAAACTAGCTTCTGAATTGAGAATCGATAATCTTAGCCCTATCATCATCTCAGAATTTGCGACCGGATACACATACAGTCACCAGTCACCAGTCACCAGTCACCAGTTTTACAGTCACCAGTCACCAGTCACCCTTACGGGAACATCCGTCGCTCATGGGGGAAACCCCCAAGACCGCGCTGCAACACCTGTCACCAGCGCGAACTCGCGACTTGGCGGCTTCCGTCGAGAGCGAAGTTCGCAAGAGAGTTATTAGAGTTCTCAGTCACCAGTTTCTCCTGACTCGGTGTCTCCTGTCTCCTGTCTCGGTGACTCCTGTCTCGGTGACTCCTACAGTGAAAAACCCGATTTCTGTGAGAAACCGGGATGAGAGAGTTAGCGAGGATTGACATTCAATCAAACTTAGTTGGCAATGGCGCCTTCGGAAAACTCGCTCAAATTAAACAAAAACGGTACACTGCTGTTAGAATCTCCACCGAGAATCAAAACATTCGGCATCTGCGATCCACCCTGTCTCCAAGCTTCAATCGCTTCTTTTTGTAGCACTAACTGGCCCCCTTGATTTTTCAAGGTTTCCGCTAACAGACGTTGGGCTTCGGCTCTACCTTTGGCCCGGTTAATATCCGCTTGGGCTTGTTGTTCGGCTTCTCGCGCCACATAAACCGCCCGTCGCGCCCGTTGTTCGGCGATTTGTTTTTCTTCAACGGCTCTAGCAAACTCGGGCGAAAACGTTAAATCTACGACACTGGTATCTAACACCACAATCCCGTACTTATCTAAGCGACTATTGAGCGCTTCATCAAAGTCAGCTTTGAGGTCGTCCCGTTTGGTAATCGCTTCTTCAATCGTTCGTTTGGCGGCGGCAATTTTAAACGATTCTTGGGTTTGAGGGGCGATCACCTTAGAAACCACATTTTGCAAGGTTCCCTGTTCTCGCCGTATTCTCACCACTTGTACCGGATCGAGACGGAAGTTAATCGCAAAACTCGCCGAAAGTTCTTGTAAATCCTTTGTAGAACTCTGGGCCGGAACTTCAAATTTTTGTACCGTGACATCATAAATGTCAACGGTTGAAACCAGAGGCGGTTTAAAATGTAGACCCTCTAATAGACTGCCATCTTGGGCTTTCCCTAAGATACTCAACACTCCCGCCTGACCCGGATTGATAATTACAAACGAATTGAGTCCGACTAAAAGAGCGCCTGCGATAATAATCCCTAAGATAATTGCAGGTAGCCCCTGCTGTGGTGCTGCACTTTTCAATGTTGGAACTCCTTTTTCATACAATGGTTTGAGTAGAATTCGCGATCGCAATCAACAAACCTTTCACAAACCTATTTAGTTTGACACTCCACGCCCTAGAAGGACGTGGATTCTTCATTCATAGACCCAACTTGCTCTAACAGGATTGCTCCAGCTAAAGTAGAGGTCGAATCTCCTGAAGCGTTCGAGTCTTTGACCCAAGTTCCGCTATGCCCTAGCGTACTCAAAGCTAACTTTAGGATGTTGATTGCAGCGTTCCAATCTCTATCTAGCGTGAACCCACACTGACAAACATGGGTTCGAGTTGACAAAGATTTCTTAACTACTGCACCACAGTTAGAGCATTCCTGGGAGGTATAAGCACCGATGACGGCAACCGTTACCTTGCCAAATTTAACCCCAAAATACTCCAGCCATTTCCTAAATTGATACCAACCAGCATCATTGATCGACTTGGCGAGACAATGATTTTTGACTAAATTTTTAATCCTCAAATCTTCATAGGCTACCAAATCGTTGGATTGGATTACGCAACGCGCTAGTCTCTTAGCGTGTTCTTCACGTTGCCTACTTATCTTGAGGTGTACTCGTCCTAGTCGATTAATAGCTTTCTTCCGGTTGGATGAGCCAATATTTTTGCGAGAAACGCGCTTTTGTCTAAACTTCAGCCGTTTCTCGCCCTTTCGATAAAATCTAGGATTAGGTTCAGTATGACCCTCTGAATCTGTATAAAACTCTTTGAGTCCGACATCCAATCCAATCGCTTTACCTGTTGGCTGTGTGTCTACTTTGTTTTCTGCTTTGATTAAAAACTGAACATAGTAGCCATCAGCACGTCGAATCAGTCTAACCCGTTTGATTTGTTCGGGTTGGTAGAAGTTTAAATCCCACGTTCCTTTGAGTTTAAGCTTGCCAATATTTTTGCCATCGGTGAAAGTGATTTGCTTAACTGTTTCCGAGAGCTTCCACCCAGAAGTTTTGTACTCCACTGAGCGACAGTTCTTCTTGAATTTAGGGTAGCCCTTCAAACCCGGAATACCTTTTTTACAATTATCGTAGAACCTAGCAATAGCAGAATAAGCTCTTTCAATCGAAGCTTGACACGCACTAGAGTTTAAGGTTTTGGCAAAGGGGAATTCGTCTCTAAGTGCCTTGCTGAGACGATACAAATCTTTTTGTCCAACCCCTGAGTTATCGATCCAAAAGCGAATAGCTTTATTGCGGATAAACTGAGCGGTTCTGATCGCCTCATCAATGGCACTGTATTGACTTGTCTTCCCTTTAGCCTTAAACTCTAAGACAATCATTTACGTGAGATGAACCTACGCAAAACACTCTAACACAAAGTCGCCCTAGAAGGGCGAGGCTTTAGACCCAAGTTTTTCGGTAACTGACGCTACTATTAGATCTTAAAGCTTTAGAAGATTGGCAGACAATCACCCCTGTGGGGATTAAAAACCCGGTAACTCATAAGAAACCGGGTTTTTGGGATGTACTTCCCTATCTCCCCATCTCCCTTTTACCGTTGACAAAACTTACGTTGTCGGGTGAATTCTGGATCTTGCCAATCATAAGAATAATGGCTGATCGCGTTAATTTGGGGGAGTGTATTATGAATATCTTGCATTTGACTCTCCAACGACGGACGATTATTAAGCGCTTTTCCCCAATCTCCCGCTAACGCCGGAATAATTTCCGTCCCCGAGGGCGCTTGAGTGACAACCGTTTGCACCTGCGACACAATACAGCTAGTATTTCCACACACCCCATAGGACATCGGATGCCATTCTATCCGACTTGAAAATTGATCCCAAGGTTGCAAACGCGAGTCAAACCCCTGTGTACGAATGCGACGGTTTCCTTCCGGAAAAAATACCGCCCCCGCAGATAAGCCACGCTGTTCAACCGCTTGACTGGCTAACCCCAAAAACTCTAAAATTCCTTGGTGAGCATGAGCCACACTCAACCGCCATAACTGTTGTTGCCAGCTTTCTCCCATGAGCGGTAACGATGCCAGAGGAGTTAAAGCTTTTTCATCTTGCCAAAGTGGATTATCCTTAACTTCAGAATCGCGATCGGTGGTTTGAGAATTGGGATCTTGAACTTGAGAATTAGGATCTTGAACTTGAGAATTTGGCTCTTTTGTTTCAGAATTCGGCTTTTTGGCTTCGGGATACAAAGCATTCACCTGTTTAATATCCGTTTCCGTCAGATAACCTTGATTCAAAAATCGCCGCATCAACTCTTTTCCCTTGTCATTGTTCGCCCGTTCTAGAAACGCCTGTTGAGAAGCATCCCCATAGATCCACAAATCCTTCACCTTAGCCGCCACAGAAGCCCCTCCCAAGCCTTTGGGATAGCGAACATAGTCAAATAACACTCCTTGGGGACGACGGCTTAAAATCGCATTTAACAGGGTTTGGTAGTCTTGACGGGCTTGGGGGTGATAAGGATCGACAAAACCTTGATTGGTATAACTTTCGCCATAATCATTGCTATCACTTCCCCCCGCTATTGCTGTGACTGTCGTTTCCCCGTTTCCATTGAGGGCTAGAACGTCTTGTCGTTCGGGCAGTAAGGTGTAAGTATAACCAAAATTCAGCAAAAACGCCCAAGCATAAACTTCTAACCCCCGTCTTCTTCCTTTTTGAACCGTTTCCCCATATAAATCAATATTTTCGGTTCCCGGCGATCGCAATACAGACGGCCAAGGGGTATTATTTTCTGAGGCGGGAAGTAACACTTGACCATCATAGAAAACTTCCAAGTAAACTTTGTTGTAACCTCGATTCACAATATCATCTAAAATCTTATCTATCGCCCCCGGTTTAGCATCACAAGGATACAACCTCAACCAGATGGCTTGATCTTTCAGCCAGCTTTGACGGCGACATTGAAAAACAGCTTGAGCGTGTTGGGTTAAAAGATCTTCATATTGCTTTTGCGCTTCCGGACTCGCACTGGCGGCCAAACGCAAACTTTCTTTTAAGGTAATCTGTTCGGGCGAAAGTTGACAATAGGGTGAAACTTGAGCAAAACTCGGTAACTGATCCAAAAACGGACTGATCAGCAAACTGATAAAAACACTGACAATTCGATGATCCCATCGCCGTCGCATTTGATTTTGAATAGGAGTTAACTTGTTAAGTCTCAATTGTTCGGGGGACAAATTACACATTGGGTTCAATACAACAAACCAGTTGCCACTTTAGAAAACTATTCCAGCCAATAAAGCGACTTCAGTATTGTCAATTTACCCAGATTTTGAGTTGCCCATTACCATCAACGCCTAAAAACGATTTTCCCCGCCTCATGTTAGACGGGGAGACGCATAAAGTTAGAGGTTAAACTATCAAGCACCCCGCTTGACAGCCGCTTCAACTTGATCAAATTCCTGTTCAAGACGCTCTTTTAATTTCTCAGGTACAGGACGGTTCGGGTAGGAGCTATAATGTCCAGCTAAACCATTTAATGCAGTTCGCATAGTCGTAAATGAGCGTAACTTCGCGATCGCCGGATCGCGACGATAGCGGGACGCAAACTCATTGATCAGCACACGGGCTTTGGCTTGGGCGGGTGCTTTCTCCGGTGAGTCTTCGGGTAACTCAATGGCGGTTCGCAAGCTTTGAACGACTGCTAAGGTATCCTGTTGATAGTTTCCGCTTAAACCATCGCCAGCACTACCGCAACCATATAAGCACAGCGCAACGGCTAATACAAGAGCCAACAAGCGTGAAAAGTAATTTTTCATAGGATTGGTTTAGAGTGGCCTGTCAAATGTCAAAATTATCTAACATCCTACCGTGTTTACAGTGAAGAGGGAACAGGGAACGGGGAACAGGGAACAGTGGAAGGCAAAAGGCAAGAGTTTTTTCCTGAACTTCTGACTTCTGACTTCTAACTTCTGACTTCTTTCCTCCCCACCTCCCCACCTCCCTACCTCCCCATCTCCCCAACACCCAAAACCTGACTCGGTGACTCCTCTATTTGCTGTAAAATCAGATTTTGTTGAAATCTTGATGAGATTGGGTGTAGGGGGAAATCAACGAATGGCGATTATTAATGGTGATCCCGACAATAATCTTCTTAACGGAACTTCGGAAGCCGATGAGATTTTTGGTTTTGCAGGTGATGATACTCTTAACGGTTTAGAAGTAAATGATCTCCTCAACGGTAACGAGGGAAATGATATCGTTTCGGGCAATATTGATAATGATATTGTTCGGGGCGGTCAAGGGAATGATAATCTATTTGGCGATCGCGGAAATGATATTCTCTTTGGGGATTTGGGAGCAGATACGTTAACGGGCGGAGAAGGTCAAGATATTTTTGTGATTCGACCTAATTCGACTTCTAATTCGGCTGAATTAACAGATAATATTAATGATTTTATTGATAATCAAGATTTAATCGGTTTAGATGGGATTAACTTTTCAGATTTAGAGATTATTCCCGGCGAATCCAACGAAACTGTAATTCAAAACCGTTTAACCGGTGAAACTTTAGCTTTGTTATCGGGAATTAACCCCAGTCAAATTACCGAAGCTGACTTTACAAATACGCTTAATTCGATTAGTGATACAACCTTTATTAACGGTTTAGCCAGCGGAGACACCACACAAACCTCGACCGTTTTATGGACTCGTAGTTTAATTTTAGGGCCGATTTCTATCGAAACCGCAACCGATCCCAACTTTGAAACTCTTATCGCCAATTCGACCGTAAATGTCACCGATACCAACGCACCCGTCAAAACCGAACTCACCCAATTAACGCCCGGAACTCAATATTATTATCGCATTACCAACGCCAGCGGAGAAGAACAAATCGGTCAATTTAAAACCGCCAATGAGTTGGGAACTCGCGAAGGTTTACGCTTTGGAGTTTCGGGAGATTTACAAGGCGCATTAGCCCCGTTTGTTTCCCTGAAAAATGCCGATGAACGGGATTTAGATTTCTTCGTGCAGATGGGAGATATGATGGAAGCCGATAGCGAGTCTGAGGCTTTACCCGGCGTTACCCAAGCCAAAACTTTATCCGAATTTAGAACCAAACAAAGCGAGATTTATTCGCCTCGGTTTGGGTTGAATACTTGGGCAGATTTACGGGCGAATACTTCAGTCTATGGAACTTGGGACGATCACGAAATTACCAATGATTTTGCAGGCGGTGCAACCCCCGCAGATTCTCCTCAAAGACAAGATATTTTCGGAGAGGCTGAAACCGGGTTTGTGAACGATACACCTGTATTTGAAGACGCATTACAAGCCTTTCAAGAATACTTTCCGTTGCGGGATGAATTCTACGGGGAAACAGGCGATGATCGCACCGCCAACGAACAAAAACTTTATCGTTATAATACCTTTGGAAGTGATGCGGCGACGTTTGTTTTAGATGTGCGTTCGTTTCGGGATGCACCGTTACCCTTTCTCAGTGAAACTGCGCCTTCAGAAGATGTTATTGAAGTGTTTACCGATGCTTTTGAACCCGATAGAACGATGTTGGGTGAAGCACAATTAGAAGAGTTTAAACAGGATTTGTTAGCCGCAGAAGAAGCGGGAATTACTTGGAAATTTGTCTTTTCAACGGTACCGATGCAAAATTTTGGCATTCCCACAATTGGGGAAAGATGGGAAGGTTTTGCCGCAGAACGAGCCGATTTGTTGAATTTTATCGAAAATAACAACATCGAAAATGTGGTATTTGTCACCGGAGATTTTCACGGAAATGTTGTTAATAATGTCACCAATCAACAATTTCCGGGGGGACCCATTACGCCAACCAATGTATTTGATATTATGGTTGGTCCGGTGGGGATTCAATTAACCGTTCCTTTCCTTCCAGCACCGTTTAATGAGACATTTGCAGCGCCTTTTGGTCCGGCGACTGTTGGGTTTACACCGGAGAGTTTATTAGCCGAACAAGGAAAATCTCAAGCGGAATATTTAGCCTTAACCGATAGAGCAGAACAAGATCAATTTGTACGAGAAGTGTTAGACTATCGGACAGAGACTTTATTTGGTTACGATCCGATTGGTTTAGAAGGTTCTCCTATTGATGCAAACTTATTGCAAGGGGAATATATTGCGGCTCATACTTACGGTTGGACGGAATTTGAAATTGCTCCCGAAACTTCAATATTAACGGTAACAACCTACGGCGTTCCTCCCTACACCGAAGCGGATTTATTAGCCAATCCCGACCCCATTTTAGCAGCAGAACCGTTTGTTGTCAGTCAGTTTGAAGTGACTCCGATGTAAAGAATTAAAAAACGAATTATAATAAAAGTATTGAACTGGAGAATAAAATGACAATTGCTCAGAATTTAGAAACTCTCCAAAGTGAACCCGAATTTGAAGATATTGAATGTCCGCCTGGTGATTTAGAAAGTCAGGAGCCACCCTTGGAAAGTGAACTGCATCTACGACAAATTTTATTGCTGATTCAAATGCTAGAATCTCTCTGGCAAGATCGTCAAGACTTTTATGCGTTTGGAAATCTCACCATTTATTATAGTCCCGAACAACAGAAAACTCAAAACTTTCGAGGGCCGGATTTTTTTGTAGTATTAAATACGGAACGCAAACCTCGCAAAAGTTGGGTCGTTTGGGAAGAAGGTGGAAAATACCCAAACGTCATTATCGAATTATTATCGAATTCAACAGCCCAAGTTGATCGAACAACCAAAAAAGAAATCTATCAAGATATTTTCCGCACTCCCGAATATTTTTGGTTTTCACCCCATACATTAGAGTTTCAAGGGTTTGAAATCATACGGGGAGAATATGAGCCAATTCAACCGAACGAACAGGGTAGGCTTTGGAGTAAACAGTTACAACTCTTTCTAGGAATTTATGAGCAGAAATTGAGGTTTTTTACTCCTGAGGGTGAATTAGTTCCCACTCCTGAAGAATCCGCCCAAACTGAAAGACAACAACGGGAAGATACACAAAAACAATTAGAAACAGCAGAACAACGACTGGAAGCCGAACAGCAACGTAATCAAAAATTAGCTGCTAAACTGCGGGAATTGAATATTGATCCCGAGACACTTTAGCCTCAGAAATAGATGAAAGGCGAATAAACATTATTCTTCTTTAGAATGCCAATTTCCCTCTTCTCCTTTTTCATATTTTTGTTTAACCGCACTCCAAGCCACTTTAAAAGCTTGTTCTTCAGTTTGATATTCTTCTTCGGCGTTATTAAAAGCCGCTCGAAAAATTTCTTGAGCGTGTTTGGGTAAATGGCTACGAACAGACTCCGGTAAATCTTGTAATTGGTTATAAGGCATTGTCTCATCCTCTTTAATGATTGTTAGAATTTATCTTAATTTATAAAATTTATTGGTTTCCCTAAATCTACACTCAGATAGAACTGGGATCAATTATTATCTCAGAAAATTCAGCAATTCCTCAAAGTTTCTATCAAAGGTTAGAGAACCTATAATTTATCTATTTTCTTTTTTTGCTCTCCTCTCTCTGGAGTTAGAAAACGGGTTCAACTTCTAATTTATAAACTATTTCTCAGGCTAGAGGTTAAATAAGAGCGATTTTTTTATGCTGGTAAATAGCGAATTTTAAATGGCATAAAAAACTAAGCCAAAAAGAAATACAGGAGAGTTTGCATGATTAGAAGATTAATAGACGCTATCAAATCTACTTCTTTGAAAAGTATTTTAACTGTTGCTTTAGCAGCGGTTTTACTCGTGGTTACAACTGCTTGCGGTAATGCAAATCCCCCGTCTCCTAAAATTACAGGTTCGGGAGAATATCACAGCAGCAAAGGACAAAATAAAGAGCTTTATGCTCCGGTTCAAAGCAAAAAATCAGATGGAATGTATCCTTATGAAGATATGGATACAGAACCGAGCAATTACACCAAACGCAAGGCTGATGAGTTGGTGAACAATGCGAAGAAAAACGTCAGCAAAGTAAACAGTCCTCAAGAATTTGCTCAAAATTTGAAAGAGGGAACACCCCTCAATGAACGGGTAAAAAATCTGACTGAAGATGTGAGTGACTCTGCTAAAGAGATTACCGAAGATATCACATCCGGCACCAAACGGAACGCTCGGAAGTTAAAAGAAAATACTCAAAATGCAATAGAAAATCCTGAAAGTTTGGTCGATAATTTAGATTAAGTTTGAGACGGAGAGTTTGAACAAGGGGTTAAATTCCCCTTGTTTTTTTGTCATCCTTAGAAACCCAACCAATAAAATTTCTAAAAATTATAAACTCGCATAACCAAAGGTTACGTTAAATTCTCGACACCAAATTCCCACAGACTTATATTGGCTGAGATCAAGATCATTCGGGAGGAGATAACGTTGAGAACCATCAAAACTCTGTAAAGATGCCAGAGTGATATATTCTCCTTCTTTAAGATTAACCGGAATAGACGAGTTTCGATGTAAAATTACATTAACATCGGGGCCTTTAGCCGTAGTAAATGCCCCATCAAATTCTAAATATCGCTTCCCATTTTCGTTAACAATCCGAGCCATTCCTTCAGTGGGATGATCCTGTTCAACGGTCATAAATAAACCGGAAGCGAGAATATTATTTTGAGCGGTAATTTCTGTAGAAAGAGAAGCGGGAAGTGCAGCAGCAACAGAAGTAAAAGCCACTTCACCGATAACTGTATTTAAAAGAATAACAGAAGCAATACTAACTGTTTTTAAACCGTTGATGAACATCAGACTGATCTCCGCTTTCAATTTCCTTACATTCACTAAGATAGAACGCTTTGTTGGGAAACAAATGATAGATAAAATAGAGAATGCTGAAAACGGGTTAAATTGATCTCAGACCCTTCTCAGGGTTTTCTCACATTTGTGGTGTTCGTTTGTTTCAATTTGCTCAAAAATTCGCTAAAATAGAGGATTGAAACAAGATTGAAGATTGTCAGTGACAAGCTGCCCTAAACCCCATGCCCTTACCCATTGTTGCCATTGTTGGCCGCCCAAACGTCGGCAAATCTACGCTGGTGAACCGCCTCAGTGAAAGCAAAGACTCTATCGTTCACGATCAGCCGGGAATTACTCGCGATCGCACCTATCGCCACGCCTATTGGCAAGATCGGGAGTTTTCCGTCGTCGATACGGGGGGCTTGATTTTTGATGATGATACCGAATTTTTACCCCTGATTCGCGAACAGGTCATGGTCGCTTTATCAGAAGCCACCGTTGCGATTTTTGTCGTCGATGGACAGGCGGGGGTAACGGGAGGAGATGAAGCGATCGCCTCGTGGTTGCGAGAACATTCGGTCCCGGTCTTATTAGCAGTCAATAAATGCGAATCTCCGACAACAGGAATAATTCAAGCGGCGCAATTTTGGGAACTCGGTTTGGGAAATCCTTTCCCCATTTCCGGGATACATGGAAGCGGCACCGGTGAGTTACTCGATGAATTAATTCAATACCTTCCCCCCACAGAAGAAATCGAAGAAATCAAGGAAACTCGGGTGGCAATTGTCGGGCGTCCGAACGTGGGAAAATCGAGTTTATTGAATGCGTTTTTAGGGGAAAATCGCTCGATTGTGAGTCCGATTTCGGGAACGACTCGCGATGCCATTGATACCGTTGTTGAACGCAATGGCAACACTTACCGCTTAATTGATACCGCCGGAATTCGCCGCAAAAAAAATGTCGAATATGGGGCGGAGTTTTTTGGGATTAATCGGGCGTTTAAAGCGATTCGACGGGCGGATGTGGTGCTGTTAGTCATTGATGCCATTGATGGTGTCACCGAGCAGGATTTAAAGCTGGCTAATCGCATTTCAGAAGAGGGGCGAGCCTGTGTAATTGTTGTTAATAAATGGGATACGATTGAGAAGGATACTTATACCATTTTAGACTACGAACGGGAAGTTAAATCCAGACTTTATTTTATGGATTGGGCGAAGACAATTTTTGTCAGTGCGTTAACCGGACAACGGGTCGAAAAAATTATTGATTTGGTCGATCAAGCCGCCAGCGAACATCAACGCCGAGTCAGTACCGCAGTGATTAACGAAGTGATCGAAGAAGCCGTAAGTTGGCATTCTCCGCCCACAACTCGCCAGGGAAAACAGGGGAAAATTTATTACGGAACGCAAGTCACCAGTCAACCGCCCACGTTGGTTTTATTTGTCAATGATCCCAAACGGTTTAATGAAAATTACCGCCGTTATATGGAAAGTCAATTTCGCCAACAATTGGGCTTTATCGGAACACCCATTCGGTTAATTTGGCGAGGAAAACCCGCCCGAGAAGTCGAACGCAACACCGCCAACCGAGCCACAAAAGTTTAAGTTAGGTTTCAGGTTTTAGGTTTTGGGTGTTAGGTGTTAGGTTTTAGGTATTAGGTTTTAGGTTTGAGTTGTAGTGGCGCGACACCGGGAGTGAGCCTAATTCCCTCTTGCCTGTTCCCTGTTCCCTGTTCCCTGTTCCCTTTTAATCATGGATTTATTGCGATCGCTTCCGATTGGATTATATTTAGAAGAACCTGTTACTTGGTTACATCGCCTCGATGCGCGAGTTAAATTGGCTTGGTTAATGAGTTTTTTGTTGGCGCCGTTGTTAGCCAATGCTATCTGGCGATTAGTTTTGGTGGGGTTGTTGATTCTGATTACCCTGAGTGCGAGAATACCGTTAAGGGTTTGGAAGCGACAAATGGGTTGGCTGTTGTTTTTTTGTAGTTTGCTGTTTGTCGTTAGTTGTATAATGCCCGATGGGATTGTTGCCGAACATCAACCCCGTCTCCCGGCCGATGAGATTACCTTTGCCCTCCCGGAACCGACAGAAGAAACCCTTTCTCCTCCCTTACCCCAACCAACATCCTATCGCTATGTGTTGGTCGAACAAGGCCCGTTGAGAATTACTCGTTATTCTGTAGATTTGGGGATACGGATCAGTACGTTGCTGTTTACGCTGGTGTACAGTACCAACTTATACTTACTGACCACCGCTTCTGAGGAAATCGCCACCGCTATCGAAAATGTCATGGAACCTTTACGAAGGTTTAATTTACCCATCACAGAAATCGCTTTAACGTTGACCCTTTCTTTAAGGTTTTTTCCCCTGGTTTTAGAAGAAATTCAAAATTTAGTCCGTTCCGTGCGAACCCGAGCGATAAACTGGAAAAAACTCGGATTTCGACGGGCGACTCAGGTGTGGTTGATGGTCGCCGAACGCTTGTTAGAAAATTTATTATTGCGGGCTGAACAAATTGCCAGTGCGATGACGGTGAGGGGTTTCACCAGTCCCAACCAACATCATGTTAAGTGGTATCAATTGCAGATTGGATGGGTTGATGGGTTAGCTTTGGTTGCTTTAACGGTATTCTGGACAGTGCGCCTGATTTGGGGAACCCAAGCTTAGGGTTAAAAGTGAGGAATTTTAGTCAAAGCAATTGAATTGAAGTCAATTTTCCATTAAACTTTAACTTTTAAGCCGCTTTTAACATTGATGAGCGACCCTTGCCCTTTTATAATTGTAGGTCTAAGATACCTTGGTCTGGGAAATTCCCATTCACGGGTTTTCTGAGTACACTCGAAGCACGGGGAAGGGGGAGATGCGGCAACAGAGTCGATAAACGTAAACTTTACATTAACTTTCAACCAACCCGTTATGATACAAACTAAAATTGTTTTAAGCCTATCTAACCTTGCCTTTTAAGTTTCCAAGTAAAGCCGTTAATGGTCTGAGAATCCGCTCAGTTCAATCTCAAAGTTTACTGCAATGCGACTAAAAGACAGTTAGAGAAACCCCGGACAATGTTACAGGAGAAAGAATTAACTTGAGTAAAATTTTTTTCTCAATGTGGCTCGATAACCTGTAAGATAAACATCTAGTTTTTTCTCACTGTCAATCAAGGGTCGAGTTCACCGGAACAACTCGCTCAAACTGACTTCTATCGACTGTTTTACAGAACTGCTTACTTGCTAATTTTTAGGCTGAATGACAACTGAAACCTACATGAATCATCCCAACTTTGGCTTACTGTTTAGAGTTTGCCCAGTTGAGGAAAATCAAGAACTGTTTACCACCCTCTATGCCCAACGACTGTTTTTTTTAGTCACTCACGGGCCAAACGGTTTAAAATTTGAACCCGTTAGTCGTTCCGATGCGCGACTCGTCGTTGAAATTCGTCTGCGAATGCTCCGTCGAACCGGACAGATTGAAGAACACAAAAAGTTGCAAGCCATCCATCAACGCACATTTCAATAACATTGAACTGTCCGTTGTCTGTTGTTTCATCGAGTCGGAAAACCGGGGAAGAAGACCAAGGAAATAAACCGCTTTGTGACATCGGATTTCCCCGGCTTGCTCAAACAGATTTGACCCCATGATCACCGATTCTATTGCCGAACGCCTTGCCGAAATTCGCGCTCAAATTCCCGATTCCGTGCGGTTAGTCGCCGTGACCAAAACCGTATCGGCCTCAGCCATTCGCATCGCCTATGCAGCCGGAGTGCGGGATTTTGGCGAAAATCGCATTCCTGAAGCGATCGAAAAACAACAACAATTGTCAGATTTATCGGATATTACTTGGCATTTAATTGGCCATGTCCAAAGCAATAAAGCGATTAAAGCCGTGCAGCACTTTCAATGGATTCATTCCGTTGATAGCCTCAAACTCGCCCAACGCTTGGATAGATTGGCCCAAGAGTCCAATTGTCAACCCCAAGTTTGTCTGCAAGTTAAGATCTTATCCGATCCCAATAAATACGGCTGGACGGTTTCTGAACTTTTAGACGATTTAGCCGAACTCAATCAATGCCGGCACATTCAAATCAAAGGACTGATGACCATTCCGCCCTTAGGATTAAATGATTCTGAAACTATCAGTGTATTTGAGCAAACCCGACAATTAGCGGATAAAATTCAACAACAAGGGTGGTCACATTTACAGATGCAAGAACTCTCAATGGGAATGTCCGGCGATTATCCTTTAGCCGTCCAAGCCGGTGCAACGATGATTCGCCCCGGACAAATTATCTTTGGTGCGCGAACAACCCAGACAAGATAGTATATTTTCTGTAAAGATATAGAGTTCGAGAAAAACTGACTATAGTCAATCCCGACTGGCTCACCTAAAATGGGTGTCGAGATCGGGGCAAAGAGTCGTTATGGAGAAGAAACCGTGAACTCAATTTTTGGTAAACTGCGGGATTTTGTAGGACTCAATGACTCTGTTGAGTACGATTATGAATACGATGAAATGGAGGGGGATCAATATCAAAATGTTTATCAGCCTCCCCAAGAACTCGCTTCCCCTGCACCCGTAGAGGAAGAACGTCGGAGCGTCCGTCGCCCTAGAGAACGGACAGTTGGGGCTACTAACCCTACAGCAAGTACGGTAACATCAGAAGGATTGGGGTCAACCATGAACAATGTGATCGGTATGCCAGGCGCGTTAAACGGAATTTCAGAAGTCGTGG
>JAYKHV010000171.1:0-9800 GCA_035285085.1 Lyngbya sp. | reverse complement strand
ACTTTTACGGCGTGAAACTAACCTTTCTCAAGAACATCATCACCAACTTAATATTATTTACCGCAATGGTGAACAGTTACTCAATTTGATCAATGATATTCTGACAAGTTCTAAAATAGAAGCGGGTTGTTTAACCTTAAAATTGAGTTGTTTTCATCTGTCTAAATTACTCGAAAATATCACGACTTTATTTTCCTTGAAAGCCGCCTCAAAGAACTTGGAACTTCAGATTGAGTATGAGGGTGAAGTTCTGCAATATATTCGCATGGATGAAGGAAAACTTCGCCAAGTTTTTATTAATTTAATTTCCAATGCGATTAAGTTTACAAACAAAGGAAAAGTGATTTTGCGAGTCTCAAATTTAGGAGAAATGGAGGGAGATTCTTCACGGGTAATTTTGCAGTTTGAAGTGAAAGATACGGGTATCGGTATCGCCGCCAAAGATCAACAGCTTGTGTTTGAACCTTTCTCTCAAGTTTTAAGTCCGTACAACTATCAAGAAGGCAGCGGGTTGGGTTTGTCAATTAGTCGAGAATTTGTCAAACTTCTAGGAGGAGAATTGCAACTTGAGAGTGAAATTGATCGGGGTACAAGATTCTATTTTCAAATTCCGGTATTTCCAGCTAAAGCAGAAGAGATTCAATCTCAATCTTTAAACTCTAGAGTTGTGAGTTTAGCAGAAGGTAGTCCTTCTTATCGTATTCTTGTGGTCGAAGATCATCCTGATAGTTGTCAGTTATTGGTTCAGCTTTTGAAAAAAGTAGGCTTTCAAGTTCGTTGTGCAGATAATGGTCAACAGGCTGTACAATTATGGCAAAGTTGGTCGCCTCATTTGATTTGGATGGATATGCAAATGCCTGTGATGAATGGCTATGAAACCACCGAACAGATCAAAGCGACAGAAAAGGGAAAAGAAACGGTGATTATTGCGTTAACCGCTTCTGCATTTGAGGAGGATCGGGTTAAGATTTTGTTAGCGGGTTGTGATGACTTTGTGCGAAAGCCTTTTCAAGAAGAAGAAATCTTTCAAAAAATGGAACTTCATTTAGGTATTCATTATCAATATGAAGAGATTTCTTCTACTCAAGACTCGCTATCTTCCCATCAATTAATGTTGTTAAATTCTCCGAGTCTCAGTTTGATGCCTCAAGATTGGTTACAACAGTTACATGATGCTGCCTATCACGCTAACGAGTTGATTTTGTTAGAGTTGATTGGACAAATTCCCTCTAATCAGGTAGAATTATCCCGTCAACTTTCTGATTTAGTAAAATATCTAGAGTTTGAAAAAATACTTGAACTCACTCAACCCTTTCTCTTATGATCAACCATAATCTTATCGGCGAATCTGAATATATTCTGATTGTTGACGATCAGCTTGATAATTTGACCCTTCTTGCCAATATTCTCACAGAAGCCAAGTATAACGTCCGGCGAGTTAAAAGCGGAACGCTTGCTTTAAATTTGGCCAAATCTCAACAAAAACCCGCACTCATCCTGCTTGATATTCTCATGCCAGAACTCGATGGTTATCAAGTTTGTAGGCAGTTAAAATCCGATGAAAACACTCGCGATATTCCGATTATTTTTTTAACGGCGTTAGATGAAATTAAACATCAGTCTAGAGGATTTGAACTTGGAGGTGCAGACTATATTACCAAACCTTTTAATTCTCAGGAAGTTTTAATTCGAGTTCGCCATCAACTCAACTTACAAAAGCTACAAAAACAGCGGATACTAGAAGCGGAGTTGAGACAAAATTTAATTAAAGAGCAAGAAGTTAATCAGTTTAAAAGTCAAATTATCCAGACAATTTCCCACGAATATCGCACTCCCTTGGCGGTGATTTTAAATAGTAGCGAATTAATTGAATATCGCCTCCGCGATCGCATCAATCCGGCTCTAAAACAACATTTTGATCGAATTAAGTTAATGATCGATCGTTTGGTAAGTTTAATCAATGATGTTTTGTTGATCAATCAAATTAAAAGTCTTAATTTTGAGCTTAATCCCAAGCCGTTTAATCCGGTCAAATCCTGTGAAGATTTAATTCAATGTTTACAAAATTTTCAAGAAGCTGAAGGAAGGATTCGTTTTAGTTTTTCCGAGAATTTGTCTCAAGAAACAATTCATTTTGATCCTTTTATTTTTCAGCCAATCCTTGAACACTTGCTGAAAAATGCCCTAAATTTTTCAACTGTTGATGCTGGGGTCAGTTTACAACTGATTCGAGAGGAAAATCAGCTAATTATTGAAGTTGAAGATCGAGGAATTGGAATTCCTCTAGAAAATCAAGATCGCATCTTTGAGGTGTTTTATCGAGGGAGTAATGTTGAAACCCGATCCGGAGTTGGTCTGGGGCTGGCGATCGTTAAAAAATGTGTTGATCTCTGTCAAGGCGAGATTCACTTTCGCAGCCAAGTCGGACAGGGAACTTGCTTTACCGTCAAATTACCACTCTCTGTATAGAAAGTATAACATCATTGATATTTTCTAGTCTGAAACTAAATTTTTAAACAAATTTTTATAAAGTTTAGCTCTAATATTTAAAAGATGACACAAACCGGTGAAAATCTGGGTATATTTAATACAATCATAATTAATTGTTAATCGTGAGTTTGCCAGTGCAAAAGAGTTATCGAGGGGTGTATTCTTTTTCCCAGTCATTTTGACTGATAATAGAAGTATAGCGATCGCTGTTTTTAAAAAAAAACTTCCAACGTCAAAATTTTTCGAGGATACATTAAGGATCACAGCCATGTCCAGAGAGAATCGCCACCCATCACCCAGATCGTTATCATCAGAATTATATGTTGTTGGAATTGGTGTCTCCGCACAGGGACTCAGTGGCTTAGAAGAATTCTTTGATCATTTACCTGTTGATAGTGACGCGGCATTTGTTATCGTTGGAGACTTATCTCCCGAGTTCAAAAGTCTAATGAAAGAACTCCTGGAAAGACAGACTAACTTGACGGTTCGGCCGGTTGTTGATGGGATGTTTCTCGAACCCAATACCATTTATTTGAATACTTCTCAACAGAATTTAATTGTTAAACAGCGACAACTTCATTTAATTGAACCATTAACCGAAAATTTTCATCCTAATCTTAATTTTCCCGTTGATATTTTTTTTAAATCCTTAGCTGTTGACTGTGGCGATCGCGCCATTGGAATTCTCTTTTTTGATCGGGGAAGCGATGGCATCAAAGGACTACAAACCATCAATGAAGCTGGAGGAATTAGTTTAGTTCAGTCTGCGATTGTCCCCGAATGGGATGGAAGGGCTGCGATTCTTAACAGCATGGTTGAGCGAGTATTATCGCCCCAAGAACTGGCTGAAACTGTTTATCAAATAGTCAAAAGGGATCGGGATCATTTTACATTGCCATTGAACTCTGAATTGGCGATTGATTCTGAAGAATTCCAAAAAATTATTCAGATTCTCAAAGACTACGAAGATATAGATTTTTCTCACTATAAATATAGCACAATTAACCGCCGAGTTTTCCGGCGTTGTTCTTTAAGTAGATGTGATCATCTCAATCACTATATTCGTCATTTAGAAAGTTCCCCAGAGGAACGATTGAAATTAAAAAATGATTTAATGATTGGGGTGACTCAATTTTTTCGAGATCCATCCGCTTGGGAATATCTAAAAACAAACGTCTTACCGAATTTAATTGAACAAATCCCCGATCAAGAGCAATTACGAGTTTGGGTAACAGCCTGTTCGACGGGAGAAGAAGCCTATTCTATGGCAATGATTATCGATGAAGTTTGCCAAAGTCTCAACAAAAATATTCAAGTTAAAATTTTCGCGACCGATATCAATCCTAACAGGTTAGCGATCGCCTCACAGGGGATTTATCCGGAAAGTATTGTTACTGATGTTTCTGCTTCTCGGTTAGAAAAGTATTTTAGCTTCGATGGTCAATTTTTTAAAGTCCGCAAACATTTACGAGGGATGCTAATTTTTGCGCCCCATAACCTGATTCAAAATGCGGGGTTTACTCAAATTCATCTGGTAAGCTGTCGCAATGTTTTAATCTATTTGCAGCCTCAAATTCAACAACAAATTCTCAGAAGGCTGCACTTTTCTCTCAAGGTTAACGGAATTTTATTTTTAGGCGTTTCCGAAAGCATCGGAGAACTACAACTGGCGGAGTTTAATCTTTTACAAGAACAATATAAGATTTTTCAAAAAAAAAGAGAGATTCGATTACCGTTACTTCCTCAAACCTTCGATTCAATTCAGTCTTTATCTCCCCAATATTTTAGTATTAAAAGCGAACCCAAAGTGCAAAAACCTTCCGATAGTATTTTAGAGACAGCCTTTAGTGCTTTTGCTAACAAGTGGCAATCTAGCTGTTTATTAGTCAGTGCAGACTACAATCTTTTTCACATTGTCAGTGATGCCGCGAAAGTGCTTCAACTGCGACCCGGAAAAGTCACTAACAAAATTGCTGACTTGATTATTCCCCCTTTAAAAATGCCTCTAAGCTTGGCATTACATCAAGCAAAACGAGAACGAAACACCATTTCTTATGTTGATATTCCCTGTGAATATGAGGAAACAAGCAAGCGAATTGATTTAGAAGTACAGTATCATCCTCGCAGCAGTACAGCCGAAGAATTCTTGATGGTCGTGATCGCCAATAAACAGGAAATTCAGTCATTTCCTCCGTTAAAAGATGCTCAATCCTATAACTTTGATCGAGCGGTTATTCAACAGATCCAACAACTTGAATCCGAACTCCAACAAACCCGTGAAAATTTACAAGCAACCATTGAAGAACTGGAAACCACCAACGAAGAACAACAAGCCACCAATGAAGAATTAATCGCAGCCAACGAAGAACTGCAAAGTACCAACGAAGAATTACAAACGACCAATGAAGAACTTTACACCGTTAATACCGAGTATCAAAACCAAATTCAAAAACTGATCGAACTCTCCAATGATGTTAATAACTTACTGAAAAGTACCGACATTGGTGTAATTTTTCTCGATCGAGATCTGAAGATTCGGAAATTTACCCCTGCGGTTGTTCTGGCAATTAACCTCACCAAAGTTGATATTGGTCGCCCCTTACAACATCTTTCTTATAATTTTAATTGTCCCAACTTCAATTCATTATTGCAACAGGTACTCGAAACAGAGGAATCCCTAGAACAGGAAGTGGAAATTTTCACAACTGGGGACACGTTGCTGATGCGAATTCATCCCTATCTGCGGAAAAATCAAAGCTGTGATGGTTTGGTTTTAAGCTTTATTCAAATTACCCAAATTAAACAATATCAACAGGAAATTCAACGGCAAAATGTTGAACTGGAAAATATCTATGCCAATATTCCGGTGGGGTTATGTTTGCAGGATGAAAATTGGAGATATCTGCGAATGAATCAAGTCTTGGCAGATATTAACGGTAAATCTGTAGAAGAGCATATCGGAAAACACCCCCAAGAAGTAATTCCGGAATTGTTAGAAATTGTTGAACCCATCTATCGACAAGTTCAAACCACAGGAGAACCGGTTCTCAACATTGAAGTACACGGGAAAACAGCCGCTCAACCGGATATCGAACGAGATTGGATCTCCAGTTACTATCCGGTAGAATTATCCTCCGATAAACGAGGATTTGGAGTCGTTGTTACCGAAGTTACGCAATTAAAAAAAGTTCAAGAAGCCTTACGTCAAAGTGAAGCCAGACTGCAATATTTACTCAATAATACTCCGGCGGTTATTTTTAGTTGCAAACCGGAAGGAGATTATGCCGCCACCTACATCAGTCCTAATATTAAAAATGTCTTGGGTTATGAACCGGAGGAATTTCTTAATAACCCCGATTTTTGGGTCACTCATCTGCACCCCGATGATCTTGAACGAATTTTAGTTGGACTCCCAAAAGGACTCGCCGAACAGGGTTTTTACACCCACGAATACCGTCTACGAACTGCTGATAATACCTATCGCTGGGTTTCTGCTATGTTGCAAGTGATTAAAGATGAGGAGAATAACCCGGTTGAATGTGTGGGGTGTTTGATGGATATTACCGAGCGTGTTGTCGCCGAAGAAGCCTTGCGTTGGAGTGAGAAACGGTTTCGTTTGGCATTACAAAATTCCCCGATCACCTTTGCAACTCAAGATTGTGAATTACGCTATACCTGGATCTATAATACTGTTTCCGGTTTTAGCGTGGAAGAAGTTATCGGGAAGTTGGAAACGGAGGTGTTATCACCCGATGAAGCGGAACGAATTATTGCGATTAAAAAACCGGTTTTAGAGACAGGCGAGAGAAACCGCCAGGAATTTTTTATCACTCAAAACGGACAATTTCGTTACTTTGAAATCAATGCAGAACCGTTGCGAGATAGCCAAAATAATATTATTGGTGTTATTAGTATTGCCCTCGATATTACCGAACGCAAACAAGCCGAACTCGAACGCCAACGCGCCCGAGAATTGCAACGGGAAAAAGAAGCCGCTGAGTCGGCTAACCTCGCAAAAAGCCGTTTTCTCGCCAATATGAGCCACGAACTGCGAACCCCCTTGAATGCAATTTTGGGGTTTACTCAGCTATTGCTACGATCGCCTCAATTTGCGGGTGAACCGAGCGAATATCTGAATATTATTCATCGCAGTGGTAAACATTTACTCGGTTTAATTAATGATATTCTCACCTTGTCTAAAGTTGAGGCGGGTCGAATTTCTTTAAAAACCAAGTCGTTTGATTTGTCTATTTTGCTGAAAACCTTAGAAAATATGTTTTCACTCAAAGCAGCCAATAAAGGAGTCAAACTCGAAATTAAAGCCGATGCAAATGTTCCTCGGGGGTGGCAAGGAGATGAGGAGAAATTACACCAAGTTCTGATTAATTTACTTTCTAATGCCATTAAGTTTACCTCTACAGGTGAGGTGAGTTTAACGGTTCGTTGTCAAAATGTTCCCCCTCCAATGCGTTCAAATTTCTATTCTGTTCAGTTTGAAGTTAGAGATACTGGAGTTGGAATACCGGAGGATGAACTTGATAGAATCTTTGAACCTTTTACCCAAACAGAAACCGGAGAGAAAGTCAAACAGGGGACTGGACTGGGTTTGGCAATTTGCCGTGAATTTGTGGAGTTGATGGGGGGTAAAATTAGGGTAGAGAGTTTGTTAGGGGTGGGCAGTGTGTTTGAGTTTACTCTGCGGTTAGAGCGGGTGGAAACGGCGAATATTCCACCGGAACCGCCTCAACGTCGGGTAATTGGTTTGAGGAATGATCAAAGAAAATATCGGATTTTGGTGGCTGAAGACCGTCCCGATAACCGTCAATTGATTGTTAAACTATTAGAAACAGTCGGTTTTCAAGTCCAAGCCGCAACCAATGGTCAAGAAGCGATAAAACTCTGGGAAAGTTGGTCGCCTGATTTGATTTGGATGGATATGCAAATGCCTGTCATGGATGGTTATCAAGCAATTCAATATATTAAAGCGATGCCGAAAGGGGAAGAAACTGTTATTATTGCGTTAACGGCTTCTGCTTTTGAAGAAGATCGTCAGAAAATTATCGCTCTCGGTTGCAATGATTTTGTTCGCAAACCGTTTGAAGAACAGGAGATTTTTGCTAAAATTCAGCAATATTTAGATGTATCCTATCGTTATGAGGAGTCAGAGTTAACCCCTGAACCGACGACAAAAACAGTACAAAATCCGTTAACACGAGAAAATTTTGCGGTGATGCCAATGGCATGGCGAGAGCAACTTCATCAAGCGGCTTATCTGGCAAATGAAGCGGAAATTTATCAACTCATTCAAGAAATTCCTCAGACTGAAACCTTCTTGATTGAACAACTTACAGAACTGCTCAATCGTCTTCAGTTTGAAGAAATTGAAGTCTTAACTCAACCCGAATCTTTATGAATAGTATACCCGATTTTGAACCTTCTGAATATATCTTACTGGTTGATGACGAGTTGGATAATCTCGCTGTTCTCTCCGCTTTATTGACCCAACAAGGCTACAGTGTGCGGCGAGTATTAAATGGTCAAAAAGCCTTAGATTTAGTCCGTTCCAATCAACCTCCGGTTTTAGTTTTGCTAGATATTATGATGCCGGAAATGGATGGGTATCAAGTCTGTCAGGAGATGAAATCAGACGAAACAACTCGGGAGATTGCGGTAATATTTTTAAGTGCTTTAGATGATGTCAGAAATAAGGTAAAAGGCTTTGAAGTCGGGGGAGCGGATTATATTACAAAGCCGTTTGAGTCGTTAGAAGTGATCACTCGGGTTCAGCATCAACTGGGTTTAAGAAAGCTGCAACAACAGATCCAACTCGAAGCCCAATTAAGAGAAGCTTTGATTCAAGAAAAGGAAATTAAGGAGTTTAAACGGCGAATTATTACCACAATTTCTCACGAATATCGTACACCTTTGTCGATTATTCTCACCTCGGCGGGACTGCTAGAACATTATTGCGATCCCGAAAATGCCAAACAGCAAAAGCATATTAACCGCATCCAACAAATGGTTCAACATCTCAGCAGTTTGGTGAATGATGTGGTGTTAATTAATGAACTGGAACAGGAAACGGTTATACTGCAACCTGTAACTTTGAATTTGATTGAATTTTGTCAAACTTTAATTGCGGAATTACAAGTGATTCGACAACGGAAAAATACAATTAATTTTTCCTATCATCAACCGGAGTTATTCGGAAAGTGGGATGAGAGAATTTTACGACAAATTTTGAGTCATTTACTGTCGAATGCGATTAAATTTTCTCCTCCAGAAAGTGAGATCGAGTTGAAATTAATTGAAAACCCCGATGAAATTGAGTTTCGCGTTAAAGATCAAGGAATGGGTATTCTTCTCGAAAACCGAGAGAAGATTTTTGAGCCGTTTTATCGAGGAGATAACGTGGGAACAATTCAAGGAGAAGGTTTGGGTTTAGCAATTGTGAAAAGATGCGTGAATTTATACGAGGGTGACATTCGATTTCAAACTGAACTCAACCAAGGAACAACATTTATTGTTAAATTACCCATTCCAAAAATTGGGTGATGGGGTGGTGGGGTGGTGGGGTGATGGGGTGATTGGGAGGACCGGAGGTAACACCAAAATTGATTAACAACCACGAAGATTTAGAAGTTTATCAAATGGCTTTTGATGCTGCTATGAAGATCTTTGAACTCTCGAAAAATTTCCCACAGGAGGAGAAATACTCTTTAACTGACCAAATTCGACGTTCTTCTCGTTCAGTTTGTGCTAATCTGGCGGAAGCATGGCGTAGAAGAAGATACAAAGGCTCTTTTCTCACCAGACTCAATGATGCAGAAGCGGAGGCAGCAGAAACCCAAGTTTGGTTAAAATTTGCTGTTAAATGCAACTATTTAGAGCTTCATCAAGCCAGAGAACTTTATAGTCGATATAACCATATTTTAGGTATTATTGTCAATATAACTAATGACCCAGACAAGTGGTTACTTAGAAACTCTTAAAATTAACCCCACCTCCGGTCTTCCCCATCACCCCACCTCCGGTCTTCCCCATCACCCCACCTCCCCATCACCCCACCTCCCCATCACCCCATCACCCCATCACCCCACCTCCCCACCACCCCATCACCCCACCTCCGGTCCTCCCCATCACCCCCAGGGCCGTTTCATTCTCAGTTAAAAATTGTCGGGGGGGATGGGGTGATGGGGTGATGGGGCGGTGGGGAGAGGATTTTTTTGAGATTAAAAATAGCTTTTTATTAATAAAAATCCTCCCTACCTCCCTACCTCCCTACCTCCCCACCCCCCCCACCAATCAAA
>JAYKHV010000170.1:0-29756 GCA_035285085.1 Lyngbya sp. | reverse complement strand
AATGCCAGGGCGCACGCAATGCCAGGGCGCACGCAATGCCAGGGCGCACGCAATGCCAGGGCGCACGCAATGCCAGGGCGCACGCAATGCCAGGGCGCACGCAATGCCAGGGCGCACGCAATGCGCCCCTACTGGGCTTTGAGACTTTGAATGCGACTGCCGCAGGGTGCAGGTTCGCTCTCATCGATGACGACATCAATGACAAACGGCTCGGCTGTCGCTAAAGCTTGTTTCAAGGCGGTTTCCAGTTCGGACTCGCTGCTGACTCGTACTCCCGCCGCACCCAACGCACGCGCCATCATCACAAAATTGGTGGTACCTATCCCGGCATTAATTCCCTCGTATCCCAAAGCGGCCATGCCTTGGGCGCACATATTGTACCGCCCGTCATTGAGAACGACCCAGAGGGCAGGAATTTGATGTTGAACCGCCGTGCTAATTTCGCTGTTCATCAACATCGCCCCATCGCCGACAATAGCAACCGCTTTCCCCTGACCTGCGAGGGCGGCGCCCAATACGCCCGTTGCCGCGTGTCCCATCGAACCAAAACCCGTACTGACCCGATATCGTCCCGGTTGCTGGAACCGCAAACGGTTGGTTCCCCAGGCAAAGGAGTTACCCGCTTCTGTGATGACGATGGCGTTGGACTGTTCAACAATGACCCGTTGAATGGCATCCATCAAGACAGATGGACGCACCGGACAAGCGTTCAACGGCTCAACGGTGGTTTGTTCCGGACGCGGCAAGACTTGGGAAATGAGGCTCCCCCGAGGCGGGAAATATTTGAGCAATGCCCGAATAAACAGTCCGACATCCGACTGAATGCCCAAGGTTTCGACTTCGGGATAAGCCACACCAAACACCTGCGGGTCAATATCGACTTGAATAAAGCCCCGTTGCGGCACCATCGCCGGACTCCAGAAGGAGGTAAATTCGCTCAACCGGGTTCCCAACACCAACACCCGCATCGGACGGTGTTCTTGCATATATTTCACAACGGAGGAATGTCCGCCGAAGCCCGTCACTCCGATAAATTGAGGATGATCTTCCGGGAAAATGCCTTTTCCTCGCGGGGAACACATCACCGCCGCCCCGGTGCGTTCGGCCAGTTGACGAATTTCTGTGGCTGCTCCCCGGGCGCCAAAACCCACCCAGATGGCAAAGTTGCCCTCAGACAGTTGTTGTACCGCCTCAGAGATCATGTCTTCACCGGGAACGGCTAGAGATTGAGAAAACTTGATGGGCGGAAGTTCCGAGGTGATCGGACTGCTTTGAACGGTTGTCGGCACGCTGAGATGGGCAATAAACCCACCCGGACGGGTTAAGCCGAGGGTCAGCCGACGGGACACTTCCGGGAGTTGTTCGGGACTTTCGAGGCTGGTTGCATAGTGGAACAGTCGCCCCGAATGGAACAGTTCGCTGGGCATGGTGTGGTGGCTGGTTTCTTGGAACGCCCAACGTTCCCGGTGAGAAACTGCGGTTGCGGGGGAGATGAAAATTACCTTCGCACCTTCCCAACGGGCGGCGTACAACCCGGTGATGGCGTTGGTTAAACCGGGGCCTGTGGTTGTGAAGACGACGACGGGCTTATTATTGGCTAAGTTGGCTTCGACTGCGGCAAAAACCGCCCCGCTTTCATGGCGAAAGTGCAGCACTTCTAGAGGACTCTGGCTCATAGCCGCCCACAGCGAGGCAACCGCACCACCAGACACGCCGAAGGCTTGTTGTACGCCCAGTTGTTGCAGCATTTGAACAATGGCTTGGGCGGTGGTTATTTGAGCGGGAGATTGAATTTTGAGCGGTTGAGTTGAATGGGGAGCGGGAAACAAAACGGTTCCCGATGGTTTTTGAATTAAGGGGTTTTGTGTTGCCATAACGGAAGAATTTTTGGGTCTTAAATTGTTGGCCGAATTTCGATTAGAAAATTTTGGGGTATGATTCATCTTCAACCTCTTTTTTAAGTGTGTTTTGAATGGCTCGAAGCTTAAAGATTCGGAAAAGAGACTGCTGTTGATTGTCTAATAACGCATCATTAATTGGGGTTGATACGCTTCTCGAAGCTGACGTTTAAGAATTTTTCCGGTTGGATTTTTGGGAATATTCTCGACAAACTTGAACACTTTGGGCATTTTGTAGGTTGCCATTTTTTCTGAACAGAAGTCTTCGATCTCGTCTTCGGTGAGTTCTCCGCCTTTTTTGAGAACAATATGAGCGTGAACTACTTCTCCTTTTAACTCATCATCAACTCCAAAAACGGCAACTTCAGCAACAGCAGAATGTTGATAAATTACATTTTCGACTTCGCTCGGATAGACTTTAAATCCTGAGACGTTGATCATGTCTTTTAAGCGATCAACAATGTAGAAATATCCGTCTTTATCCATGCGTCCAATATCGCCGCTATGAAACCAACCATTTTTGATTACCCGTGCGGTTTCAAAGGGTAAATTCCAGTAGCCAAGCATCACATTGGGGCCGCGAATAATAATCTCGCCTTGTTCTCCCGGTGGAACTTCTATTCCATCCCCATCGACAATTTTCATCTCAACATTTTCGATGGGACTGCCAATAGAACCCGGTTGATATTTCAAGTCATGGTTATAGCAAGCGCAGGGAGAAGTTTCGGTTAAACCGTAGCCTTGATGAATAATTTTACCATAGGTTTGTTGCCACTGTTGGGCGACTTCTAAAGGCAAAGGGGCGGCGGCGGAAAAATAAAGACGAATGTTGTCTAAAATACTGCGATTTAAGTTGAGATGCAACAGTTTAATGAAGACAGTCGGCACCCCAAAAAACATCGTAATTTTTTCATTGACAATGGTTTCGAGTACCGTTTCGAGTTTAAACCGACGTTGCAAAATAATGGTTGCAGCCACATTTAAACCGCTATTGAGAATCGCATTTTGACCGAAACAGTGGAACAGTGGCAAGTAGAGAAGTAAGCGATCATTGGGGGTCATGTTACAGCAACGATTCTGGGAATACAGATTAGAAATTACGTTGCCGTGAGAGAGTGTTGCACCTTTGGGAAAGCCTGTCGTTCCGGAAGTGTAGACAATCACCGCCGCCGCATGGCGATCCATTTCAACGGCTTGGGTATGGGGTGAAGAACGGATGATTAGTTCCTCAAAACGAATACTTTGATTGACTTTTCCTTCGGCGATGATAATGTGTTTCAGTTCGGGTAAATCGGCAGTCGGAACATTTTCAATCAATTCTTCGGTGGTAAAAACTGCTTTGGCTGTACAATCATTGAGAATAAATCGTACTTCATCACTTTTCAGCATCACGTTAACTGAAACTGCGATCGCACCGAGTTTTAAAATGCCGAGATAAGCGATAACAAATTCCGGAATATTCGGGAGAAATAAGGCAATGCGATCGCCTCGATTGATTCCCAAATCTTGCAAACCATTTGCCGTCCGGTTTGCCATCTGATTGAGTTGTTCGTAGGTGTAAGATTTTCCTTCAAAAATGAGGGCAGTTTTGTGGGGAAAAAGTTTGGCAGCGCGTTCAATATGGTGGGCAATATTCATGTTAGATGACCTCCTACATTCGTGTTATCCTTTCCAACCTCTGCGGATACAACTAAACACTCATCACCGACCGAATGGCATCAACAATTAGACCATTTGTAGCGATATCGGTTGCAATTTTGCGGATATGTTCATCCAAACCTTGTTCGTGGTCATTGCGAATATAAGGGCGATCGGCAGAAGCCGGTTGTCCGACAACATCTCGCACCGCCAGGTATAATGAACGAGATGCGGGAGAGAGGGTTTCGGCAGCATTAAAGTGATTGGCTTGCAGATAAGTTCGCAGATCCACCGCTTGCACTCCAAACATCAACGCGATCGCAATATACTGATGGAAAATTTCAATTGAACGACGGGCTAAATTTGCCGAAGCATACCCTTGACTGTTGATATTTTGGTTAAATTGTTCGGCATGAGTGGGGTAGCGATCGGCGATAGAGTTGCCATAAAACGTCAGCAACGGCATAATTGAATTGCCCGTAATTTGCAGACCTTTTAAGCCCATATTCACCATGCGTTCCGGATTTCCAACTAATGAAGCGGGCAGTCCGTGATTAAATTCCGGTGCAACTAACAGGGCAATTTGTACGTCTAAATGTTTGGCAAGTAACCCCAAATCATAGCGGAGGCGATCCATTGAAGTTCCCACATATTGCCCCAAAAAGTTACCTCCGTGATAGCTGGCTTTGTTAGCCGCATCAATTAAGGGATTGTCTGTAACGGAGTTAATTTCAGTCTCAATTTGTTGGGTAGCTTGGGCAATACTATCAGCAATCGGCCCAATATATTGAGGTAAACACCGCAGTGAATAGCGATCTTGAATGGGTTGTTCACCGCGATATTCATGGGAACCATCCAACTCATCGCGAACCAAACGCGAACCTGCTAATAATTCCAGCATACAGTTCGCCGCCCATTTCTGACCCGTGTGGGGTTTATGGTTATGAATAAAGGGATGAAAAGATTGGTTGGTGCCGTTCATTCCCTGCAACATCAACGCATGGGCGCCCATTGACAATGCCAGTAAATTGCGAGCATCATACACACAATTGGTGGCAATTCCTGTCATTACCGATGTACCATTCATCATCGCCAACCCTTCTTTGGGTAGCAGTTGCAGGGGTTCTAAACCCAAGCGTTTGAGGGCATCGGGTGCATCCATTTCTTGACCGTTGAAATCGACTTTATAACGAGCGTCAATTCCGGTCAAGGCGCCCGTAATATAAGCCAAAGGTGTTAAATCACCGCTGGCACCAATTGAACCAAATTCACACACATGGGGGGTAACTCCGGCGTTGAGAAAAGTCTCAATGCGTTGAATCATTTCCAGTCGAATTCCTGATGCTCCAAACAGGTGAGAATTTGCCCGTAATAACATCGCGGCCCGAACATCTGCAATCGGTAATTTTTGCCCCGCCCCAACTTTGTGATACCGCATTAAATTGTTTTGCAATAAAGCGGCATTTTCGGGAGAAATCACAACATTTGCCATGCCGCCAAAACCACTGGTAACACCATAAATCGGTTGACCACAAGCAACGGCTTCGGCAATATAATCGCAGGAGGCTTGAACGCCTTGCAAAATCTCTTCATTTTCTGTCAGAAGAACTTGGGTTCCGTAACGGGCAACGCTAACAACTTGATCGATAGTTAAAGGCGTTTCTCCAACTCGAACAGCCGTATTTGAAGGGATAAACGCATTGAAAGAAGCGGCAGAGATTTTGCTCTGTTGTTGGAAATTAATATTCATCGTCGTTGAAATAATTGTTGTAGAAGCTGAGGAAGGGAATTCTAGAGAAAATTCCCGATTGAACGTTGTCTGGGAGTCATTAAGACTTCAGGGTTGAATACTGCTGATTCTGTACAGAATGAGGAACAATTGAACAGAAGCGTTTTTCAGACCAGCGACCCATTGTATGACCAATAATTGCCATTTCTTGCATTAATTCGTGATAGGAATGAGGCGTGAGAGATTGAGGGCCGTCTGAGAGGGCTTGCGAGGGATTGGGATGAACTTCTATCATTAGTGAATCTGCACCTGCGGCAATTGCTGCCTTTGCCATTGCGGGAACATATTCTGCTTTTCCCGTCCCGTGACTGGGGTCGATCATAATCGGAAGATGAGTGAGTGTTCTTAATACTGGAATTACCGATAAATCCAAAGTATTTCGAGTATATTTGCGGTCATAAGTACGGATTCCTCGCTCACAAAGAATCACATTATAATTACCTGCGGCGAGGATATATTCGGCAGCCATTAACCATTCTTCAATGGTTGCGGACATTCCCCGTTTGAGAAGAACAGGTTTGGGTTGAGTGCCGATTTTTTTCAGCAAAGAAAAGTTTTGCATATTGCGAGCGCCCACTTGCAAAATATCAGCAACAGTTGCTATTTTTTCAATGTCGGCAGCATCCATAACTTCGGTAATAATTCCCAAGCCTGTTTCTTTTTTGGCGGTTTCAAGGAGTTCTAATGCGCTCTCACCATGACCTTGAAAAGCATAGGGAGAAGTCCGGGGTTTGTATGCGCCACCCCGGATAAAATGAGCGCCGGAGGCTTTCACTTGTCGGGCAGTTTCGACAATCATTTCTTCGTTTTCCACCGAACAGGGGCCGGCAATTTGTACGATAGGACAGTGTTCTCCAAAGGCAATTAAACCGTTCGGAGTGTCTACAAAAATCTCACTGGGTTCGCCATGTCGGAAGTCTCGACTCGCCCGTTTAAAAGGATGTTCGACTCGTGAAACTTTTTCGATAAAAGGACTGAGAGCTTGAATAGTTCGGGGATCAAGTTCGGCAGTTTCTCCCACTAAACCGATAACAATTCGATGCTTTCCGGTAATTTTTTCGAGCGTCAGGTTTAACGAGGTTAGTTCTTCCTGAAGTCGTTCGATTTCTAGAGTTGGAGTTCCGGGTTTGAGAACAATGATCATGGTTGATTTCCGTTGTGATTACGAGGTTATTATTGAGATCGTTCGGAGCGAGGAAAATAAACAAGTCAAATTTTATTTCCTGTAAAAATATAGTTTTTAGCATCTCGAAAAAAATGCACTTTAAATATTGATCAGATTAAAAAATATAAAAAGGGGCTGGCATACAACCAACCCAATACTTCTCAATTAACCGAGGGATTTCGTCAAGACTCTATTTAGGATTCAAGATGATAGGTAAACGGAGGAAAAGTTAAAGTATTACCATCTGAGAGCGTAACTGTTACCCAGATTTTTTCATCACCTTCTCCAATCACTTCGCTATAGAGATGGGTCGAATCTGATACCTTGACTGGTTTATTTAAAACTTGTTCTTCATCACAAATAGACCACTGAATTGCATCGGGTAAGTCATGTTCTCCCGGTGTTCCTAGAATGAGTAATAATGTCCAGTTGGGAGTGAGAGATGATGGGTTCAACAGCCAGGTTATGGCATACAATCGCAGTGAGTTTCCGCCCAGATCAAAATCTTGATAGCCTATGCAAGCTTCAGAAGGGACTGAAACCCCCGCTTTTTGGAGGAAAGTATTGAGGGTCAAAATCGTTTTAATTTCTTGGGTTTGAGCGTTTGAGATTGGCGAGAAATTGGTATCTAATTCTGTGAACCCGTACTCAGAATTGCCTCGAAGACCATTCCCAACTAAAGCGGGAGATAACAGCGTCCAAGATAAACTTTTTGCGACTTCATCGAGTTCATCTCTCATCCAAAGGGCAAAGTTAATTGTAGGTTGAGTTAATTGTTGTAATAGTTCTTGAAGCCGAAAATTGCTAGAGTCATTTCTTCCCTGAGTTTGGAGTTGTCCGAGCCAATCTAATAATTGAGGATGACTGAAGATCACTTTTGCTTGTTCCCAGGTTAGAACTTCCCATAAATGAGTTTTATCGGGCTGAAATTGCAGTAAAGCTTGGGAAAGTTTGGTCTTTATTTGGGTAAAATTAGGAGGGGAATCAGAAACTCTATTCGGTAAATGAATTGCCGTAGCATCCAAACACGAGAGATGAAGTAGGAGTTTACTGACATCCCGTTCAAACCAATTTAAAGGTAAGGAATAGCACCACTCTAAATTTGATTTTAAGGGGGTTAATTGAAGTTGTTTAACCAGCCGATCATAATTTAAAAATCCAGAAATTTGAACATAGCCGTCTTCCTCGATAACATTAGTGATTACATAAAAATGGGCAATAAATGGGGAGAGTTCTAAAGCAAGTTGGGGAAGATCAACGGTTTGTCCTAAGCTACGAATCCTCAAAAGACAGATTTTGAACTGTCCAACTTTTAGATGAAAAACTGCTTGAAAAAGATGAGCAAGATAGGGCTGAAATAAAGAACACTGATCTCGATTAACCGTCAGTTCTGGATAATTTTGATTCAGCCATTCTTCAAAGCCAAAAAGTGCTAGAGCATTTAGATAGGTATTCCATTGCTGTGATTCACCAACAACTTGATTACTTATATGAATCGCTCGATCAATATATTCCGGATTAAGAGCAACTGCTTCGGTCGGTAACAACCCAAACTCAAAAATTATATTTTCTGGATTTCTAGAAAAGCTTTCCATAATTTTACTCCGATGTAGTGAGGCTTTCAGATCTTGATTTTGTCTTTATTTAGATAGTTCATTTTTCAGCACTATTTATGCAAAACCTGTTCGAGAGCCAGATTAAGTCGCTGAATAAACAAGCTTTTACAAGAAGATAGATTAGATTTTTGAGGTCGTTCGATTAATTGCTCTATGGCATCTTTAACCCGCTCTAAACAATCGGGATTTTTAAATACATCGGTACACTTCAAAACATTATCCTTTAAATGTTCTACGGTTCGATTTTGAACGTGGGAACAAAACTTTTTGATTTCTAACAGCCGAGTGACTTCATATTGACCCTTGAGGTTAATTCGATTGGCAATATCATTCATTGTCATCATTTCAGTTTGTTCCGGACAAAAATAAAGCTTGAGGGCGATAGGATATTTAGAGACTTTATCAGGAGTCCGACATTTTAGACTCGCTAATCGGGTTTGAATGGTTTCAATAATTGCTCGATCTAAACATTTGACTAAGAATGCCATTCGTTCTTCAATTTCATCAATTTCAGGAGAAGGGTTCGGAATTTTTTCCAGCGTCTCAGAATGGTCTGCGGAATCTTCTAAGGTTTTTCCGCCCCCCTCACGAATTTTATAAGTTCGTATTTTTTCAGCTAAGTTGCGTAGATTTTTAAAAATACAATTCGGAGATATACTCATTCCGAATCTAGCTTCAAATTTGGCAGCAATTTCTTGAATTTGTTCCTCTGTTGGATCGGGACAGGTTCCCTTTTTTTTACTCATCCGCCATTGAGCGCGATAAATCTGATGATAGCATTCAAGGAGAACACAATTGTGATCAACTTCGCTGTCGGTCATAACACCATAATTTGCCAGAACTTGTAAATCTTTAGGTTCGGTTTGATTTAACAATGCCCAGTCCGTTGTCATTAAAATTCCATGTTCTAAAAACAATCGACGCACCTCGGGATTTTGACGAACTTTTAATCTAATCCAAGTCTCCAAACTACTCAGCGTCGGTTTAAATGATGTTAGGATTTTAGCTGCAAAAGGTCGGTAACTTTGAGCGGGTAAATTCAGAATGGATGCAGTGATATCAACATCATCTAACACCAAGATCAAAATTTCATTAAGCTTGATATTGCACTGCGGACTAAATTGTTTGAGCAAGTATTGGCTAGATAATAAAATAGCATTGGAAATATAGCACCGCAAGCAAACTTCTGCTGCCCATCGAGTTGTTGAATCCGGTGAATTTTGCAGTTGATGAAAGAGTTGAGTTTGAATTCTTTTCCTCTGCTGATTATCTACAGCGATATGTTCGTTATCGATGTCCTCTAAGAGGCGATCAAAATGAACTTTCGCTTGGGGAATTTTTTGCCGGACGTAATTGCCTGCATCCCTTATTCTAACGAATGTCCAGTACCCAGATAGTTTTTGCATGAACATTTCCCTGATGCTTTGATAAAGTTGATGACTGGCAGAATCTGTGGTTTCCTAATATTAGTTTTGCACCCTTGTAGTTTTATGCACATCTTACAAACGGCAGAGTTCTGAAGTTAGTTCTTCAGCAATTTCTAGACGCTGCGGTGAAGAATTGTTCGTCTCATAGATTTCTTGCAGAGCATCTGTCCAGAGTTGTTTTTCAATGAAGTAATTTACTTGTTCCAAAGCCATACTTTCGGATGAGGAAGCCTCAGAAGAAGTTAACTGATTAAGTTCACTTTGAATTTGTTGATGTTGCTCAGAGTCTACAACCTGAAACTGAACTGGAGGCATCGCAATTCTAGAACTATTAGCACTTTCAAAGACTCGCCACTCATAAACTTGACCGGGTTTTAAGGGTTCTCCATCGTAAGGAACAACCACATAATTCGATGTATTTTCTTGACCTGTTTCTGTCCAACTCCACAGGGGTTTTGCATCGATTTCACTCTCTTGTAAATGGAGTTCCACACGACCAATATCACCCTTCCAAACAAACAGAGGTTTCAAAGTCCAGACTAATTCTGTTATCATTGGTTGACTCGGAGCAATAATACAAATTTCATTGCGAGAACCTCCTCTTCTTCGTCGTCCAGATTGAATTTTATCTTTAACTTCTGACCAAGAATCAGTCTGATTCGCCAGATAAAGTTCAACACTTTCTGCATTTAAACGATGGGTAAAAGCAAAAATTTCTAAAATTCCAAAGACAACAGTCCCGACAATCATACTGAGTTTTAGAGGATTAAGTTTTAGAAAGAAGCACCCAATTTTCATGTTATTTCTCCTGAATAGACGGTAACACATAGAACCAGTAAATTGTTGAAGGCAGCAACCAAGGCAACAGAATGTTCGCCGAGACAAATAACTGCAAACTCAATATTCCGTAGCCTGCCGTTAATAATAAGATCTGTCGAAATTGATATTGTTCATTGAAATACAGCGTTGTTGTTTTTCCAAGTAAAGCCGCTAAAATAACTAACCAACCTGACGGAATTAACCAAACAAAATGTCTGTTTAACCAGTGATGAATCATATAGGCATGAAATTCGGCTCCTATCGCTAAATGAATGTCTTTTCGCCAGTAACTCATGGGCAAGGGAATGGGGAATGTATCTTCTCCAAAAGTAACACCTGCTTCTTCGTAACCTCCGGGTGCAAGAATCGGAATTTGTTGCTGAAAAGCAGAATTTAACAGTTGATGAGAAGCTTGATATTGTTCATCTAAGAGCTTCCAAGCCGGAATTGAATTATAAACCTGTTCGGGTGGAATGGAAAAATCAATGATCGGTTTAAATTGACCAAACTGCTGCCATAAAGAAGACTTATTTTGATACTTTTTAATAAAAATTATAGTTGGGGAAGCTCGCTGATTTTTTACAGTTTTTTCAGCAATATTTACTACTTTGTCTCGAAAATATCTTTCAGGTTGAGAAGAAAAATCCGATGATAATAAAGGAATAGTTGACTCTTGCTGAAGTTCGCTGGATAGAGCCAAAATATAGGAGAACGGACAAGCAAACTTACAAAATTGATCGGCTGGAAGTTGCTCAACAACCGAGTCTGTAAAATCAACATAACCCTTTAAACTTAACTCGGGTTTAGCCACAACAACGTTACTTTCTCGACCCGTCATCGGATTTTGTACTGCCGCAAATACGACCCAAGTTTTCTGTTTTACCGCCTTCCGAACAATCTTTTTCAAGGCTAAATCTTCTTGCGGCTCGGCTGAGGAACGATCTAAAATGTAATCAATGCCAATCACTTTTGGCTGATAGTTCAGTAACTTGTCTAGGAGTTTTGCCAATAAAATTCTGTCAATTGGATTAACTTTAGTAGCCGCAATTTTTTGTCTTTGGATTGTTTCTTCATCAATAGTCACTAACTTAACGGGTGGAAAAGTCTGAGGAATTTGCTGAGTCATATCTCGATAGAACGCTTGTACCCATAATCGCGGATAGAGGAGCAGATTTTCTGTGGGAAGCAAACTCAACAATAAGAATATTAATAACGTTACCAATTCCCGCCGATTTGGACGATAATCTAAAACGGGAATTTGACACAGTGGAGTATTTGGATGACGAAATAAAGAGGGAACTAAATAACCTGAAGGATAGGTAATATGGCAAGTTTTTTTAAGTTGTTCGCAGGTCATAAGAATGGCTTCATGGACATCTTTACCATTTTTAATTTCCTCAAAAAAACGAATTAGAAATTCTTCGGCGACTTGATTATGAATGGGTTCTCGCATAATGGCAACCTGACCCAAGCCAACGGTATCAATTAACGTGTTGGCAATGCTTAGACCTTCACAGGAATTGAATAACGCAAATTTTAATCCTCTCCGCTTGGCTTCTTTTAAAAAAGGCACAAGTTCTGTGATTAAAATTCCCGTATTGGGTGCGATCGCGAGTTCCCCTCCCGTGAGTTTTGTTTCATTACTATGACCCATAAAAATCAACAAATCCCAACCCTGTTTATCTGCGATCGCTTGACAGACTTCCTCTTTTAAATTCTCAGACGTTTTGCCTTGCCACCCCACAAAAGTAACATTAAATTTTTGCCATCCGAGAGACTGAATCGCTTGTTTTTCTCGGCTAAAGTCCAAGCCCGTATCATCTCCTAAAATTACCAATACTCTCGTTTTTCTGCGGGGATTATTTTGTCGGGTATCCGCCTTCATCTTTGTGGGAGTTCGAGCCAAACGAATCATTTTTTTGCTGGTAAGCTGACCTCCAATTTCCCAAGCTTCCCAAGGTAAACGTTCCAGTTCTTCCGAGTAGCAGGTCAGAAAAACATCTACATAAGAAGATAAAGAACCCTTTGCCGAATTCAATAATAAAACGGCTTCAGAGAGCGTTTCTCTAATTTTTAATAGTTTCCCATCGCTTAACCATTCGTGAAATTCAGATAACAATTCGGCTTCGGTTTGAGCAAGTTGTTTTCGCAAGTCAATGGAATGATGGGATTTGTCTACTTTTATACCTCCACTGGCTTTAACCTGCGCTCGCATCGATTGATAAAAGCTAAGATATGCATTACGCCACCTTTGATAGGCAACAATAACCTTCTGAGGATAGGAAACCTGGGTTTCCAACTCAATACCATTGTCACAAGTTAGCTCAAAGATACAAATTTGTTCAACGGCTCGAACCTTCAGGCGAAAGTTAGGTGGAGTAGTCATAGATACAGCAGTTAACTTGACGGTTTCTATGGTTTGAGTTTACCGATAGATAGGTTTGCGATCTAATCTTTTATAGTTTTTGGGGTTTCCGTTTTTATGCAAGTTAGGCTTAAACCCTAGATTCTGTAGTCATTTCAGCGATCTGAGTCGGGTTCAAATCCTTGTTCAGTCGGGGTGACTACGCAAATTATACCGAATTTTACTCTCGTACCTACTTTTTTTCTCGTTATTTGAAAATATTTAATTTAAAAAATATTTAATTTAAAAACGATAATTGAGATTAAAATAAATTCCATCATCTTGAATATTATTGCGGCGATCGCGTAAATCAACCAAAGGTAATCCGTAGTCTAACTTTAGACTCAACCCACTAATTCCTAAAAAGGGTTCCCAAATTAATCCCAATCCAGTGCCAGCGATAAATTTCTGACTCAGCAATTCATTGGGATTTTGAGGCTGATTCCAAACTGAACTCATTTCGACAAAGGGAACAATTTGAATCATCGGATTTCCTGAAGCATTGCGTTTAACAGTAATTCGATCTTCAACAGAAAATCGAAAACCACTGTCTCCGGTTCGAGCATTTTGTCGATATCCTCTAACGGACTGAGCGCCGCCGATAACAAACTGTTCAGCAGGTAATAAACTATCAGCAGCTAACTGTAAATCCCCTCGAATTAATAATAAATGTTTGTCCCCAATTAATTGCGCTCGTTGTACCTGAACTAACCAACTAAAAAACTGCCCATCCGGTACCGGAGAATCATTATCTGTTGCGCCAAAAATTCCCAATCCAATGTTAATTTGCGATCGCACTGACCAAGAACCCTGGCTATCTCGTTTAATATAATCTTGACCCAATTTTAACACGCGAGTATAACTATTGCCCTCCTCATCCGGCCCAATTCCAAACGGTTGAGGAATATCATTAAACGCAAAAGTCTGACCATTTTGTAAGGCAAAACCGAGAGATAAAATCAACTCTTCTCTGGGATTTCGGATAACCGGTTGATAATAGTTCAGTTCATAACGAATTTGTTCGCCTCGAATTCCCAAATCATCAAAGGGTGCTTGAGTGACCTGATTCCAATTGGGAGAAATGCGAAATTGAATCGTTCCATTCATGGGATTTATGGGAATAGTATAGGCAAAATCTAAGACATCCGCTCCCCCTGTCGTTGTTCGGAAATAAGAGGCAGAAATACTGTCGCCCATTCCCGTAATATTGCGATAACCCAAACCAATTCCCATGCGTTCTCCCCCCACACTCGGAGGGGAATAATTATCAAAACCCAGACTGACAAAGAAAGGTTTGGCTTCGTCTACTCGGACAATTAATATACTTTTTCCCACTTCTCCTGTCGGTCGTAAACTTGCTTCGATGTTGTCAAATAATGGATCAATTCTCAATAATCGGAGTTGATCTTCTAACCGACTAACATTTAAAGGTGTTGTGGCTCCTAGCTCAATTCGACTGCGAATATAGCTGGTATTGACTCGTTCATTTCCTTCAATTTCAATCTCGGCGAGTTCTCCTTCTATCACTTGAATTTCAATAATACCTTCTTCAACATATTGATCGATTGGTCTAGCCCGAGAAGTAATATAACCCGCATCAATATAAAGCTGAGTAATTTCATCAGCAACTTGCTTGAGTTCTGCAACTTCTAAGACTCGATTTTCATAGCGTTGAGTAATAGAATTAAAATCAGCTTCAGTAAAAATGGTGCTTCCTGTTACCTTGATTTCGTTAACAAAAAGTTTCTCTACAGGTTCAGTCTCAGGAGTCTGTTCAGTGGGTATATTCTGAACTTGAGTTAAAAAGGCTAACTTTTCTTTGGGGTTGTCAGAAAGCAATTGCTGGTTTTTTGTTAATTGTGATACCAGTTCATCAAGAGAAGTTGATACACAGCAGCTTTGCGCCTTCATCGGAAATAGAACAGCAGTGACAAAGATTAACCCCGCAACAATTCGAGAAGATTTTAACCCCAATTCAAAAAGGAATGTTAAAAGTGCTTTTCTTCTCGACCATAGCAGTTTACGATTAGTAAGTCTCAAAGCTAAACCCATCGTTCCCCTCTCCATCTGGTGCAATTATGAACGTGGTCAAATTGTCTATTTGTTCTCAGTTCTTGCTGGTTTTGCCAGCTTCTATTCTGCTGAATTCCCCATCCTCCTTAGCATTGAGCTTGACGAATTCTACAACAAATCCCGAAAAATTCTCATTAGCATCCTACTCTGTTTTTGAACGTTCGGCACAAGAAAAACGAACCGATTCTGAATTTCTCCTGGCTCAGGCTATTACCCCGGCGAACGATGGTACAGGGACAATTGTGACTCCAGAGGGCAATCAATTCAATATAGAAGGGGGAACTCGTTCGGGAGACGGGGCGAATTTATTCCATAGTTTTGAGAAATTTGGTTTAGATGCGGGTCAAATTGCTAACTTTTTATCCAACCCCGAAATTCGCAATATTTTAAGCCGGGTAGTCGGAGGCGATGCGTCGATTATTAACGGGTTAATTCAGATTACAGGTGGCAGTTCCAACTTGTTTTTAGTTAATCCTGCGGGAATTATTTTCGGTTCAAACGCCAGTTTAAATTTGCCGGGAGACTTCACCGCAACGACGGCAAATGGCATTTTGTTCGGAGAAAATTGGTTCAATGCGGAGGGACTCAGCAACTACGAAATTCTAGTGGGGAATCCGACGGGTTTTGCCTTTACAATGGATAATCCCGGCAGTGTAATTAACTTGGGAACTTTAGCTTTAGAACCCGAACAAAACTTAACGCTATTAGGGGGAACGGTTATTAACGCCGGACAACTTAGCGCTCCTCAAGGTCAGATTATTGTTACAGCAGTACCCGGAGGAAATTTTGTTCGGATTAGCCAAGAAGGACAGTTACTCGCCTTAGAAATTCAACCGATTATTCCTGATAGTAACCGCCCCAACGATTGGTCTTTGCCAATTACCGCTTTACCCGATTTACTTACCCAAGGCGGAAGTGATTACGAAGTAACCGCACAGAGAAGCTCAGACGGCACAATACAATTACAGATAGAGGAAACAACAGTTCCTATCAATTCGGGAACAACAATTGCTTCGGGAGAGTTTGATGTATCGGGAGAAATAGGCGGAAGCGTTGGCATTTTTGGCGAAAGAATTGGGGTTATTGATGCTAATATTAACGCTTCAGGAACCAATGGTGGCGGAACAGTATTAGTAGGAGGCGAATACAAAGGTCAGGGAACTGTACCGAATGCGTTGAGAACAATTGTTAATCAGAATTCAGTCATTAGTGCGGATGCTTTGATGAATGGGAATGGTGGACGAGTCATTATTTGGGCAGATGAAGCGACGGGGTTTTATGGAGGGATAAATGCACGGGGCGGAAGTGAATTAGGGAATGGAGGATTTGTTGAAGTTTCGGGTCGAGAATATTTAGATTTTCAGGGGAATGTAGATGTTGGTGCTTTATTTGGCAGTCCAGGAACATTACTCCTTGATCCTCGAAATATTACAATTTCAAATGAACCCAGTTCAGCAGGAGTTGGTGATGATGTTTCGATAATTGAGCAAGATAGTTTTGAGGGTGAAGATATAACAGTTAATAAAGAAACCTTGGAAAATCAAACCGGAGATGTAATTTTAGAAGCGACCGAAAATATAATAATTGCAGATGGAATCTCTCTCACTTTTGTAGAAGTAGAAGTAGAAGGTTCAATTACCTTTACAGCAGATTCCGATAATAATAATATCGGCAATTTCTCAATGGATACCACCCAATTTATTAATACTTCTGGAAGAAATCTAGAAATTTCTGGGGCGAGAATAGAGGTTGGATCAATATTCACTCAAGGAGGAGATATTACTCTCACTGCGGGAAATGAAATGGTTAATAATGGTGGTTCTATTCAGGTAACAGGCGAGATTAGTTCCTCTAATGAAGATAATAGTGTAGGTGGAACTATTGAAATTAATGCTTTGGGGAATAATGGTTTAATCGATATAAGAACGTCAGAGAATACTACTCCATTGTTAACAAATGGAGAAGGAGAGATCAACCTTACAGCTTCAGGGAATGGTGGTCAAATTATCATTGCAAATGAAGAAAGCGATGCTGCTACGATAGCTACAGAGAGAGGAAATATTACACTTACGGCTGGAAACGAGACGGCAAATGATGGCGGCTCCATTCAAATAATAGGCTCTGGAATTAGTTCGGTAACTTCTCCTATTCCAATAGAAGTGACTCTCAATGCGTTGGGAAATGGTAGTCAAATTACAGCAACAGTAATAGGAGCATCGGGAGGAATAATTAACCTTAATGTCGGCAGTGAAACGGCTACCGAACCCAATTCAATTACAATAGAACAGTTCATCGGGACATCCGGTATTAGAGGCGGAGAAATCAACGTTAGAATGCTGGGAAATAATAGTACATTCAATGTGGGAAGCGATCTCCGCACAACCGGAGGAGAGATTGATATTACTGTTGGTAGTATAGATACAGAAGGAAATATAATTAGGATTGAAAAAATAGATACAGATCGTGGCGATATTGATCCAGAATTTGGAGATCCTGATGACTTGACTGATAGAGCTGCAAAGATTCAACTTTATGCTCCAGGCAATAATAGTCAAATTATCGTAGGCGACTTAAATACGACTGGAGGAAATATTATTATCACAGCAGGAAATGAAGCTGCAAGTCAACCGAGTAATATCATAATTAATGGTGAAGCTAATACAGTTGGTGAAAGTGGAGGAATAATTGAACTTAAAGTCTTGGGTAATGGTGGTGAAATTATAACAAATGATCTGTTTACGGATTCTGGAAATATTACTTTGAGAATACCTAATGGTAGGGTTAATGCTTTGGGAAATATTGGAACAGAAAATATACCCGTTGGAAATCTTTCTATTGAAAGCGCAAACATTACTGAGTTAAATAATGATGTATTTGCAAATAGCATAACGACCAATTCAGGTGGAACTACTGAACTTAATGCCAATATTACTACTACAAACGAACAAATTTATAACGATGCAGTCACTCTTACTAATGATGTAACACTTGATAGCAGTGCAGGGAATGGTAACATTGAATTTAACTCAACTCTAAATGGAAATTCAAACTTACAACTCAACTCCGGTTCGGGAATTATTACTTTAGGAGAAGTTGGAAATCAGGTTCCTTTATCCTCCCTAACGATTAACACTACAAATCAGACGAACTTAGGGGGTAACATTAATGTTGGGGGACTGAACTTTGCAAATTCACCGAATATTCTGCTAACTTCTGATGTTGTTATTGACGTTAGTAGTGGAACAGCAGGAATTGATTTTAGCGGGGGGACTGTTGACGGAAACTTTAACCTGGAATTAATAGCAGGAGATAACAATATTTTCTTAGGAACTGCTGGGGAAAGTCAACCTCTTGCTTCCCTGACAGCGAGTAGTTCAGGTGAGACGACTTTGGAGGGAAATATCACAACAAATAATCTCGCAGGAGTCAATTTTTCAGCAATCGCGGAACTTAATCTGGCTGGCGATATCGTTATCGATACGAGTTCAGGAAATGGGGAAATTGTCTTAAATGGTGGAACAATAGATGGAACTTTTAACTTGGATTTAGATGCAGGTTCCGGAGACATTTCATTAGGTCAAGTCGGAAGTAATGCACCCTTAAATTCTCTGAACATTCTCGGTTCGGGTTCAGTTAATCTAAATGGAAATGTAACAACAGAAGAAAGTATCGACTTTACAAACGTTACAGATGGAACACAGATTAATGCCGATACTACAATTACCAGCAATAATGGTAGCATTTCGTTTAATGGAAGTCCCATTTCAGGAGAAGGTAATACTTTAACTCTTGATACTCAGAACGAAGTTTCCTTAGATAATGTGGGAAGTCAGGGGGAGGAACTTGGAGGATTAATTGTTGACAATGCTAATACTATTAACTTATTTGGTAGTATTTTTACAAATGGAGGAATACTGTTTCCTTCGGTAACAACAGTTAATCTCAATGGAGATTTAATCGCATTAGAAACCGATAGTGATAATGGAAATATTGATCTTTCCAATGCACTTGTTACAGGTGATGGACAGTTAGTTATTAATGCGGGAACAGGAAATATTAATTTGGGAATAGTCGGAACTGAAGAAAATGTACTGGGAGGATTAACTATTGAAAGTGCGAGTGATATCAATCTTTTCGGTAACATATTTACCAATGGAGGTATAGATTTATCCGCAGCAGAAACGGTTAATCTTGAAGCGAGTGAGGTTCGACTTCAAACCAGTAGCGATGGTGGAAATGTGAATCTTGCAGGCTCATCAGTTACGGGTAATAGTGCATTAATAATTGATGCCGGAGAAGGCAATATTAGCTTAGGAAATGTCGGAAGTTTACAGCAACCTTTGGGAGGAATAACCATTGAAACTGGAACTGATATCAATCTTTTTGGTAATATATTTACGAATGGAGGTATAGATTTCTCCGCAGCAGAAGCGATTAATCTTGAAGCGAGTGAGGTTCGACTTCAAACCAGTAGCGATAACGGAAATGTGAATCTTGCAGGCTCATCAGTTACGGGTAATAGTGCATTAACAATTGATGCTGGACAAGGCAATATTAGTTTAGGGAGTGTAGGAAGTTTACAGCAACCTTTGGGAGCTTTAACCATTGAAAGTGCCGAGATAGTTAACCTCTCTAATAGTATTTTTGCCAATAATGGTTTGGATTTTTCGGGAGCAACGACGGTTAATCTTTTGGGAAATAACATTACTCTTCAAACGAGCGGTGATAATGGAAATGTTAATCTCTCTCCACCTGTTAATGCCTCGGGTGAAGGAATTAGAAGCTTGACAATTAATACAGGTAATGGTCGGGTTGACTTGGGAATTATCGGCAATCAAAACCCCATTTCATCCCTAACAGTTAACAGCACAGGTCAAACCAATTTGAATGGAGATATTACCACATCGGGAACAGTCAACTTTAGTGGAGCAGAAAATATTAGTCTCTTTTCTGATATTAGAATTGATACAACCGCAGGAAACGGAGATGGTGACATCAATCTAGATGGTGGAACAGTTGATGGAACTTTTAATTTAGAACTGAATTCAGGAACCGCAAATATTAGCCTGGGAGATATAGGATTAGAGCAACCTTTAGAAGCTTTAACCATTGAAAGTGCAGACATAGTTAACCTTTCCGGAAGTATTTTTGCTAATAATGGTCTAGATTTTTCAAGCGCAGATGCAGTTAATCTTCTAGGAACTAATATTACTCTCCAAACGAGCGGTGACAATGGAAATATTAATCTCTCTCCACCTGTTAATGCCTCGGGTGAAGGAATTAGAAGCTTAACAATTAATACAGGTAATGGTCAGGTTGACTTGGGCATTATCGGCAATCAAAACCCCATTTCATCCCTAACAGTTAACAGCACAGGTCAAACGAATTTGAATGGAGATATTACCACATCGGGGAGGGTCAACTTTAGTGGAGCAGAAAATATTAGTCTCTTTTCTGATATTGTCATTGATACGACCGCAGGAAACGGAGATGGTGACATCAATCTAGATGGTGGAACAGTTGATGGAACTTTCAATTTAGAACTGAATTCGGGTTCAGGGAATGTGACTTTAGGAACCGTTGGTAGCAATTCTATTCTGGGAAATCTGACAGTAAATAGTAGTGGAACAACTGAATTTAACAGCACAGTTACCGCGACCAGCCTGACAACTGATGCACCCGGAACAACAGAACTCAACGCTAATATTAATACCACAAACAATCAAACTTATAATGATGCAGTGACTCTTCTTAATAACATCACTCTCAATAGCAGTTTAGGTGAAGACAACCCCGATGGAAATATCGAGTTTAACTCAACTCTTGATGGAACTTTTAACCTACAACTGAATTCGGGTTCAGGAAATGTGACTTTAGGAACTGTTGGTAACAATTCTATTCTGGGAAATGTAACAGTAAATAGTAGTGGAACGACTACATTTAATAGCACAGTTACCGCGACCAGTCTGACAACCGATGCACCCGGAACAACAGAACTCAACGCTAATATTACCACCACAAACAATCAAACTTATAATGATGCAGTGACTCTCTTGAATGATGTAATACTTGATAGTAGTTTGGGTGAGAGTAATAATAATGGAAATATTGAGTTTAACTCAGCTCTTGATGGAACTTTTAACCTACAACTGAATTCGGGTTCAGGGAATGTGAGTTTCGGAACCGTTGGTAACAATTCTATTCTAGGAAATGTCACAGTAAATAGTAGTGGATTCACTCGATTTAATAATACAGTTACCGCGACCAGCCTGACAACTGATGCACCCGGAACAACAGAACTCAACGCCAATATTACCACCACAAACAATCAAATTTACAATGATGCAGTGACTCTCTTTAATAATATCACTCTCAATAGCAGTTTAGGTGAGAGTAACAATAATGGAAATATTGAGTTCAACTCAACTCTTAATGGGAATTTTAATTTAATACTCAATGCTGGAGAAGGCAATATTAGTCTAAACAATGTAGGAATTTTAGAACAACCATTGGGAGCTTTAACCATTGAAAGAGCAAGAGAAGTGAACCTCTCTGGTAGCATTTTTGCTAATAATGGTCTAGATTTTTCGGGGACTGAATTTGTTAATCTTTTAGGAACTAATATTACTCTCCAAACGAGCGGTGACAATGGAAATATTAATCTCTCTCCACCTGTAAATGCTTTGGGTGAAGGAACTCGAAACCTGACAATTAATACGGGTAATGGTCAGGTTGACTTGGGAATTATCGGAAACCAAAACCCCATTTCATCCCTAGCGGTTAACAGCACAGGACAAACCAATTTGAATGGAGATATTACCACATCGGGGATAGTAAACTTCAGTGGAGCGGCAAATATTAACCTACGTTCTGATATTGTAATTGATACAAGTTCAGGTAGTGGAGAAATTAATCTAAGTACCAGAAACCTTGATAATCCAACCGAAGATTCTGGAATAAGTGGTAGTTTTAGGTTACGACTCAATGCAGGTTCGGGAACGATTATACTTAGAGAAATAGATAGCAATATTCCTCCGAGTTCACTGACGGTTCAAACCTCTGGCTTAACAGAACTGGATGGAAACATAACAATAGAAGGAAATGTTGATTTTTCTGAGGTAACGGGAAATATTCAACTTAACTCTGATGAACTCACCATTACCAGTAATACTGACAGTATTCTCTTTAATAACAGTTCGATTATCGGCTCTGGAACTCGCTTAATTCTCAATGCTCCTAACACCATTTCGCTCAATAATGTTGGAAGTGATGGAAATGAATTAGCCGGAATAAACTTGGAACAGGCTAATACAATTGATTTATTTGGCAGTATTTTTACAAATGGAGGCTTAGACTTTTCTAATGCAGAGGTAGTTAATATAAATAATACAGTAACCCTGGAGACAGACAGCGACGGGGGAAATGTGAACTTTACAAATGTTCTAGTAGAAGGAGACGGAGGATTAATTATTAATGCGGGTCAAGGAAATGTTGACTTGCAGACTGTTGGGGAGAATACACCTTTATCTACTTTAAGGATTAATACAACAGGTCAAACAAATTTAGGCGGAAATATTACCACTTCAGGAATTATTAATTTAAGCGGAGCGACCAATATTGATTTGCTTTCAGATGTTGCAATTGATAGCAGTTTAGGAAATGGAGAAATTAATCTAGATAGTGAAAGAATAGATGGAAATTTTGACTTAAGTTTGAGTTCGGGTTCAGGAAATATTACATTAGGAACAGTTGGAAGTGAGATTCCGTTGAGCAATTTAACTGTAAATAGTAGCGGAGTTTCCTTATTTAATAATACGGTTAATGCGGAAAGTTTAACAACCAACGCTGGAGGAACGACTCAACTGAGGGGAGATGTCACAACCAGTGGAGTATTAGGTCAGACTTATGGTGATAGCCTAATCCTTTTAAATAGCATCATTCTAACCGGAGATGAAATTAACTTTGGAGGGACAGTATCGGGAAATAATCTGGATTTAACCCTACAACCCTTTACTTCAAATCGTGCGGTTAACCTGGGCATTTCAACTAATATTTCTAACAGCCTCAACCTCACAAATAGCGAACTAAATTTACTTCAAAATGGTTTTAATTCCCTAACAATTGGTAGTGCTGACACGGGCGATATAACAATTACAAACAACATAATTTTCAATGATCCAGTTACTATTCGTGCGGGTTCGGGTTCTATTCAAGCCACAGATTCAACTCTCACTGGAGCGGATAACGCGACTTTAACTTTAGAAGCCAATCAAAATATCAATATTGGAGAAGTTTTTAATCCAAATCGTTTAGTTAGCGTAACCACAACTAACGGTTCTATTACAGCCCGTGACTTGGTTGGCGACCCCATTGAATTAACAACAACAGGAGGAGCAATTACCCTTTCTCCCCGTCGAAACTTGAACTTAACAAACCCGACAATTTCAACCAGTGGCGGCAACTTTTCTATCAATAGTTCTGGTATTATTGAACTTTCCGGTTCGGGAGAAGTGCGAACAGAAGGGGGAAATATTACCTTTGAGGGTACGGATATTTTGAGTACAATTCCCCTCGATAGTAGTAACTTTTCCGGTCAAGGAGGTGCAATCAATTTAACCGCTCGAACTGGAGTTGTAACAATAAATGATTCTATCGCAATAACCAACGATCTCAATAGTTCTGGGAATACGGGAGGCCCAATTACAATTAATGCTGCGATCGCAATTACAACAGGAGGAATTAACAGCAGTGGTAATATTGGGGATGGTGGCGATGTCAGTCTTGACCCTGAAAGCGACATTGAGGTTGAGTTTATTGATGCTGAGGGTGGCGACAACGGTCAAGGTGGAGATGTCTTTATTAGTACGGAGCGATTTTTCCGGGCGACGGGTTCTTTTTCTAGTCGCAATAACGTAGAAGCAAGTATATCAACTGCGGGAGGTCAGGGAGGAGGTTCTGTTACCATTCGCCACGCTGGAGGGCCTTTAAATGATCCGCGAGAACGCTTTGAAGTGGGGGAAAATCTCACAGAAAATGGAACGGTTGCAGCGATTACTACCGGAGAATTTACGATTAATCAACCGAATTCATTTGAAGGTTCTTTTCAACTCGGAAATATTTCTATTGAAACCGATGATTTCATCCCTCAATCTTTACAAGAAAATGAGACAGAGACTCAACAACGAAGACTTCGGATTCTTGGAGATTTGATTCCCCGGAAAGACCCGGTAGAACCTTTAGAAATAGCTCGGAATTTACCCTGTGTTCCTATTGATGCGGGAGTATTGGCGATTGAGAAAAGTTATACTCAGGACTTTGTAGAATATTGGGGAATGTCAACTGATGATGCGGTAAAAAGTTTAGTCGAAGTTTGTAATGCTTTGGGTGATATTGCTGGAGTTACAGGAATTAAACCCGCAGTTATTTATGTAAACTTTGTTCCAGTAGAATATGACCTGACTCTCGCTCAAAATTCTCTCTATGTTAAATTACGAGAAGCAGTCAAACAGCAACAGTTTTTATCCAGTCCAGATGATGAACTCGAAATTATTATCGTTACGGGTGACAGTCAACCGATTCGTAAACGAATTTCTGGGGTAACTCGTAAAACCGTAGAAGATAAATTTGACGAGTTTCATTATGAGCTAGGGAATTCACTACAAGAAGAGAAGCCAACTTATCTATCGTCTGCTCAAGAACTTTATCAATGGTTAATTGCACCAATTGAAGCAGAGTTACAAGCCCAAGAAATTGATAATCTTCTTTTTATCATGGATGAAGGTTTACGAACGTTGCCGTTGGCTGCTCTCCATGATGGTCAGCAATTTTTAATCGAAAAATACAGTGTGGGTTTAGCGCCAAGCTTAACGTTAACTCAAACTCGCTACAGCAATACAAAACAGGCAAAAGTCTTAGCAATGGGAGCCTCTGAATTTCCTGAATCTGGGTCTGGGTCATTACCTGCTGTTCCCCTAGAACTTAAAAGTATTCTTGAAGGTCCTTGGCAAGGAGAATCATTTGAAAATGAAGACTTTACAATTGATAATTTAAAATCCCAACGCAATCAAACTCCCTTTGGTATTGTTCATCTGGGAACCCATGCTAAGTTTAATTCTGGAGAGCCAAGTAATTCTTATATTCAATTTTGGAATGAACAACTCAGACTCGATCAAGTGCGAAATTTAGGCTTGAATCAACCCCCGGTTAAGTTATTAGTTCTGAGTGCTTGCGAAACCGCAGTAGGGGATTATGAAGCCGAATTGGGCTTTGCTGGATTTGCCGCTAAAGCGGGAGTTGAGTCCGTTTTAGCGAGTTTGTGGGCGGCTAATGACACAGGAACTTTTGCATTAATGAAAGAGTTTTATCAGCATCTTGTTCAGGCACCGATTAGAGCAGAAGCACTTCGACAAGCCCAAATTTCCATGTTACGAGGAGAAATAAAGTTTGAAGGTAATCGCCTCCTCTTACCGAACCAAGAAGAAATTATGATTAATCCTAAAGTTACCGAAGATGCCGAAGATAATGTTTTAGATTTATCGCATCCTTACTATTGGGCTGCTTTCACAATGATAGGTAATCCCTGGTAGTTTAATCAATCAAAACATTTTTATACTATTTCTCTATAGCGTGTGCCTATCGTGTTGGGAATGTAACACCCCTGTACCGGATCAAGCCGATTTGTGGTATAATCCCACCAACAGCTCAAATACTTGTCCGACTCGGGCAAGCATTACCTCGACGGATAGAGACTCATCTGCCTGTTCTGAGCAGAGGGCAAAGGTAGATATGTCATCTTTTGTATGAACCTCGATTGTCTCCTTGAGATTGTTGACCGCCAGCTAATCGATCGCCAAAATCGTCCCTTGAGTTCTACGGAAATTATTATTCTGCGCGGTATTTGGCAGTATAAAACTTATAATCAAATTGCGATCGAGGCAGGTTACAGTCCGGGCTACTTTACGAATGTCGCTGCGCCAGAATTGTTTGGGCGACTCTCGGAAGTTGTTGGTCAGCGAGTGACCAAGAAAAATTGTCGGGCATTGCTGGAGTCTCATGTCACCACCCAAGCACCCCCCGATACAAAACCTTTGAAGCAAGATCCGGTGGAAAATCCTACCCAAGTTAATCAGGATATCTCACCTTCTTACCCCAGTGGCTCAGTCCCTCTCGACTCTCCGTTTTACCTCCAACGCGCTTCGGTCGAACATCAAGTTTATCGGGAAATTAGAAAACCGGGAGCGCTAATTCGGATTAAAGCTCCGAGGGAAATGGGCAAAACCTCACTATTGCTGAGGATTCTTGACCATGCAAACCGCCTGGGCTATCATACCATCAGCTTGAACCTAGAACAAGTCGAGCAGGCAATTTTGAGCGATTTTAATCAATTTTTGCGCTGGCTGTGTGCAAACATCGCTCACCAACTTCAGTGTAAACAGATGCTCGATGAGTATTGGGATGAAGACCTCGGAAGTAAAATTAGCTGCACTCTCTATTTCCAAGATTATTTACTAGAGTCAATTAATACTCCCTTAATTTTGGCTTTGGATAATGTGAACCACATTTTTGAGCATTCCCAAGTTGCAAAGGATTTTTTACCTCTGTTGCGTTCTTGGTACGAAGAAGCGAAAAGATTACCCATTTGGCAAAAGCTTCGCCTGCTGGTGGTTCACTCGACGGAAATTTACGTTCCTCTCAAACTTAACCAATCTCCTTTTAATGTGGGGCTACCCATTCAGTTAGACAGCTTTACCTCCGAAGAGGTGAAGGAGTTAGCCAAACGCTACAAACTTGATTGGTTAAATGAGGAAGAAGTCAGAAAATTAATGGCAGTAGTTGGTGGACATCCGGCACTTATACACTTAGCTCTCTATCATTTGAGTCGGGGGGAAATCACTTTACCGCAATTGCTCGAAACTGATGCGACGGTTACAAGAATTTATCGTAATCACTTGCAACGTCATTGGGCAATCTTGGAAGAACAACCCGAATTAGCACAAGCTCTTGATACTCTTCTCAAAGCCACTGAACCTGTTGCTTTAGATCCGATTCTCACTTATAAGTTAAGCAGCATGGGACTGATTAAACTTTCAGGGGAGAGAGCGATCGCGGGTTGTGAACTCTATCGGCGATTTTTTACTCAAAAGAGAGAGCAAGATTTCATCAGTTGATGATAGGACAGGCAATCATCGCTACTTTCTAGACAATTCGCAAGATACTTTTCTAATTACTCCATAGGCAATTCAACAGTAAGATTTCAAATTCGATTCTATATTAACTGATCGAGAACCGATTAACCTCATAAAACTCATATAAAAACTCATATAAAAACTCATATAACATGAAGAAATATGTACTTGTGTGTCTGCCATAATATGATGAATTCTATGAGATTAGATGACTAAGAGTTAAGTTAATCTAAAAAGTTGCTCCTGTTTTTAAAATTTGAAACAATGCTACCCAAGCCGAAATTCAATCCTTGTTACTCTGTTGAAACAATAGAACCAGACCAAATTTTTTTCTTGTCCGAGAGAGAAACGGTTTGGTTAAGCGATCGCTTATCTTGTTGTTTAGCTAATTTAATCGATGGCGATCGCAATATTGACGAAATTATTGATACTATTCAACAGTCGGTACTACAAGACCCAAAATCTTTTCAGAATACTCATACCTTCTTCCAAGAACTTCTCAATTTGAGTCTTCAAGCCCAATATGCTTTATCACAAATGCAGCAAAAAGGCTATCTGGTTCAAGAAGATCACTCTCTCCCCTCTCATTTAAGCCTATTCTGTCATCATCTTAATATTACTCCCAAAGTTGCCCATCAAAGATTGCGATCAACTCAAGTCGCAGTAAAAACATTCGGTTCAGTTTCTACTGAGAACTTCATTACTATGCTTGAGTCTCTGCAAATTCAAGTTGCAGAGGAAGGTGATTTAACAATAGTTTTAACCGATGATTATCTTAATCCTGAACTCGATCAGTTCAATCAACAAGCCTTAAAATCTCAATCTCCCTGGATGCTAGTTAAACCATTGGGAACAATAGTTTGGATCGGCCCAATATTTAATCCTCAAAAAACCGGGTGTTGGGACTGTTTAGCCAAGCGTTTACGAGATAATAAACCCATTGAAGGATTTATTCAAAGACAGAAGGATATTTCTTCCCCTATAACTCCTCCCTTGGGATTTTTAGCGTCTACCATACAAACTGCATTAGGAATGGCAGCGACAGAGGTATTTAAGTGGATTATCAAGGGGGAAAATCAACAATTAGAAAGCAATTTGATAACTTACGATACGATAACCCTGCAAACTCAAAATCATCCTTGGGTAAAGCGTCCTCAATGTTTTAGCTGTGGAGAAAAGGTAAATGACTTAACTAAAAATCCTCTACCGATTGCATTAGAACACCGGAAAAAAACCTTTACCGCAGATGGAGGACATCGTTCTTGTTCACCAGAAGAAACACTCAGGAAATATCAACATCATATTAGCCCTATTACTGGTGTTGTGCGAGAACTCAATAAAATTCCTGGTAACGGGTTAACTCATAACTACATTGCCAAACATCATTTTCTGAGTATTTTCGACGATTTAACGAGTCTGCGTCAAAATTTGGGGGGAAGAAGTGCAGGGAAAGGTCGGACTAATACTCAAGCAATGGCTAGCGGTTTTTGTGAAGCAATTGAGCGATATTCTGGAGTGTTTCAAGGGGATGAAATTAGAGAAAAAAGCAGTTATCAAAAAAGGGGAAACAAAGCCATTCATCCCAATGCTTGTATGAATTTCAGTCAACAGCAATATCAAAATAGAGAACAATGGAATCTTGACTGTAAAGGCTGGTTTCAAAAAGTTCCTGAACCTTTTGATGAAGAAAGAGAAATTGATTGGACTCCCGTTTGGTCTTTAACCCACCAGGAATTTAAGTATCTACCAACGGCTTATTGTTATTATGGCTATCGACCGGACTATAAACCAGACTGTTGGGCTGACTCTAATGGTTGTGCAACGGGTAACACTTTAGAAGAAGCGATTTTACAAGGGTTTATGGAGTTAGTAGAACGAGATGCTGTTGCTTTGTGGTGGTATAACTTTCTGCAAAAACCTCAAGTCGATTTAGAGAGTTTCAACGAGCCTTATTTTCAAAGTTTGAAGCAATATTATCAAACAATTAATCGGGAAATTTGGGTTTTAGATATTACCAGCGATCTGAATATTCCAGTTTTTGCTGCTGTTAGTCGCAGAAGCGAACGCGAAGTAGAAGATATTGTTTTGGGTTATGGCGCTCATTTTGATGCTAAAATTGCGATTAGTCGAGCCTTAACTGAAGTTAATCAAATTCTACCCAATGTTTTATTTGCCAAAGCGGATGGCAACACAAACTATCCTCCATCTGCCGATCCTTTAGCTGTAAACTGGTGGAAAACTGCAACTGTAGCCCATCAATCTTATTTGGTTCCCCATCAGCAAATTGCGGCTAAAGTTAGTGGTGATTATCCTCAAATGGCAAGTGACGATTTACTTGAAGATGTCAAGCAAGCTCAACAAATCGTTGAGAAAAACGGCATGGAAATGCTAGTTTTAGATCAGACTCGTGCTGATATTGGGTTAAGAGTTGCCAAGGTAATCGTTCCGGGGATGCGTCATATGTGGAAAAGGTTAGCGCCCGGACGACTGTATGAGGTTCCGGTGAAAATGGGTTGGTTGCCAGAAGCCCTGACAGAAGAGCAACTCAATGCTTTTCCCATGTGGATGTAAACTTCCCTTTTTAGAAAAAGAGGGATTCTGTAGAACAAGATAGATTGACACTCTCACCGTCAATCGCTTTGCGATGTGACGGGAGATTCTTTGTTCAGCGAATCGACTTGCCCTAACAGAACGGATTCTGTCAAAGTAGAGGTCAATTCTCCCAAAGCGTTTATCGGTTCT
>JAYKHV010000169.1:0-16843 GCA_035285085.1 Lyngbya sp. | reverse complement strand
ATTTACTCATCGCTATTAAGTTGATGGTGAAATCAAGGGTTGACCCTTTAGCTTAAGACTCCCTGATAGAAGGTACTCGCAGGGGAGGTGAAATAGGTCATTTGGTGAACCCGTTGGTGAACTGTTTGGTGATGCCTTTGGTAAAAAGTGGCTGAATTGCCTTTACAGTGGTAGAGTGAGGAGAGATTTGGGATGTCTGGGACTGTACTACAAATGTATAGCGTTTGTTGACTTTGGTTTCGTCTTCCCTGCCATTATAAGGACTTTTTACAGTCACCAGTAAAGAGGGAACAGGGAACGACGGATCAGGGAACAGTAAAGAGGCAAGAGGCAAGAGGTAATAGGTAATTCTTTCCTCCTGAACTTCTTTCCTCCTGAACTCCTGAACTCCTGAACTCCTGAACTCCTGAACTCCTGAACTCCTGAACTCCTGAACTCCTGAACTCCTGACTCGGTGACTCCTGACTCCTGATATCTATGCCTGAATTGAATTTAACGGAATTAACGGCTAATTTTGTTCATATTCCCGTATTGAGTCGAGAATTAATCGCGGGGTTGTCTGTGGTGGCGGGGGGACATTATTTAGATGCGACGGTTGGCGGTGGGGGTCACAGTCTTTTGATTTTACAGGCGGCGCCGGATGTGCGTTTGACGGCGATCGATCAAGATGAAGTGGCGATCGCAGTAGCCAAAGCTAGATTAACAGAAATTGAACCCAGTTTTGTTGATCGGGTTGAATTTTGGCAGGGGAATTTTGCCAACTATCAACCCCAAGGTATACAGTTTGATGGGATAATCGCAGACTTAGGCGTAAATTCCTATCAACTCGATACTCCAACCCGGGGATTTAGTTTTCGCCACAGCGCCCCGTTGGATATGCGAATGAATCAGCAACAATTGTTGAGTGCTGCTGATATTATTAATACTTGGGATGAAGTCGAATTAGCCGATATCTTTTTTCATTACGGCGAAGAACGATTGTCCCGTCGCATTGCCAGACGGATTGTCCAACAGCGTCCGTTTGAGACAACCACTCAACTGGCTGATGTGATTGCTTCTTGTTATCCGCCCAAGTCTCGTTATGGTCGCATTCATCCGGCGACTCGTGTTTTTCAAGCCCTCAGAATAGCGGTTAACCAAGAACTAACAGCCCTCGAAACCTTTCTGTCGATTGCCCCGCAATGGTTAAAATTGGGGGGTAGAATTGGAGTGATTAGTTTTCAGAGTTTAGAAGATCGGCGAGTCAAACAGAGTTTTAAAAGTGATTTGAGTTTGCAGGTGTTAACCAAAAAGCCAATTCAACCCCAAGAAGCCGAAATTGCTGATAATCCTCGCGCTCGATCTGCTAAACTCAGACTGGCTGAACGTATAACGATCTGATCGGTGATCCGTAAATTGTCATGGGATTGAGCAACATTGATTTGATTGACCAGCAAGTGTGTAAAAAACTACAAACGGTGTACAGACCTAATTCATTTACTTGGGAGTAACCAATCGCATGAGTCGGGGAGAACAATCCAAGCTGAAACTAATGGTAGTTGATGACGAACCCGATAACTTGGATTTGTTGTACCGGACGTTTCGGCGTGAATTTAGAGTTTATAAAGCAGATAGCGCCCTCAACGCTCTTGAAATTCTCCAACAAGAAGGAGAGATGGCGATTATTATCTCAGATCAACGAATGCCGGAAATGAACGGTACGGAGTTCCTAAGTCAGACGGTTGAACGTTTCCCAGATACCATTCGGATTTTGTTAACCGGATATACCGATGTCGAAGATTTGGTCGAAGCGATCAACTCCGGTCAGGTTTTTAAGTATATCACCAAGCCTTGGAGTCCGGAAGCCCTCAAATCTGTGGTTCAGCAAGCTTCAGAAACCTATAAGTTCTCAAAACAGCGTACCCATTCCCTGCGTCGGGCTTTACGTCGAGAGTTTCTCTACAACGATGTGATGAACGCTCTGCGAGAGTCGTTGGACTACTCCAGTATGCTGCAAACCATTGTCCAAACCCTCGGAGAAACCTTTGAGGCGAAAGGCTGTTATATTCGATCAGTTGAGGATGGACGTCTCTCGCGGGAAGTGTTTTCTTATACACCGACGGGGGCGGACTCACAGCAGTCCGAATGGCTCTCCGATAGTGAGTCGTTAATGACTGCGGTGATTGAAACTCGTGAAACTAAAATTTTGCAAACTCGTGACGAAAATAATCTGATTCAGATTATTATTCCTCTGAGCTATCAGTTTAATCTGTTAGCGGTGTTGGCTCTGTGTCAGGACAGTCAAGCCACTGGTTGGTCCGATGATGAGATTCAACTGTTGGAAGCTGTCAGCGAACAGGCGGCTTTGGCTTTGTCTCAAGCGAAATTGTATCAGCGTACCGTGCAACTGGCTGAACAGATGCGCTCGGAACTCGAAGTCGCCCGTCAAATTCAGGGAAATTTACTCCGACAAAGTTGGCCGGATTTAAAAAGCGTTAAGGTGCAAGCCTGTTGCTATCCGGCGCGAGAAGTGGGAGGAGATTTTTTTGAGGTTTATGTTCATTCTCAGGGTGATGTTTGGGTCGCTTTGGGAGATGTTTCCGGTAAAGGGGTGCCGGCGGCTTTGTTTATGGCGAGTGCGATGTCGGTGATTCGCCGTGAACTTTCTCAAGAGATGTCCCCAGACCCGGAACAGGTGATGCACAATCTGAATCGGATTTTAGCCGATGATCTGATTAGCAATAATCACTTTATTACAATGGTGTTGGCTCGTTATACTCCGACGACTGGAGAGTTAATCTATGCAAATGCCGGACATATTTACCCTCTGGTTTGGTCTCAGAAAATGCTGAGGGAACAACAGAGCGATGGCCAGTCTGTCATCAAGGTCGAACCCAATTTTCTCAAAGACCGAGGAATTCCTTTGGGGATTCTACCGGCTTGGCGAGGTAAAATTGGGAATTTGAAACTGTCTGCTGGAGATGTTTTTCTGCTCACCAGTGATGGAATTACAGAAGCGACCGTGGTTCAACCGGGTAGCGATGAAAGTCCAACCCGAACAATGCTTCATCAAGATGGATTATGGAAGTTGATCATGCAGCAAAGAGGGCCTTTTAATTTGGAGGATTTACTGGCATCTGTGCGAGAATCAAATTCTATTCAGGAAGATGACCAAACAATACTTGCACTGGAGGTCTTATTCACCCATGAAAACTGAGCTTCATGTGCCGAGTGATATTCGATTTTTAACAGTCGTCGAAAATTGGCTGTTGAGCAGTTTGGAGGTCGAGTTGGGTAATCATGTCGATTGGCCCCGTCAATCCAATCGCTTTCGGTTGGTCCTGGCTGAAGCCTACTCAAACGTTATTCGTCATGCTCACAAAGATCAGCCCGATCTGCCCATTATTATCCGTCTAGAATTGCAGGAGCGCGATATCGCTCTGGAAGTTTGGGATTCGGGGACGGGTTATGAAGTGGATCAATACACCCCACCCAACCCGGAAGACCGACAAGAAAGCGGTTATGGTTGGTTGATTATGAATCGACTCATGGATCGAGTTGACTACTGTTTACAGATTAATGGTCATAACTGTTTGCGTTTAGAAGTCAGTCTCGGAGAGAAAGCCGATGACTCTAAACCTGTCCAAGCTTGAAGATTAACCGGGTTTTCTTACCGAACCCCAAACCGTTCTGCTGTCATTTTCTTAACAAAAGTTAACTAAAATTCGCTCATTTTTAATTTTTGTAAATTTTAGTTGCAATCTTTTCGAGGGGTAAGTCAATAATATCGGAAATAAGTTTTGATGATATTTTAAGAAGAGGAGACTGATATGAATCAGCTATTTCCACTTGCCCCCCGTTACCGTTTAGATGATGAATTGGTTTGGTTAAAGGGAATCGATCCTTCCCGTCATTATTGGATCAATGTGAACGGAGACCAACAGTTAACGGCAGTTTTACCGGGTTTAATGGTATCATCGGCAACAGAATTTAAACAGGTGATTCTTCATTGGCGATCGCTGCAACCGGGACAACAGATGACAATTGAGCGAGCCGCAGGAAGCTGTATCATCTATTGCATTAGTGAAAATTGCTACGCGATCGAAGATCAAAACGAAGCGAATAAAGTTTGGCATCTGTTCGATCAAGAAACCGTTGAAAGCTTACTGATGACCAGCCATCCCGATTGGAAATGTTCGGCGAAAGATATCGAGTTGGGACGAGAATTGTTAGCCCGTTCTCTGCAACTTCCCGCTAGAGCTTAGGTTAGAAAAACAACGCTCTCAGGTTTGAGGTGTTGGGTGTAAAGTTGATTGAGACCTCACCTAATCCCCTTTCAATCCTAATTTTGAGATCGATCTTGAGATTGATTTTGAGATTTGTTTTGTAAATTAAATAACTCCTGGAGAGAAGCGAGCAACTTAACCGTAACAACGGCAATTTCTCCATTGGGATGTAAGATAAATTGCCAAGCCACATTTACCCAAAATAAAGGGGTTCGCACTTTCCCCATAACGCGAATTTGCTGCTGACCATTGTCTAAAGTTTGGCTAACTCCTTCTTGGGGTTTAAGCTGCATTCCTTGAGCTTCTGCCTCCAGATAGTTGGCGATCGCAACTCGTCCGTGCAAGGAATCTTCAAAGGGTGCTTCTAGGATGCCATCTTCTGCAAATAAAGCCGCAGTTTCCTGAAAATCTCCGGCGTTGAGGGTTTCAAAATATTTCAGAACTTGGGGTTCTGTAATCCCTTCAATTTGCAGTAAACAATCTGAATTTGATAAAGTTCTTGTCTGCATCAATTCAATCTCGTTTTCAATTCACAACTTCAATTAAAACAAAAGAACAGCGATCGTTTATCTATTAGAATCGCTGTTCTGGTTCTATTATAGATTAACTAGGCGAGGGGATCGATTCCCATCCCTGAAACTGCATTTCGCAGTACAGTAATTTGTTGACTGAACTCTAAGCGCTCAATAGCAGCAATTACTTGATTTGAAGCGCGAGAAACCAGATAACCGGACGGTACTCCAATGACAGAACCTTCTTTCATCCATTCAGCTAACTGATACCAAAATGCTAGCTTGGTGTTGGCACCGAGAACACCGTAAGAACGGCTGATGGGGGTGTTGATGCCAGCAACAATGTCACGCATCGCTTTAAGTTGATCTTGAGGAGGCATTTGCTTGATCTCGTTGAGCAAACCTTCGGCGAACTGAAGGCGAGCGGCACCAGGAGCTGCTGGAGTGACCGTGCGACCCATCTTGGTGTACAGGAACCAAAGAACCGCAAGCTGCTCGTCTACACCGAGAGCTTTAAAGTCTGAGGTTACACGAGCAACAGCGTTAGGATCGCTGGAAACGAATACTTTGGCAAAATTTGCAGTTGAGGACTCAGTAGTAAAAGTCATAACAGCTTTTAAGGCTCCTTTGGTAAACAACCAGTATCAGGAGTTGACCTTGGTGAGTCTTGCTTCCCTTGACTCTTATTATGTAACGTTAATTTAAGATTTGCAAATAAAACTTGCAAATTGCTTTGATTTGTAATAATCATAGATTTTTATGGCTGAATGTAAACGCGATCGCTACATTGATAGATGAAACTGTGCTATATACTGGGAGAAAATATAGAGTTGTCTGTCAAGGTAGGGAACGGGGAACGGGGAACAGGGAACAGAAAAGAGTTAGCGAGTCAAGTTAAGCTGCAAGCCATCACCTTCGGATTTGACAAAGTGGGGATAGCAAGCGTTATCGAACCGAAAGCGGAAGTTGAACGGTTGCAGGCTTGGCTAAATAAAGGCTATCAAGCGGATATGGCTTGGATGGCAAACCCGAGACGTCAAAATATTCGTCAAGTCATGCCGGAGGTGCAGTCTGTTATCTGTGTGGCGTTGAACTATTACACCCCTAACGAACGTTCAGAAGGGGCGGAATATGGCAAAATTTCCCGTTATGGTTGGGGACGAGACTACCATAAGGTGATGCACAAGAAGTTGAAAGCGTTTTCTCACTGGTTAGAAGCCCAAGGAGAAGGCATTCAAGCGCGATATTATGCCGATACGGGACCTATACAGGATAAAGTTTGGGCGCAACGGGCGGGTATCGGTTGGATTGCAAAAAATAGTAATGTAATTACGCGAGAATATGGTTCTTGGGTGTTTTTGGGGGAAATTTTAACGAATTTAGAATTAACGCCTGATTCTCCCCATACCGAACATTGTGGGAGTTGTACTCGCTGTATTGAAGCTTGTCCGACGAATGCAATTACTGAACCGTTTGTTGTTGATGCTAATCGCTGTATTGCCTATCATACCATTGAAAATCGCGCCGAACAATTACCGGAGAATATAGATTTAAAGGGTTGGGTTGCAGGGTGTGATATTTGTCAGGATGTTTGTCCTTGGAATCAACGATTTGCCCAAGAAACAGATGAGGAAGCGTTTCAACCTTATCCGGGAAATATTGACCCGAAATTAAGTGAATTGGCAGAACTTTCGGAGGAAGAATGGAACGAACAATTTACCGCTTCGGCGTTGCGACGAATTAAACCCGAAATGTGGCAACGAAATGCCCGGAAAAATTTACAAGAGTTGTGAGTTTAGAAGCGAATGAAATCCGATCATTTCAGTTAAAAATCTAATTTTCCCTGACTCCTAGATATTCATAACCGAGTCAAGAATTATTTAATAGAGAATATCTTTTAAATCTAACAGAAATTCGGGTAACACATTTTCACCGGATAACGTTTTTGGCGATCGCAAAATTTCTACAGGTTGTTCCGGGCGATAAATTTCCACTTGTTGTTGTTTTTTATCGATTAACCATCCCAATTTTGCCCCATTTTCAATATACTCTTGCATTTTCTCCTGTAGTTTTTTTAAAGAATCAGAAGGCGATCGCAATTCGACTACAAAATCGGGACAGAGGGGAATAAATTTTTCTCGTTGTTCGGGGGTTAATGTATTCCATCGTTCGATGGTTATCCAAGACGCATCGGGAGAACGTTCGGCACCATTAGGAAGCTTAAAACCCGTAGAAGAATCAAAGGCTTTACCGAGTTTATTTTGACGACTCCAAGCTTGAAGTTGATAGGCGAGTTCAATATTTCGGTTTCCAGTATCTCCTCCCGTTGGTGACATAATAATCAGTTCTCCCTGTGTTGTTCGTTCAAAGCGATAATCCCGATTATGTTGACAAAGTTGAAAAAATTGTTCGTCGGTTAAGTCTATAGTTAGAGACAAGGGAGAAGGCAAAGAAAGCGTTTCAGTATCCATAATTGCTATAATTAAACTGGGATTGAATCAATGATGAAAATTTAAGAATTTACGTCTTAATTTTCCATTCCTCCCTCGGTAACATTAGGCTGTTGATCGGCGACATTTTGAACCTGTTGAATATCTAAACCCAACGCTGTGGCAATTTGTTCGACTGTTAAGCCCATTGATAGAAATCTAGGTACTGATTCGAGTTTCCCTTCTATTTTTCCTTCTATTTTCCCTTCTTCTTTTCCTTCTTGTTTTGCTTCCTGATCAACCCGTGTTTGTTTCAAATCACTTAATGAAAACATGGCTTCAATTTCCTCCCGACTCAAAGTAGCAAATTTGTAAACCAGTATTGTTTCTACCAATTCTAAAATATTTTCTCTGAAGGTTGCATCCTCAATCTCTTGTCGAACTTGCTGCATCAACCGGGGAGTGAGTTCAACGGCTTTTTGTTGATTTTCTACAACCAACTTAACCAACCCCAACTCCAGAGATAAACCCTCTGTCTGCACCAACTCATCGAGATAAACTCGTTGTAGGCGTTGACTGGCGAAAAACTCCCGAAACTGCACCCGTTCACCCGGATCTCGACTTCGCCGTTCAAACACAGCCACCCCACGCCAGTCTTGTTGGGGTTTATACTGTTTTAAATAGAGGAAAATTTCACCAAAAAAGTCCCAGTAGAAATCATCATTTCTTTGAAACTGCACTTCAACAAAATAAATCGGACGTTCCTGTTCATCTTCCGGTGGTAAAAACAAACCATCAAACCGAAAAGATAATTGTTTAACTTCCCTCGCACCGAACGTGTAACCTTCAGCATTTGAAGGGGGTTGACCAATAAGTTCAAACAGTAAACTCGGGAAAGTTTGAAACAGTTGATAAAAAATTGTGTCAGTTTTCACAAAAGATCAGAGTCTTTCAACAGTTATCAGTTATCAGCTATAAAATATCCCCCGATGTTCATTATTCTCACCGGGGGATATTGTCTCAAAAACTAACTACTGAGGAGACTTCACTTCTAATATTCCTGAAGTCGAAAATACCACTTCAAATTCGGCAGCAGGTTCAGTCGAAGCAGCATCGGACTTGACCAACTGAGGAAGAGGAGTATTCTCAACATTGTTCTTCGCCACTTGAGTTTTAGCTTCGTATCCGATAATCTCACCCTCGTTATTGAGTTTCACAACATAGACGGATTCTCCATCTACCGGCGCACTCCAAGCCGAGTCAATTTGATTATAAAGACTCTGGCTTAATTCGGTTGTATTGACCTCTGAAGTTGCTGCGGCAGTGATGGTTTCTTCTGTGCTTGTTTCTGGCGTAGAAGCCGCCATTTCGCTGTCTGCGGCTTCTGCTTCTGGGGCGGGGTTAAGCGTGTCTGGTTGTGTGGGTGGGGTGGCGGCCGGATCATCATCTACCGTCGGTTGAGTCGCTTCCACGCTTGGTGAAGAGGTGACGGACGGTAGCCCGGAGGCTGTCGAGGTTGATGCTTCAGGGCTAGCAACGGTTGGGTCGGTTGTCGATGGGGTTGTTTCTACTGCTGTTGGAGTTTCGACTTCTTCTGGAGTCGTTGTCGTTGTCGGGGTTTCGACTTCTGGAGTTAGGGTAGAAGCCGTTGAACCTGTATTGGGAACTGTCCCGTTGGGTTGGCCAGTCGTGACTTCGGATTCCGGAGTCGTAACGGCAGAGTCTGTACCTGTCGTTGTTGGCGATGTCGTCGTCGGGGTTGTTGTTGCTGCAATATTGGTATCTGGGACTGGCGTTGTTGTTGTTGTTGTTGTCGGAGTCTGAGTCTCCATCGGTTCGACAACAATCGGACTGGTTTCGGTGGATGTCGTGGCTACTGATTCTATCTCTTCACTCTCGCTGATGGCTTCCGGTGAAGGACTCGCCAGCAGAGAACCGACTAATGTTGCAAACAGAATGGCGACTAACGCCACCAATGAGGTGGTTTTAACTGCGGGAGAGAGTTCTGATGTCGCGATTGATCTCACTGGCGGTAAGTGAGTTGAGTGTTCCGATTCTGAAGGAGTCGAGGAGGATTCATACCTTGTCTGCATATTTAATACCTCTGCTGTTCTAACATAAGAATTGGGTCATATTTTTACACATTTCTCGTCCCTTTCTCATCTGTTTTTAGACGAGTTTTCCCTTATTTTAATTCTTGACCTTCTGATTGTTTCTTAGATTGACGCTTCTTAAAGTGATCTATGATACAAATGACCGATGGATTTGACTCCGTTGCGATCGCCGAGTCCAGGGTTTAAACCTCGATCGTTTGTCTATCTTCCTTACTGTTCTTGAGTTTAACTCTTCTGGTCTTCGGAAAAAGCTGTTTCCCCAACTTTCTATTTTGCCAGCAACAAAGTCTTTTTTTACACCTTCTTAAGCCCGGAGGAGAATTTAAGGAATTATTTATCTTTACTTGTTCCACAAACTCGCTTCGTGGGGAATAAAATCCGCTGAAATAACCGACATCGGCAGCATCACGATCGGAAGTAATCCCATCGACAAGGAACTTAACACAATCACAACAACCAAGCTGAAGCGATGCTCCTTCTGCTCAGATTCTATCCGATAGAATTTAAACTGTTCTTGAGTATTCATTCTTATCTTCCTTGTTGCCGTCGGTGACGCTTTCTTTAGTTTATCGTTTTTTTGTTATTTACAATACAGAATTAAAAATCTGTAACAAAAAGTACATTTTGAGAACGGACTGAAAAAGGGGGATTGATCATTTCCCCATCTTGAAAATGTTAATCTGGTTCAGACTTAGCGATGCCAGATCGTTTCCCCACCGGGGCGATCAATTAAAGTAATTCCGGCTTCAGTCAAGCGATCGCGAATTTTATCCCCTTCAGCATAATTTTTAGCTTTGCGGGCCGCCAGACGCTGTTGAACCAAAGCTTCGATCTCCTCATCGGTTAACCCTGATGTTGTCTCCGTCGAGGTCTCTTCTGCTTTCGCTTCCAACCCCAACACCTCCGCCAACTGTACCAAAGTCCACCAGGTTTGCTGGATCTGTTCGAGGGAAGTTTCCGTTTTGCCTTCGTGAGTTAAGACATTGCCTTCCTTGCGTAACTCCTTCGCCAGTTCAAACAGAACGGCTAAACCTCCCGGCGTGTTAAAATCGTCATCCATCGCCGTTTGGAACTGTTCAACGGCCTCTGAATGCAGGGACAGAGGCTTTCCGTTATCGACCCAACCCAATTTTTCCCCATACTGAGACTGAAACAACAGCCCCTCTTTCAACGTACTCCAGCCATTTTCCGCCTGATCGATCGCATCATTGGTAAAATCTAAAGGCTTGCGATAACTCGCTCCCAACACAAACAAGCGAATTGCCATTGGATCAACGGTTTCCAGCAATTGGCGAATCGTGGTAAAATTATGTAAAGACTTTGACATCTTTTCCCCGCCAACGGTAACAAAGCCATTGTGCATCCAGTAACGGGCTAAAGGTTCGCAGTTCGCCGCCTCTGACTGAGCAATTTCGTTTTCGTGGTGAGGGAAAACCAGATCTCCGCCGCCACCGTGAATATCAATAGTTGTACCCAAGAGTCGCCGTACCATTGCCGAACATTCAATGTGCCAACCCGGACGTCCTTCGCCCCAAGGCGACTTCCAAGCAGGTTCTCCCGGTTTGGCGGCTTTCCACAGGGCAAAGTCCGAGGGATGTTTCTTTTCTCCCTCAGCCCCAGACACTCGCCCACCGGCGCCGGCTTGCAGTTGTTCTTGTTTGCGCCCAGAAAGTTTACCATATTCGGGAAATTTTTCCACACTGTAGAAAACATCGCCCTTGCTGGCATAGGCATAGCCTTTTTTTTCTAATTCTTGAATGAGTTGATAAATTTCGGAAATATTATCAGTGGCGCGAGGATAAGCATCAGCATCTCGAACGTTTAAACGCCGCAAATCTTCAAAATAAGCTTGAATAAAGCGTTCGGATACGGCTTCCATTGAGGAGTTTTCGGTTTTCGCCCGGTTGAGAATTTTATCGTCAATATCCGTAAAGTTCTGCACGTATTTGACGGTATATCCTAACCATTCTAAATAACGGCGTACCACATCCCAAACAATATAAGAACGAGCATGACCGAGATGGCAATAGTCATAAACTGTTACCCCGCAGCAATACATTTTAACCTGTTGCGGTTCTAAGGGAGTAAAGGTTTCTTTGGTACGGGTTTGAGTGTTATAAATTTTGAGTGTCATTCTTTACAGGGAATAGGGAACAGCTTTTCAGTCACCAGTTTTGACTTTTAACTTTTAATTTTTAACTTTGGCTCTATTGTCTAATTTTTTTGAGGGCGCATGGCAATACGCCCCTACTTATCCGGCTCTATTTTTGAGGGGAACCGAATTAAAAAAACAACTTCTTTTTCCGGTATGACAAGCAATATCTCCGACTTGCTCAATTTTAATTAACAACACATCTGCATCACAATCGTAGTAAAGTTCTTTAACAATTTGAAGGTGTCCGGATGTCGCTCCTTTATGCCAAAGTTCACCGCGAGAACGACTCCAATAGTGAACTTCTCCGGTTTCCAAGGTTTTTTGTAGGGCTTCGTGATTCATCCAGGCCATCATTAAAACCGTGTTATCGTGATAGTCCTGAGCGATCGCCGGAATTAAACCTTGGTCGTTAAATTTTAGGGTTTCTATCCACAAATAATCTTGATTGATCATCTTGAGTTCAACGAGAGCAGCCAGAGGAGGAATGAGGAATAAGAGCAATTAACCTTCAGTTGCGATCGCTTTTTGCTGCATGGTTTTGAAAATGTTATAAAATCCGTTCGCTCGCGAAGGAGTCAGACTGGCTTGTAAGCCGGTTTCTTGAATAAAGTCAGGGGTAATTTTTTCAATTTCTGCGGTGGAAAGTCCGTTCAAGCCCCGAATTAACAAAGCAACTAATCCTTTCGTTAATTGGGAATCAGAGTCTCCTTGAAACTGCACTTTGCCATTTTCATCTAAATCGGCAATCACGTAAACTTGAGACACACAGCCGGGAACTTTATTATCTGGGATTTTAGCATCAGCCGGGAATTCGGGCAACTTCTGGGCAAGTGCGATCAGTTGTTCATAGCGCAGTTTATTGGAAGATGCGCCTTTGAACCGTTGGACGATGCGATCGAGTGATGGGGGTAGGGGTGTTGCAGTTGATGACATGATAAGCAATAGTAAACCTCATCCACTATCAGTCTAACTGAAAGCGGGATCTAGGATGGTATAAAATTCAGCCAGTTCTAGGGATGTGCGATCGCCTCAGGTACATCCAAATACCCGGTTTCTCAATAGAAACCCCGTTTTTATTCAAACTGTGCCTCAAAAAATTGAAAATCGCTATCAATACCAGGACATCAATCAACGAAACAGTGTTAAGAAAAATAAACGTTGCAATTATCCGGGTCAGTTGTCAAAAAACTCTTGCCTGTTATAGAATCTCTCCTCTGGACCAATTGTCACGTCGGAAAATAGCAGGTAATCTTGATGGTGATGTTATCTGGATTAAAGTGTTATTATGTCACACTCAATACCTCCAAATTCATCATCGCCCCAAGGTTCATCTCGTAATGATGAATGGATTGCCGTTTTAGTCGCACTTTTAGCGATGGGCGGTATTTTCTTGTGGATAGTGGGTCGAGATGCTAAACCCTATAAGCAAAAATTCGCTTCGCCCGCCCGGGTGGCGGTGCCTGAAGCTACCGTTTCCAATGATCTCAATTTATCTCGGGTTTTAGAAGAGTCTTTCGCCCGGTCTCGGCGTGAAGACCTCCCCGACGAGCGAGTTGCTATTCCTCGCACCTCGAACCGCAACTTGTTTCAAATCTTCTCCGCCGATGACCGGACTGTGACTGTTTCTGAGTCCAGGGGTATTAATCCAGTTTGGGGTTTTACTCCCTTCTTCTTTGCTGCTGAGGACACCGAGTCTGGGGAAAATGTGGGTTCACCTGTAACCATAGCACCGATTCCGACTCAAGAGCCAACGGCAACTCCACCGGAGACCGAAGCCAGCCCTCAGCCCCAACAACAAGCCGCTCCACCGGAGACCGAAACCAGCCCTCAGCCCCAACAACAAGCCGCTCCACCGGAGACCGAAGCCAGCCCTCAACCCCAACAACAAGCCGCTCCACCGGAGACAGAAACCAGCCCTCAGCCCCAACAACAAGCCGCTCAACCGGAAACCGAAACAACGATAGTACCCATCATTCCGCCTCAAGAGCCAACGGCTACTGAACCGGACACAGAAGCCAGTCCTCAACCCCAACAGCAAGCCGCTCAACCGGACACAGCAACTCCTACACCAGTACCATTGGTGCTTTCTGATGTACCGGAAGGCTTCTGGGCGAAAGAGTTTATTGAATATACCACTCAAGAGGATATTATTATCCCCTACGCCAATGGTACATTTAAGCCCGATCAACCCATCACTCGGGCTGAGTTCGCTGCTCAAATTGAAAATGCCTTTGTTCCGGAAGAAAATAAATCCGGTCAACCCAGTTATCAAGATGTAGAACAAAACTACTGGGCGGAACAGGCAATTGTTGATGTCACCAAAACGGGTTTTATGACCGGTTATCCGGGTGAAATCTTTCGTCCGAATGAAGTAGTGCCTCGGGTTCAAGTCTTGGTGGCTTTGGCGAGTGGGTTGAATCTTAAACCTCCGAAAAATCCTCAAGAAACCTTACAAAAAGCTTTTCAGGATGCGGATCAAATTCCCCAGTGGGCGGTTGAGAAAATTGCCGCCGCCACCCAAGCGGGATTAGTGGTTAATCATCCAAAAACCAATACCCTAAATCCCAACCAACCCGCTACTCGGGCGGAAGTTTCTGCCATGATTTATCAAGCTTTAGTTGAATCCAACAAAGCCGAACCCATTTCATCCGATTATATTGTCAAACCCCAAAAGTGAGGAATTTTGCCGAACTTGAAAGGGTTGATTTGAATACTTAAAACTTTCCCGGAATCAACGTTTTTTCACGAAATTACCGGGAATTTTTTTTTACCGTTCAAAGTCCTAAGATCGTTGTTTTCGTTGCGACTGCCCCAAAATCCCCAAGAAAAGGTTTATAATAAACAGCATCGGGTGATGCGGCATCATCAACACCCGAACATTAATAAACACATAAAGCACAGATGAAATAACATCTCTATGCACTCTCAATCGCGATTTCAATTTTTAACAGTATTCTTAACTTTACTTTTAAGTTTACCTCATCTGGGTCAACCCGTGCGATCGCAAGAGACGCCAACCCAACTTATTAGTAAATCTCCCAAACCTTGTTTCTGGGAAACTGAAACATTACCCCCTCCTCCGCTATCTCAAACCGAACCCAGTATTCCGAGTTTATGGTTAGCACAAGAACTCTACGGATACTCCACTTTAGAACCGGAGGAAATTGAGGAAGTTCAAAGCCAAACAGACATTCAACTCTATGTTGAACAACCCCCAGAAACCCGCCCACAATATCAGCTTCTAGAAACTTGGTTTGTTGAACCCCAAATTACACAACTTCAACCGGATTTATATGTCAATAATTTGGTCACAATTGTTGTTAATCGTATTAACTGGAATCGCGAAAAGTACATAGGACAATATGTTTTTATCACTCGATTTGCTTCGGTGACTAGACGCTATGGTTATAATTTACGAGTCTGTAATCGTCTGGGTGAGTTACTCGCTTACTATGTTTGTAATTTTGAGCAAACTCCCTTAAATTGTGAAGTGCAAATTATCTCTGAAGGATTGCGATTTAGAGATTTTAGGAATTTTAACCCCGAATAATTGGCCTTGAATTGGGGTTGGGGTTGAGAGAACCCGACCCCAGAAGAAAGATTTTTGCAGGCTTTGCATAAGCTCGGAACGCTTGGATATATATCCTCTTGAACGTCAAACGTTTTCTCGTCTAAGCATTGGAGAAAAGAGCTATGAAACTGCATCTTACCGGACTGACTGTATTATTGACCCTCGTCACCACCACAATTTCCGCCGAAGCTAAAGTTCTCAAAAACCTCAACAATGGCAACCCTTATTCTAGCGGTGTCGAGACTTTAACTTCTCCCAAAGTTCAACCCTCTCAAGGGGATGATAGCGAAGCTCAACTGTTATTTCAGATGGGTTTAGAACAATATCGCACTCAGCAATGGGAGCAAGCGATCGCCTCTCTAGAAAAGGCTTTAACCCGATTTCGTCAAGTGAATAACCCCGGAGGAGAAGCCGCAGCGCTCAGTCTTTTGGGTTCAATTTACCACCAACAAAAAAATTATACCAAAGCCATTGAATTCTATCAACAAAGTTTACCCCTTGCCCGACAATTGACTAACCGGACTTTAGAAGGGGCGTTATTGCGAGCGATGGCGGGTGCAAATCATTCCTTAGGAAACACAAAAGAAGCAATTAATTATTATCAACAAGCCTTAGCCTGGTTAAAAAAATCGGATTTATCCGATCCTAAAAATAGGAACCTCGAAGCCTTCACCGGACTAAGTTTAGGAATTGCTTATCATCAGGATCGCAATTATGAAAAAGCCGCCCAACATCTAGAAGTAAGTTCACAACAGCTAGAACAATTAAATGATCGCGCTAATCAAGGAATTGCTTTGAGTTATTGGGGTAAAGCCTTACTAGGATTGAGTCAATACAGCAAAGCCCTCGAACGCCTAGAACAAAGTTTACCGCTACTTCAAGAAGTTGGCAATGCCACACAAGAAGCCGAGAGTTGGCTGGCTATTGGGGCGACCCATTTGATTCAAAAAAACGCCCAAAAGTCATTAGAAGCCTATCAACAAGCCTCTCGTTTGTATGGTCAACAGGATAATCATCTCGGAGTCGGAATGGCGATCAATGGGATGGGTTTAGCCTACTATCAGCTTCAACAATATTCTCAAGCGATAGAATCCTATCAACAAGCAGCCTCTATTTTTGCACAACAGAATCTTCCCGATCGCCAAGCGCTGGTTCTCCGCAGTGCAGCCTCGATCTATTCTGAACTTAAACAACCCACTGATGCGATTAAAACTTATCAACAAGCCTTTGAAGCCTTCCAAAAAGCAGGCGATCGCTTAAAAGCCGGGATAACGCTTTATGAGTTGGGATTAATTTACACAAACTCAGGAGAGTTTGAAAGCGCTTTAGAGTCTTATCAACAAGCACTAACCTTATTTGAACAACTTGGCGATCGCCGTCGTCAAGGACTCATTTTTTATAGCATAGGGATAGTCTATAGCCGCAGCAGTCAATCTGAAAACGCCTTAGAAGCCTATCAACAAGCCTTATCAATTTTTGAGGAATTGGGTGATAATCAAGCCGCTAGTACGATCCGCAAGGAATTGAACACCTCCCCCACAGAGAACTAGAGAGAAACAGAAGTGTATACCGAGTCAATAAATCATATGATATCCGACTAATCAATCAGCGTACTGGTAGGGGCGGGTTTTTACAGTTTACAGTTTACAGTCACCAGTTTTTACAGTGAACAGTTTACAGTGACCCTTCGGGTTCGCTAGTTGCTCATGGGGGAAACCCCCAAGACCGCACTAGCTCACCAGTGACCAGTTATTAGAGTTGTCAGTTAACAGTATCTCCCCACCTCCCCATCTCCCC
>JAYKHV010000168.1:0-32986 GCA_035285085.1 Lyngbya sp. | reverse complement strand
GTTTCCACCACCTCCAGGCTGTTCGATAACTTATTCCTACTTTTTTGGCATAGTCTGAGAGTTTCATGTCTATAGATTAACATGAATGACTAGATTTGGCTATATTTGTGTTTAAACTTTACAATACTTTGGAGAACCCGCTCCTACAATTTTACAGTTTACAGTGAATAGTTTACAGTGAACAGGTTACAGTGAACAGGTTACAAGCGATTGCTGAAAACACGGGGAACTGCATAACTGATAACTGTAAACTGTAATGAACCCACTCCTACATTTATTCAATTCTACGGGCGGTCATATTAATTGGACCGGAGGAGGGCTGACCGTTATTTGAATTGCGATTATTTTCCCCATTGCGATGACGCAAACGCTTAACAACCCGTTCCAAATTGCGATCGCTCATGGCTTCTTCTTGATAACGGGGATTGAGGGCGATCGCCTGTTCTAAATGTTCCATTGCTAAATCTAGCTTTCCTTGCAATGAATAACAACTCGCCAGATTGTAATAAACATCCCCATATTTCGGTTGCAATTTCATCGCTTGATTTAAACTTTCTATGGCGTCTAAATCCCGCTGTAATTTCATCAACGTATAGCCTTTATAATTCCAAGCTTTGGCGGAATTGGGATCGAATTCTGTGGCTTTCTCGAAGGAAATCGCGGCTTCTTCATACTGTTCTAAAACCTGTAAAGCCATCCCCCGGTTTAACCAAGCCACGGCATCATCGGGTTTAATTTGTACCGCCCGATCGAACGATTCATAGGCTTGTTGATGTTGTTGTAAAATCCCCAACGCAACGCCCCGATCTATCCAAGCTTGACGATAATTCGGTTCCATTTCTAAAGCGCGATCGTAGGAACTAATCGCCTCTTGAAAACGCTTCATTCGCCGCAAACTCATCCCGCGATTTAACCAAGCGGTGTGACGATTGGGCTGAATTTGAACGGCTTTATCAAACATTGCAAAAGCTTCTTCAAATTTTCCTTCTGCAATCAAACTCATTCCTTGATTTTCAACGTCTTCTGCACTCAAGAATAACTCGGGTTGATTGGATTTGAGACGTTCAAGCTGTTCGGAAAGGGCTTTAATTTTTTCCAACATTTCCGCAACGGCACCTTCTGCAATGGACGCTGGGGAAATCTCGGCTAATTGCTTGAGGATTTTGGCTTTTTCCGCCTCAGCATTGGCTTGTAATTCGGATAATTGTTTGAGAACTTTTTCTTGTTCGGCTTGAATATTCCTTGGCAATTCCGACAATTGTTGGAGGATTTTGTTTTTCTGGTTTTGGGCGTCGGCTTTGATTTCTTCTACCTGTTGGGCGAGGGTGCTTTCAAAGCGATCTAATCGATCAAAGGTAGCATCCCGACGGGTGCGAATATCGGATTTAAACGCCGAAAGTTCGCTTTCGAGTTCGTTTCCAGAGGTTTGAAACTGTTTGAGAAGCTGTTCTCGTTCTGCTTGTGTGGTTGATTTGGCTTGCGATAATTCTTCGAGAAATTCAGAAGAAGATTGTCGTAAATTCTGAAGTTGCTGTTCTTTTTCGCTTTCAATTCCTGTTTTGGACTGGGAGAGTTGTTCGACAAATTCTGCTGCTAATTGTTTGAAATTCTGTATTTGCTGATCTTTTTGAGTTTCTACGCCGGACTGGGCTTGTTTAACCTGTTCAATCAATTCGGCTTCTAGCTGTTTGAGGGTGTTATATTTTTCTCGAACTCGCTCTTGAATTTTACCTTGGGCGTCTGTGAGTTGGGCTTCTAATTCGCCGCCATAGTTCTCAAGATTGGCGAGCATTTCATCGGTACGCTGTTTGGCTTTTTGTTCGGCTTGGCTGCGAATTTCTGAGAGTTGCGGTTGAAAATCTGACTCCAACTGACGCAGGTTTTGCAGGATGGAATCCCGCTGACTTTGGGCTGAATTTTGCAGTTCGGATAACTGGGTTGAAAATTCGGTTTCGGCTTGCTGTAAGTTGCGAATTGTTCCGTCTTTTTGGGCTTGTACTTCGCTTTCATAACCGGAGAGTTTATCGGACAAATCCATTCCCAACTGATCGATATTTCTGATGACTAAATCTCGTTGTTGTTGGGCGGTTTGCTTGAGTTCGGAGAGTTGGCTGGAGTATTCGCTTTGGGAGGAATTCAAATTCTTCAGCGTTTCGTCTTGGCGGGTTTTGACTTCGTTTTGCAGTTGGGAAAACTCGGAGATCACGCCTTGACTGGATTGTTGTAATTGTTGTATAATCTCATCTTGTTGATGTCTGGCTTGTTGGTGGAGTTCGCCGAGTTGGGCGGCAAATTTACTTTCTAACTGTTTGCGTTCTTGGATAGCCTGTTTAATTTGATGTTCTAATTCGGCGATGGTTTGTTGTTGAGAATGAGATAACTGAGAACGCAATTCATCAATTTTTTGTCGTTCTAATTCGAGTTCTTTTTGAAATTCATCCGAATGCTGATAAAGTTCGTTTAAGTGGGTATCGGTATCGCGCAGAACGCTTTGAATTTTACGGTTGGCGCTGGAAATGCGATTTTCTAAATCTCCCAGTTCGTTGAGGTGAGTTTCGACAATTCCGGTGACTTCGTGGATAACGGAACGTCGCAGCACCCACAACGCCGCCAAACCCGCCCCCAACAACACCACCAAAACCCCCAACAGGAGGTTAAACAGCATCATGGTGCGGCTAAAAATGCGGTTGGCTTCGGCTTGGACGCCCTCTTGAATTTCTCGTTCCCGTCGCAACTGTTCGAGTTCTTGTTCGGGGGTGAGGACTTCGGTTTCCGGTTCTGGGTCGCCGGTCGGTGCGGGAGACTGGGAGAACGAGGGGCGAATGGCGACACCCAATAACAGTAGGATGGTTGAGAGCAAAACACCGCTTCTGTACGCTAAGGTTAAAACTGCTTGATTTTGACGGTTCATCGCAACTCCTTTTGCCCGTAATGGATGTGCCAAGGTCGATTTTGCCTCGCCAGTCCCGTTTGATGGCGACTGCAATCTCAATTTTTTCTAGTTTACCGAATCATGGTCGTAAAAAATGCGCTTTGTCGGGGGTAGAATGCCGAACTTCATCCCTCAAACCTCAATATAAAGGAGTCTTTGGGGTTTTTCAATTGTAGCGGAAATCCCTCAAGATTGTAAATTCTCGTTTAAATTCCCGTGAATGGCTAACCAAATACAAGGGGGGTTGGTACTGGTGTATTCTACTCGATGTTTTTGATGGGCGCGAATCAGTAAATAGTCGCCTGGTTTAAGTTGAATTTGCGAACCATCCGCATAAGAAAGGGTGGCTTCTCCCTGCAAAAGCATGACCCATTCATCCCGTTGTTGATCATACCACTCGCCCTCGGGGGTGGTTTGTCCGGTAGAAATAATCCGTTCTATTAATAGAGATTGATTTTGGATTATCGGTTCAAACAGTTCTTCGTTGGGGAGAGGTGAGGGTAGGGTGTAGATATTTTTCATTTTGTTTGTATTGATTTCAAACGAAGTTATTAGGCTTTGGTTGCCACTCCGAGATAAGTGTAACTGCCCACTTTTGGAAAGTTTTCGATGTCAAATTTTTCGAGGGTAATTGAATAAAATTGTTGTTCGAGTAATTGCTGAATATTGCGGTTAAAATGACAGCCGTCACCGATAATTTTTTGCAGGGGTGTCAGGCGATGTTGCCAGACTTGAATGTTGGGTTTGTCGCTGAGTCCGTGTTCGACAAAGAAAAATTTTCCGCCCGGTTTTAGCACTCGATAGATTTCTTGCAAGGCTTTTTCAACTTGGGCAATACTACACAGTGTCCAGGTGCTAACAACGCTATCAAATGTCGAGTCAGCCATCGGTAAGTTTTCGCTATTCAGTATCCGATTTTCGACTTTAATTTTTGAAGCTTCTATTCGTTTTTGGGCGAGTTTGTTCATACCGGAGTTGGGGTCTACTGTGGTAATTTTTTCGATATGATGGGGATAATAGGAGAGGTTTAATCCCGTCCCGAAGCCAATTTCTAAAACTTCTCCTTCGACATGGGCTAGAACTTTTTGACGATATTGAGTAAAAGCTGGATCGGACATGGCCCAATCCAGCAAACGAGGTAAAATAACTCGGCTATAAAAACCCATTCTTACAATCTCCTTACATTGGTTCCTGAGATTTTAGAACTCAGTTCACTCATTTATTTTACAGAATGGGTAACAAAATTTCAAATTCGGTTCCTCGTCCGACTTGGGAGGTTACATTTAATTGACCTCGGTGTTTTTCGGTAATAATTTGATGGCTGATAGATAAGCCCAAACCCGTGCCTTTTTCGGGGGGTTTGGTTGTAAAGAAGGTTTCAAAAATGCGATCTAAAATAGCGGGTGGCATTCCGGGGCCATTATCGGTTATCCGAATGGAAATACAGCAAGGTAAAGGATTGGAGGGTTGGGTTTGACAGTCACAATTAGAATTTAGTGAACTGGGATGATCGGAATAATCAGAATAGTATAATAAGGTCGTGTTTGAGGAATCAGAAGCAATTTTAAGACCCTGTTTTTCCGCCTCAGAACAGTCTAGAACTTCTGTAGTGATTGTAATTTTTGCTAGGTTTGGATTTTCTTGGCTGATTTCTTCGAGAGCGTCAATCGCATTGGAAATAATATTCAAGAAAACTTGACTGAGTTGATTAGGATAGCCATAAATCGGAGGAATTTTTCCGTAATGCTTAACGAGGTTAATTCCTGGTTTGAGTCGATTTTTCAAAATTAACAATGTATTTTCTAAACAGTAGTTTAAATCGACTTTTTCGGGCTTGTAACTATCAAGTCTTGAAAATCCTCGCAGGCTATTAACCAGATGAATCAGTCGTTCAGAAGAAATTTTGATGCTGTCTAGAACTTCCGGTAAATCCTTTTGAATAAATCCCAAATCAATTTGTTCTTTATAGTTGGCTACGGCTTCAGGAGGTTGGGAAAATTCTTGTTCATAGGTTTGAACTAAACCCATCACATCTTGATAATAATGAGAAAGGCACTCAAGATTCCCTAAAATACAGGCGACGGGATTGCGAATTTCGTGAGAAACTCCCGCCAACATTTGACCTAAAGTTGCTAATTTTTCCGTTTGAATCAGTTGAGCCTGGGTTTTTTGACGGAGGAGTTCGGTTGCGAGTTGATGAATACAAGATTGAGCGATGAGGAGTTGTTGGACTTCCAGCAATCGATATTCACTAGCGGAAAGTTTGACAACAATCGGTTCATAAAGAAGATGGGGAGAACGACGAATAGATTGTTGGGCGGCTTCGACAACGGGAGTATCTCCAGATAATAATAATAGCTCCATTTGAGCAATACTATAGAAAACATGAAGCGATCGCCCTAAAAAGAGTTCTCGGGCATAGGGACGGCTCATCCGTTCAAAAAAGCGCCGTTGAGAAATCATCCCGATGAACTTTTTTCCATCCATCAAAATCACACCCGGAATTGTCGAGTCCGACTCAAAGAGTTGAGTTAAAATGATTCCCTTTTGATTGATATCCACTTGAAGATCAAACAGGGAAAGATCTTGTAAAGTTGACTCTAGATGAAGGTTCTGGGGGGAGCGATTGAACTCTATAATGTTAGAGTGTTCCGGGGAATAGGTGTTCAGCATGGGTTAGTTGATCGAAGTTCGAGATTTTGTTAAAGTATAGCCGTGCAGATCCACCCTCAATATACATTCTCTGTTTATATTTTAAAGAAAGATGGGAAGCCTTGGAGTAAAGATTTCTAAGATTAATCTATACTTAACTAAAATTTAAACTTTTACATCCACTTAACATTTGTTGCTCGCACCAGGCCCTCTCTGCAATGATGATAGAGCTAGAACGAATAGGAGAATAATACCATGACACCATCAGGGTATGAGTTTAGCCGGAGTCAGAATGAGTTAATTGGGGATTTAGCCAAAAAAATGAATTTTGTGGCGATCTTGTTGATTGCTATTGGGGTTTTGGGGATTCTCAGCGCAATAATTAATCTATTCACAGCCATCGCCGCTCCTGAAAAAATAGCAATTGTTGTGAATAATCTGATTCAAGGATTGTTCTCTTTGCTGATTGGAACTTGGACAAGAAATGCAGCACAAGCATTCAAGCAAATTGTCACGACTGCGGGAACAGATATTCAGAATTTAATGATAGCTTTGGGGGAACTTCGTAAGCTTTATACTTTGCAATACTGGTTGGTGATTATTGCTTTAATATTCTTCCTGATTGCCCTTGTTTTTGTGGTAATTATGGTGATTGCCACTTCGGTTTAACTTCTGATTGCCTAACCCGTTTGCATCGGCAGTTTAATAATGAATTCGGTTGCTTTTCTAAGTTTAGAATCACAGAGAAGCTTTCCTTTGTGACTTTAGACAACCATTTGATAACTGTAGCGGTTTTCAATTTTTAAAGGCACTGTGAGATTAAAAACCCGGTAACTTAATATAAACCGGGTTTTTAATCTCCACATAATTTTAAAAGGCTACTCTTCTTTTAAAAATCAAATTAATCACAATGGCGATCGCACTTAAGATTAATAAAACTAGACTAAACCAATCTCCCCAACGAACATACAGCGTTTGAGTTTGTCGGGGTTGAATTGTCCCGATATGCAGTTCCTCGGTATCCATTTCCGATATCCAAAGGGTTTTTCCATGCGGATCAACCACCGCAGAATAACCTGTATTTGTTGCTCTCACTGTCCAGCGATCGGTTTCAATGGCTCGCATCACATCTTGAGCGTGGTGTTGAGCCAACATTCCCGCAGAATAATGAGAATCATTGGAAGCGGTTAATATAAATTCTCCCCCGGTTTTGGCTTGACGGCGAAAATGTCGAGCAAAGGTTGAATCATAACAAATTCCGACAATAGCTTGACCAAAGGGAGTATTAAATTGTTGATTGGGATCGCCTTTTACTAGATGAGAATCTAAGGGGGATAATCGATTAATAAAGCGACCTAAAAAGGATTCAAAAGGAATATATTCCCCCAAAGGAACCAAGTTAACTTTATCATACTGGCTGATAATATTTCCCTCGCCATCTACGGTAAATAAACTATTACTAATCCGATTTCCAACTTGACCATAACTTCCCACCCAAGCGACGACATTTTTCTCTAAAATCGCCTGATAAAATGAACTTTGATAACGGGCGGGAGATTTCCATAAAAAAGGAAGGGCGGTTTCCGGAGTCAGTACCGCATCTACACCTTGATCGGCGAGGGTTTTATATCCGGTTGTATAGCCTTGTAACGCTTTTCTCCATCCTTCTGAATAGAGTTTAATTTTGTTGGGAATATTCCCTTGAATGATGCCAATTTTTAACGCGGTTTCGGGGTTGGATTCTAAGGGTTGAATGTAGAGATAAAATCCGACCAAATGAGCCAGAGAAAAACACAAAATCGGGAGTAAATAAACCGTGATTTTGGTTCGAGTTTCTATTCTGTTTTTTGAGGTATTAATCAGCCAAGCTTCGGCGATCAACCCATTCACGGCAACTAACACCGCAGTTACGGTATTTGGGCCTGAAATTTGTCCGAGATGAAGTATCACTAAATTCCCAAAACTTTGAGTGAGTGAGAGGGATGACCACCAGAGAGAACCCAGACTCCAAAACCATTCTAAACTACACCAAAGGGCGGTTCCAACTAACACCCGAGTTAAGATATGATTGAGATTTTGTTCAGAAATGTTTCGGCTAATTATTGATAAGATTTTTGCCCAAACAACGACTAATCCCACGCCCCAAAGGGTGATAAAACTCCAACAAAAAAGGGCAATGGCTAAACTCGCCAACCAAGGAACCCCCAACCAAGTCATCGGGTGAATTCCGGTGATCCAAAAGAGAACGGTTCCGTGATAGCCTATTCCCCAAGCGATCGCAAACGGTAAAACAGAAGTTTTTTTAATTTTTGACTGAAGAACCACAACCCACAACGGAACTAACGCCACCCATCCTAACAGCCAAAAGCCTGTGGGTTCTGCGGCTAATCCCATTAATACTCCGGCTAATAATAGCAGTCCGAGTTTATAGTTTTGTTGAAAATAATGTTGAAAATAATTTAAAATTGATTGTTTATGGCGGGAAAATCCTAAACTTTGAGTTGGTGTTTTATTATTTTTAGTTTTCATGGAAATTCAAATTGATTCTTCAATCAAGATTATAAATCTATTTTTTGATAAACGGGATCAAAGAGTGCATATTCTGGGCGGTTTTTTCCGGTATGTTTAACCGAATACATCAACCGATCGGCTTGTTCGATTAAGATATCGATAGATTCTGGAAGACTTAAACAAATCACCACACCCATGCTAAACCCGACAAAACTGAGTTGATCTCGGTTTAAGCTTAAAAGCTGTTCATAAACGCGATCAAGAGCGGCTTTGGCTTCTTCTAGGTTAGTATAGGGTAAAAGGATAGCAAATTCATCCCCACCTAAACGGGCGATAACATCGGTGGGGCGAATTGAAGTTTTCAAAATATTGGAGATATCTTGTAAAAGCCGATCGCCTCTATTATGTCCAAATTTATCGTTAACTTTTTTAAAATAGTCGATATCTAAATAGGCTAAAGTAATTGGATAATGGTATCGTTGGGCGCGTTGCATCTCATTTTCTAGGGTTTCGATAAAGAAATTTCGGTTATAAAGGCCGGTCAATCCATCAATTCGAGCTAATTTTTTCTCTCGTTCATAGGCTTTTTTTAAAGATAACAGTAAATAAATAACAATCGAAAAAAATCCAAGTCTGACTCCAATATTCCAATAGATCAACAACGGATGTGAATATTGTTTTACATAAAGATCGGCTTTAGCCCATAAAATTGTACTGAATACAGCTAAGAACAAGCCGCTATACTTTCCAGCAAACCAAGTCGCTAATGTCAGAGGAAATAAATAAAAAATGGAGAGGTTAATATCAACTGTAACCCAATAATCAATCCAACCAATAATTAAAGCGAGAATCAGACTTAATCCAACAATCATCAGATCGGATTGACGTTCTAAATAGCCAATAATTCTGTTTTGCATAATAACATATAACCAACTGCCTCCACAGTTCCCCTGAAACGCTTTTAGGATGGATCAATTTTACACGATCTTTCGATAGTTTCAGATAAATTGTTTATTAACTTCAAAATCGTTTCGGCAAGTTGAAAGTCGAGAGGGGTTAATCCGCCTTTGTCGTGCGTCGTTAAGCTGATTTTTACGGTGTTGTAGGATATAAAAATATCGGGATGATGACCTAATGTTTCTGCGGGTTCTACTAAACAGTTGATAAAATTAACGGCTTCTATAAAGTTGTTAAAAGTATGGGTATAAATAATAGTTTGATTTTCCCGTTTCCAATTGGGTAGCGCTTGCAAACGTTGGGTGATTTCGGCTTCATTTAACCGTCGGCTTCGGTTGGTTTCGGTTTGTTGTACTAAGACTGGGTAAATATTGGGATTAAATAAAGATTGATCGCCAATCAAAGGAATTGCAATAATTGATAGAATATCCATTGTTCCCAATCCTTAAATTAAGAATAGGGAATTTTGCTGCAATTCCCTATTCCGAATTCTTTGATTTATTCTGCTGTTTCTGCGGTTTCTGCTTCTACAACTTCTTCTTCCGAAGGTGGTACAATGGCAACAGCAGCGATCGCATCTTCATCATCGAGGCGTTGAACTCGGACTCCGGTTGCACTGCGAGACTGAGTAGGAATCGCATTCACCGTCTGACGAATAATGATACCCCGACTGGTGATTAACATCAACTCATCGTCTTGATTAACCACCTGCAACCCGACGACTTCATCGCTGGCGAGATGCTGTTTAAACTTAGTGGCGATGATCCCTTTTCCGGCGCGATTTTGTAGTCGGAATTGAGACACGGGAACTCGTTTACCATATCCCCCCGCAGTAATCACCATAATCGCCAATTCTGGGTTATTTTCAACGGTGGTTTCTTCGGTTTCCGTCTCTAAAATTTCCTCGTCTTCGATGTCGGTTTCATCGCTTTCTGCAATACTTGAAACAATGGTGCTAGGTAAAATATCCATGCTGATCAGTTCATCTTTTTTACCCAATTTCATCGCTTTTACGCCTCGGGTTGCCCGTCCTAAGGGGCGCAATTGTTTGTGATCGGTTCTAAAGTGAATTGCCATCCCTTGTCGCGAACCAATAATAATGCTGTCGTCTACTTTTGCCAGTCTGACCCAACGCAATTCGTCGCCTTCACCCAAAGAAATGGCAATTAACCCATTTGCCCGAATATTACTAAAAGCAGATAATTCGGTTTTTTTGATGTAGCCGCCTTTGGTTAACATCACCAAATAATCATCGTCGCTAAATTCGCTAACGGCGACGATAGAAGTGATGCGTTCCTGTTTGGGAATGGGTAACATTTGAACGATGGGAACGCCTCGGGCGGTGCGAGAAGCCACGGGGATTTGATAGGCTTTTAAACAGTAAACAACTCCGCGATCGCTAAAGAACAAAATACTATCGTGATCGCAACAACTCAAGAAGTGATCGATGCCGTCATCTTCTTTCATTTTTGTACCGGATTTACCGCGAGTTGCCCGGTTTTGAGCGTCGAAGGTATTGACGGGCATTCGTTTAATATAGCCCTGTTCGGTTAACAAAATAATTGCTTTTTCGTTGGCAATTAAATCGGTATCTTCGAGTTCTCCTTCGGTGTGTTCGATTTCTGTTCGTCGGGGCGAACCGTGACGTTCTTTGAGTTCGATTGCTTCGGTTTCAATGATTTCAAGAATTCGTTCCCGACGGGCTAAAATATCTTGCAAATCGGCAATTACATTTTGCAATTCTTCATGCTCTGCCTGAATTTTATGGGCTTCTAATGCGGTTAAACGGCGCAGTTGCATTTGTAGAATTGCATCGGCTTGAACTTCGGACAGTTCAAATCTATCGATGAGTTCTTGTTTGGCGGTTGGGGTATCTGCCGCATGACGAATCAGGCTAATAATTGCGTCTAAATTATCGAGGGCAATTAACAATCCTTGCAGGAGATGATCTCGTTCTTGGGCTTTTCTGAGTTCGTATTCGGTGCGTCGCCGAATAGTTTCGACTCGAAATTCGAGGAAAACTTCTAGATATCGTTTCAGGGTGAGGCGTTCGGGTCTGCTATTAACTAACGCCAACATATTCGCCCCAAAATTGGTTTGTAGGGGGGTTTGTTTGTAGAGGTTATTGAGGACAACTCGGGGGTAAGCATCCCGTCTTAATTCCACAACGATTCGCATTCCTTGGCGATCGCTTTCATCGCGAATATCAGAAATCCCTTCGATGCGTTTATCGTTAACCATTTCGGCGATTTTTTCAATCAGCGCCGCTTTGTTGGTTTGATAGGGAAGTTGGGTGATAATAATCGCTTCTCGTTCCGGGCGTCCCCGCTGTTGTAGGGTTTCAATTTGAGCGACGCCCCGCATGGTGATCGAACCCTGGCCGGTTGTATAGGCTTCGCGAATTCCAGAACGGCCCAAAATCTTCGCCCCGGTGGGGAAATCCGGCCCCGGAATGTATTTCATCAGTTCGAGATCGGTGATCTCGGGATTGTGAATCATCGCCACCAACCCGTCTACCAGTTCGCCCAAGTTGTGGGGGGGAATGTTGGTGGCCATCCCGACGGCGATTCCCGAGGAACCGTTGAGCAACAGTTGGGGGATGCGGGCGGGTAAAACCAGGGGTTCCTGCTGCGATCCGTCGAAGTTATCGCCAAAATCAACGGTTTCGGCGTCGATATCGCGCAACATTGCATCGGAAGTGAGCGATTGTAGGCGACATTCGGTGTATCGCATCGCCGCCGGGGGGTCGTTGTCGATGGAACCGAAGTTTCCGTGACCTTCAATTAACGGCGATCGCATGGAGAAATTTTGGGCCATGCGGACGAGGGCATCATAAACCGCTCCATCGCCGTGAGGGTGGTATTTACCCAAGACTTCCCCGACGACACGGGCGCACTTTCTGAAGGGGCGATCGGGCATTAAACCGAGTTCGTGCATGGCGTAGAGAATGCGACGATGTACGGGTTTGAAACCATCCCTCGCATCTGGCAATGCGCGACCGACAATGACGCTCATTGCATATTCTAAATAGGATTGCTGCATTTCCTCACGCAGATCCCGGGGAACAATGCGCTCCTCTGAAGTGGTCATTTGATAAAAAACTCCCTTAAAATTCTCAATTCAGTGTGTTTGAATCGGCAAAAATTCGATAAAATTTGTTTATCTTCAAGTCATTTCCAAATTAACTTCACTATCCTATAAAATTATACCATAAACTTGTTTGGGATTAACGCTTAAATAAGCTGGTCTTGAGATTTATTGAAATTTATTGACACTAGACAAATGATTACTGTTATCTATTCGGATCAATTCCTCGAACACAAAACCGGTTTGCTGCATCCTGAACGCCCCGAGCGGTTGAGTGCGATTGTCAAGGCGCTGAGGGCCGCACCTTGGGAGTCAGAAATTGACTGGCAGTTACCGACGCCGGTCACGGGGTCCGAAAACAAGCTCAAACCCTTACTCGAAGCGGTTCACACGGCCGATCATCTTCGGCGGGTGGAGGCGATTTCTGTCAAGGGTGGGGGTTATCTCGATGGCGACACCCCGCTTTCGGCCGAAAGTTACGATGTGGCGTTATTGGCGGTGAATGCTTGGTTAGACGGGGTGAACCGGGTTCTGCAAAGCAAGCAACCGGCTTTTGTTTTGGCCCGTCCGCCGGGACATCATGCCGAGTCGGATCGGGGGATGGGATTTTGTTTGTTTTCAAATGCGGCGATCGCAGCTTATTATGCTTTACAACAGCCGGAAATTAACAAAGTGGCAATTCTCGATTGGGACGTGCATCATGGCAATGGTACGCAGGCGATTATCGAAAATAATCCCAACCTGGCTTATTGTTCTTTACATCAATCTCCTTGCTATCCCGGCACCGGTTTTGAACGAGAACGGGGGGCTTACAATAATGTTTTAAATATTCCCATGTCTCCGGGAAGTACGGGGGAATTATACCGCGTAGCATTTGAACAGAAAGTCATACCGTTTTTTAAAGATTTTCAGCCGGATTTGTTGATTGTGAGTGCGGGTTATGATGCCAACGATGATGATCCGTTGGCAAATATTTCTTTGCGTCCCGAAGACTATGGATTATTCACCGAATATTGTTTAGAATTAACCCGAAAAATTGTCTTTGGATTAGAAGGCGGTTACGATCTGGCGAGTCTGGCGCAGTCGGTGGTGGCAACGATTGAATCCTGTTTGGCTTAAGAAAAGCTTAAAAAAGTTGAGCCGATTGAGAAGGATGATGAAATTAGCGATCGCTCTGAGTTTCGGGGGAATTGGGGGGGCAATCTCTACCTTTTGACCCTTGACGGGGATAGAAAACTATCCGTCATAATAGAAATATATTGTTAAGACGAGGTTCTGCTTAGTGAAACATAGAGATCCCAGACCGAAAAAAAATACCACACCTGTTAATGAAGATATTCGTTTTCCGGAAGTGAGAGCAATTGATGAGGATGGTTCCAATTTGGGAACAATGTCTCCCCAAGAAGCCCTTTCCATCGCCCAAGATAAAGACCTGGATTTAGTATTGGTCAGTGATACAGCCAAACCACCAGTCTGTCGAATTCTTGACTACGGTAAATACAAATATCAACAGTTAAAAAGTAAAGAAAATCGCCGTCAGTCGAGTAAAAGTCAGCTTAAAGAGTTGAAGATGCGCTACAAAATTGAAGACCATGATTACTCAGTGCGCGTCAACCATGCCATACGGTTTTTGAAGTCGGGGAACCAAGTCAAAGCAACGGTGACGATGCGAGGACGAGAAAACCTGCATGGTGGACTGGCTAAAGAGTTATTAGATCGGATGGCGACGGATCTCGAAGAACACGCCCAAGTTCAACAATCTCCGAAGCGAGAAGGAAGTCGCATGACGATGTTGTTAACTCCTAAAAAAGCAGAATAACTTTAGGAATTTTCAACGTTAATTAATTAGATCCCCCCCCACCAATCAAATTTTCATTCTCAGTTAAAAATTGTCGGGGGGGATGGGGTGATGGGGTGATGGGGCGGTGGGGAGAGGATTTTTTTGAGATGAAAAATAGCTTTTTATTAATAAAAATCCTCCCGATCTCCCTACCTCCCTACCTCCGGTCTTCCCCACAAATCAAGTTTTAGGGCTAGAATGAAACGGCCCTGGGGGGATACAGGGGGATCTTTAAGGGGAAATTTACGGAGATCGAACAGGCTTCAAATCCGCTACAATATCAGAAATTCAAGTCAATTTATTACATCTGGGCAATTGTATTCCACCTACTTGCTAGTTTCTCATGGCAGCCATGACCCCCGACCGCAGCAAGCTTTAGAACAGTTAGCTGAACGGTTGAAAGATAGAATTAACCTTCGATTATTACCGAGTTCACCATCACCTGTCCTAGCAACGGCAACTTTAGAATGTTCTCCGGTTCCTTTGCACCAACAAATTCAACAATTTGCAGAATATACGCGAACTTTAGGATTAAATCGAGTTGAAATTTTGCCGTTATTTTTACTTCCTGGAGTTCATGTCAAAGAGGATATTCCTCAAGAAGTTGAACTGGCTCAAAACGCAATTGGATCGGCGGTTCAATTAAAAATTAAACCCTATTTGGGGTCGGAACTGTCTCGTTTAGCAACAGAATTAACCTATCAAATCAATGGGATTTATTGTGAGGTTTGGATTGTACTCAGTCATGGAAGTCGCCGTCATAACGGAAATCAACCTGTAGAAGAATTAGCCAGTCGGTTAGGAGCAATTCCCGCTTATTGGTTTACCGCTCCGAGTTTAGAATCCCAAGTCGAAGCGTTAGTACAAAGCGGATACCGAAAAATTGGCATTTTGCCTTATTTTATCTTTGCGGGAGAAACCACCGATGCGATCGCCCGTTTGAGCGAACAATTAGGGGAAAAATTCCCCCAGATCAAAATTCAAGTCGCCGAACCTTTAGGGGTGAATGATGCTTTAGTTGATTTGGTGGTTGATATGTTGATGGAGAATTGACGGGAAAAGGTTAATTGTTGTTTATTCGACGGTTACAGATTGGGCTGGAAGCGGGATTGAATGCTTTTTCCCTTTCAATAAATAAGTGATCATTTCTCCTTTTCCTTTCACGAAAATTGCACCCCGTCTTTCAAAAGCGTAATCATTTTTTAAAGCGTTATACGTCGCTTCTGTTACCTGAATTTCATTGGCTATTCCGTGAGATTCCATGCGACTAGCAATGTTAACGGTATCGCCCCACAAATCATAAATAAACTTTTTCAAACCAATTACACCCGCCACAACCGGACCGATCGCGATGCCAATTCGCATTTTAAATTTTTGTCCGGTTTCTCGGTTAAATTCTTGCAGGGTTTCCTGCATATCCAACGCCATATCTGCGATCGCTTGGGCATAATCTTCTTGAGGAACGGGTAAACCCGAAACCACCATATAAGCATCGCCAATGGTTTTAATTTTTTCTAGATTATGTTTATCGGCTAAATGATCGAAACGAGTAAAAATTTGTCCGAGAAGTTGAACTAATTCCGCAGGGGGGATTTTTCCAGAGAGTTCAGTAAATCCGACAATATCACCAAATAAAACCCCCGCATTGGTAAAATGATCGGCAATTGTCGCGGGTTTTTGTTTGATTTGTTTTAAACGTTGGGCAATGGGAACGGGTAAAATATTGAGTAATAAGTCTTCCGAACGTTCCTGTTCTATTGTCAGTTCTTGGTAAGCTTCTTGTAAAGCCCGACGGGAATTAAACTCGGCTCTAGCCAAACGATCATACAAATAAACCGAAAGATTACTAATGAAACAAATCCAGAAAAAATACAGGAATAAAAAATCAGAGGTCATCCAAGGTGTGGGAAATTCCACTTTTAAATTCAAAAGAATTTGTGTAGCTAGATAATAGATAAATGTTCCCGCCTGAGCAATCAAATGCAGCGGCCAACAAACGGGAATTAAAGTGGCGAGGGAAAAAAAGGTAAGCGGCCATTCAATAATTGCGGGTCGAGAAAATCCTTCTAAAGTAGATCGAATTTGAGGACTAAGTGTTATTAACCAAGTCAATAATAGAAAAATAAAAGCTGGATAACGAACACCAATCGCCGTCCGCAGTAATAGAAAACCCCCCAACAAACCCAGTTCAACTGTCATTTGAGTCAGCAACCAAGTTAGTTGAAAATTTTCTGGATTAAACAGTAAATTGTTAAGCTGCGATAGGGTAAACGTCAAATAGGAAATTAACGCCAGTCCCACCCCTAAACTCAGTCGTTGATACATAAAACGATGTCGCCAAACTTCGTAGCTGGCGGCGTCGCAAATGTCAGGACTCCCAAACAGCGACTGGAGTCGGTTGCGGACAAAAACACTGAACCTCTGAACACCCTGGAAGCTTTGCATTGTTCTCACCTTGGTTGTATTTTCAAGTTAAGATGGTTTACACCCCTCAGTCGATCACTTTCTAAGATTAAGGTATAATTTGCAAAAATGTAAAATAGATTTGTATCACCGCTCAATGGGATCGGTAAAAGTCCAAAAATTGCACCGCCGATCTGTTCATCTTTTATTTTGAATGAACCTTTGAAAATTGACAACATTAGTAATAGAGTTTTTGAAATTTAGTGAATTTTAAGGATAAAGTTATAATGAATCATAATCCCCGCCAATTAGCATTTCTGATACTTCGAGACATTGAAAGGCGGGGAATGTATGCCGATATTGCCTTAGATCAAAGCCTGCGTCAAGCTGATTTGAATCCCCTTAACCGACGCTTAACGACAGAATTAGTTTATGGTTGTGTGAGAAGACGGCGATCGCTGGATGCTTTCATCGATCAATTTGCTCAAAAAAAATCTCACCAACAACAGAACGATCTGCGAATTATTTTACATTTGGGATTTTATCAATTGGCTTATCTGAGTCAAATTCCCGCTTCTGCTGCGGTGAATACGAGTGTTGAATTGGCAAAAACCAACGGTTTATCGGGATTAAGCGGGTTTGTTAATGGAATTCTTAGACAGTATTTGCGCCAACAAGAAAAACAAACCCAAAATTCTCAAATTCTCAAATTAGACGATCAAAATTTAATTCAAAAATTGGGAGATTTGTACAGTTTCCCCGATTGGATTCTTGAGTATTGGTTAAATGAACTGGGTTTGGAAGAAACCCAACAACTTTGTCAGTGGTTCAATCAATCTCCGACGATAGATTTAAGAATTAATCCCCTGAAAACCACCCGAGAAACCGTTGAAAATGAGCTAAAATTAGCGGGAATAAACGTTAACCCAATCCCCCATTTACCCCAAGCGTTGAGACTGTCGGGAAGTATTGGAGAGATTCAAAATTTACCCGGTTATCAACAAGGATGGTGGACTATTCAAGATAGTAGCGCTCAGTGGGTGAGTCATATTCTCGATCCCCAACCGGGAGAAATGATTATTGATGCTTGTGCGGCGCCGGGGGGAAAAACAACGCATATTGCGGAATTAATGCAGGATACGGGGAGAATTTTAGCTTGCGATCGCGCTAAATCTCGACTGAAAAAAGTACAACAAAATCAAGAACGATTACAACTCAAATCCATTGAAATAAAAGCGGGTGATGTTCGCACGTTTTCCGAGTATAATAATAGTGCGGATCGGGTTTTATTGGATGCGCCCTGTTCGGGTTTGGGAACGTTACACCGTCGGGCGGATGCGCGTTGGCGACATACAGCAGAAAACGTTCAAGAACTCTCACAACTGCAAGGGGAACTGTTAGAAAAAACGGCAAATTGGGTGAAACCGGGAGGATATTTGGTTTATGCAACCTGTACAATACATCCCCTAGAAAATGAAAGGGTTATCGAATCTTTTTTAAGTCAAAATTCCGATTGGAAAATTGATTTACCCGAAATACCTTTGCAAGAGGTTATCACTTCTGAAGGATATTTAAAAGTATGGCCCCACCGACAAAATATGGATGGTTTTTTTATTGTGAGACTTAAACGTTAGATAAAAACCCGGTTTCTTCAAGAAACCGGGTTTTTGGGACTCTCCTAAAAGATCAGGGTTAGACCTCTCCCCCTGGCCCCCTCTCCTCAAAGGCGAGGGGGAATTTTTCCGGTTCCCTTTCCTAAAAGGCGAGGGGGAATTTTTCCGGTTCCCTCTCCTCGTAGGAGAGGGTTAGGGAGAGGTCGAGAGGGTTAGCCAGAGGTATTAACTCATCCGTTTAATATTTCCGTACCCACCCCCGCCAGGAGTTTCTATCACAAATACATCGCCTACATTCATCTCAACTGTGGCGGTACTCCCCAATATTTCCACCGTTCCATCATTACGAATAACCGAATTTTTACCAACTAAACCCGCTTTACCTCCCGCCAGTCCAAACGGTGGAATTGTTCGGTGTCCCGATAAAATACTCGCGGTCATTTTTTCCAGAAAACGAATTTGACGAACGATACCATTTCCGCCTATAAATTCTCCCTTTCCGCCACTATTCGGACGAATACTAAACTCTTCTAATAATACCGGAAATCGCCACTCTAAAACTTCCGGATCGGTTAAACGAGAGTTGGTCATATGAGTATGAACCGCATCGGTACCGTTGAAGTTTTCACCCGCCCCCGAACCCCCACAAATTGTTTCATAATATTGATGGCGATCGCTTCCAAAGGTAAAATTATTCATGGTACCTTGAGAGGCTGCCATCACCCCCAACGCCCCGTATAAAGCATCAACAATTGTTTGAGAAGTCTCCACATTTCCCGCCACCACCGCCGCCGGATAACGGGGGTTCAACATACAGCCTTCGGGGATAATAATATTCAGGGGTTTTAAACAGCCGGCATTGAGGGGAATTTGGTCATCAACCAGGGTTCTAAACACGTACAAAACCGCCGCTTTGCAGACTGCTTGGGGGGCGTTAAAGTTGCTGTTTAACTGCGGGGAAGTTCCCGAAAAATCGATAGTCGCGCTGCGGGTTTGTTTGTCTATTTTAATGCTAACTTTAATTTGACTGCCGCCATCCATCTCATAGGTAAACTCGCCATCTTTTAACACGTCAATTGCCCGACGAACGGATTCTTCGGCGTTATCCTGAACGTAACCCATGTAAGTTTGTACGGTTTCCAAGCCGTATTGATTCACCATTTTTTGTAGTTCTTGAACGCCCTTTTCGTTGGCGGCAATTTGGGCTTGCAAGTCGGCAATATTAATGTCGGGATTTCGGGAAGGATAGCGACCCGAGGTTAACAATTCCAACAATTCTACATCACAAAATTTCCCTTGATTCACCAATTGAAAGTTATCAATTAAAATCCCTTCTTCCTCAACAGTTGTGCTATTTGGAGGCATTGAACCGGGGGTAATTCCGCCAATATCTGCTTGATGACCCCGAGACGCCACATAGAATAAAATTTGGTTGGTATTCGGTGCAAAAACCGGGGTAATGACCGTTACATCGGGTAAGTGAGTCCCGCCATCGTAGGGGTTATTTTGCATATAAACATCCCCCGGTTGTAAGCGGTCTTTTTTGGCTTTTATTAAACTATTAACGCTTTCGCTCATTGAACCCAAATGCACGGGAATATGGGGGGCGTTGGCGACGAGTTGACCCTGTTTATCGAAAACGGCACAGGAAAAATCGAGGCGTTCTTTAATATTAACAGAAGCAGCCGTATTTTGTAAGGTTATTCCCATTTGTTCTGCGATAAATTGAAATAAGTTCTTAAAGATTTCCAGCCGGACGGGATCGGGTTTTGAAGGGTTTGATTGAGGATTTAAAGTTGATTCTGAATCTGATTGTTCTGAATTTGATTTTGAGGTTTTGAGTTTGTTTAAAACTAAATGATTGCGTTCGGTTAGGGTAACTTTCCAATGGGGTTCGATAATATTAGTTCCGATGCCTTCGATAATAATTGCAGGGCCGATAATACTATCTCCCGGTTGCAAATCTTCCCGCCGAAATAGGGGCGTATTTTGCCAACCTTGGGGCGTATACATTTGTACATTTGCGATGGGTAAAGGCGGTTGGGAATGCTTGCGAGAAATGAGCGGTTCTTCCGGGGTTTCCATCTGTTGAACGACTTCCAAATAAACCGATTCTACAATTAACGCTTTCCCCTCTCGAATAAAGCCGTAAATGGTTTGATGTTTCTGTTCAAACTCGGCTTTCATGGTGTTAAAATTGGCAAAATTAACCGTTAGGGTGGAATCGGTTCCCTGATATTTTAAATTGACTTTTGCTAATACAGTCGTTTGGGGAGTTTCTGCGGTTAATTCTTGTTTGCACTCGGTTTCAAGTTCGGTTAAAAGGGTTTGTAACTGGGGAATTAATTCTTCTGTTAATGTTGCTTCTACCGCCCGTTCTCGCATCGCCCGAATATCAGCCAAACCCATCCCGTAAGCGGATAAAACGCCAGCGTAGGGATGAATAAACACCTGTTCAATTCCTAACGTATCGGCAATTAAACAAGCGTGTTGACCTCCCGCCCCGCCGAAACAACAAAGGGTGTAATTAGAAACATCATAACCCCGTTGCAGGGAGATTTTTTTGATCGCATTTGCCATATTTTCAACGGCAATAGTAATAAACCCGGTGGCGACTTCTTCGGGAGTGCGATTATCTCCCGTTTTGGCTTTAATTTCTGCGGCTAATTCTTGGAATTTTTGCCGAACAATTTCCCCATCTAACGCTAAATTTCCCTCAATTCCAAACACTTTGGGAAAATATTCGGGCTGAATTTTCCCCAACATTACGTTACAGTCGGTGACGGTTAGCGGCCCACCTTTGCGATAACAGGCTGGCCCCGGATTCGCCCCCGCAGACTCCGGCCCGACCCGATAGCGGGACCCGTCAAACCGGACGATGGAACCCCCACCCGCCGCGACGGTATGAATGGCCATCATCGGGACCCGCATCCGCACCCCGGCAATTTCTGTTTCAAATTCCCGTTCATATTCGCCGTTAAAATGGGCGACGTCGGTTGAAGTTCCGCCCATATCAAAACTAATAATTTTCTCAAAACCCGCCCTTAAACTGGTTTGAACCGCCCCAACAATTCCCCCGGCTGGTCCGGAAAGAATGCTGTCTTTTCCTTGAAAATTTCGGGCGTCGGTGAGGCCGCCGTTGGACTGCATAAATAATAAGGAAACGGTTTCGCTGTTATTATTTAACTGGCTTGAAACTTGTTCGACATAACGCCGCAAAATAGGGGAAAGATAGGCATCGACAACGGTTGTATCTCCGCGACTAATGAGTTTCATTAACGGGCTGACTTCGTGAGAGACGGAGATTTGAGTGAAGCCGATTTTTTGGGCGAGTTCTGCGATTTGTTGTTCGTGTTTTGGGTAGCGATACCCGTGCATTAAAACGATAGCGCAACTGCGGATTCCGGCATCGTATGCGGCTTTTAGCTTGGGTTGTAGCGATTCCAAATTAACGGGTTTCAGTTCGTTTCCGGCCGCGTCATAACGTTCGTTGACTTCGATGACTTGTTCATAGAGCATTTCGGGTAAAATGATCTCTCTGGCGAAAATATTGGGGCGATTTTGATAGCCGATTCTGAGCGCATCTTTGAATCCTTTTGTAATCACTAAAACCGTGCGATCGCCTTTTCGTTCTAGTAGGGCGTTGGTGGCGACGGTGGTTCCCATTTTCACTTTAGAAATACGGTGTCCGGGAATGGGTTCGTCGGGGGATAATTGTAATAGTTCTCGAATGCCTTGAATGGCTGCGTCTTGATAGCGTTCGGGATTTTCTGAGAGTAGTTTATGGGCGAGGGTTTGACCGGATGGGGTACGGGCGACAATATCAGTAAACGTTCCGCCCCGATCAATCCAAAATTGAAATTTATCTTGATTTTGAGGGGTTGATGTTGTTGGATTCATGGTTTTTTTCCTCAAGTTAACGACAATTTACTGTTGGATTGATCACACCGTTTTTTTGCGCTAAAGCGCAACTACAAGCGTTGTTTTAACATGATAGCAAGTTGGAGACAGGAAACTTTATTTCTGACGATGAACTTGTAACCCTTTTTCCCGACGGTTTAAGGGTGTGGCTATAAAGTCGCCATAATTTTTACTAAATTTCCAGAATTTTTGAATGAGATTTAACATTTTCTCGGAGGTTTTAAAGTGTTCTGAGTCGAGGCTGTCAATATGAAAGTCATAAATGATCATAAAATTTACCTTGTTATTACAAAACATAGCGTTAAGAAGGTGGATGACAAGAAAACTTAAGCTGGTTTAGAATAATTTCCTGTGGGTGCGACTAGCTATAATACTGGTTTTCTATCCAAACTCGCACGTCTTGATCGCTGATAAATTGTTCGGTTTTTCCGGTTCGGGGATCGTAAATATGCCAGATTACATCTCCGCTTTTGGTTTGATATTGCCAAATTTTGGGTTCCGAACTGCCGACTAAAAAGTTAAGTATTTTTTGAAAAATTTTAGAATACACAGGGCTGAATATTTCTTCTATTTTATTTTTGTTTTGCCTGTTTTCAGAAAATAAATTGGAACGTAAAGAAAGAGAGCTTTGATTAATTTTCATGGAAAATACTCCTCAATAGATTTGAGTTTACATCTTGATATTTTGCGGGTGGGAACTGATTGGATTTGTTCTTGTTATTATTTTGCCGAACTTGACCCAAACAAAACAGAGGCAGTTATAATAATTTGTAACCATAACAGTTTTAACTAGAAATAACTGTTATGCTGATAAACGGTTTGAACTGTATTGATCTGTATCTTGAGAGCCTCACCCTTGACCGCCATGAACCTCAAACCCCTAGAAAAGTCAGATTGCACCAACCTGTATGAACAGGTCGCCTATCGCGTCCAGTCCCTCATAGAAGAAGGCACCCTGCAACCGGGCGATCGCATTCCCTCGGTCAGACGGATGCACAAACAGATGAACGTCAGTATTTCTACGGTGTTGGAAGCTTACCGCCTTCTCGAAGATCGGGGTTTAATTGGGGCGCGGCCCCAATCGGGTTATTTTGTCAAGCAAACGCCCCTGCTGTCACACCTCGATGAACCCAACCCCTCGACCCCGCCCCGCCGCATCTATACGGTAGACGCCTCCATCGCCCTGGGGATTAACCTGGCGCTGCGCGATCCCAATATTATCCGTTTGGGGGCTGCGGTTCCCGATCCGCAACTGTTTCCCGTCAAAGCGCTGAACCGTTTGATGAGCCAGGTGATGCGCCAATATCCCGAAGTTTGTCACGCCTATAACCCGCTTCCCGGTTGTGAAGCCCTCCGCCACGAAGTCGCCCGTCGCCTGATGGATGCGGGGTGTTCCCTGACTCCCGAACAGATTTTAATTACAAATGGCACCACAGAGGCGCTTCATTTGTGCTTGCGGGCGGTAACAAAACCGGGAGATACTGTGGCGATTGAATCCCCTTGTTATTATGGTTTATTAGAAATTTTAGAATCGTTACATTTACGAGCATTAGAACTTCCTACTCATCCGCGAGACGGGTTAATTCTTGAAGAATTAGAAATCGCATTAGAACAGGGAAATATTGCCGCTTGTGCTGTGGTTTCTAATTTTAGTAATCCCTTAGCAAGTTGTATGACTGATGCTCATAAAAAACGACTGGTTGAAATTTTAGAAAAATACGATCTTCCTCTGATTGAAGATGATGTTTATGGAGATTTAAAGTTTGACGGCAATCGTCCAAAAGCCATTAAAGCGTTTGATCGCAAGGGAAAGGTATTGTATTGTGCTTCCTGTAGTAAAACGTTGTCGGCTGGTTTGCGCGTGGGTTGGACGGTTCCGGGTCGTTATCAAACCGAAGTTGAACGGCTAAAATTGATTACGAATATTAATACAGCTTCGGCAAATCAGCTTACAATTGCGGGTTTTTTAGCCAATGGCGGTTATGATCGCCATCTGCGACAATTGCGACGATCTTATCAAGAACAAGTCCGGCGAATGACCCAAGCGATTTATGAATATTTTCCCAAAGAAACGAAGGTAACTCGACCAACGGGCGGCTATGTTTTGTGGGTAGAAATTCCCTCAAATTTTGATTCGATGACGCTCTACCATCAAGCGCTGCAACATAAAATCAGTATTGCACCAGGTTCGATCTTTTCAGTTTCGGGAAGTTATAAAAATTGCTTCCGTCTCAACTGTGGAATACCCTGGTCTGACGAACTTGAAAAAGCGATGAAAATGTTAGGAAGTTTAATTCATCAGCAATTCTACGGTTGACCCCAACTTAAACTCATAAAAAAAATTAGGTGTATTGGTCAAAATCCATCCCCTCTCCATTGCGAAGATGAGCGCATTTGCCCCGCACAGCGTTTGAGAAAATGTTTGAGTTTATCCGGGTCATTTTTAGGGTTGAATAATATTTGTGCAGGAACAAGCTAGAATAGTAATGTAAGGTGTAGACTGCACAAACATCAGCCAAGGAGAAAAAACTTTATTAATTTAGAATGTCTGAAATTCATCCTTCAGGAAGATTCACTATGATAGAACTTAACACTAAAATTCCGTCACAACATAAAGAACTGCCCAAGTCTCCTACAGGCATCAATGGATTAGACGATATTACCAAAGGCGGACTACCAAAAGCACGGCCAACCCTCGTTTGTGGTACGACAGGTTGCGGTAAAACCTTGTTGGCAATGGAGTTTTTAATGCGGGGTGCCGTTCAATATAATGAACCGGGGGTGTTTATTGCCTTTGAAGAAACCCCCGAAGAATTGACAGAAAATGTCGCTTCTCTGGGTTGGGATTTAAAACAACTGAGTGCGGAAAACAAAATTAGTATTGATCATATTCACATCGATCCCGAAGAATTTCAAGAAGTGGGCGAATACGATCTAGAAGCTTTATTTATTCGCTTGGGTTGTGCCATCGATATGATCGGTGCAAAACGGATTGTTCTCGATACGATTGAAGTGTTGTTTTCGGGACTATCTAATGCAGGAATTATTAGATCGGAATTGCGACGGTTATTTCGCTGGCTAAAAAGCAAAGGAGTCACCGCAATTATCACCGCAGAACGGGGCGATAATAGTCTAACCCGACACGGTTTAGAAGAATATGTTTCCGACTGTGTAATTCGACTCGATCAGCGCATCCAAGAGGAAGTTTCAACCCGTCGTCTACAAATTATAAAATATCGGGGTTCGAGTCACGGAAGCAACGAATATCCGTTTTTAATTAATGAAAGTGGAATTTCAGTTCTGCCCATTACTTCTGTAGGTTTGGACCATGAAGTTTCTAACGAACGAATTTCGAGTGGAATTCCCCGTTTGGATTATATGCTTGGAGGTGAAGGTTATTTTCGAGGAAGTAGTATTTTAATTACAGGCACCGCCGGCACCGGAAAAACCACCCTCGCCGCCCATTTTGCTCAAGCGGTTTGCAAGCGGGGAGAACGCTGTCTTTATATTGCTTTTGAGGAAGCGCCAAAACAAATTATTCGCAACCAGCGCTCTGTCGGTGTTGATTTAGAACCTTATGTTGAAAAAGGATTGCTGAAATTCAAAGCCGAACGCCCAACCGCGACGGGTTTAGAGTTGCATTTGGTGACATTATATCGCCTGATTAATGACATGAAACCGAGCGTCGTGATTATTGATCCGATGAGTAATGTGACCATGAGCGGGACGTTAATGCAAGCGAAAGCGTTTTTATTCCGTTTGGTTGATTTTTTAAAGAGTAAACAAATCACCGTTTTATTGACGAATTTAACTTCCGGTGGCAATCCCATTGAGTCAACTGAAATTGGCGTTTCCTCTTTGATGGATACTTGGTTAGAAGTGCGAATCGTTGAAACAAATGGTGAGCGAAATCGTCTGCTTTATGTGTTGAAATCTCGGGGGATGGATCACTCGAATCAAATGCGAGAAATGTTGTTAACTCACGAGGGAATTCAACTGAGCGATGTCTATTTGGGTCAGGGCGAGGTGTTGACGGGAACGGCTCGCACCATTCAAGAAGCTCAAGAAAAAGCAAATGTCTTAGCTCGTCAGCAGGAGTTTGAACGCAAACAAAGAGATTTAGAGCGAAAACAAACAATTGTGCGATCGCAAATCGAAGCTTTACAAGCTCAACTGGATGCGGAACAAGAAGAACTAGAAATGATGATTCAGCAAGAAAAACGATCTCAAAATCTCTTGCAACAAGATACAGCAACAATCGCCCAAATGCGTCAAGCCGATGAAAAAATCACTCCCGAAAAATAAGGGTTAATGAGTTGCAAAGATTGTTGATTTTTTGATGGGTTCCTCAAATCAATGCCGAATTCAATTTATGGAGAATGTGGTGGAAAGTTCAGAACAATTTGAACCGTTCGATTCCAATTCGATTTGGGAGTTTAAACTCTATGTCGCCGGACATACACCTCGCTCAATCAAGGCGTTTGAAAATCTTACCCAAGTGTGTGAGGAGTATTTAGGTAATCAATATAAAATTGAAGTAATTGATTTGTTAAAACATCCTCACCTAGCCAAACAGGATCAAATTGTTGCTTTGCCAACATTAGTGAGAAAACTCCCGACACCGCTAAAGAAAATTATTGGGGATTTGTCGAATCACGAGAAGATTTTAGTCGGGTTAGAAATTAATGAAATTTGAGAATAAATTAGAGATTAGAAAGCAATGAAGGAGGTGAAAATATATGACAGAAAAGTATATTGACCAATCCACTGATGTTTTCGAGGAAATTTTAGCGAAAGAAAAAGAGGCACATTACAGCTTGCGTTTGTATATTGCGGGAAGCACTTTGCAATCTCTCATCGCCCTCAAAAATCTTCAAAAGATTTGTGATGAATATCTGGCGGGAAGACATGAATTAGAAGTGATCGACATTTATGAACAGCCCGAATTGTTACAAGCTGAAAATATTGTTGCTGTTCCCACACTCATTAAAGTTTTACCGGAACCCTCCCAACGGATGATCGGAAATTTATCAGACAGAGAAAAAGTTTTGATCGGTTTGGGCTTGATTTAAAACTTAGTCTCAAAAAAGAAAACTTAGTGACTTTAAAACCGTAATTTTTCAAAGACTTTATACATCTGTTGGGCTAAGTTTTTGGGATTCCACAAAGGCGCTAAGTTTTCCGGTTGTTTGGAGCGGATTAAATGCTCTCGAATTTGAGTTCTTAAATTGACATCAGTTCCTAATTTTATCCCAAGTTCGGTATATTCTTCCCAACTCCAAGCTACACCGATATCCAAGTTAACCGCTTGTAAAAAAGCGTAACCCATGCGAGAAAGATACTGTTCACCCGCTCTCGTTAAAATCGGTAAATTTGACCACAAAGCTTCTAAATTATGGGTGCCGCCATTGTAAGGATAGGAATCTAATAAAACATCAACCACTTGATAAATGGCGCGGTGTTCTTCTTCGGTTTTGGTTAAGCCAATAAACAGAATTCGCTTAAAATCAACTCCTTGTTCTTCGCAGGCTTGACGATACATTTCCCGGATTAAAAGATGATCGCCTTGACCTTTTCTAATCATTAAACTCTCAGGTACGGCTTTGAGAATTTTAACTTGCGCTTCGATCATTTCAAAGTTCGTTTTCCGACCGGGAGCCACACATAAATAAACCAGTTTGTCCGCATCAATTCCCAACTGTTTTCTCACTGAATTGCGATTGACTTGACAGCTTGCTAATCCCGAAATGGCCACAGAAGTTTCGGGTAAACGAATTAATCGTTCACGATAATGTTGTTCTCGTCCCGGTGGATGGGTGTTCCAGTCGCAGAGAAAATAATGTTTATCGGTGATATAAGGCGCGTCAAAACCAAGCCAAGTCGCACAAACGGGAGCGGGTGAATAGTTTAAAATCTGGACGTTGGCGGGGACGGTTACGGAGTCTAAATCAATTAAAATATCAATCCCATCCTGTAAGATTTCTTGGGCTAATTCTTCGGCTGATGCAAACCCATTCGGGTAGGATTTTGGCCAATAGAATTTATGGGCGATTTGTTCAAAGTTTTGGGTAACTTCATCGGCTTGTAATCGTCCGGTTACATATAAATGAATGTTGGGGGTAATGGCGGATAATTCGCGAATTAATGATTCACTACACCAACCTACAGAATGGCGGCGAAAGTGTTTGGAAAGAAAACCGATTTTCAGAGGTCTTACTATTTTATCTGTTGAGAAACTAGCCAGATTTTCAACACCTTTTAACGGTTGCTTCACTCGTCTGTGATAATATTCTGCTGCAATAAGTTTATAGAAATTGGCGTTTTCAACTAAAGCATCTCGCACATGGGAAACAATAAAAATTAAAATCTCATACAATAAATTGACTTCAAACAGGGATAAGGTTTTAATCCGTTCATTGCAAATTTTTTCAAGTTCTACAAGTTTAGAAACAGCTTGTTGATAAGCACCGGATTGAGTGTAAGCAAAAATATAAGCAATTGCCGATAAAACCGGAACTTTTTCACCGCATTGTTGACAGTATTGATCGGCTGCTTGTCTGGCTTTGGTAAGATTTGTTGAATGACTGAGGAGATCGCATAATTGTTGATGGGCTTCTACATAGTCGGGGTTCAGTTCAATTGCTTTTTCTAAATTAACAATTGCGGCTTGGGGTTTTTCTTGCTTTTGAATATGGGCTAAACGACAGTAGATTTCTGCCCAGTCTGGCTTAATTTTAATCGCTTCTTCGTAATGTTTAATCGCCGGTTCGACTTCACCCACATTAGCGTAGATATTCCCTAAACTCGCATAAGCTTCTGGAGTTTCTGGCTGAACTTTTAGCAGGTTTTGATAACAGTTGATTGCTTCTGTATGACGGTTTAATTTTACTAAAGCAAACCCCAGATTCAGATAGAAATCGGTATTTTGGGGGTTGAGTTTAATTCCAGCTTGAAAGCTATTGATAGCGGCTTCATATTGTTTTTGTTCGGAATAGAGACAACCTAAACAAAGATAGACTTCTTCTTCGTTGGGTTGTAGTTCTAGGGCTTTTTGATAGGAGGAAATTGCTTCTGGATATTTTTTCTGATGGGTGAGAAGATTTCCCAATTCAATGTGCAATTTACCCCCTCTCAAGTTCGGTTGAATTTCTAGGGCGGTTTTCCAACTGGAAACGGCTTCATCTAGTCTTCCCAACCGTTGAAAAATTTTTCCTAAATTCCAACGAACAACGGCGAAATTGGGTTGTAGTTCTAGCGCTTTTTGATAATCCGCGATCGCTTCATCTATTCTATCGAGTTTTGCGTACATTGTACCCCGATTTCCATAAACTTCGGCAACGTTGGGCTGAAGTTCTAACGCTTGAGAATAGGCGCGAATTGCTGCTTCTAGTTTTTCTTGAAAGTGTAGTGCATTCCCCAAGATAACGTAGGCGTGATAAAAACTCGGTTGTATTTTTAACGCTTCCTGACAAATCGCGATCGCCCGTTCAAATTCACCTGAATTAATATAAAAATTAGCCTGTAGTTGATAACTTTTTAGCCGCTCAAATTGGGTTTCTAACTGGCTAATACTTTCGGTGTTTTCGACAAATATCTCCTCGGTTTTAGGCGAATGAATTGAAGGGCTAGGTTCGGCTTCGATAGTTTCTGTTAACGGACTCGCCAAGTCAACTCCGCCTTCTTCAAATCGTTCGCTAGAGTCGGAAACAAAGGTTAAACCCGTGAGATTATCAGCGAATTTATCCCGAGTTAATTGCTGAAGTGCTTCTCCGGCTTCTTGACAATCTGGCCGTAATTTTAACACTGTTTGATAACAAGAAATTGCTTGTATTTTTTGCCCTTTATTTGCTAAAATAGAAGCGAGCTTAAAGTAAAATCTAACTTCATCGGGTTGCAGGTCTATCGCTTTTTGATAGCAAGAAATAGCTTGTTCAACTTGGTGCGTTTGAGAAAAAGCGTTTCCAAGCATCCAATAAATAACAGCAGAATTGGGGTTAAACTTAATCGCTTGTTGATAACAGTGTATGGCTTCAGGAAACCGCTTCAAATGATAATACATACTGCCCAAATTGGCTTGAGCCTCGGTGAAATTGGGCTGGATATCAAGAGCTTGGGTATAAGCCCAAATTGCCAGTTCTATCTGATTTTGTTGTTGTAGGATATTTCCAAAACTGAGATAAGCCCCGGCAAAATTAGGCTTTAAATTGACTGCGGTTTGAATCGCTTTTATTCCCGCTTCTAACTCCCCATTCCAAACAAAAACTTCCGCGAGTTTTTGATAAATTTCTGCTTGATGGGGGGCAATTTGGAGGGCTTGCTGATAACAGGCGATCGCTTCGGGCCAGTTTCCCGCTTCCTGAAACTGAAGACCGTTTTTAAAATAAGTTTCAACCAATGAAAAATTCACACCCAACTCCTTAATTTTATCGTTGTCTGTTAAAATGATTGTTAGATTTGCTCGGATTTAATGATTGTGGTACTATATCTATAAGCTTATCAAAATATTGTAGAAACGATTGATTGGGATGCTATTTGTTTTGCGATCTTGCCACAAACCGGGATGATCAGCCCAGTTGTCCATTGTCAGATGACTCGCAAATCGGGATCTACTATTCGAGAATGCCCCTAACGCGGTACAGTAAACAGGGGGTAATTAAAATTTTAATTGCCAATTGTCCAAAAATGACCAGAAATTGAGGAGTAATAAACATGAGTAGCGAACAAGATCCCGTCAAGTTGATGAAACAGCAAGTCGGTAAAGCCGCAGCCGATCGCGTCCAGTCCGGTTCAATTGTCGGTTTGGGTACGGGGTCAACCACAGCCTACACCATTCAGTATTTAGGAGAACGTCTTCAAAGTGGAGAACTCAAAGATATTAAAGGCGTTCCGACATCATTTCAAGCCTCTGTACTCGCCAAACAATACGGCATTCCCCTAACAACATTAGACGAAATTGATCACATGGATGTTGCCATTGACGGCGCCGATGAAGTCGATCCCAATAAGAATCTAATTAAAGGCGGAGGTGCGGCACATACTCGCGAAAAAATTGTCGATACTTTAGCCGATCAATTTATCGTTGTTGTTGATAGTTCCAAACTGGTTGACAAGTTAGGATCGACCTTTTTACTCCCCGTAGAAGTTCTACCGTTAGCCATTACGCCGGTGATGAAAAAAATTGAACAACTCGGTGGAAAACCAACCCTTCGCATGGGCGTAAAAAAAGCAGGTCCAGTGATTACCGACCAAGGAAATATGGTGATTGATGTCAAATTTGACTCCATTGATAACCCCGAAGAATTAGAAAAAACTCTGAATAATATTCCCGGTGTTTTAGAAAATGGTTTATTTGTGGGTGTTGCCGACTTAATCTTAGTCGGAGAAATCAAAGACGGAAAACCCCTGATCCGCGAAATTTCCTAAGTTTCCTCAGCGCTTCGGAGGCGTTCAGGCCGAACGTCTCTGTATTGATTAAAATGGAATAAATAAACTGGAAAATAAACTCGTTAGTCCTCTCATCCGTATGATGTATTATAGACGATTTGGACGTACAGAATTGCCGATGCCGGTATTCTCTTGTGGTGGAATGCGGTATCAGCATCAATGGAAAGATATTCCAGCCCATCAAATTCCAATTGAGAATCAAAAAAATCTTGAAGCGACCATTCGCCGTTCTTTTGAATGCGGGATTAATCATATTGAAACCGCACGGGGATATGGAACCTCAGAAATGCAACTGGGGCAAGTTTTACCCAAATTTCCCCGCGAACAATTGATTATTCAAACCAAAGTTTCTCCCGCTGAAAACCCCAAAGAATTTCGGCGAAAATTTCATCAATCTTTAGCTTTTTTGCAATTAGATTATATTGATTTGTTGGGCATTCACGGCATTAATACTCCCGAGATACTCGACTGGACAATCAGACCCGGAGGCTGTTTGGATGAAGCCCGAAAATTTCAAGAACAAGGCAAAGTCAGGTTTATTGGTTTCTCCACTCACGGGCCGACTGATGTGATTACAAAAGCCATAGAAACCGATCAATTTGATTATGTGAATCTCCATTGGTATTACATCAATCAGTTAAACTGGCCAGCAATTGAAGCCGCAACTCGTCACGATATGGGGGTATTTATTATTAGTCCCTCCGATAAAGGCGGAAAACTTTATAATCCCCCGAAAAAATTGGTTGAACTTTGTTCTCCCTTGAGTCCAATGGTGTTTAATGACTTATTTTGTTTGAGTCATCCAGAAGTTCATACCTTGAGTTTAGGGGCTTCTAAACCCACCGATTTTGATGAACATTTAAAAACGATTGATTTATTAGATCGTTATGATGAAATTTTACCGCCCATTTTAGAACGTTTAGAAAAACAAGCGATAAACTCTTTAGGAAAAGATTGGTTTAAAACCTGGCAAATCGGCTTACCTACCCCAGAAAATACGCCCAATAACATCAATATTCCCGTGATTTTATGGCTGCGAAATTTGGCGGTCGCTTACGATCTGGTAGAATACGGAAAAATGCGGTATAATTTATTAGGAAATGGCGGTCATTGGTTCCCCGGAAATAACGCCGCCAATGTTGAAAAAGTTGACCTGAGTCAATGTTTAGCCAACAGCCCCAACGCCGATAAAATTCCCGGTTATTTAGCAGAAACCGATCAGATGTTAGGAGGAGAAGAAGTTAAGCGGTTATCTCAAAGTTAAACCTTGTAGGTTTGACCTCTTCCCCATCCCTTCTCCCAACCCCCCGGAAGGGCAGCAGGGCCGTGCGCGTTCTAGCCCGAAAACTTGATTGGTGGGGAGGACCGGAGGTAGGGAGGTAGGGAGATAGAGAGGATTTTTATTAACAAAAAGGTATTTTTAATTAGAAGCGCACTTCACCCACCTCCCCATCCCCCCATCACCCCCAGGGCCGTTTCATTCTAGCCCGAAAACTTGATTGGTGGGGAGGACCGGAGGTAGGGAGGTAGGGAGATGGGGGGAATTTTTATTAACAAAAAGCTATTTTTCATCGGAAAAAAGTCCTCTCCCCACCTCCCCATCCCCCCATCACCCCCCGAACCCCC